>NZ_LNRD01000001.1:0-1031405 GCF_001557775.1 Vibrio sp. MOR3 | reverse complement strand
GATACCAAGAGGACGGGTAGAGCTTCAATAAAGGTGCTTTGGGAAGGGTGGTTTAAACTACAAACCATCCTTGAAGGCTACGAACTCGCAATGTCTCTTGATCACTAGACTTGTGATCAAGAGACAGCCTTCACTGGAGGCTTTTTTATGCGCGTAACTTCACATCTTATTGAACCTACACTAGAACTTTAAAGCGTAATCATTAGTATCCCGCCTCCGCATTTGCCAGACTTACCTATAGTTGGAATGCGTCGCTCTTTGTCAATTTGGTACGGTCACCTAGGAGGATTTAATGAAAAGGATCAATGTAGTAGGCAGCAGTGCAAGCGGTAAATCGACGTTTTCAAAGCAGCTCGCAATGAAATTAGGTGTCACGTACATAGAAATGGACAGGTTGTTCTGGCTTCCCGATTGGAAAGAACTCGATGATGAGACGTTCTTCGATAAAGTCGTGGACGTAACTCAACAAGACGCTTGGGTACTCGACGGGAACTACAGCCGAACACAACCATACAAATGGCAAAGAGTCGATACCATCATCTGGCTCGATTATTCACGTTCTATCACCACTTATCGCTCCGCAACTCGTGCTATCAAAAGGGCATGGACTCAAGAAGAGTTCTGGGAAGGAACTGGCAATAGAGAAAGTTTTAGAAAAGCATTTTTGAGTAAGGATTCGATTATTTGGTGGTCGGTTAAGAATTACCGAAAGAATCGGAAGCGTTATTTAAAACTGAAAGGTGACTTAAAAGGTTCGCCTATCAAGTTCATCCACATCACTTCGCCAAAAATGGCACAAGATTTTCTTGGCTCACAAGATTTTATAAATAGATAAGTAACTTATTTAAGGGACTTTTTGGCAACGGCTCGCAGCTGTGTAAATCCTGACATTCCGCCTCCGTTAGATGATGAATACTAACCACGTTCCCGTCGTATTCATTGTGGAGGTATTATGATCGGTTACGAAGAAATGGCGATATCCGGCTACCTAGGTTGGTTACTCGCTGTTTTGTTGATTTACCCCTTTGCCTATGTTGGTATTCATATTGGAGTATTCGATATAAAAGTTCGTACCAAAGTCAGCCGTTATTTCAATCGCTTTATATTAGCTTTGATTGCATTTTTACTGATTATGCATATGCAAACTGAAGTGATTTACGGCAAGTACTTTCTTGGTCTTTGGGAAGCACAACAGTAACTCTGATCGCATTAATTCCCATCGCCTTGTGCTAAGTTGTCGAAATTGAACTAAAAATCGACAACTTAGCATGAAGCCATACGACCTATATTTTCTTCATACTTCACCCGTACACATTCCACCTTTCTCCGAACTGATGACAGAGCTCGCACCTGATTTAAAAGTCGCACACTTTGCCGATGCTGACTTGTTGGAGTGTTTGGTTGATGGAGAGGACGTATCTAAGGTGAAGCAATCAGTACAAGACAAAGTACGAGAGCTTTCTGAACAAGCAAACTTGGTGGTTTGTACCTGCTCCTCAATTGGTCGCTTTGCTGAATCGCTTACAGAGCAGGGTGTTAACGTTCATCGTATAGACCGCGCGATGGGTGACCAAGCTGTAACTCATGAGCGAGTGTTGTTACTCGCGGCATTATCGACAACCATTGAGCCCAGCTTGGCGTTACTTGAGACGAGTGAGGGCAATTGTATCCGTCAGTTAGATACGTTTGTGGTTGAAGGTGCTTGGGAACGCTTTCTCGACCAAGATAACCAAGGCTATTACGACAAGATTAAAGCAGTAATAGAGAGAAAGGCTCGTGATTATGACGTAATTGTATTGGCGCAAGCTTCGATGTCAGGTGCTGCATCATTAGTTGATGTCGGCATTCCAGTATTAAGCAGCCCACGTTTAGGTGTAAAAAGGGCAATTGAAACCTTAAGGATATTCCATGCAAATAACTAGTTGGATTCAGCTTTGCTTACGCGAGCTTGAAGGTGCGCCCATCAAAGAACATTCCGATATCGAAGTGTCTTTTGCAGAGTCCGAACGTTTCTCAAAATGGAAGGTAAGCAAAAGAGAAATACGCCTCGAAGAAGTCAGTGATCGTTGCTGGATCAAGAGCTGCACGGGTGGCTACGTCACAGAGGTGCACTTGCATGCGGATGGTTCACTCGATGAATACACCTTGTTTGGACGCCTTCATACCAAAGGGCATTGGGAGCTAGAGGCTGGTGTACTTCATATCACGATCTACAAAGGTGAAAACACTTATGAACTTTCTGTTGTGGGAAACCGTGAACCTTCCATCCACTCTGCGATTGAATACAAAAATGGAGAAGTGCACTCCTATCTAAAACTGACTCCAATTTCTCAATAGCAATTTAACAAGGACGAGCACCACAATATGGATATTGTATTTGTAAGGCATGGCGTGCCAGATTTTACGTTAGCGGATGAGCGGCAGATGACTCAACTTGAGAAGGACTATGCGCCGCTTTGTCGAGAGTATTTGCCCGTGCTGCAAGAAAAACTCAATCATGCAGTATTTGACGATGCTGATATCATCATCAGCTCTCCTTATACAAGAGCCCTTCAAACAGCAGAAATTCTCAATCGTCATCGCGATTTGCCTTTGTTTGTTGAGCATGACTTGAGAGAGTGGCGTGCGGACAAAGAAGGTGGCTACATTACATTGAATGAAAGAGACCGACGCTGGCACGAATACCGAGAGTTGTTAAAAGCGGGTATTCCAATGACCGACAGTCGCTACGAACATGTTGATGAGCTAAAAGCACGGGCTGAGTTGGTGCTGGATCGTTACCGCCAATATCAAAAGGTTGTTGTCGTGAGCCACTTTAATGTGTTTGAAGCACTACAAGGTTTCCAAGACGTAGGACTGTCCTGTGGAGAATTTCGATACATTAATTTTTGATCGAATTTTTATCTTCTATAGTAAAATCAGACACTAATTTAATTTCAGGTTGCTGTATGAAATCTCTTAAAACACTTTTACTTTTGTCTCTTGCAACGTTGTTTGGCTGTACGTCTAAACCGGACGGCGTGGAGCCAGTCAACAACTTTGAACTTCAACCATATCTAGGCAAATGGTATGAAATTGCGCGTCTTGATCACTCTTTTGAGCGCGGTTTATCGAATGTGACGGCTGAATACGAGTTACGTGAGGATGGTGGCGTAACGGTTATCAACCGAGGCTATTCAGAAGAAGATAAAGAATGGACGCAAGCTGACGGCAAAGCGTATTTCGTCGATGGTGAAAACACAGGGCATCTTAAAGTGTCTTTCTTCGGGCCGTTTTATTCGTCTTACATCGTATTTGAGCTAGGTGAAAACTACGACTACGCGTTTATCTCTGGTTTCAATCACGACTACCTATGGTTACTGTCACGCACACCAACTGTCGATAAAGCAACGGTCGAGCGTTTCAAACAAGTAGCAAAAGAGAAAGGCTTTGCGTCGGACGAATTAATTCTCGTAGAGCAAACAAAGTAATACTTACAGCGACAAATGAAACATGCCCCACAAAAAGTGGGGCATGTATTTAACTGAGTGCTGTATTACTTAATTAATCGAACAACTAATGAACCTGGTGCTCGGATCGATTCAATGTTGTGGCTCAGCACTGTACCTTCAGTCGGCGCTGTGTAACGCTGAATCTCATCACCAAAGCTGTCGTATTGAATTGCAACCAATTGACCTTGTTCTACCTTATCCATCATCTTCACTTGTGGTAGTACAAAACCACCTAATTCAGCGCGAATGCTGATGATGTCTTTGCCTTCTAGGCAGGGCGTGATCTCTGCAACTTCACCGGTCACTACGTCATGACGAGCAAGGATATTGAAGATGCCAGTCACGGTACGGTCGATCAGCTCTTGTTCTGTGTAACGACCCATGCCCACCTCGATGGTGATGCTTGGAATGCCGCTGTTGTTCCAGACGGTTTCAAGTACTCCAGCGTCACCCGGATCGTTAAGAATCGCATCTGGGTTAATGAGGCGAGCCATTTCCAGAGATTGCTCAATACGGAAGTCAGCAAACACGTACAGCGGGTAAGCAGCACCAGTGGTTTGAGTGTGCAAATCAATCGCCAGTTCTGCGTTCGGTTTAAGAAGGTTATTCCACAAAGCAAATAGGAAGCGGTTTGCTTCGTTGCCATTTGCATCGCCAGGGAAGAAACGGTTTAAGTTTGCAGGAGATGCATCTGGATCCGCAGAGAAGAAGTCACGGCTGTGGTTCAGCATACCCGTCAGGTTGATGGTCGGAACGACAGTTACAGTACCCGCGATGTCTTTGCCAATCAGTTCACGAGCGGTCTTTTGCGCCGCTAAAACACCATTGTATTCGTCACCATGAACACCAGCTGTGATCATGATTTTCTTACCCGGTTTTTCGCCCTTGAAGACTAACACAGGCAAATGTTGCCATTGAGATAGGGCGTTGGTTGCAATACGGAACCAAAACTTATGCTCGCCTGCAGGTAAGTCTGTTACGTCAAGAGATTGAATGACTTGATGACCTTGAATTACGTCATCCAGAAATTGTGTTGCCATTAAAGTTGTCACTCCAAAACATCTTACTTTGATGCTTGTTTGCCATACGGCTTGAATTAAAAAAGGCGAGAACTTTGTCTCGCCTTATTCTTTATACCAAAGCTACGTTTTCATGTTTAAGTGCTTAGGGATATTGGTAATCAGTTTACGCAAAACCCATCACGTGAGCTGCGACGACGACAATGCTCGATAGGGTAAAGAGTAATAGCATAAAGCGCCAGCAGAATTTCGCCCAGTCACCCCAGTCGATACGACATACACCCAGTGTTGCCATTAGCGACGCTGAAGTTGGAACGATAACGTTAGTGAAACCGTCACCAAGTTGGAATGCTAGAACCGCAACCTGACGAGTAACGCCAGCGATGTCTGCAAGAGGAGACAATAGAGGCATAGTCAGTGCTGCTTGACCAGAGCCTGAAGTCACGAAGAAGTTGAAGATAGATTGGAAAACATACATCAACCAAGCCGCAGCAACGTCAGGAAGACCGCTGATTACGCCACCAGCGCTGTTCAGGATCGAGTTCAGTACGCTTGCTTCATCAGTAGTACCGCCACCTAGGATAAGCAATACACCTTTCGCACAACCAACCAAAAGAGCAGGAGCAAGCATGATTGCTGCACCTTCTTTAAATGCGTCAGCCGCACAGTTTAGCGTCATGCCGTTCAGACGGAAGATCGTACCGATAATCGTAACGACAAAGCCCATAGTGAAGAATTGTGACGCGATTTCTGGAATGTACCATGCGTTAGCTACTACGCCCCAAACAACCCATACTGTCGTTGCAATAACCGTAAGGATAACTAGGGTGTCACCTAGGTTCCAACGAGAATCGTGGTCACCTAGCTCTTGCTGACGGAAGTATTTGTCAGTACGACGGCTGTAAGAAAGCTCAGGGTTTGCTTTGATACGCGATGCGTAAATCATAGTGAAAGCAATACCAATCGCGGTGAACGCCGCCCAAAGACCCATACGTACAGTCATACCGGACAGAACAGGAATGCCAGCAATACCTTGTGCAATTGCTACCGAGAATGGGTTCATCCAAGATGTTGCAAAACCAATCTGAGTCGCAACGTAGGTCACCATTACTGTAGTAATACCATCGTAGCCAAGGCGAACCATTAGTGGCGCGATAATAATCGCAAATGCAACGGCTTCTTCACCCATACCAAATACTGCGCCGCCCAAAGAGAACAGCAAGAACAGAACTGGAATGAATAGCGCTTCGTTACCTTTGGTCTTGTCGATAAGGCGTAAGATACCGTTGTCGATCGTGCCTGTGCGCATTACCACACCAAATGCACCACCGATAACCAGCATGAACATGATAACGCCAATCGCGCTGCCCCATTTAGAGCCTGAAACCAGACCTTCGAATGGGAAGTTCATTAGACCAATGCCACCACCTGAAGCGAATAGTCCAACCTTGTTGTAAACCAATTCACCGTTTTCATCGGTTGCATAAGAGAAAGAAGATGGATCGATAACTGTGCGAGTTTTTTCTGCACCGTCGACCATGTAGGTCACCTGTTGGCTATCAAAATGACCAGCAGGGATTAAGTAGGTAAGAATCGCAGCAAGAATACCAACAATGAAGATCAAAATGAGGGTATCAGGCATCTGCCATGATTTAGGGGTAGCCGCCGATTCCGATGGCTGAGCGTGTGTGTGAGACATAACCTATTTCACGTCGAATTATAGAAAGCATGAAATATCGATAAAATAGAATAAAAAGTCAATATTAACTGAGTTGATGAACTATAAATTCATCAATAATTTGATCTGAAGAGGGTTGAGTTGCTTATCAATGAGTTAATGGTTAATTGTTTTGGTTAGATGTTGTGCGAATGAAAACAGAGTTAGGACTTGTGGTGATTCACAAGTCCCATAATTATTCATTTTTCTGCATGAGATGTTTGTTCTGAATAAAACGCGGCAACATCGCGCAAATCTTCATCATTTAGCATGCGTAATTGGGCTGCCATCATCTCAGCCAAAGGACCTAAGCGAAGCCCATCTTGATAGGCTTTCATAGAATCATACAAGTACTGAGCATTCTGACCGGTTAGGTTAGGGTAAGCGTCGTTTGTCGTCATGCCGTTCGAACCATGACAGTAAACACAGCTTGGCGATTTAAGTTTGCCTATATCAACGTCACCAAAAGGTTTCGCCACAACAGAGGAAGAGAGAAGAAGAGACGTTAGAAGCACGTATCTAAGCATTGAATGCACTCATTGTAGTTCTTGAAAGCGCATAGAATAAAGCTTCCCCTTAGGGGAAGCTCAATGATCAAAATCAAGTTAAAGCAGAGATTTAAGGCTAGATAGGAAGGTATCGATGTCTTGTGCTGAAATATCTTTGTGCGTCACGAAGCGGATTGGGTTTCCTGGGGTAATCGTGATGCCTTGCTCCTTCATCTTTTCTGCGATACCAGCGATATCCACTTGTGGATCAAGCTTGGCAAAAACGATGTTGGTTTGAACAAACTCTGGATTAACAGAGAAACCAGGCAATTCCGCTAAACCTTCCGCCAAGGTTTTTGCGTTGATGTGGTCTTGTTTTAGCTGTTCTACTTGCTCGGTAAGGGCTAGTTTACCGGCTGCAGCAAGAATACCCGCTTGGCGCATACCACCGCCGACCATTTTTCTTAGGCGGCGCGCTTTTGCGATGTACTCTTTGCTACCAAGCAGCAATGAACCGACAGGGGCAGCCAAACCTTTAGATAAACAGATAGTCATTGAATCAAAGTACTGACCAATCTCTTTCACTGGAACATCAAGCGCAACAGCTGCGTTGAATACGCGAGCGCCATCTAGGTGCATCTGTAAGTTATGTTTGTTCACAAACTCACGAGCCTCTGCAAGGTAGGAAAGAGGAATCACTTTACCGTTGATGGTGTTCTCTAAACTAAGTAGGCGAGTACGTGCAAAGTGCGCGTCATCTGGCTTGATAGCAGCTTCTAGCTTATCGAATGGCAAAGTACCGTCTGGGTTGTTTTCAATTGGTTGAGGTTGAATAGACCCCAGTACCGCAGCGCCACCAGCTTCGTACTTGTAGTTATGCGCTTGCTGACCACATAGGTATTCGTCACCGCGCTCACAGTGCGCCATTAAGCCAAGTAAGTTTGCTTGTGTGCCTGAGGTTGTGAACATTGCCGCTTCAAAGCCCGCAAGCTCAGCCGCAAATTGCTCTAACTCGTTAACGGTTGGGTCATCACCGTACACATCATCGCCGACAGGAGCGGTAAACATTGCTTCACGCATTGCTTGTGTAGGTTGCGTAACGGTATCTGATCGAAAGTCCATAATTCTCTCCTCGGTCGAAAAGACCTAAATATAACCGCAAAGACGAGCTTTGCTTAGGCAAGCGATAGTTTTGGCATCCGTAATAATGCCTTGAATAATTTGTTGTTCGAGTTCTTCTCGTGACAATGTCACTACTTCAATCACTTCGTCGTCGTCACACTCGTATCGATTGGTTTTGTTCAGTTGTTCGGCAACAAACAAGTACTGGATTTCATCACAGAAACCAGCAAGAGGAGTAACTTGACCAAGCGATGTGAACTTTTCGGCGCTATATCCTGTTTCTTCTTCCAACTCTCTTTGAGCACAGTGCAACGGATCTTCATCGCCTTCACGTGTGCCAGCAGGCAATTCAAGCAGCCATTTGTTAAGAGAGGGACGGAATTGATTAACAAGAACGATGTTGCCATCTGAAGTAATAGGTAAGATTACGGCAGCACCGGGGTGTTGGATAGTGGTATGTGTAATCATCCGACCAGTTGGTAGTTTAACTTCCTCTTCGACCAGAGAAATCTGCTTCCATGTATGAATTGTATTGCTCATGCAGTTGTGGATCCTAGCGGTAACCGCGTGTTGACGTGTCTTGCACATTAACCACAAACCGCGTGAAACAAAAGTAGAAAATGGTTTCATACTCTTATGAAATCAGCACATTCAGTGAGTTATGTCTCATAAATGAAAACTATGGTTGCCCGCGCACGCGCGCGAAGAGCATCTGGTATAACCGAGGTTCACTAAAAAATACACTTGTAACAAAGTGATAACAAATGTATAAAATTAAATATACAGCCTCAGTTCAACAGCCGGAGCTTTTATGATTCAACCATCTTTCGCATCAAATGCAGAAAAGGCGCTTCTTTCAGAGCGTATCAACAAGCTGGCTAAAGCACTGACCGACGGCGTTTACGAACGCGAACACACCATCAAACTTTGTCTTCTTGCCGCTCTAGCGGGTGAGAGCGTCTTCCTTCTTGGTCCTCCGGGTATTGCAAAAAGCTTAATCGCCAAACGTCTTATCCAAGCATTTGATAACAGTAGTTACTTTGAGTACTTAATGACTCGCTTCTCAACACCAGAGGAAGTGTTTGGTCCATTGAGCATTCAAGAGCTAAAAGACAACGGTCGTTATGTCCGTCTTACTCAAGGCTACTTACCAACGGCACAGGTGGTTTTCCTTGATGAGATTTGGAAAGCAGGTCCTGCGATTCTGAATACGCTTTTGACTGTTGTGAACGAAAAGACGTTCAAAAACGGCAGTGAAATTGAACGTGTACCGATGCGCCTTTTGGTTTCTGCATCAAACGAACTACCAGACGAAGATAGTGGTTTAGACGCACTTTACGACCGCATGTTGGTGCGCGTGTTTGTAAACCGCATTCAGGATAAGCAAAACTTCAAATCCATGCTGACAGTGGGTACGTCTCAAGAAGCGCAGGTTCCAGAGGGTTTGGCGATCACAGACGAAGAATACCACCGCTGGCAGCAACAGCTCGATAAGCTGACTCTCACCGACAATACATTCGAAAAGCTATACCAACTTAAGTCTATGTTGGAAACGAAAGTAGAGTCTGAGTTTGGCGACGCATCATTAACAGATATGTACGTGTCTGACCGCCGTTGGAAAAAAGCGGTCAAATTGCTTAAAGCGAGCGCGTTTTTCAATGGTCGTGATGAAATCAACCCACTTGATCTTTTGCTACTGCAAGATTGTTTATGGAATAGCCCTGAGTCACGCGATGTCGTTCGCAGTGTGATTCAAGAGTTCGCACTAAAACATGCCTTTGATCAGCAAGAAGCAGAGCAAGAGATCGAATACTGTCGTGAATCTTTGGTTGATGTGCAGCATGAACTTGAAGACAAATATCGCATGACGCTAAACGCTGAAGCGGCAACGGGACTGCTTCGCAAAGAAACCATGAGCTTCGATACATCCAAAGCGAAAACTTACAAAGTAGGCGCGGCGGTGAATCTGGTTAAGCTGGTTATTCTGCAAAGCAACATGTCGGTATCTGAATCAGAGAAGGGTGACAGCCGCTGGGTATACGTGCCAAAAGACGAGCTTGATCGAGTGATCAAAGAAGGTCATGGCGATGTGTATGGCTACGTGAACCAAAACACCAATATGTGTCGTCTGCGGTTTGATGTCGATGCCGCCAATAACCTAGTGATCCGTGACATTGCAAACCGTGGTGTGTTGGTGAGCTTGGTTACCCAACAAGGTTTAGACGTTGAGCTTTACCAAAAATGGTTGGCAGAAAGCGAAAAAGCAGTCAGCCAATTGAGTGAAGCTGAACATCATATGCGTAAGGTTAAAGCCAACTTTCATGGCGCATTACCTCACAGTTTCGTGGATCCAGAGTTACCACGTCTAATGGAGTCGAGTCTGCAACAGGTGAGCCAGAGACTTGAGTCTATCCAAGGTGAAAGCGAGAAGATCATTCAGCGCTTTAAAAACTTACATCAGTTTTTCTCTTAAGGAGACGACATGTTAGGTGCAGACGGACTCAGCTTAGCACTTATGGTGGCAGATTCAGGCATCATTGATAGTGCGGTTAACGATTTAATGGCGCGCTCACAAGTCATGATGATGGCAGAAAATCGAGGTATGAAATCCTCGGTGAAAAACCATCTACTTAAATGGCGTGGCAACGTGAAAAAGCGCATGACGAAAGTCTGTGAGACAGAACGTTTTCAACAGGAACTCGCACTCTATCAAGAAGTGATTTATTGGGATGAAAACGAGTTTTTCGAACGAATTGATGACGTGATCAAAAAGCTTGAATGGCACTCGGCGTTTTACATGCAAGCGCGTCGCATGATGGAGAAGAACAAGGGGGTGAACAACCCAATGTTCCCTCATTACTTCTGTGACCAGTGGTATCAAAGCCTTGCAGAAGCAATCAAACAAGCGCAAGTCTCTGAGCTTGAAGAGAACAAAGAAAAAGTCCTCAACGATCTTTATCAACGTATGGAAACCATGCGTAACATGGATAAAGTGACGGAGTCTGGTGACGAAGAAAGCGTTGGGCGTTTGTGGGATATGGCGTCCGCTAAGTTGAGTAAAACTGACTTAATCGTGATGAAGCGCCACGCAGAGTTCCTTAAAAAGCACAAAGGTTTGCAAGAGATCGCAGAGCAACTTGGTCGCATGGCGGGGCAAGTGAATGATCCTGACCTCAACCGCGCACCAGCAGAAGAGCTGCAAATGGTTGAGGAAAAGAGTGACGAAGCGACAGACGATATCGTTGGTATTCATGAAAGTGACGACCTCAACAAACTGCTACCTAACGAAACCATGTTTTTAGCGTATCCAGAGCTGGAAGTCGTGTTCTACAAGCATTTGGTTGATAAACGCTTGATGAACTACCGCACGCAAGGTAAGTCTCGCACACTACGTAAAGTGAAAGCGCATAAACCCGATCATAAAGCGGTGGACGTTGAAAAAGGCCCATTTATCGTTTGTGTTGACGCGTCAGGCTCGATGAGTGGATTCCCGGAGCAATGTGCCAAAGCCATGGCTTACGCACTTATGCAAATCGCTCTGGCTGAACAACGAGATTGCTATGTGATCATCTTCTCCACTGAACACATTACTTACGAGCTAACGCGTCAGGATGGTTTACGTGAAGCCGCTGACTTTTTAACTTACAGCTTCCATGGTGGGACGGATTTGGAGCCAACGTTAATTAAATCTATTGATCTAATGAACAGCGACAAATACAAAAATGCCGACATGGTTGTTATCTCAGACTTCATTGCACCAAAACAGCAAGATGAGTTACTTGCAAAAGTCGATGCTTTAAAAGCGAAGAAGAACCGTTTTCATGCCATTAGCTTATCGAAGTATGGCAACCCAGCGTTAATGTCGATGTTTGACCACACTTGGTCTTACCATCCAAATGTAGTGGGGCGCTTATTGAAACGCGTCGCAAACGGCTAACACCATCGAACAGTATAAAAGTGACAAGCAAAAGCGGCTTAAGCGGTCGCTTTTGTCGTTTTTTGTTCGGTGATATGCAATAAAGCCATTAGTAATAAGGCACCGATTAGATCGAATTATCGACTGTTTGGTTTAAAACAAAGCAAACGAAGCGGAAATAAAAGATTTTTGTTTGACTATATTTCCTGAATCCGTAAAGTAGCACCCAACGCAACGGGGCAGAGCCTTTTAGCGTAAACAATTTGGCGCCTTGGCAGAGTGGCTATGCAGCGGATTGCAAATCCGTGGACCTCGGTTCGACTCCGGGAGGCGCCTCCAAATTCATAAAAAGAGACGTCCTAGGGCGTCTTTTTTTGTATCTAAAATTCCTGTTCCATCAATTCCTTTTGCCGCCGTCAATCACTACTTTGTTTTCTCTTTACTGTTTCACATGTGTCGTGCTTTGCGACTTAGTAGAGCTTCACTTCTGAGTTCTCTCGGTTTCGTGGTAGCGCTATTACTTTGCTACTTCGTGAACTTAAGATGCGAGAAGAATTAATAACGCCACATAGTGTGAATATGCTTCAAACTTATGCAATTTGGCACTAATTTAAATTGTTGAATATGGAACATCTATCACTAATACGTTTTTTCAAGATTTGAAATCAAATCACATTTCTATGAATCTGCGAAATACCATGCATATCATACAAAAGTGCAACAAGCCTTACTCCTTCTCGTTTAACGAACAATCAAACTGTTAACGATATCTTTATTTGTTTCATGAACTAATGCGTGTATCCAATCAGCATATTTCTGTGACTAACACAGAATTATTTATCATTTATTTCAGTAGTCTAAATAAAACCCCTGTAGTGAAAAATTAGTGGTGACTAGCACGTCTCTGGCGTGTGGTCCCGTTGGATAACAAAATATTTCAGGAGCAATAACGTGCTACGAACAAAGAAAACAATCGTCAGTATTCTCGTTTCAATGGCGATGATCTCAGGCTGCAATGATTCAGACAGTGACACCATTTCAACCAGTCCTATTCCTTACTTTGCGGAATGGAAGGATGTCGACAGTGCTATTAAAAAAGATGATGCGATGGAAGCAGAAATCCAACGTATCCTTGCATTAATGACGTTAGAAGAAAAAGTCGGTCAGATGGTACAACCGGACCTTCGTGAGGTCACTCCACAAGAGGCGAAAACCTATAAGCTTGGCTCAATCCTAAACGGTGGTGGCGGTTTTCCAAACAATGATAAATACGCGACCGCACAAGATTGGGCGGACGAAGCGGATAAATACTGGTTAGCGTTGGAAGACGCTTATGCTGACCGAGGATTCCGAATTCCCTTTATGTGGGCGACAGATGCAGTACATGGCCACAACAACGTTTTCATGGCGACGGTATTTCCTCATAACATTGGCTTAGGTGCAGCTCGCAACCCTGATCTGATTGAAGAAATAGGAAAAGCGACCGCAAGAGAGGTTGTTGCGACAGGTCTTGATTGGACATTCGCACCGACCGTTGCGACACCACGCGATTATCGTTGGGGACGTGTATATGAAGGCTACTCGGAAGATCCAGAAATCGTGTATGAATACGCGAAGCGCATGGTGGAAGGCATTCAAGGTGGTGAAGAAGGCTTAAAAGGGGACACTAACGTAATCTCTAACGTGAAGCACTGGGTCGGTGACGGTGGTACGTTGGGTGGTGTTGACCATGGTGAGAACCGTTACACAGAAGAGTACCTACGCAATATTCATGCAATGGGCTACATCGGTGGCTTGAATGCAGGCGCACAAGTGGTGATGTCGTCGTTCAACTCTTGGTGGAATGATGCCAACTACGATCCTATGGTTGGTATCGACGGTGCTGAGGATGGTGGCGATTACATGCAAAACCAGAAAATCCACGGCTCACAATACCTGATTACTGACGTCTTGAAGGGCAAATTAGGCTTTGACGGCTTAGTCGTCACAGACTGGAACGGCCAAGGTGAGATCAACGGCTGTACAGCAGCAAACTGTCCGCAAGCTGTAATCGCAGGTAATGATGTGTTTATGGTGACGTCGCGTAATGACTGGCAAGCGTTCTATCAAAACGTGATTGACCAAGTAAACGAAGGCATCATTCCAATGTCGCGTATCGATGACGCCGTGACGCGTATTTTACGTGTGAAAATGCGAGCAAACCTTTGGGAAAAACCACAGCCTTCAGAACGTTCACTGGCAGGCGAACAATCCGTATTGAGCGCGCCAGAACACGTTGCTATTGCACGCCAAGCGGTATCTGAATCCTTAGTATTGCTTAAAAACCAAGACCAAACCCTACCTTTGAAATCCGATTCGAAATTCTTGGTAACAGGTTCGGCTGCCAACGACATCACCAAACAAACAGGTGGTTGGTCGATGACTTGGCAAGGTGATGGCAATACCATTGAGAAAGACTTCCCGAATGCACAAACGGTGCTTATGGCAATGCAGAAAGAAGTTGGTGAAGAAAACGTCTTTACCGATGCTTCAGCAACAACACCAGAAGAAGCTACTGCGCTTGTGGTTATCGGTGAAGATCCTTATGCAGAAATGTTCGGTGACATCAGCAAAGCACAAACGCTTGAATTTTCGAAGCTAAAAGCCTCTTATCAAGCGGATCTTGATACGATCAAAGCGCTAAAAGAGCAGGGATACAAAGTGGTCACGGTATTCTTCTCTGGTCGTCCACTTTACGTCAATGAAGAGCTCAACAACTCAGATGCGTTCGTTGCAGCTTGGTTGCCGGGTACGGAAGGTCTAGGTATTACTGATGTGTTGTTCGCAAAAGATGGTGCGGATTTCAAAGGTAAGCTCTCTTATTCGTGGGGCGCTAAGAAGTGTTCGACCACAATCAACCGCAAGGCACTCAATATCCCTAACTACACGACACCAATTGATGGCATAAATGGTGAGTTGATTGAGCAAGATATCGAAGGCGAACACAAGCCGTTGTTCCCATATGGATATGGTTTGAACTATGCAAATCAGACCGAAGTTCCTGCTCTGTATGAAGACTTGAACGATATCCCGCTTGATCCTCGTGATTATGGCTGTGGTATGGACGAGCCAGATAACGGCATCGCTGAGTTCCCATTAGAGATCTTCGGTAAAGATGCAAAAGGAGAGTTTGTTGCACGTATGTCAGGCAGTGCGAATGGTTGGTCTGGACTGGAAATCAGCAAAGACACCACCACAATCGGCTCAGTAACAACGAAAGGCATCAACTACGATGGCATGCAGCAGTCAGCAATCAATGTGAAGTTCTCGGGAGAGACTGGTGATTTTGTTGGCAATTCAGCCGCTCAAATTTACATGCAAACCCCAGATGAAAAGGGTGTTGATTACAACAGCTACATGAATGCGGATTCGACTTTGGAGTTTGATATTCGCATGGTAACTGCAGCGCCAGAGAGCTTAGTGCTATCGACTCACTGTGAGTATCCTTGTCGCGGTGAGGTTAACATTAACAAAGTCTTACCAGAACCGTCAGAAAGCACTTGGACGACGATCAAAGTGCCGCTTCAATGCTTGAAAGATACTGGCATGAGTTTCCAAATGTTGAACACGTCTTTCTTGATGTACGCAACGGAGGCAGTGGAGTTTGATTTAGGTAAGATCCGTTACGTTCCAAACCCTGAAGGATTACCTTCTGATGCGGTAAGTTGTGAAGACATGCTAGAAGATGCGTTGCCACCACTAACGGGTGACAATTATAACCTATTCGCTGACTTCAATGCGCAGATAAATGCTTCAGACCAATATACCACTGAAGGTTGGGGGCCAATTCCTGATGGGGAAACACACATGACAGTAACCCCGGTAACAGATGGGGCAACAGTCACGTATAACAGTGCTAGTCCAGAGGCTTACAAAGGATTATTGCACTTCAACTTTGATGCACAAAACTTGGAAAACTTTGCGGAAGCGGGTTCACTAGTCTTCACAGTGAATGTCACTACCTTTGGCTCACAAAAGCCTGATAATGATCAAACTGGCTTAGTGCTGAAACTTGCTAATGCGGATGGCGATACGGGAGATGTTTTTGTACCGGAACTTTCTGCTGCGAATCTTGCACTAAACTCTGATGTTACCGTTACGGTTCCAATGTCCAAATTTGGAGATAAGTTCGATAACAAGTATTGGGCGCAAACTGTTAAGACGTTCACTATCTTCCCCGCATGGGCAAATACCCAAGCAGGTGTGGAATTTGAAATCAGTGATATTCACTTCACGAAATAAACAGATCATCTAAGAAAGTTACTCGGTTGAGTAGTAACAAGGCGAGCCTTATTAGCTCGCCTTTCTAGTTGGGGAAGCCTTTAAAAGCCAAGTGTGAACTTTCTTGCGGCAATCTGTGTGAAATCTCTTTAGAATGTCTTCTTCGACAAGGAAGCAGTGAAGACACATGAGAAATACCGACGACTACATTATTTTCTATCATTTGGTTGAGCAAGGTTCATTCAGCGCCGCTGCAAGACAAATGGAACTCACTAAGTCGGTTGTCAGTAAGCGCATTGCCAAATTAGAGCAGGAGATAGGTGTTCAACTGCTTTATCGAACCACACGCACGCTTAAACTGACAGAAGCAGGGCAGTCCTTCTTCGAACATGCTCGCAGCGTTTATCAAGCCGTCGCAACCGCAGAAGAGTCGATTGTTGGTTTAGGCAAGAGCCTATCCGGCAACATCAAGATTACCGTTCCGACCATCTCTGGTGAACTTATCCTTCCTACCGTCATTTCTGAATTCAACCAAGCTTACCCAGATATCAACATTGATATGGAACTGGACAATCGATTCGCCGACATCGTCAACGAAGGTTTTGACCTTGCCATTCGTACTGGGGTTTTGCCTGACTCAAGCCTAATCGCACGTAAGCTTGTTGATGCAAACTGGATTGTGTGTGCATCGCCTAAGTACGTCGCCAAACATGGCAAACCAAAAATGCCGGACGATCTCACTAAGCACAACTGTTTGGTTTATGCCTATCAAGAGACAGGTGCACGTGAGTGGGCTTTCAAGCGTCATGATGAAGTGTATCAGGTTAAGGTAGATGGGAATCTATGTACCAATAACTCATCTGCGCTACGTAACGTCGCTTTGCTAGGGCAAGGTATCATTTATGTACCTCGGGTACTGGTTTATGAAGACTTGCAGCAAGGTAAGCTGATTCAGTTGTTTAAAGACGAAACCGCTAAGTGCTTGGGCATTTATGCCGTGTACCCATACACACGTCAGCAACCAGAAAAGATTAAGATCTTTATTGAGCATCTGTATCAGTGTTTTCAACGTCGTAGCCATCAATTCTAGTGGTTCAACTTTTCTCAAAGGAGTGATTCTCCTTTGTTCGAAGGGATTCGCTCTAAATTTAAAACTCCACAACCTATCTGTTTTCTTTGTCGATCAACAATGTCACAGTGATATAACGCTGCGATAACGTCATGGTGTTCACATGTTGTGGTTTTGTTTTAACTCAATATTCTATCAAGGTTAGGTATATAAAGCCTTGTGATTCTTTTGACTTTGCTTTTCTTGGATGTTGTGCACATTTGTTAACAATACACTTTGCTATTGTTTCTTTTTGGAAACGATAAGTTTCTTTGTTGATTTTATAGTTCTTCGAAACTTAAGTGATTGAATATATGGGTAATTAAAGTAGTTAATTTTGTCTGGGTGTCGTTATCGGACTTTGGTGGCATGGACGTTCAGATTCGGACTACTTATATTGGCTGGGCATAATAACTAGAGATACGGATATGAAACAGAAGCAGCTCATCGACGCGTTTGTCACCATTGTCGGGGAAGAAAATGTCCTTACCGATCAAATCAAAACCAAGTATTACCGCAGCGGTTTTCGCTCAGGAGGCGGCACGGCGTTGGCGGTGGTTTTTCCTAAGACTCTGCTAGAACAGTGGAAGGTCATCCAACAATGTGTGAACAATAATTGCATCATCATCATGCAAGCAGCCAAGACGGGTCTGACCGAAGGCTCTGCGCCAAGTGGTAGTGATTACGACCGCGATGTGGTGGTGATCAATATTACCAAGATGAAGCAAATCTATCTGTTAGACGGCGGTAAGCAAGCGGTTTGCCTTCCGGGGGCAAGTTTACATTCACTAGAAAAAGAGTTGCGAGCAGTTAATCGCGCGCCGCATTCGGTGATTGGTTCTTCTTCTCTGGGCGCAACCGTTGTGGGCGGTATTGCAAACAACTCTGGTGGCGCTTTGGTTAAACGTGGTCCTGCTTATACAGAGCTTGCCATATTCGCTCAGGTCGACAAGGACGGTAAGCTCAATCTTGTAAACCACCTTGGTATTGAAGGATTAGGCTCGACGCCTGAAGAGATCTTACAGAACATCCAGGATGGTAACTTCGACCCAGATAAAGTGATTCATGATGAACGCATGGCGTCGGACAAAGAATACGACGAACGTGTTCGTGATGTGACTTCTGATATCCCATCGCGCTTTAATGCGGATGAGCGTCGTCTGTACGAGGCGAGTGGTTGTGCAGGTAAACTGGGCGTGTTCGCTGTTCGAGTCGATAGCTATCCTATTCCTGAGAAAGAGCAGGTGTTCTATTTAGGTACTAACGATCCAGATAAACTGACCAAGCTGAGAAAAGACTTCCTTACTCAGTTTGAAAACTTGCCAGAAATGGGTGAGTACCTTCATCGTGACATCTTCAACATGGCGGAGAAGTACGGTAAAGACGTCTTCCTTTCTATCGATCTATTGGGCACAGACAATCTGCCTAAGATGTTCTCGCTTAAAGCTAAGGTCGAAAACTTCCTAGAGCGAGTTCCGTTAGTCAGTAAATACCTGCCAGATACTATTCTGTATTACGCAAGCAAGTTGTTCCCGCAGCATCTTCCTAAGCGGATGTTGGAATACCGTGATAAGTACGAGCACCATCTTGTACTTAAAATGAGTGACGGCGGTATTGCCGAAGCACAAAAATATTTTAAAGAAGTTTGGGGTGCTGAGCACGATAGTGACTTCTTCGAATGTACACCAGAAGAGGGCAAGAAAGCATATCTACACCGTTTTGCTGCGGCAGGTGCAGCCATTCGTTACGAAACCATTCACCGCAAGGAAGTGGAAGACATTGTGGCTCTCGACATCGCGTTACGACGTAACGATGAGGAATGGTTAGAAACATTACCTGAGGAAGTGAGTAAGAACCTCGTTAAGTCTCTCTATTATGGGCACTTTATGTGCTATGTTTTCCACCAAGACTATGTATTCAAAAAGGGCACCGACACCAAGCTGATGAAGAAGCTAATGTTGGAACACCTGAACAGTCGCGGCGCTAAATACCCAGCGGAACACAACGTAGGGCATCTGTACGAAGCGGAAAACTCGCTGCAAACGTTCTACCATCAACTTGATCCGACCAACACCTTTAACCCAGGCATAGGTAAAATGGACCGCTACAAGCGCAACTGTAACTGTTGTGCATAACGTTTTCATTGAGAGAGTAGATAGGGAGTCGCTAATATAGGGGCTCTATTTTATGGGCGAGGTCGTTAAGATTGCGTGTGAGTTTTAATCGAATCGCTCAACTCCCATACATTCAGTAGTGTTTTTAACCATCTGAATCAAAAAGAATAAATTTATTGTTGACCTAGAAATATAATCCGTTAAAGTACACCTCGTTCTCACGGCTAAGGTCGTTAGAGCAGGTGGTGTTGCCATCGCATTGATTGCGTTGCCCTGGTGGTGGAATTGGTAGACACAAGGGATTTAAAATCCCTCGACGTTCGCGTTGTGCCGGTTCAAGTCCGGCCCGGGGCACCATCCGCAAATTGAGTGTGTGGATTTTATATCCCACCGTCGAGTTGACTGACCGAGTGTCGGACCATCAATTCCGGTCGGAGAACCATCTCTCATAAAGTGAGATTAAATAATCTCAGAGAACAACAATTCGGTAAGGCGCCTTGGCAGAGTGGCTATGCAGCGGATTGCAAATCCGTGGACCTCGGTTCGACTCCGGGAGGCGCCTCCATTCTTTTCGAAAGCTCGTCATTATGACGGGCTTTCTTCGTTTTAGCGCAATGGAATTGACGTGCTTTAATACCTCTTTCTCCTGTTTATTAATTATCTCCTCCCTCGTTATTTGATCGGGATTCAATAATTGTGTTCAATCAGTCATTGATTTTATAAATGTTACGCAACTCAATAATTGTAGAGGGTGATTGGTGATAATTTCTCCATGATTGTAGTCCGAACTTTTTGTTGTACAACAGACGGTTAGTTGGATCTCTTCTACCTGTCATGTTAGCTCTCTAAGTTCGAACTTCGTTCTAAAACGTGAGAGAAAAATAATGAAAACATTCAACCTTAAACCCACACTTTTACCTTTAACTTTGCTGCTCAGTTCGCCGGTTATGGCGGCACAAAATGGAACCATGATGCAGTATTTCCATTGGTATGTGCCAAATGACGGCACACTCTGGACACAAGTTGAAAACAACGCACCAGCGTTATCTGACAACGGCTTTACCGCGTTATGGCTGCCGCCTGCCTACAAAGGTGCCGGTGGTAGCAATGACGTAGGTTATGGTGTTTACGATATGTATGACTTAGGCGAGTTTGATCAAAAAGGATCGGTACGAACCAAGTACGGCAGCAAAGACCAATACCTCGATGCTGTTAACGCGGCACACGCAAACAACATTCAAATTTATGGTGATGTGGTGTTTAACCACCGTGGCGGTGCGGATGGTAAATCGTGGGTCGACACCAAGCGAGTCGATTGGAACAACCGAAACATTGAACTCGGCGACAAATGGATTGAAGCTTGGGTCGAATTTAGCTTCCCAGGACGTAACGATAAATACTCAGACTTCCATTGGACGTGGTATCACTTTGACGGGGTCGACTGGGATGACGCAGGTAAAGAAAAAGCGATCTTCAAATTCAAAGGTGACGGCAAAGCATGGGATTGGGAAGTCAGTTCTGAAAAAGGCAACTACGACTACCTCATGTACGCAGACTTAGACATGGATCACCCAGAAGTCAAACAAGAGTTGAAAGACTGGGGCGAGTGGTACTTAAACATGACGGGTGTGGATGGCTTCCGAATGGACGCGGTTAAACACATCAAATATCAGTACCTACAAGAGTGGATCGATTACTTACGTTGGAAGACAGGCAAAGAGCTGTTTACTGTGGGTGAGTACTGGAACTACGACGTGAACAACCTGCATAACTTTATCACTAAGACTTCTGGCAGCATGTCATTGTTTGATGCACCGCTACACATGAACTTCTATAACGCTTCACGCTCGGGTGGCAACTTCGATATGCGCCAAATCATGGATGGCACCTTGATGAAGGACAACCCAGTGAAAGCGGTAACATTAGTCGAGAACCATGATACGCAACCACTGCAAGCGCTGGAGTCTCCGGTGGATTGGTGGTTCAAGCCTCTTGCGTACGCGTTCATTTTGCTTCGTGAAGAAGGTTATCCGTCAGTGTTCTACGCGGATTACTACGGCGCACAATACAGTGATAAAGGACACGACATCAACATGGTGAAAGTGCCGTATATTGAGCAGTTGGTGAAAGCACGTAAAGATTATGCTTATGGCAAGCAGCACTCCTACCTTGATCATTGGGATGTGATTGGTTGGACACGAGAAGGGGATGCGGAACACCCGAACTCAATGGCGGTTATCATGAGTGATGGTCCTGGCGGAACAAAATGGATGTACACAGGTTCACCGAGTACGCGTTACATCGATAAGTTAGGTATTCGCACCGAAGAAGTCTGGACTAACGCTAGTGGATGGGCGGAGTTCCCAGTAAACGGCGGTTCGGTTTCTGTTTGGGTCGGCGTTAAATAATCAGGCTCATAGACTTGCAGGTGTGACCGATTTCGAAAATAGCGCGCATTTAATTAATGTCTTGTTTGATATTCATGAAACATATGCGTAACTTTATACCTGAGCATTATCAGTAGGCAGATTAAGGAAAGGAATCTATGGCTGACGTTTTGATTGTTGCGATTGTATTCAGTGCAATATTTGGTGGTGGTATCGTTAAGCTGGTTCTTAACCATCGTAAGGAAGTAAAAGCGTTAGAGGTCTCTGAACGCAATCAGATGAGTGAAGAAGAGCGAAATGGTTTGAACAAGCAAGTCGCAGAGCTCAAACAGCGCGTTGAAGTATTAGAGCGCATCGTTACCGACAACAAATACCAACTTGATAAAGAAATTGCGTCCTTGTAATTCTGAACCAAGACTAAAGAGCCAGTTTAATACTGGCTCTTTTTGTATCCGTCCTTTAATCCCTAGAAAGCGAAGCAATGGATTACCGTTCATCAAAGAAGTCTTTATTTCGAATGTACTTACTCATCAAGTGATAAGAAAAAGGGCGTATCAACCAACTCACCAAAGAGCGTCCAAGCCGCATCAACGTTGGTGTGTTCTCGTAAATCCTACCGTTATAAAGCCAAAGCATTTTGCCCACATGCCAGTAGAGAAAAGGCACCGGAGGCATAAAGGTAACAATATCGATGTCGCAACAGATTCGATAGGTTTTGTGACTTAAACGATAGCGTTTCTTGAATGTCCAATCACCAATCGCTGGTTGACCAAATGTCACCACACGTTTGATGCTTTTCGGGTACTTTCTTTCGATATAATCGGCAAACACGCTACCAATTGCGCCGCCCGATGAATGCCCAGTAATGGTGATGCGCTTGCCTTGTAGAATTAGAGGTACAATAGTGGCTTCTAATCGTTCAATTACACTCAAACCAAGACGATCTTCATTTCGAGAAGGTTGGCTTTCTTGAAATAACAAATGGTAGAAGCCTGCATGGATTCGATAGTTTAGCCCCAAGCGCTTGCAGCTGCGTGTCCACATCGCGAAGTTCAACAGCCAATCGGTCATGCTATGCGAACCTTTAATTACCACGACGACTTCCGTACGCTTCTTGCTCCATAAAACACGGATCATGGTTTTGCCAAACTCGTTTTTAATGATGCGCTGCCCATTAGGATCAAACCCATAGCGGGTCTGTTTAAAGACTCTGGGGTAGGCGAGATTACAAAGGACGGCGTAGCGTTCGTACTGATATCGTTTTAAAGGCTTCACATTATTTTTCTGTCTCTTGGTCAACGTAAACTCTAGACGTGAAATATGAAAAATAGATGAAGATGAGAAATGAACAGAGGTTGGCGAAGCGTTATTACTCAAGGGCCAGTGAAAGCAGAGTACTGCGTCAGTATTCATTCAATGTAGGAGGGTTTTGAAGTTTTTTGTTTGTACAAGCAAGACCGGGATTAGGGAAGATGCCATTCGCTGTGTATATGAATTGCGCAAAATGATCGTAGATTGTGCATGTGAGTCGCCTTTTTAACCATATGAATGAAAAAGACAAAATATCTGTTGATCTAAAATCTGAATCCGTTAAAGTACGCCTCGTTCTCGCGGCACAGGTCGCTAGAGCAGGTGGTGTTGCCATCGCATGATTGCGTTGCCCTGGTGGTGGAATTGGTAGACACAAGGGATTTAAAATCCCTCGACGTTCGCGTTGTGCCGGTTCAAGTCCGGCCCGGGGCACCATCCGCAAATTGAGTGCGTGGATTTAACATCCCGCCGTCGAGTTGACCGGCCGAGTGTCGGACCATCAATTCCGGCCTGGGGCACCATCTCTCGTAGATTGAGATTTTTAAAGTCTCAGAGAACAAAAATCGGTAAGGCGCCTTGGCAGAGTGGCTATGCAGCGGATTGCAAATCCGTGGACCTCGGTTCGACTCCGGGAGGCGCCTCCATTCGATTGAGTACCATCGCATCTCATTATCGAACGTACGATTAGGTTAGTGTGTTTATTTAAATTATTTGAGGCTGATTTAGCTTCTAGAAAATTTGAATAGAATCTGTCACATTGACCATCGAAAAGGTTAACCCTAACGAAAACCTCAATGTTTCTTCTTAGAAACGATAAAATGGCGCCTTGGCAGAGTGGCTATGCAGCGGATTGCAAATCCGTGGACCTCGGTTCGACTCCGGGAGGCGCCTCCATCTTCTTCTTAATACACAATCACTTCACTTAAGACCTCTGACCATTCACTCAATAAGTCAAAATTTAAGACGTTTGTTCATAAATTTACTCATCAGTAACCGATATTTATTGCGTCAAATTCGACGTAATCCTCATTTTCGACTTAACACCACAATTTTATGTTCCAGTTTTGCACATTCAACTCTATTAACAGAACGTTGTTAATTATAAACTTGGTGCATTACTAAAGGCTAATTGATAACATCATATATAACGTATTGTTAATATATGACATTGTTTGATTTTGGCTCAGGACGAGCCCATTGTTGTTTTAGGGAGAAAAACACGTGTTTAGTCGTAAAAGCAGGCGAATGCTAGCCTTGGTGTTAAGTGCTGCGTCTTGTTCAACTTTCGCTGCTTCAATGGCCAGTTACCCAGAAGGGTGGCTCGATTGGCCTGTTGTAAAAGAGTCACAAAACCTACCAGCAGACACGGTTCTACCTCCAGATACTTCTCTTTTTATACAAGAATCTGTTCGAGCTTATAGCTGGATCAATAATGGTCAGGGTTCGCCACTGACGATCCGAGTTAACCCAGCAAAACTAGAACAATATAAAACCCACGGACCATATACCGATGGTCCAACAGCCGTTGCCATTTCTGAAGTCGATGGCATCGTTTGGGTAACAGAGCACATTGGCGGTATGGCGATATACGGAAGTTATGATCGTCAAGGAAAAGACATCAGTCATACTCATCCATCTCTCGAACCTTCTTTTTGTCAAAGCTGTCACACGACCTATCAAGATATCTGTATCAACGGAACGTGTGCAGAGCCTGTCTTAGGTGTGTACAAAGACAAGTAGTAGCAAAAATGAGCACGCGAGTTTTTGGTTGGCTTACGATTAACCAGATGTTGTTTGTTTCGCATCTGGTGTTAGTGATGTCGATTATCTTTGGTTTGTCATTGACTCGGTTCCAGAGCGAATGGGATATGCGCATTGAACATGCTGCGACCATGGCAAAAACTCACCTTTCTTCTCAAATGACCTTCTTGTCTGGATCGATCGCAGGGCGGAATTACGCAAACTTAATGATGCCATCTACTAAGGCAAATTTGAATGCTATCGATGATTTGCTTTTCGTCGAAGTGTCTGGCGTATCGGATTACAAAACTCAAGAGGTAGCTGTGCGTTACCTCGCTCAAACCAACCAAGTATGGCGGATTGATGTCAGTGATTACGAAGTAGGCAGCTTAAAGGGACAAAAAGATAATCTACTTCGTATGCTTTCAATGACGCCTGATGAAGATGAGATAAAACGGAATAAGCTCCAATATCTGGTAAACAAAACGAGCATCGACCTCGATGCGTTGCAAGATAGCCAGCGTTTAAACAGGGAGACGGAATTACCTTGGAATAAGGATGTGCTACGTCAAACTGACTTCTATTACGATTCTACCTTGTCAGTGCTGCATGTTTGCCTACCACTTCGTAACAATAACGGTGGCTACATCTGGGCAGTGTTGGATGCAAGCCAGCTCGACCATATCAAGTTAAACCTCATCAAAGAGCTAAGTCGTGAAGCGCTCATTGCCATCTTGATTTCAATGATACTTATCTATGTCGTTACGATGTGGATCGTTAGCCCATTAAAGCGTTTGTCTACTTCGATGAAGAAAGACATTGAGAAAATAGATCAATCCCATATTCCGGAAATCCGACGTTCTGATGAAATTGGCGAGTTGGCACGCTCATATTCTAGCTTGATCACCAAGATCAAAAATCAACTTCGTGTGCTTCGTCAACAAACAGATACTGATACGCTGACAGGGGTTGGTTCTCGGTTTTTGTATAAACGTAGCGCGCCGTTCTTTGTTCGAGATTCACTCAAGACTATGGAGTACGTCTGCTTTGTTCTGTGTGATATCGATAACTTTAAAAAGTTTAACGACACCTATGGCCATACCGAAGGGGATAACGCACTTTGTGACGTGGCGGAAGTATTCCGTTCACAGCTTGGGGCAGACCAGCCGTCTTATCGTTTGGGTGGGGAGGAGTTTGCTCTGCTCGTTTATGGTAACAATCCTGACGTCCTGAATTCTAAAGTCGAACGTTTAAGGCAGGCCGTAGAAACACTCTCTATACCACATATGAAGAATCAACCATCTGGTGTAGTTACTATCTCTGTTGGCGCTGTTCCAATAACACTCTCAGCACAAGAACCAACCTTTGAATCCTGTCAGGCAGCACTAGAGCGTGCTTTTGAAATTGCAGATAAAAACCTATACACCGCCAAAGACACTGGCCGAAATACGGTGATCATGGCGAAGCCTATCCAAATTTAACTGGTATTTGTCCAGTTTTTCACCGGCCCACGCTGGCCAAACTAAATTCAAAAAATAGCAAAGAGAAAGGAGTCTCCATGCATCATATTGGGGAAGATAAACAGTTTTGCGGCTCACAAACACGTTTATGGGTGGATACTGATATCACCATTGGTCACAAGAGTGGTTTAAAGCCATGTGATGTCGATGACGGGTATGCACTGGGCTTGTTACTTCGAAGCCAAGAAGTGGATATTGTTGGAGTAAGCTCTACATTGGGTAACTGCGACGATATTGAAGTGACGACTGAAATCGCACAGTCTTTTATCCAAAAGTTTGGTCCGACATATCTGAGTGTTTCAAAGGGAAGTGCAAGCTTCTTTGACTCTGCTGTGGGGGTTCCAAAAGCCGTTACCGATCTTGCTGATCAACTAAAACAAGAGCCTCTGACTATTTTGGCAATTGGTGCGTTAACCAATATTGCACTGCTGATTAAACATTACCCTGATGTGCTTCACAACATCGAAAAGATCGTTTGTGTTGCAGGCCGCCGCAGTACCGACCAGCATTTTGTCGCGAGCAAACATCAAACGCGTCCATTTCGCGATCTCAACTTTGAGGTCGACGAAGCGGCTTTCGAAGTACTTTTAAGTAGCGATGTACCTTTAACATTGGTTCCTTTTGAGGTGTGTGCGGATGTCTGGGTGAACTTTTCTGAACTAAGAGCCATGAGCCACGCCAGCAGTTTAAGCCACTTTCTGGAACAACACTCAATGATTTGGTGGACAGAGTGGAAACTGCTCTTTGGTGCAAAAGAAGGGTTCATCCCTTTCGATATGGTTGCTGCAGCTTATGTGGTGAATCCAGAATGGTTTGTATCTCATTCTTGGGAGGCCAAGCTGGAGATCGCGGCAAGTGATACGGACAAACACAAAGAGAAAGCCTATCTGGTTTGCAATGAATCGATAGAGCAGGGACGAGAGGTCGACTATGTAGTTGAAGTATCGCCAGATGCTGAACCGGAAATGCTCAAGCGTTTAGCGGAGCGCGACATTGGTGCATTTGTACTTGGGTTATCTCATATCAATGTCATTGTCGATGATGTTGATGCTGCGGCTGATTACTACCAGCGAGTACTCGGCTTTGAACGCGCACTTGATGCTCAGCGGCAAAAAATGGATTACCGCGGTGTGAGTATGGCCGAGTTCAACCAAGATGCAGGTTTAGCTGGACAAGATGTTGTCGTTGACGTGCTGTTTGTGAAGCATCCTTATGCGTCGGTCTATCTTGAATTGATGAAATATCACACACCAATCGGGACAAAAGACATCCCCCCTCAACCAAAAACTTATGACTTAGGCGGCCCTCGTCATGTCGCGCTAGAAGTTTCAAACTGTGGTGAAGTCTTCCGTTACTTAAAACAACAAGAAGGGGTAACCATGATCAATACGTCGGATGAATATCATCCTGAAAAGCTCGACGGATTCCCGATTTCCTTCTTCTACTGGATAGACAAATACGGCATTCAATGGGAAATGGAAGAAGGGCGGAGGGTAGGTACGTCTCGAGGCATTGTCTAATTGACTGAATTTAAATAATTTTTTGAACAGAGAAGGCAAGCACTTTGGTGCTTGCTTTTTGTTTGTTATTAAGAAATATGACAAAAAGGGTGATCTTATTTTATTCGGGTTACATTAATTTTGTTGAAGTTACGAAAGCAAAGGTTTAAATACGGGTTAAAAAGTGCTCCTACCCCTTTAGGGTAGTTTAATTCCGTAATTGATTTACATCATGTATTAATTTTCTTTCACAATTAACAATGCAGACAGTTAAGAACCTAACCCTTAGGAAGTACAATGAGCAAGTTGAAGCTAGTAGTCGTCGGTAACGGTATGGTAGGCCACCGTTACATCGAAGACTTAGTCGAGAAAACCGATGTCTCTAATATGGATATCACGGTTTTTTGTGAAGAACCTCGAGTCGCATACGACCGTGTGCACCTTTCCTCTTACTTTTCTCACCATACTGCAGATGAACTTTCTTTAGTAAAAGAAGGCTTCTACGAGAAACACGGCATCAATATGTTGATCGGCGAGCGCGCGATTAACATCAACCGTGAAAACCGTATTGTTTATTCAAGCACAGGTCGTGAAATTAAATATGACAAGCTGATTCTTGCTACTGGCTCATTCCCATTTGTACCGCCTATCAAAGGTCATGAAAGCAAAGACTGTTTTGTTTACCGCACTATCGAAGATCTAAAAGCGATCGAAGCGTGTGCGAAGAAAAGCAAATCTGGTGTGGTTATCGGTGGTGGTCTTCTAGGCCTTGAAGCTGCAGGCGCGTTAAAAGCTCTGGGTGTGGAAACTCACGTGGTTGAGTTCGCACCAAAACTGATGGCTGAGCAGCTTGACCTTGCTGGTGGTAATCAGCTTCGTCAAAAAATCGAGCGTATGGGCGTGAACGTTCACACCAGCAAAAACACGCTTGAGATTGCAGCAGAAGGGGAAAGCGCACGCAACGTTATGCGTTTCGCTGACGGCACTGAACTAGAAACAGACTTCATTGTATTTTCGGCAGGTATCCGACCTCAAGACAAACTGGCTCGTCAGATGGACCTAGACGTTGCGCCACGTGGTGGTATTGCCATTAACGACTACTGCCAAACGTCTGATGAAAACATCTACGCTATCGGTGAGTGCGCATCTTGGAACGAAATGTTCTACGGTCTTGTGGCTCCTGGCTACAAGATGGCGACGGTTGCAGTGGATCACCTACTTGGAAACACGGAAAGCAAGTTCGAAGGCGCTGACATGTCTGCGAAGCTAAAACTGCTTGGTGTGAAAGTTGGTTCTATCGGTGATGCGAACGGTCGCACTGAAGGCTGTAAGAGTTACGTTTACCAAAACGAAGAACAAGAAGTTTACAAACGTCTTATCGTATCGGAAGACAACAAGAAACTGCTAGGTGCAGTAATGGTTGGCGATACGTCTGACTATGGTGATCTTCTACAGCTTATGCTGAACGAAATCGACCTACCAGAACACCCAGATGCGTTGATCCTACCAGCACACGCAGGGGCTGAAAAACCTTCTTTGGGTGCAGACGCATTGCCGGAGAGCGCGGTTATTTGTTCATGCTTTGACGTGACAAAAGGCAAGATCGCACAAGCAGTTGCTGATGGTCACCACACATTGGGCGACATCAAAGCAGTAACAGGCGCAGGTACAGGCTGTGGTGGTTGTATTCCTCTAGTGACCTCTGTTCTAAATGCTGAGCTTGCTAAATCTGGTATCGAAGTGAAGAACGACGTGTGTGAGCACTTTGCATACTCACGCCAAGAGTTGTTCCACCTAATCCGCATTGAAGAGATCAAAACGTTTGATGAGCTTCTAGAGAAATACGGTAAAGGTTATGGCTGTGAAGTTTGTAAACCACTGGCTGGTTCAATCTTGGCCTCTTGTTGGGGTGAGCACATTCTTAAGCCACAACTGGTTAAGCTGCACGACACGAACGATAACTTCCTAGGTAACATCCAAAAAGACGGTACTTACTCAGTAATCCCACGTATGGCGGGTGGTGAAGTAACGCCTCAAGCTTTGGGCGTGCTTGCCGCTGTTGCAGAAGAATACAACCTATACACCAAAGTAACTGGTGCTCAACGTATTGGTCTGTTTGGTGCTCAAAAAGACGATCTTCCAGAGATCTGGCGCAAGCTTATCGACGCTGGTTTCGAAACAGGTCAAGCGTACGCAAAAGCACTTCGTATGGCGAAGACATGTGTTGGCTCTACTTGGTGTCGTTACGGCGTTCAAGATTCTGTTGGCCTAGGTTCTTACATCGAGAATCGTTACAAAGGCATTCGTACACCTCATAAGATGAAGTTCGGTGTTTCTGGCTGTACTCGTGAGTGTGCGGAAGCGCAAGGTAAAGACCTTGGTATCATCGCGACTGACGCAGGCTGGAACATGTACGTATGTGGTAACGGCGGTATGAAACCTCGTCATGCAGACCTACTAGCGAGCGACTTAGACAAAGAGACTCTGATCAAGTACATCGACCGCTTCATGATGTTCTACATCCGTACTGCTGCGCCACTACAACGTACATCAGTTTGGATGGAAAACATGGAAGGTGGCGTTGACTACCTACGCGAAGTGATTGTTAACGACAAACTTGGCATTAATGCTCAGCTAGAAACTGATGTTGCGAAACTAGTCGATGAGTACGAGTGTGAGTGGACTGCAACCATCAATGATGAATCACAGCTGACTCGTTTTGCACACTTCGTTAACTCAGATAAACGCGATGACAATGTTGTTTTTGTACAAGAACGCGAACAGCACCGCCCAGCAACCTTCACGGAGAAGCACCCTGAAGCGAAAGGCGACATCCTACACGTAGCGATTACAGAAGCATAAGGGAAGGTTGATTATGTCATTTGAAAAGATTTGCCAAATTAGCGACATCGTACCGGGCACAGGTGTTTGTGCACTGGTTGATGGTCAACAAGTAGCGGTATTTCGTCCAACTGAAGCGGAAGAAGTGCTAGCGATTAGCAACACAGACCCTTTTTTCCAATCAAACGTGCTCTCTCGCGGTTTGATCTGTGAGCACCAAGGCGAGCTTTGGGTGGCAAGCCCACTTAAGAAACAACGCTTTAACCTGAAAACAGGTGCGTGCATGGAAGACGAACACTTTAACGTGAAAGCGTACAAAACGCGTGTAACAAAAGGCAAAGTCGAAATCTCAGCATAAGAGCTTGGTTAAATTCCCTTCTCTTCGGGGGAGGGAATGAACCGAAATCTAGATTTAATAGGTAAAGGTTTTTCGATGTTCACCTGCGGGGGACAAGGAAGCAAGGTGTTACTGAGTTAACGGGAAGCCTTTCTCTATTCAATCTTTAATTTTTAACTTTCAACTTTTGAATAAGGACACATTCATGTCTACAGACTTTAAACCTGCTGAATTCGTACAAACCATGATTAACGTGGGTGAAGCGAAAACAAACACCAGCACTCGCGATTTGCTACTTCGCGGCACAATGGCAGGTATTATCCTGTCACTTGCGGTCGTTGTTGCGATTACGACTATCGTTCAAACTGGCGTTGGTATTGTAGGTGCACTTGTCTTCCCTGTTGGTTTCGTGATTCTAAGTGTGATGGGTTACGACCTCGTTACTGGCGTATTCGGTCTTGCTCCTTTAGCTAAGTTTGCAAACCGCCCAGGCATCACTTGGGGCCGCATCTTCCGTTGTTGGGGGCTTGTCGGTTTGGGTAACCTTATCGGTTCTCTAATCGTTGCTTACCTAGTTGCTATCTCTCTAACAGGTAACTTCTCTCTAGAACTGAACGCAGTAGCGAAGAAATTTGTCGCTGTTTCTACCGCGCGTAGCCTTGGTTTTGAAAACATGGGGATGGACGGATGGATCACGTGTTTCGTACGCGGCATCTTCTGTAACCTAATGGTGTGTCTAGGCGTTATCGGCAACATGACAGCACGTTCAGTGTCTGGTCGCGTAGCAATGATGTGGTTCCCAATCTTCATCTTCTTCGCACTAGTATTTGAGCACACAGTAGTAAACATGTTCCTATTCCCACTAGGTATGATCCTAGGTGCTGATTTTGGTATCGCGACTTGGTTGAACTTCAACCTTATCCCAACCATCCTAGGTAATATTGTTGGTGGTCTAGTGATGACTTGTATTCCACTGTACCTAACTCACGCAAAAACTGCGCCTTCTATCAATGCTGAAGAAGAAGTAAAAGCACAGCCAGCAATGGCTAAATAACCATTCACCGGTAACACACTTAATATGGTCCCGCTTCTGGATGGGCGGGACCATTCACCAACCTGGATTTCAATTTTTAACTTTCGCTTTCGCGACATATTTATTGGTTTAGCTATAAAAAGTAATAACTCCTTAGAGTGGTTTTAACCCTAAGTGCATAACGCGAGTGTTACTCTTTATATCTAAATTTTTCGATAGGCGTTGATATGACTACTGTTAACTCATCTTTAAACAGCGGCTTTGTTTCTCTTGTTGGTGCCGGTCCTGGTGACCCAGATCTGCTTACCGTAAAAGGCTTAAAAGCCATTCAAGCGGCTGAAGTTGTGGTTTACGACCGATTGGTGTCGAAAGACATTCTGGAATTGGCTCACGCATCAGCAGAGATGATCTATGTTGGCAAGAAGTTGGACTTTCACTGCGTACCTCAAGATCAAATCAACCAAATCTTGGTGCAGAAAGCGCAAGAAGGTAAACGCGTTGTGCGTCTAAAGGGCGGTGATTCATTTATCTTTGGCCGTGGTGGTGAAGAGCTAGAAGAGCTGGCAGAATTTGGCATCAAATACGAAGTGGTGCCGGGTATTACGGCGGCGGCGGGTGCAACGGCTTATGCCGGAATTCCATTAACGCACCGTGACCATGCACAAAGCGTACAGTTCATCACAGGTCATGTACAAAAAGATGGGCGCGAAATTGAATGGCGTTCTCTAGCACAATCCAATAACACACTTGTGTTCTACATGGGTTTGAAGCAAAGCGGCCACATTATGGATAAGCTGATCACTCACGGGCTAGATCCTGAGATGTCATGCGCCATTATTGAAAACGGTACGCGACCAGAGCAGCGCGTGTTCCAAGGAAAGTTGAACGAGCTATCGAGCATGGCAGAGCAAGCCGTGAGCCCGGCATTGATTGTGGTTGGTAGCGTTACTCAGCTGCACAACAAATTGGATTGGTTCGGCAAGTAGCCGAAGACTTAATCTTAAGCGTTAGATCGCGCAAGGACTGCGTTTCTGCTGCATCTCCCTTTTACGCATTGGCATTTCATCGATCAGATTGTTGATGAATTGCCAATCGGTTTTCGCTCCCCAGCGGTGTTTCTCTTCACCATCTTTACCTAATAGAATCGCCGTGTGTTGGCCTTGTTTCACTTCGTAAAGTTTGGCTAGCATCTTAAGGTCAAACTCTTCTTTCAACCAAGACGGCTCTGTATACCCATCTTCTGCAATGACGAGCGTTATCACGTCTCTGTCTTCAAGTTCACACTCATTCATTAAAGCCTCTAGCAAAAACTGTTTCACATGATTGTCGTTTTCTGGCGCAAAATATAAGACGCTGCGGTGTGGCCAATATTGAGAGTGGGCAGGGTAACCAAACGCGGCACTTGATATGAGGCATGAAAGCAACAGGGCTATAGTAGGCTTGTTCATGGTTTCCCTCCTTGAAACGCGAAACTCCGATTATCAGGTTATACGATAAGTTTAGTGGAATTAGTTCATTGTGCTTTGGCGCAAGTTCGCTTAGGGTATGGCACAAACAAATAAGGCATAGAACTTGATGAATTCGGAAAGCAAACAAAAGATCGCCATCTTGGTTGATGTGCAGAATGTGTATTACACCTGCCGCGAAGCGTACCGCAGCAATTTTGATTACAACCAGTTTTGGTATGTTGCGACACAAGGGAAAGAAGTGGCGAGTGCAAAAGCTTATGCGATTGCGAGTAATGACCCGAAGCAGCGTCAATTTCATCATATCCTGCGTGGTGTAGGCTTCGAAGTCATGCTTAAACCGTTTATTCAGCGACGTGACGGTAGTGCAAAAGGCGATTGGGATGTGGGTATTACACTTGATGCCATCGAAGTAGCACAAGACGTAGATGAAGTCGTATTGGTCTCTGGTGATGGTGACTTTTGCTTGCTGGTTGAGCGAATTCAGCAGCGCTTCAATAAGAGAGTCACAGTGTATGGCGTACCTAGGCTTACGTCTCAAACCTTGATCGATTGTGCCGATAACTTCGTCGCTATCGATGAAGACTTTCTTCTCTAATCTCGCCTAGCTGTATAGCTTCGAGAATCAAAGAAAGGGCGAGTCACTTCAGGCTGTACGCAAACGTACAATGACTCGCCCCTTATTCTGATTCAGATGATTTACGAAGGAATGATCATTTGTCCTAGTAAGTAACCCAAACAACACGCACCAATCACGCCGATTAAACCCACAGACATGAATGAGTGGTTGAAGTACCACTTACCAATCTTAGTTGTACCTGAGGTATCGAAGTTCACAGTTGCGATATCCGAAGGGTAGTTTGGAATAAAGAAGTAGCCGTAAACCGCTGGCATCAAGCCGATAAGCAATGCTGGCTCCAAGCCTAGACCTAAACCGACTGGCAACATCATACGCGCTGTCGCTGCTTGAGAGTTCACCACAACCGATACGATGAATAGTGCAAGAGCGAAGGTCCAAGGGTAGCTAGTTACCATCTCTACGATGCCGGATTTAAATTGAGGCATTGCGTATTGGAAGTAGGTGTCTGACATCCATGCGATACCGAAGATCGCAATCGCCGCCACCATACCGGATTTGAAGACCACGCCGTTTGGAACATCACGTGGATCGGTTTTTGTCGCAAGCAGAATGATACCGCCGAAGCAGAGCATCATCATTTGGATAACCACCGCCATACTGATTGGTTTGCCGCCGTCGACAATAGTTCGAACTTCCGGCCACATAGCAATCACTACAATCACGAGAATCGATAGAATGAATAGCAATACTGAATTACGTGCGCTTACGGGCAATATTTCATCGAGCGAAGTTGCGGTTGTATTCAGGATCTTGTCTCTCCAAACCGGATCTTTTAGACGTTCTTGGTATTCTTCATCGTCTTCAAGTTCTTTACCGCGTTTTAAGCTGTAAAGGGACATCAGCAAAGTACCGAACAATGTGGCAGGCACAGTAACGAGTAAAATAGAAAGTAGGGTGATCTCGTGTTGGATATCAGACAATTGTGCAAGGTAGTAAACCACTGCTGCTGAAATTGGTGATGCAGTAATGGCGATTTGAGAAGCAACCGATGCTGCTGCCATAGGGCGCTCAGGACGAATGCCGTTTTTAAGCGCAACGTCGCCAATGATTGGCATGATAGAGTAAACCGCGTGACCAGTACCAAGTAGGAAAGTCATAAAGTAAGTCACGAACGGCGCAATAAGCGTGACGCGTTTAGGGTTCTTACGTAATACGCGCTCTGCCACCTGCAACATGTATTTTAAGCCACCTGCGGCTTCAAGAATGGAGGCACAAGTGACCACCGCGAGGATGATCAGCATTACGGTCACTGGCGGAGAGGTTGGAGGCATTTTGAAGATGAAAACCTCAATGACCAAACCAATACCAGAAACGACACCAAGACCAATGCCGCCATACCGTGAGCCGATATACAGCATCACGAGCAAAAATAGAAACTCAAGATACAACATGTTTAATTTCCTTATTAGAAACAGGGACTTCTATTGTTTCGGTATTCAAGGAAAAAATACTTAGCTTTGTTCACATTCTGTTTTATAGGAAACAGCAATGTCCAATAATTGGGAATAACTCACGCTGAGCCGTGTCAGTGTTAATGATGCATTGAAAGGGTGTTGTTGGAATGTTTGAATCGTCCGTGTCTAAGGTTAAACCTGTCCATTTTGGTGCACTGATTGGAGTTATTTCTGTTTGAATTTTGCTCTATATGCTTGTTGGCTTGAGTTTGGACTCAATAAAAGCAGCGAGTTTTTTCTGTTGATCGTTATTTGATTATTAGTGCAAAGGAATAAATCATACTGATAACCATTTGCATTCGCCTTGATGCTTGAGTATAACTGCTTGCAAATGATAGCGTCAGTAAGTACAGCCATGTCTGAACAATTTTTCCAACAACTATTTCATTACTCTAAAGAGGTCACGCCTTATTTACATGGCAGTATTGGTGTAATTGAACCGGGTGCTATCCATCTCGATAATGACATCAATCCAATTGTTCAAGAACTCTATCAAACGCTCTCAAAGGTGCATCCAGAGGCCGGTAAAGCCTATTGGCTTACTCGAACATGGGACTTACTGTGTTGGCAACCGATGTTTGTGGTATTCATTTCTATTTATGGCTTTCACACGCTACCTAACCTAAGAGGCATGGGACAGTACGTTCACTCTGGTTTTGTCACGGGTTACCGTTTCCCTGATGAACAACATGTTCACGGGGAAATTGAGGACTTAATAAAAGAAGCGGGTGGGCAAATACGTGAGGTTTACGACTTTTACCAAATTCAAATGAGCGAATGGACAAGAATTCGCCCCGGGTTTACTCAACAATTGATGTCTGATGGCGTTATGTCTTGCTTACTACGACTACAACAAAACTTTCCGCAATTTACTAATGAGATGATTCAAGCCCAAGCCAATTTGTGGTTAGAGGCGCTTGGATTGAATACGACCAACGTCTCGTCTTTGTATAATGTAGGCGAAGAGCAGCCACTAAAATTAGTACGCAAGAGCTGTTGTCTGGTTTACAAATGTGAAGGAAGACAACTCTGCGAAGACTGCCCAAGAACGGATAAAAATAAACAGTTAATCAGATCGAGAAATATGCAGGGCTAACATATTGATAACATATGTAACAATGCTCGATATGTGAGTGCGAATGAGTATTATTGTCATCTCTTTAAGTTTATAAAAAGATAAAGACAATGATAAAAAGGAAGTTTTCTCTTAATCTCATCGTGCTCGCGATGAGCAGTGGCTATGCAGCACAGGCCCTCGCTGACCAATCTATTCTTCAACAGAAAAATGCCGACGAGCAAATGGTGGTCGTAGGTAGCGTTGTTCCTAAATCCATTTCGGATATACCCGGCTCCGTTTGGTTTGTCGATCAAGAACAAATTTCTCAACAATATCGAGCGGGTAAAACGCTGGGTGATATTCTCTCTGCGACAATTCCGTCATTGGACGTTGGTACCGGCGGAAGAACCAACTACGGTCAAAACTTACGCGGCCGAGCCATGCTTGTGATGATAGATGGGGTATCGCTGCAATCTTCTCGCCCCATCAGCCGTCAACTTGAAGCCATAGACCCATTTAATATTGAACGAATTGAAGTGCTTTCAGGAGCCACATCGATTTATGGTGCTGGCGCGACAGGTGGTGTGATTAATATCGTAACTAAGAAAGCGGCTTCTGAAGATCTTGCATTTGAGTCTTTTGTTAGTGGTACATCGGGTTTTAACAGCAGTGAAGACTTCGATTACAAAGTCGCACAGTCTATTTCTGATGGCACCGAAAAAGTCACAGCACGTGGCGCCGTCGTGTACAGTGAAACGCAAGGTTTTTACGATGGGAACGGTCACATTGTCACACCAGATATCTCTCAAGGATCACTTCAGTATAATTCAACGCTCGATGTCATGGGGTCAACAGAAATTCAAACGTCTGAAACCAGCCAACTTAATCTTGTTGCCCAGTATTACGATAGCCAGCAAGATTCGCCGTATGGTTTGTACATTGTCGGGCGCGACTTTGTGGATGTACGTAAAGGGTTTGATTCAGATCGTGAACACGGCACAGAGCGTTTGCTCTTAAGCGCCAGCTACAGCCATGACGCGGTATTTGGTCATCAATTAATTGGTGAGGTTTCTTACCGTAGTGAAGACCAGACGTTTACTCCCTATTTCCAAAGTGCATCTCAACAAGAAACCGAAGTCTTTTCTGGTCGCTTAGCGTTAGCGAAGGCTTGGCAGTCATTCAATTTAGTTTATGGGGTAGATGCCTACCTAGACCGATTTGACAGCAACCAAGCACTGTTTAATCCCACCATTGCAAATGACTCTGGCAACCTAGTAAATAAAACATACGCTCAAGTCGGTCGTTACCCTGGTGTCGATGTGTCTTCTTATGCGTTGTTTGTTCAAGGTGATTACCAAATTAACCACGATTGGTCTGTGCAAGCTGGTTATCGCTACCAATATATAGATAACCAGATTGATGATTTTGTCGCATACAGCGTGCAAAAGAAAATTGCGGCGGGCGTAGGAGCATCTGCTGATTCCGTACCGGGTGGCAGTACTGATTATTCGGTAAGTCTGTTTAACCTAGGCACGATTTATCAGATCAATAATGAATCGCAAGTTTGGGCGAACTTCTCGCAAGGTTTCCAATTAGCAGACCCCGCGAAGTATTATGGTCAAGGGACATATGAAGCGGTCGATGCAAATGGTCATTATGTATTGCAAGACAGTATTAACGTCTCTGATTCAAAAATGTCTGGTATTAAAACGGACAGTTATGAGATTGGTTACAGACTGGATAAAGATGCGCTCTCATTACAAGCCGCGGGTTACTATTCATTATCCGACAACTCAATCAAATACGACCGTAACACACTTTTGATTACGAATGTCGATGATGAACAACGCGTCTACGGTGCTGAAGCGAACATCAACTACTGGGTGACTAGCGATGTTCTCGTCGGTGCATCTGGTCACTATGTGGTGTCTGAGCTAAAAACTGACGGCAAATGGGAAGATTTAAATGCAGGCAAAGCAAGTTCATCAAAGGCGAATGCTTGGGCGGCCTGGTATCAAAACGACTACGCGTTACGCCTACAGAGCCAAACCATGTTTGATTATGAAGATGATGCCAATAACAAGTTAGACGGCTACACAACGTTTGATCTATTGGGTAACGTGACGCTACCTATGGGGCAGTTAGGATTCGGAATCCAAAACTTATTTAACGAGGATTACACCACGGTGTGGGGACAACGTGCGCAAATCCTGTATGCGACTCACTATGAGTCTTCTGCTTATGACTACAAGGGAAGAGGTCGTACGTTCACGCTTAACTACAGCCTTGAGTACTAGACGTCAGTATTCGAAATACAAATAAGCACGTTAAATTTGGATAAAAAAGCCGCATTATGCGGCTTTTCTTATTTAAGCTTCATCAGTGGTTTGCGTTTCAACCACATTTTCAGACGTTTGTTCTGCCGTCTGGTTTTGCTCTTCGGCTTCCATCTTCGCACGCTCTGCTTTTGAGATGTAGCGAGGCTTGTTGCTCTTATGAAGCTTTGCATTTTGTTTTTTCAACTTCGCTTTTAAGATCGAGTTGATTTTCTTCTTGCGGTTCATGGTGTTGGTCCTTTAATTTAGCGGGGCAGGATAGTGATTTTTCCACCAAGTTACAAGCCTAATGGATTCCTTATGAAAACACTTATTACAGAACGCCTGACACTTCGCCTTGTTAGTGTAGAAGATGCGTCTTTTATTTTAGAACTCTACAATCAACCTGACTTTTATCGTTTCGTCGGTGACAAGCAGATTCGCACCTTAGAAGAAGCAAAACGCTACATTCAAGACAACATGTTAAGGATGCAAGAACTCAAGGGCGTCAGTTTGCTGGTGGTAGAAACCAATCATGATAGACAACCTATAGGCATTTGTGGTTTGGTCAAACGCGACACATTAACGGCGTTTGATATTGGTTACGGTTATCTACCTAGCGCTTATGGCAAAGGTTACGCAAAAGAAGCGGCGAGTGTCGTGGTTGATTTTGCTCGGGGCGAGATGAAAATAGAAAACTTGGTCGCCATCACCAATAATGACAATAATCGTAGTATAAGTTTGCTAGAAAAATTGGGCTTTCAGTTTGAACGTATTGAGCAGACTTACGATAATGGCCGAACTTTACAACTCTACACCATGACGCTGTAATCAAAGGGTGAACAATGAGCGACATTTTACTGGGCAAACTCGCCACTGAATTTAAAACCGTTAAAGCTATGGTTGAGGTCTATTGCAAAGATCACCATGGTACGAAAGGTGAGTTGTGTACAGAATGTCGTGAATTATTAGAATATGCAGAAGTGCGCCTTGATCGTTGTCCTTACGGAGAAGACAAGCCGACTTGCAACAAATGTCCGATTCACTGTTACAAGCCAGAGCCTAAAGAACAAATGCGCCTAGTGATGCGTTATTCGGGGCCGAGAATGTTGCTTAAACACCCAATCTTGGCAATTCGACACTTGATGCATGAGAAACGCGAGGTGCCTGAAAAACCTGCTGCCAATGCGTCGAATCGCCACAAACGGATGAGTGCAGAGCGCGAGGGTAAGAAATCCTAGCCAACATAAGAATTAAGAAGTTGTCACTACCGTTAAATTCTTAATCCAATACTTTTGCGTGTATCTGCGATAACACAATGCTAATTTCACCACTTCTTCGGTGATCATCAGCGCGTAAACGTATTTGAATTCCCAACCTAGTGCAAACGCAGCAACCGCACACAAAGGTAAGCCTGTCATCCACATCGCGATAAAGTCCATACGCAAACAAAATACATTGTCTCCGCCAGCTCGGATAATACCGTTGATGATAATCATGTTAAGCATGCGTAGCCAAATCGCGCTGCATAAAATCACCACCGCAGGTGCTGCAAGTGGGTAGAGCTCAGGGTTGTCTAAGTTCAAAGCAGCAATGATTAATTCTCGGTTTAGTAGCAGTAACGCACCAATCGAAATACCAAACACAAAAACCGCTTTAATGAAGAAGCTTGCCATGTACTGAGCTTGTTCAAAAGCATCACGCCCTAACGACTGGCCAATCATCACAGAGCACGCCACCGAAATACCAAAGAAGATGGAATAACATAGCGACTCAAACGGGCCTAACATGCTGAATACCGCCAGTTCTGTTGTGCCCATATGCCCAAAGATCATTTGATACACCATAGTGCCAATTGCCCAAAGCAATGCACCTAACGTCATTGGAAGCGCCAAACGGCGATAAGAGAGCCACAAAGAAGGGCGCTCAGAACCTTCTTTCACTTCCAATAACCAATGCTTACGCCAACGCATGTAACCAACCATTGCAAGCACTTGGAACAGGCGAGAAATCGTTGTCGCCAAAGCCGCACCTGCAACGCCCATTGCTGGTACACCGAAACCACCTTTGATGAGCCAGAAGTTAAGTGCGATATTGAGAACAATCGTCACCGCCCCCAAAAGTAAAGGAGTGACGGTGTCACCAGAAGAGCGCATGCTCGCTTCTAAAACAATGATGATATGAGTGAGTAACAGAACAGGAAATGCATACCAAAGGTAAGTGGAGCCGAGTTCGATGACTTGCGTATCGTTGGTTTGTAGACGCATGATAAGTTCGCTACCGACTGTGATTATCAGGGTAACAGGAATCAAGACTTTTAAACCAAACCGAATCGCTATACCAGTAACGGTTTTGGCGCTTACCGCGTCTTCACGTCCCCAATATTGAGCAACGAGTGTGCCGTTTGCCGATGCTAAGCCAGCCATAATCATGATTGCAACAAAGTACCATTTTGAGGCAATTCCCACAGCGGCGGTTGCTTCTTTACCAAAGTCACTAACCATGAGAACATCAGCCAAGGCGAGAATAGCCACCAACGCACTCTGGATCGCGACAGGGAAACCCAAGCGGACGATCTGCTTAAGTAGTCCGCTAGATAAAGAGTTGTCGCTGTTTTTGATGCCAATATTGTTCGTCATAGTTACTCCTCGAAATTTGTGAGGAATATAAAGCCAATAGGGACAGAAATACATGTGCGAAAAACCACAAAACCTGTGCAAATCCGTCATCGAACAATTTGCCATCAAAACAGAGTGGCACGACGATGTGCATTTAGCACCCGCATGTAAAGAACGATTCCTGACTCTAACTGAAATCCCCGAATGGAAACGAGCCGATATCTTTATGGCGGGGCTTGCTGAACTGCGCGATGGTTACCATGTCGAGCGAGACAAAGTGGGCGTTCATACCTTGCTGTTTACCATTGAAGGTGGCGGTGTTTTGATTACACCGGATTTTGTTAAAGAAATTGAGCCTTATACGCTGACTATTTTGCCCGTAGATACGTGTTTTCGATTTGAAATGAATCCAAGCAAAGGACTCTGGAAGATGGTTTGGCTTCTGCCCCAAAATACAGAGGCTTGGCAGTATCTCTCTGACTTGGGGCAAACCGTGGTGCCGTTTAGGGGCTCTGAGCAGGTATGGTCACTGATGACCTTACTCTACAACGAAATAGGGGGACGAACGGGGTTTCGTCAGTTGTTGATCAGTGAAGTGCAACGATTGGTAAAAAGTGTTGAAACCCCAATCAGTACATCGCTATCGCGCGTTCAAACACTCTTTAACGAAGTTGAAGGTCAGTTACACTTGCCGTGGACCATTGCCGAAATGGCCAAGCAGTGTTTTATCAGTGAAGAACAGTTCAACCGTTTATCTAAACAGCTTTTCAATATGAGTCCGAGAAGCAAGTTAATTGAGCTTCGTATGCACAAGGCCGCAGACTTATTGCAGTATCCAGCTTGGTCAGTCGCAATGATTGCCAACCGTTTGGGGTATCGTGACCCTTACAATTTCACTCATCGATTTAAAAAGTTCTACGGCACTTCGCCAACACGTTATCGCAAGAGGTTACTGGAGAATCAAAACCAATGAGTCGTTTTGATTTCTAATGATCACCTAATGATCGATAAAGTAGAGAATTCAGAAACAAAAAAACGAGGGCATTGACCCTCGTTCTTGTTTGTCTTTTTGCAGAGGTTTGAATTACAAACCTGCAGCCATTTGATGCTTTGATTTTGTTGCAGCGATGAGCATGTAGATGCAAGTCGCAAGCAAAGCTGCAAATAGGTAGCCCAACAAGCCGTGCATTTGGCCCATGAACTTATCAGCAACTACAGGACCAGCAACTGAGCCGATGCTGTAGCTAAACAACATCACTTGTGTTGCGGATACAATGAAACGCTCTTCTAAACCTTCACAACCCAAGTTGATTGCAATTGGATACAGTGCAAATGTTGCCATTCCCAATAGGAACAGCGCTACTGCTAGAACCACCGCTGAGGTAGAAACAAACGTCAGACCAATAGAGAAAATACCCAAAATACAGAAGAACGCCATCAAGACTGTACGAGCCATGTATTTGTTTAATGTGGTCACCATAGGTTGAACCAACATGCCGCCAAGGATGACAAGTGCCATTAGGGTACCAATATCTTGGTGACTAATTTTACGGTTTGCTAGCTCTACAGGCATTAAACCGTAGATTGCACCCAAGGTTAAGCCAGAAACAATACAACCAATGATTGCAGCGTGGCTTAGCTTAGAAATTTGTTTAAACGATAGTGCGGTTGATTCGTGGCTGTTTGGTTGTTCACAATCGATGAACAGCAATACTAGCATTGCCATTAGGATCAACGTTGTGATTGCGATAAAAGGTACACCGCCGCTTACACCAAGGATACCAATACCGAACTGACCAAGTGCAGAACCACCGTACAAAGAAAGCATGTACAGGCTTAAACGTTTCGCACGAGACGATTCATCACCAGACATCAGCCATGATTCAACAATCACAAACACGCCAGCGACCGCCATACCTGCGATAAAGCGGGCAACAAGCCACACCATACCGTTTGGAAGAATAGGCATTGCCATAATCGTTAAAGAAAAGGTCGCCAAACATCCAACAAACGCTTTGCGGTGCCCAACGGATCGCACGACACGCTCAAAGAAAATCGCACCAACTAATAGGCCGCCATAGAACACACTCGCCAACCAACTCGCGTAATCAGCAGAGATGTTGTACTCACCAAGCATGAGGGGAATCAAGCTCATCAAATAGCCTGATGCCACTGCATAAAGAGACAGTGCTACGACCGGAACTGTGACTCGTGGTGATGCTGCGGGAACGACTGTGTTTTCCAATGTTTTGCGCCTATTAGTTAAGTAAATTTAAGGGGTTATTCGGCGCGAATATGAGGCTAATTAATAGGCAAGTAAAACGATATATTTCAGTCGTTTCGATAAAAGATATTTATCGAAATTCTATGAAGAAATGCTGCATAAAAACGCCAGCCTGTAAACGAGGCTGGCGAAGTGGATTATTTACTAAGTGCTTGATTTAACCACTGATCGAATTCAGTTTTCGGTAGTGCTCCGTTGATCATGTCAACGCGCTGGCCATTCTTGAAAACCATAATGGTTGGGATGCTACGAATACCAAATTGAGCGGCAAGCTGCTGTTGCGCTTCGGTATCAATCTTGACAAAACGAGCGTTTCCGGTCTGTTCTTGTGCCACATCCGAGAAAACAGGCGCAAAACCAACACATGGATTGCACCATGGTGCCCAAAAATCCACCACAACTGGCGTGTTACTTTCTAGCAGCGCCGAGAAGTTATCGACAGTGCCTTCTATCGGTGCACCATCAAATAGAGCGTTTTTGCATTTGCCGCAACTTGCAGGTTCTGCAACTCGCTCATTAGGGACACGATTTAAACCGCCACAAGACGGGCAACGAGTTTTAAACGATGACATGACTTCTTCCTTTATGACAACTTGATGAAAACATGACTTACCAGTCAGCCTCATAATTTGTATACTTATTTTTTAGCCTGCCGAATTATAAGACGGCAAGTCTGTATTTGGACCTGAACAGGTTCTAAGAAATTTCATTAAAATACAACAATAAATAGGTCTGCGATGACAAATTACTACGCTGAAATTACCGGTTGGGGAAAATGTCTTCCACCAGCCACGCTCTCTAACGATGACCTTAGCACTTTCCTTGAAACTTCAGATGAATGGATTCGCACCCGTACTGGTATTGAAAACCGTCGCATCAGCCACGTAAACACGTCTGACATGGCAACGGTAGCCGCGCAACACGCGATGGCTCGTGCAGGTGTAGAAGCGAGTGACATCGACCTGATCATTGTTGCGACATGCTCTCCTGACTCTCTTATTCCAAACATTGCTTCTAAGGTTCAGCAAAACCTTGGTATTCGCTCTGCTGCTGCATTCGATTTAAACGCGGCATGTACTGGGTTCGTATACGGCCTTGAAACAGGCACACGTTTGATTCAATCGGGCAACTACCGAAACGCAATCATTATTGGTGCTGAGCGTCTTTCTTTTTACATTGACTGGGCAATGCGTGACACTGCTGTGTTGTTCGGCGATGGTGCCGGGGCAGTTGTTCTGACCCGTACAGAGCAAGAAACAGGTCTACTGCAATCGCAAATTGGTTGTGATGCAAAAGGGCGCGACATCCTTTCCGTGCCTAAGTTTGGTACATGCATGGATCGCTTTGCGGAAGACAACGGTTACTGGGACTTCAACTTTGTAGGTCAAGAGATCTTCAAACGTGCCGTAAAAGGCATGGGTCTAGCGGCGAAAACGGTTTTGAAAGCTTCAGAACTAACCACAGATCAAATCGACGTGGTAATCCCGCACCAAGCAAACATTCGTATCATCCAAACACTGTGTGACCTTTCTGGTATCCCGCAAGAAAAAGCGTTTGTGAACATCCAAAACTACGGCAACACTTCGGCAGCGACGGTGCCAATCGCATTATGTGAAGCGCTAGAACAAGGCCGTGTTAAGCCAGGTAACAACATGCTATTAGCAGCGTTCGGTGCTGGCCTAACATGGGGCGCTGCGGTGCTGAAGTGGGGTGACCGCGTAACGCCAATTGCAGAAAGCGACGCTGTGTTACCTGAAAGTGACAAGTCTGCACTTGAGTTACTAGAGCGTGCTATTAAGCTTTGTAACGCACGCCCACGTGGTGAAGACGCATAACTAGCGCTCGCGGTTAACTGGTCAAAACAAGCAATAAGCGAAAGGGAGCACAAGGCTCCCTTTTTTGTACCTATTTCTTCGCAGGCGTTAAGACATAAAACCAAGATTTGATGAAGAGAAGCTTCGAATGTTTGGGAACACATAATCTAACGCTGCATTGTCACCAATCCCCATCCATTGTGCGAGTGTAGCGCCAACTTGGTCCGCTGCTATTTTCGGAATCAAACGACCTTTGGAATAGTCATCTTCGCCACCTAAGACCAGCTCAGGCCAAGTTCCAATAGGTTGGGAAGCTTTTACGGCTCCGCCAATTAATAACTGATGCCCGCCCCAGCCATGGTCGGTACCGTTACCATTATTTGTCATTCTTCGCCCAAAGTCAGACATCGTAAATGTCGTGACATTGTCACTCAATCCCAAGCGTTCGATAGCTCGATACATAGCAAAGAGGTTTGTGGCGAGATCGCCAAGTAATGCAGGGTGCTTAGACAACTGTGAATCATGGACGTCATAACCGGTGTGCTTAACAAAGAAGACTTGGCGTTGTTGATTCAACACTCCTTGGCTAGCAATCAATTTATAGACTGTCTGCATTTGTTTCCCCAATGTACTGGACGTAAACAGAGGGGCGTTATCGACATCATTTAACTGTTGAGATAAAACACCGCTCATGGTCATCGACTCATCCACCATGAGATTGAAATGGCCACTGAATGGATTGTTTGTCGGTGTCGATTGAAGTTGGTCGTAAATCTCTTTGTATAAAGGATTGCTCAAGGCACTTAGCTGTACTGCTCGGTCTTTTTTCAATACCGTTTGACGTTGTTCTAATCCTCGCAGCCAAAGTGAATCACCATGCACGCTATAAAGAGGCGTTATTTCAGAAGAAGGGCTCATTACATCCAACATTCTGCCTGCCCAGCCAAGGTTGGTAAATTCGTCCATGCCACCGCGCAACCAAGAGTTTGTTTGAGAATTATGTGAGAACAGTTGATCTGGTAACGGGACATCACCAGATTCGATCGCCTGTTTCGTCATTGGTTGTTCTAGAATTCCGCTATTGAGCACGACGGTGGCGTCACCGTTATCAAACATCTCAGATAGTCGTGCAAGTTTAGGGTGCATTCCTAAAGGGACGGTATTACCTTGGTTGTCTTTTGCATTGAGGCCAATCGGAATGATCGTATTTTTAGCGACAGACAGTTTGCCTCTGACATTCGCATATTGGTCATAATGAAAATCAGACAATGGTAATATGGTGTTAATCGCATCATTACCACCCGCTAAATAAACACAGATTAACGCTCGAAAATCGTTGTTTGGTGAGGCAAGTGTGTAACCTGGTAGCCCAACCGTTGCCAATGCACCAAGAGAAGCGGTTCCTTTGATAAAGTTTCGACGTGAAGTATCCATAATTCGCTCCTAATCTTGAATATAAAATTCATTGCCAGATACCGCAGTGAATATCACCAAGGCAAGTTTGGTTTTGGGTACATAGTTGGTTTGATAGTTGTCGAGGACATCGAGCATTACTTGCTTCAATCCAGTAGACGCTGTGTTAGCAAAGAAACGCGCATCAATCGCGTCTACTAGCGCGGGGTGGTTGTCTAACAAGCTGTAGAGCTCGTCCATATCAAGCGTATAAGTGGCGCCGGATTCTTTGCGTACGCTATAGAGCATAAAATTGACCAGTTCACTGTAGACAGACCAGTCAAACAGTTCATATTCGGGTGAGACCATACCTGTAAAGACGAAATCCGATGAAGGTTGGTAATTGGGAGAATAAAAGTTGAATACAGAAGGAGAACGCAAAGGTCCTTGGTTTGCAATGTTCATTAATGTCACTGCGCCATCGTATCGCGTGGCGGTTAGGGTGAACCCCGCAGCGCGATGAAAATTAGTAAGTACGAGGATTGGTTCTTTGACTTTCATGGGGCGATGAGCGGTTAAACCTCTGGCTTCGTCATCGAGCAAAACGGCTTTGATCACGGCATTCAAGTCGCCTTTCACTCCTTTACCATTGTTGTTAAACACTGAGGCGACTCTTGCGATGTATTCTGGCGTTGGGTTGGAAGTCACAAATCGTTGAATCAACAACTTAGACACAAATGGCGCAATGTTGTCGTGCGCCATCAAGAGATCAACAACTCGATTTAGTTCTTCCTCTGCTGTCAATCCGGCTGGGATGATGGTGCCCAATACCGTTTTTTCGCCCGTATCGTGACGGCCGTTAATGACGCGCATTGGCTTCACAAACAAAGTATCTGACTTGTTCCAACCTGTAAGGGCACGAGCCAATTCTTGTATGTCTGCTTGCGAATATGTTGCAAGCGGTTGTCCGGTTTCTTGGTCAAATCTAACACTACCATCAAGGTTGAGTTGGTATAACCCAATAGTGAAAAGCTGCATCAATTCGCGAGCAAAGTTTTCATCAGGTAGGGCGCCTGTCACGGTATTTTCTTTTGCACTGCCCATCATTGAGAGATAGTTGCCCATCACTGGATGTTTCGCCGTATGTAAAAGCAAATCTCGATAGTTGCCAAATGCATGCTCAACCAACAAATCGTAATAATTGATTAAACCATCGGGTTTGCTAGAAAGAATTCCTCCATAGCGGGACACGACCAAAATTTGACTAAGTGCGTATGCCATTCGCTGTCTCAACTGATCATCCGCGGTGAGAACGGTTTGATACCACGCATTTTCTCGATTAGCTTGCGCACCTTTACTAAAAGGCGTGAAGTAAAGATCACTGTGATAAGTAGGAGGGAGAAGTATTTGTTCTGTAATCCAATCCTCGTAATTGGTTTGGTTTATTTGGTCGATTAAAGCAGGAGTAGGACCAAATGTGGTTTGATAGATAAAGCGGGCATCGGCTAAATCTGGGTCATCTTCATCAGCTGAAACCGGACCAACAAAGAACAGCAGCATTGCGACAAACCCAAGCACCCAACAAGAAATTTCGTTTTGTTTCTGACGTCTCATAGTTAACTCGCTTACCCAAAGGAACGACTTAAATCCATTTAACGGGAGTCATGAAGCTCTAAATGAGCTAATTAATAAATTTAGTGAAATCAAGCAGCTGCAAGACGGATTATAGACGGTAAAAATCACTATCAAAGCTATCAATTACAGAAAATAGTCTGGCTAGGTCTTAATTTAAGATAAGAAAAAACGGATAAGTGACTGAATAGTATTGCTACCAATCCGTTGTGATCGAACTCAAATAAAATGTGAAACTTTTTTGAATACGTAGAAATATTGGACGGGGTAACATGTCAGAGATCAAGTCTGACTTCATACTGATATAACAGTTAGTTTGATGATTGTGAGCTTTTAAGACAATTGGATCTATAAAAAACATGCCAGAGTGATTACTTTACTGATCGATTTATTAATTAAGTTGCATAAAGCGTGAATAAGCTCACGATTGTACATAAATTGCACAAATAAATGCGACCAATAGCTAACATTTACCGGGTCGATGAGTTCGACACAATTCAATCCGCAGCTAGTAAAGAGGAGAGGTAATAGCTGCACCATAAATGTTGGATAGGAGAGCACACATGGAAGCTCGCAAAACTATGCTCGCTGTTGTTATTGCATCTACGGTCGCTGCGTGTGGCAGTGATGACAATGATGAGAGCGCCAGTCAAACGTACACACTTAATGGTACCGTCGTAGATGGGTACATCTATAACGCTTTAGTCTGGATGGACATCGATAGAGATGGTGAACCAGGTGCCGATGAACCTCAGGCAAACACTGGTCTTGATGGTACATATTCATTTCAAATTTCAGAAGCACAAAAGGACGCCTTAGTAGGTGTGCCAATTTTGGCTCAGTTAACAAACGACTCTGTCGATGTGGGGACTGAACCCCCAACCACGATGGAAGAGTTAGAGCAGAAAATTGCTGCCAATGAAGCAGAGAAAGTTTTTGAAGATGCTGAAGAAGGACACGCCATTGTTCTTGGGATGCCACCCTTAACACAAGCCGACTTTGATGATCTTGAAGACGGTGAACTCGATGGTCAGGTCATCAACCCTTTTACTACCCAAGTTCATGAAGAGCTGACATCTCGAGTAAGCGCCGTTCTGGAAGATCAAAACCTCGATGAGTTGAGTGATGAGGAAATAGCAGCGCTGCTTGTTGCGCTTGGAAGCCTAGTGAACCAAGCAATTGACGATGCAGTCGACGAGTTAAAAGAAGAGCTCGAAGACAGCACCTTGACCGATGAAGAACTTAAATACCGTTTGATGGGGGATTTTATCGCTGAAGGCGACACAGGCGAAATTCTCGAACTAGCTGAAAGTAAAGTCGACGAGCGCGTATCGGATGAGCGAGTTGCCGAAGAGCTAGAAGATGAATACCCCGACGGTAAGGTGACCCATTACTCGTATACAGACAGTTACTACGGTACGCCGGACAACATGGATATCTCATTAGACTTCACGGTCGAAGGCAGTGAAACGGAAATTGTCGATGAAACCGCGAACACATTGACCTATCAAGCCACGGCTACAGAATATTATCAACGAGCTGGCGTAAAAACGGTGTTCAGTACACTCACAGAGCAAGCGGTGCAGAACCTCGATGACGGTACTTTCACGGCCAAGATAACGTTTAAAGCAGACTTGAACTTCGATGGCGAGTTTGATTTTACCAGCCACGTATATGATGTCGGTGTCGCAGATGAGGGGGATACTCGCGGTCAGTGGGAATTTACCCGTTACGTTGATGAATCTAACCCCGCAGACTCTGGTGGTGACAGCGTCACTACCGATGACCCAGAGCGAGAGTTAAGCTACAGCACGGTTGATTTGTTCGCAGAAGCCATCATGGCGGGTGAAATGTCCGGTGTAGACCTGTTGCAGACCATGGTTGAGGGGGGAGAAACAACGACTGAATACGATTACGAATCTCGTGAATTTAAAGAGTACGACCTAGACGCTGCAGTACCTCTAGAAGCGGCTACCTATGCGCAAGTTCGTGAACGATGGGACTATGTGGATGGTGGTAACAAAGAAGTCATCATGCATGATTGGGATGCAGACGGTTCAGTTAATGAAACGACAACAAGTATGAATAATGCCGATGGCTCTGAATCATACACGAAAGCAGGTCCGGTTAGGAACTGGGATGGTTCAGTTAGCTTCGAATACCAAGTCAATTATTGGGAAGAATATACCTATACCAAGGGTGTCAACGACGACAGTCAGAAAATCGAAACGAGTGTCGGCGGCAAATATATTCTCGATGAAGCTAACGCGGTCAAGAAAGTTGATGAAAGTGGCGATGGTATGATGTTCAACCGTTGGGACGAAGTGAAAACCTATTGGTCAGAGACAGATATTCGTACTCATGTTGAATGGCAACACTTTGCAATTGAAGGGTATGACTACACCTTTAATGATGGTGGACAAAAATACAGCACTCTAATCAACGACAATTACACCGGTTATCCTGAGTACGTTGGTCCTTATATTGAAGACTTAGGCGAACAGGTCGACGGCTGGATCGAAGAAGGACTGTCCGAACAAGCGATATGGTTGCGAGTCATTGGTGAGTCTATCCGTGGCGTGAGTCGCAGTGAGGGTTACGATTACTGCGAGGTCAATGCAACTGGTGCATCAGTTAATGCCGCTTTGTTGGCGACAGAGCTGACAAACTGTGGTGGCCTTCAACCATTAACGGCGGATGACGTTGTCGATTCAAGGCTGACGAGACGCAAAGGAAACGGAGTCGAAGTTCGTTTCTGGGACATCTATGAAGGCGGTATGGCCGATCGCGAGACTTGGAAAGCCGATGGTAATACTGAAAACCTCGGTTGGGATTGGAGTATCACCTCAGAAGGTTACTTAAGGTTAAGCAAAGGAGACGATTTTGTCCGTTTGATTGCGCCTTACTTCAAAGGTGAATATGGCGCTGCAGTTATTATCTTTGACGAGTACTCAGATACAAGTATGAACGAGATGTGGAGTACGTATTTTGTCGATACTGTGGATTTATACATACCACCGCAACCAGAGTAAAAAAGCAAAGGTGTTTGTAGCATCAATAACGAAATAAACACAAGAGCTTAAACTAAAAAAGCCGCTCACTCATTGTATTAACACGAGTGCGCGGCTTTTTGTTTTAACGGTTTAGGCTGAACGGTTTATTTTCTCGCTAGCTTATGATGCGCTCTAGAAAAATGATCGGCACAGAATGCGCCAACAATGGAAAGCTCACCTGCCAAGCATAAACCGGCAGCGACTTCTGCTAACGCTTTTGCTTTGCCGTTGCCGTGCAAACCAAGGATATCCAAACACGCTTTCTGAGTTGGTAGGCCAGTACCGCCACCAACGGTGCCAACCATGATGTTTGGCAAAGTGACAGAGGTATACAGGTTGCCATGAGAATCCACATCCATTCTAGTAATACCAACCGCAGATTCTGCAACGCACGCTGCATCTTGTCCGCAGGCGATGTACAGAGCGGTGAGGGCATTGGCGTAGTGCGCGTTAATACCGATAGTGCCGCTTAGTAATCCACCTACAGTATTCATTTTGCCAAACTTCACCATCGCATCTGGTGTGGTGTGCAGGTATTTCTCGACTAAAGCTGCAGGAATCGTCACTTCAGCTGAGACTTTTTTACCGCGAACAGAGCGTAAAGTGTGGACGTTGGCTTTCTTATCACCAGATAAGTTGCCGTCAAGGTAAGCATCAACCGGCGCGACTGGACTGTGTTTAAGAATGTAATGGAAGACTTTGTGTGTCGCGATGGTCACCATGTTCTGACCAGATGCGTCGCCCGTCACGTATTCAAACACCAAGTAAACATGATTGCCTTCGATGTTGACGTTGATGTCTTTAAGCTTACCGTGCGTGGTGGTGGATTCTGCTTCTTTACGGAAGATATCGTATTGAGTGACCACCCAACTGACGAACTGCGCTGCTTCTGCAAGTGATTGGAAACCAAACACCGGAGTACGACTCACGCCTTCGCTGATCAAAAGCGTACTTGCGCCACCAGCTGCGGTAATCAAGTTCGCGCCTCGGTTATAAGAGGCAACGAGAGCGGCTTCTGTTGTTGCGAGTGGTACTAAGTAGTCGTCATTCGCGAACAAGCCGTTAATGCGAAGAGGCCCAGCAACACCGACAGGGACGTTAACGGTACCAATAAAGTGTTCAATGTTGTTGGCGTATTGGTCGTAATGCGATTGTGTGAAAGGATCCAGCAGAAGATCTTTGTCCGTCATGGATTCGAGTACTTTCCAACGGCGTTCAATGTGCTTTTCCGTCAGACCCGCACTGAGGCAAAGTTTCTTTTCTGGCTTGTGGTATTTCGGTTCTAATGCCGATTGTACTTTTTCGCAGGTTTCATTATCAGAGAGTGCAGAGCTATTCCTTGCGCTGTCTAAATTTAATTTCGGCATACAAACGTTTCTTTATTCATTTGGTTTGGAATTGTAGTGATACAAAACGTGATTACAATCCCGCGTATACGTTTTGCAACAAAAGGCTGCTTAACTTCAAACTCACTGAAATCTTATTTGGCGAATAAATAGCCGTTTAAATGCTTGGTATAAAGCGTCTGGTTTTTCGCCTTTTTTCTCTATATTCTTGAAAAGAATAGAAAGAATGGACTGATTTGAAAGGTTAAAATCGAGCAATGAAGAGATTAAATAGAAATTCCTTCTTTCTGTAAAAATTGTGCAAAGTGGGCGAACTACTCTAATTTGAGACTTCAAATAATGAGATTGGAATGTGGTCGGGTGGCGTAAAATGGTAAATAACTTGGTTTGCGCCACGGCATAATAGCCCCACGTTTTCAATTGAGGGTAACGTATGATTGTTTACTTTCGAGTTCAGGACGTAGAAGTGTTATGTGATGAAATAGACCTCGCAACACTAATGCAAGCCAAGCTCAAACAATTACCAACTACCAAGCCTCAAATGGACTGAGCAGTATAACGTCACGAAGTGCTGGATGCGTTCAGCGCAATAGACTGTTTATACACTTTAGGAGATAACCCGGACACTCTTTTAAAGGCGCGCGAAAAGTGCGAAATGCTGGTGTAGCCAAGTTGATTGGATATATAAGTGAGAGAGTGTCCTTCTTCCATCAATTCGCAAGAAACAGAGAACATCAATGACTCTTTAATATGCCGAAAAGAAGTGCCTTCATTCTTTAACTTTCTTTGAAAGGTTCGAACAGAATAACTCAGCAACTGAGCCGCTTCTTCTATCGACAAATTACGCTCTCGCACATAAGGGCGCAGGAGTTCAAACACACTATCGGTAAAACTTGTATGCCACTGGATCTGACTTGGTTCAGCGCCTAACTGTGAGTCCGATATTTGGATTGGTACGTTAAGAATGTCCGCGGGAATGTAAACACCGGTCTTCTCTTGACCCACAAATATTTGGCACTGGCTAGGAACAACACTTTTTACGATATCGCTGTTGCTGCCTTGCAGGCGTACCTTGCTTGGATACCAAGCGGTTTTGGTCAAAATGCTGATGAGCTCAATGATGTAAATCACAGCAAATGCTTCAGACCAGTTAGCAATTTGTGTGTCTTTTTGTTCCGAATATCGACAGAACCAGGCATGGCCATGATGGGTTTCGAAAGAAACGTTACTGCCAGGCGAGTCTAAACTGAAGATTTCATCAATGTGCTGCATTGACTCACCGATGGTTTGAAATGGCAAAAACTGATGCAAGACATTGGGTATAACGCGGCGACGAAAGACTAACACCAATAAGTCTGTGAATTTCGTTACGCCAAGTTGGGAAGAAGTAAGATGAATCAAACGTTTTATTGATTCAGACGGAATGTAGTCGCTCTCGGTTTGGAATAAGTCCGCAGGTAAGCCAGCGTCACTAAGGAGCTTATGCTTGTCCAAGCCATAGTCGGCAAAGACTTCGACCAGAATACGAGCATAGTTAGTCTGAATGACAGGTAAATGAAACGTTTGATTTGGCATTGTGGTGATACTCCTTTATCAACGACTAATCTTAGCGCATAACGGACGGTTTTTGATACAGCTCGCTATTTATTATTCAATTAATTGAAGGTCGGGCAGGACGGTATATTATTAAAATGTTCAATCTATTCAATGGCAAGGGGATAACATGTCCGAGAACGAAAAACAAAAACAGCCAACGGAAGTGGCGGAAAACAAAGAGACGAATAAAAAAGACAAAGTAAAGATGGTCACCAACTATTTGCTTTTGTTCATTGTCGTCATGCTCGGGTTCAGCATTGTGTCAGACCGCATCATTCCAGTGACTGACAATGCGCGCGTTAAAGGCTATATCGTGCCGATAAAACCTCAGGTTTCTGGCAACGTTTTAGATATTAAGGTTCGTCCGAACCAACTTGTTGAAGAAGGTGATGAGCTCGCCGTTCTCGACAAGTCAGATTATGAAATTGCAGTGAAGCAAGCCGAAGAGAATCTTGAAATCGCAGGGCAAAACGTTGGAGCGCAAACCGCGTCAATCGCTTCGGCACAAGCAAGGTTAACTTCAGCGATTGTTGAACGCCAAAACACAGAAGCGCAAGCCAACCGTGTTCTTGCCATGGCAGAGAAAGGCGTAGTGTCGAAATCGGATGCAGACAAAGCGAGAGCATCACTGGCAACCGCAAGAGCGAACGTAGTAAATGCGGAAGCGGATCTTGAAAAAGCGAAGCAACAACTGGGTGCCGAAGGCGAAGATAACAGCCAAGTAAAAGCGGCATTGCTGGCACTTGAGCAAGCTCAGTTGAACTTAGAACGTACTGTTATTCGTGCGCCAACTCAAGGCGGTGTTTCGAACTTCAGTTTGACCGAAGGCTTTTACGCTTCTGCAGGTCAGCCAATCATGACGTTTGTGTCGACAGAAGACATCTGGATTGAAGCGTACTTCCGTGAAAACAGTTTAGGCAACGTCAGCATTGGTGATGAAGTAGAAATCGCCCTCGATTTTGTTCCTGGCAAAGTCATCAAAGGCAAAGTCAGCAGCATCGACTGGGGTGTTGATTGGGGACAAAACCAACAAGCGGGCAAGCTCGCGCAAGCCAACCAACAAACAGGCTGGTTACGCCAAACGCAAATGCTACCAATCGCTATCGAGTTTGATCGTGAAGAGGTAACAGGAATGCTACGCGTTGGCGGGCAAGCAGACGTGATTGTCTACAGCGGTGACAACTTCGTGTTTAACACCCTTGGCAAACTTTGGATTCGTCTACTGAGCGTACTGTCTTATGTCCGATAATCTGAGCATTGATAACGCAACTCAACGCCGGATTTTGCGCTTCACCATTGGTGTCGGTCTGGCGGTGTTTCTCGCTGCTTGGATTAATTGGCAACTGGCGTTTGTTGCGCCGGTATTTACCGCGAAGTTCTTGGTCGACAAGCCCAACCTTCATAGAGAAACGATTTACGAGTTGCTGCTGGCATTGATTGCCACCATGGGATTGGGACTGCTTCTTTCAGGAGGCATTACTCAGTACCCAATTGTTCTGCTGATTGCCGTCGGTTTGATGATGGCATGGGGTTACTACTTGTTTACTGACCCCAAATGGAATCTGTTCGCGACCATTTTGTTGATTGCGGTGTTGATGTTGCCGTTTATGGCAATAAACAATCCAGCGGTTTCCTTGGTTCTCGCGAGTGGCTTGGCGATTTCTGGAGCGGTATCGGTGGCGATTTTTGCTCTGGTTCATATTTATCTTCCAGAGCCAGACAGTGAGTTCGCTGGCTATGCGACTCCACCAATTGGCAGAGAACAACGTTGGCATGCGTCATTTCGAGCCATGTTGATTTCGTTTCCTGTGGTGTGCTTCTTCTTTATCTTTCAGATTTCAGAAGCGCTGCTCACTATGATGTTTGTCGCGTTGCTGTCTTTGATGATTACGTCAGAGAAGTCAGTCAAATTAAGCGCGTTCTTAATCATCAGTAACGGTATCGGCGGGATACTTGCCATCTTGGCTTTCTCGATTCTCGCGATTGTGCCAAGCATATTCTTTTACACCGCCTTTATTGCGTTATTGGCGGTATTGATAGGGAAGAAGATTTACACCGTGCCAGAGAAGGCTCCGATATTCGCCACGGCGTTCAGTACCTTGCTTGTCTTAATCGGCAGCACGCTAATGAGCTCTGGCGATATCGACAGCAATACATTTATCCGAATCTTCCAATTGGTGTTGGTCGGGACGTACATGATCCTCGCATCACTCTTTTTGGAAACCCGACAATGGAAGTTTTTGCAAACATAACACTTAACAGACAGTGAAAAGGTAACGCTATGAAAGCTTCAAATGATTTCTCTAAACAGGCGATAGACGCCGCTATCAAGATCGGAGCCGTAGCGTTACTGATCTGGTGGTGTTTCTCTATCCTCAGTCCATTCATTATGTTGGTTGTGTGGGGCGGCATTATTGCCATCGCTTTGTACCCAGTCATGATGTCCCTTCACAATCGCTTAGGTATCTCGAAAGGTAAGGCGAGTGCGCTCCTCAGCACTATTGGAGTGTTGTTACTTTTAATCCCCCTTATCGCGCTCTCATCCGGCCTTTATACCAGTGGTACCGAGGTCGTCACAGGGTTGCAAGATGGCACTTTAGTTGTACCGAAGCCACAAGAAAGCCTAAAAGAGATCCCTGTCGTGGGTGACAAGCTGTTCATTGCGGTTAACTACGCATCGACCAACATGGAAGGCTTCCTAGTTAATTATGGCGAACAAGTAAAAGGTTTCCTTTCTCAAGCAGCATCTATCGTGGGCTCGGTAAGTGGTGGTTTCATTCAGTTCATCATTTCGACCATGATTGCCGGTGCGTTCATGAGCAATGCTGAAGTTTGCCAGAAAGGTTTTACCAAGCTAGCTGACCGCCTCACCAACAAGAAAGGTGAAGCGTTGATTGATCTTTCTAAGTCGACCGTTCGCAGTGTGGTTCAAGGTGTGATTGGTGTTGCACTGATTCAATCTGTCATGGCGGGTGTTGGTATGGTCGCGGTTGGCGTTCCTGCTGCTGCGCTTTGGATGGTTGCCGTGATTCTGGTTGCGATTGTTCAGCTACCACCAATTCTGGCGTTGATTCCTGCGATTATTTACGTGTTTAGCGTTGAATCGACACTGGTTGCCGGCATCTTCCTAGTCTGGTGTATCTTGGTGAGCGCGAGTGATGCGGTACTGAAACCTGTTCTTCTAAGTCGTGGTTCTGACACACCGATGCTCGTGACGTTACTAGGTGCACTGGGTGGTATGGCAATGTCTGGTATCGTTGGTCTGTTTGTGGGTGCCGTGGTACTGAGCCTGACTTACCAATTGATGGTGAACTGGTTAGATGAAGATGACGCGGAAACAAACAAAGAACTGAGCATTGAACAAAAAGCGAAGGAGGAAGACAAAGTAGAGGTGGCATCATGAAACCGATGACCAGGGAAGATAACTTCTACTTTTTGTTTTTCGCACTCATTGCGTTGTTTTTCGGCTGTGCTGTGATGCATCAGTTTTATCCAGATGGGCAGGAATTTGTTCTTGCTCTTTTGGTGGTGACACTAGGCGTTTCGATTGCAGGCATCAACAAGAAAAATAAAACAAACCGAACATGGTATGGCGTGTTACTGATTGTGGCCGTCATCTCCTATGGGATGTCGTTTTTAGAGCATTTAGATCTGTCCATTTTGACGCTAAGTGCACTATTGGTGTTCTTGTTTTCGCACATATACTCGGCGCTAAAGCAGGTAGTATTAACCAAGTCAGTAACGACAAACCACATCATAGGTTCGATTTGTATCTATCTGCTCTTAGGACTGGCGTGGGCGGTGATCTACTTGTTGGTGTTGGAGTTTTTCCCAAGCTCTTTCACTGGATTAGAAGCAAAACCTTGGCTGTCGAACTTGTTTAACACCTTGTACTTTAGCTTTATCACGTTGACGACGGTGGGCTATGGTGACATTTCACCGACGGTTCCAGTGGCTCAGTTCTTCGTTTTCTTCGAGGCGATAGTTGGGAGCTTTTACTTGGCCATCATGGTGGCAAGTTTGGTGAGTATTCGTTTGGCTCAAGCACAGAGTGAGTAAACAAATGAATGGTTTGAATGGCGGAGCTGAAAAGTCTCCGCCATTTTTGTTTTAAGAGGAAATGAACTTAGCTATTAAATGCACGAGCGACGCGATCTTCGCAACGGATTGTGTAGTTACCTACATAAGCAGGAATGAAAGCCGATTGCCCTTTGCCAAGCACCAATGTTTCGCCGCTTTCTGCAAGTAGCGTTACGTCCGCATCGATTGGCATCAAGATTTCTGCACTGCTCATCTCAACTTTTTGATCTTTTGGCTCTTGGAAGACAGAGAACTTGAAGTCTTGTACAGGGACAGGGAAGTGATGCTCACAGCCTTTGATTTCTGCTTTGGTTAGCAGCGTATTTATTGGCTTTGGAATAAAGTCGGTACACTTAACCAGTTCTTCCACATCCATGTGTTTTGGTGTTAAACCAGCGCGAAGTACGTTGTCTGAGTTCGCCATGATTTCCAGACCAGTACCTTTAATGTATGCGTGAGGCGTTCTTGCGCTTAAGAACATAGCTTCACCGGGTTTTAACGTAATAACATTCAGCAGTAATGGGGCAAACAAACCTACGTCATTCGGGTACTGAGCAGCAAGATCTAAAATCAATTCGCACACAGGGCGTACTTGGTTGGCTGCTGCGTAACTTAATAAGTGATCCACGGCGTTAATCTTGCGTGCTTCTTCCATGGAAAGAATCTCTACGAAGAACTGACACAACCCATCTTGGTTAGGATTGCGCTCAAGCTGTTCTAGGTAGCTGTTGATTTCAGGAATGTCACACAGGCGGAACTCAGCGATGATTTCATCAAAGGGACGAAAGCCGTTCATCGCTTGGTATTCAGTAAGTGCGTAAACCAGTTCTGGCTTATGGTTGGCATCTTTGTAATTACGATTGAATGCGCTCAGCGGGACACCTAACTGTTGTTCTTTTGCATAACCTAGCTCCGCATCTTGCTTGTTTGGGTGCACCTGAATAGACAAGGCTTTATCCGCCGCAAGAATCTTGAAGAGGAAAGGTAGATCACCAAAGGCTTCTGCCGTGCTTTGCGATAGAAACGCTGACGGATCCTGGTTGATCAATTCTGATAATGAAACATTTGTACTCGAAGCAGTAGTGTTTCCTTGTGTAACGATAGAGCAACCATTCGGATGCGTGCCCATCCAAACTTCGGCTTGAGGTTGTTGAACTTCGTTAGCAAAACCAAACAAATCGTGGATAGCAGTGCGACTTCCCCAGTCGTAGTTTTGGATTTTATTGTCCATTTTGAAGAAGCATTTTGATGAAATAGTATTCGAATTCATGAATTTTACCCGTAGAAAACCCTCCGAACTGAATCGGAAGCAAAAAATAGTGGAGATTGGACGGGTGAGCGGTTAACTCACCCTAAGAGGTGTAGAAGTCGCTTCTACAATCAGATGTCTACAACCTAAGCTTGGGAGCGAGCGGCTTTCTCGAAGGTTGAGCCTGCAAGAACGGTAACAACAGCAAGCCAATAACGGCTGCGCATACCGAGATGGTGATAAAGAATCCAGTCCAGCTGTATTCTTCAAGAATCAATGCCAATGGGTAGCCAGAAAGTGCGGCACCCATGTAAGCAAACAAACCAACAAAGCCGGTTGCTGCACCAGCAGAATCTTTGTGTGAACATTCCGCTGCAGCCATGCCAATCAACATTTGTGGACCAAACACAAAGAAACCAATTGAGAATAATCCCGCCGCTTGGAACGCGAAGTTGGTTAACGGCATCAACCACAGTGCGGCGACAGATAGGAATATACCTGCGGCAAACAATAGGTTCATTGGGCCTCGGTTACCACCGAACAATTTATCCGAGCCCCAACCAGCCACTAGAGAACCAACAAAGCCACCGATTTCAAACATCGACAGCGCAGCGTTAGCATTGATTAGGCTGTAGTGATGTTGTTCTGTTAGGTACAAGTTACCCCAGTCATTGATAGCGGTGCGCACGATGTAAACCAGAACATAGCTAAATGCGAGCAACCAAATGTACTTATTGTTGAACACGTACTGTTTGAGGATTTCTTTATAACTCAGACCTTGTCCGTGATTTTCTTGAGCGAGTTCTAACTTGTCATCTCGCCATTGACCAACCGTTGGTAGCCCTTGAGTGGTCGGTTTATCACGCAAACGCCAACACACAACCACACCAAGAATCACGCCGATTACGCCCGGTACGATAAAGCCTTCTCGCCAGCTGTAATGGAATGTGAGAAAACCAACGAGTAGGGGAATTAACGCGCCACCTACGTTATGAGCCGTGTTCCAAATTGCCCACAAAAAGCCACGTTCTGAGCGCGAATACCACGTCGTAAGTAACTTAGAGCACGAAGGCCAGCCCCAACCTTGGAACCAAGCGTTCATCACCCACAGGGCTGCGAGTGCAACCAAAGAGCTAGAGAAGCCAAATGCGATATTGATAAGGCCCGTCGCGATTAAACCGACACCCATGAAAAAGCGAGGGTTAGAACGGTCGGAAATGGTGCCCGAAATAAACTTTGATAAACCATAGGTAATGTAGAAAAGCGTACCAATCATACCGATATCGGCTTTATCAAGACCCAGATCAGCGATCATCGCGGGTGCGGCGTAGTTGAAGGTTTTACGAGTGAAGTAAAAGCCCGCATAACCAAGATACATGCCCAGCATGATGTGCAGACGCCAATAACGATAACGTTCATCCACTTGGTCTTTGCTAAGGGGAGCTTGGTTGTAGCTCGGAGACTGAAATAATCCAAACATGCTCGTTACACCTTAGGTAATGTGATGGCGATTTGTGTGCCATCCACATGATCGTTCAAAGAGTAGATATACATTTTTCCACCAAGCGCTTGCACACGTTCTTGCATGCCGCGAACGCCCATGCCTTTCATGCAGTCTTCGGTTTTGAAACCAATGCCGTTGTCAGCGATGTTCAACGAAATGTTCTCGTCAATAGACAGCTCGATAACAATAGACGTCGCACTCGCATATTTGGCAGCGTTGTTTAACGCTTCTTGGCACAAACGGAATAGGGTGACTTTCAGCGTGTCGCCCAAAGACTCATAGTCACCTTGCCAATCAAGCACAACGCGAGTGCCATGATTGTCGAACTCCATTTCACGGGTTAACTGGTGAACAGAGTCTTTCAAATCCAGATCGTCGAGCATTTTCGGACGCAGTTTGCTCAGCAAATGTTTGGTGGTGTCATAAACATTGAGTGATAGGTTTTCGATCATGTCGGCACAGCGTGTGTTCATTTCGGCATTATCAACCCGCTTAATGATGCTCGCTTGGGTACGAATAGCTGTGATGTTCTGACCAATCTCATCGTGCAGCTCCCTTGCCACGTCACGACGTACCGACTCTTCCGCTTGAATGAGTTGTCGGGACAAAGTTTGGTTTCTCGACAATTCGCCACGCAGTTTTTGGTTAAGATCTTTTTGTTTCTGCACCGCTAAACCGAGCATGATGCCCGTTAAGGTTTGTGCCGAAAGGGACAACAGAAGGTCAGTGATTTCCAGATTCGAAACACCGCTTCGTGCAGCGATCAAGGCAATACTGTTTAACATGGTCGCAAGCAGTGCACCTTGCCAACCGTAACTCAGTGCCAAGACGATGATTGGGATCGCCATACAGAAAGGTGCAAATCGAGCCAGTTCATCAGGCAAGCTGGTTTGAACCAAAATGCTGGCAATCAACAGCACGCTATAAAGCAGAATATGACGAACTTTGAATTGAACTTCGTTGGCTAATAAGTTCGAGGTCAGCGGTGACCAAGGGCTTTGGAAGAGATAATTCCAGAGCAAGTAACACATCGGCAGCACCAACAAACCGCCCGCAATGCTCGCTAACCATGCCATATAGGCAGATTGAACATGATAGCCAACCGCAAGTACGTTAATGCAAGACGTCACGAGCAACACGACCGCCATCACCGCTAAATGTTGGTTCTGATCGCCTTTGTAATAACGCTTAGCAAGGTAAACCACTGGAATACTCAACACGCTGGCCACCAACACCATCAACCATTGTGGCTGTTCAAGAAGTAGAGCGAGTGCAACGGTCAGCCCCCATTCGGCAAGGTAAATCGTTGCCCAATACTTTGTACGCGTGTGCAGTGTTAATCCCAAACGCAACGCGAAGGGGAACAACAAGATCGCAAGCTCTGCATCGTTCACAAAGTAATAGGCGATCACCCACAGACAGAACCACGAGCATCCTGTCATGAATAAACCGCAAATGGAGGTGATGGTGTAGCTACGCATTAAAACGACTCTTGCGAGAACAGCTTGGCCAGTTCAACGTTGTTCTTCACGCCAAGCTTATCCATGGCGTTTGCACGGTGAACGTGAACCGTTTTATGGCTTAAGCCAAGCTCAGTGGCGATAGACTTCACATCCAAGCCACGAGCCAGCAATTGGCACACTTCGTTTTCTCGGCGAGTCAATTGAGTCAGCGTCGCCGCTTTGTCACTTGGTGTGGCGAGCTTCAGCGCAATATCCGGCGTTAGGTAACAACCGCCTGAAGCACTGGTTCTGACTGCTTGAATCAACTCATCTGGGCTACAACGTTTACTTAGGTAACCTTTTGCGCCGAGTTTAAGTGACTTTTCAACCATTGCCGGAGAGTCATGCACGCTTAGCATGACACAAGCAATGCCGGAAGGGATTTCGGAGAGTAGGGTAAGCCCACTTTCGTCTGCCATCGAGATATCTAGGATAACTACATTTGGCTTGCACGCAGGTAATCCCACTCGAGCTTCTGCTACCGAGCTAAATTCACCTACAACATTCATGTCTGTTTCAAGGCTCAGCAATTGAGCAAATCCAGAACGAACAATGACATGGTCATCGACAAGCGCTACGTTAATCATCTTAAATACCAAACTTCAGCAATACACAAACGAAAATGAGCTCAATACCAATTGGCGCGAGATAGGAGACAATCCTTTGGCACCTTTGGTATAGAGAGCTCAATAAAAACCTACTATGATACTAAATTGACCAAGTTTATTTAATGATCTAGCGCGCTTTGGCTGGCAAAGCGCGCTGTTTGATTAAGCTTGGTTTTCTGCGAGTTCAAGCTTCTTCTTGTTTTGACGGATCTTTTTCTCTTCCGCGATAGCAACGAAAGCCAGCAAAACAATACAAATCATTGCGGAGGTATCTAGGGCAGCAAACGTGCCTTTCCAACCCGTTAGACCAAAGATTGGCGTGCCGTCTGCAATCATACCCAGACCCAGTTTCGCGAAACTGTCACCAATTAGGTAAGCGAATGTGCCTTTTACGCCATCTGCAACACTGATTGCTTTTTTAGGAACAAAGCCAACCGCAGCAACACCGATAAGCAGTTGAGGACCAAACACGAGAAAGCCTAGAACAAATAGCGACGCTAGGTACATGAACTCGCTCGTTGCGTGTTGGTAGAACTCAAGTGATACGATGATCAAACCCAAAGAAACACAAGCCACTAGCGCACGGCGACCGTTCGCAAGGTCAGACAGGTAACCCCACATCAGAGTCCCCACAAGCGCACCCACTTCGAATAGGGTAAAGCCAGAGATTGCTGTTTCTTTTGATAGACCGAGTTCTTGGTAAGCGTAGACCGTTGACCATTGGTCGATGCCGATACGCACGATGTAAAGGAAGATGTTTGCAAAGCAAAGTAGCCAGATAACTTTGTTTTTCAGTACGTACTCAACAAAGATTTCTTTCTTGGTCATTTGATTTTCTTCAGCCGCTTCGTCTTCTTCGCTGACTGCTTCATCAAATAGCTCTTCAACTTTACCTAGACCATATGCTTCTGGAGAGTCGTTACCAAAGCGCATGCCAATGAAACCAACGATGATCGCAATAATAGAAGGGAACACGAACATGCCGATTACGTGACCGTCGAACAAGTAGTTTGCACCAAACAGAGCTACACCTGCGGCACCCGCACCACCTACGTTGTGAGACATGTTCCAAAGACCTAGATAAGAACCACGCTTGTTACGCGGCGTCCACTTAGTGATGGTCGAGTAACTAGAAGGACCACCAGTACTTTGGAAGAAACCACTCAGTGCATAGAATGCGACCATCATGAACAAGCTCGCGCTACCGCCACCCATGCTGAAGCTGAAACCAAGCATTGCCAGACCAGAAAGGATAAGCATAAAAGGGAGGAATTGCTTGGTGTTCTTACCATCGGCGTAGTAGGAGACTACGGTCTTACCGATGCCGTAAGTAATCGAGAAACCGAGACCAATCAAGCCTAGGTCTGTCATCGACAAGCCGTAAGTTGAAATCATGTCATTTTGCGCGACGTTGAAGTTTTTACGGATCAGATACATGGTCAAGTAGCCAATAAATACCACTAGGTAAGATTGGATAAATGGCTTAAACCACATTTTTCTACGTGCTTCGACAGGAAGGTCGAGGGTAGGCTTTCGGACTTGTTCAAGGAATCTTAACATCGTGAACTCTCTTGCATTTGTGTGATGCACTTGCGTGCTCGCTTTCTTTTAACTGTCGGCGATTGTAGAGAGTCCTCTTTTGAACCACATGAGAGGAGGGCTTAGATCGACTAGGAAAAATTCCTAGAAAACGATTGTTGATTAAGAAAGCGTGAAAATCATCACATTCATAGAAGTATAAATAGCGCTTTAAAAGTTAATAGAACGTATCTGTGGCGTGAATTGGCAAGTATTTGAACAGGCAATGTTCTATGTTGAAGACCAATGTGTGTTGGCTCTTCTGCTCAGAGTGAGTCGCCTCTCATTATCAAATTGCACTTAGATTGCTATTAATGACAGCTCGGAAGTTTGTGCATAAACTAGAATAATCCTTGGTATTTTAAGATGATAGCTTGCATGCCCAATACAGATATTCCTTTGGTTCACTCGGAAGAAGTAAAGCTTTTTGCCACGATGTTAAATGAACTTGATGGAGATATTCACTCATTACTTGAATCCGCCCGAATGCCACAGGATATCTTGTTTAACCAACCCCTTGACGCGTTTGTTCCCGAGAGCGCGCTAAAAGCAGTCTTCCAAACGTTGGGGGAACGTGCATCACCAGAGAAGTTTGCCTTGCTTACTTGGATGCTTTGTCACGACATCTATGTGCCTAGATTTGCGAATCAAATTACTCAAACTCACTCGCTAAAAGCAGCGCTAGAAGAGGTATCCCAACTGCTTAAACAAATCTCTGATAACGTCAGTATTTCTGTTCAATCGCGCGGCGGGAAATGGTGGCTAGTGAGAGAAAAACAGAACGCAGAAAGGGACTGGTTCCGTTACGCAGAAATGTTCTCCGCGATGTTCATGAATGAGTTGCTCAAAAAGCTAGTTGGCGCCCAATGGCGATTGGCAGAAGTCGGAATTCAAGATGTAGAAGCCGAACCTTTCAATCTGTTGCCGGGTATGAAGAGTGCGCAGTTCTTTACAGGTAGACCGGTTACTGCAATCTCAATTCCTAATGAATGGATTAACCATCCGATTGCTTTCACACCATCTCAAACGGCGCCAAATACAAGTTTTCGTGGTGAGGATGATAAGTTCAGCGATGCCTTAGCAAGGGCGCTCACGCCTTATCTCTCGATGGGTAAGATCTCTATCCAGTTTGCTGGCGAGTTGATTGACATGAATGCTCGCACCATACAAAGGCGGCTAGCAAATGAGGATACGACGTATAGAGAAGTGATCGAAGGTTTGGTGCTGAAACAAACGCTAGAGCTTTTAGCGGACCGAGACCTGAGTATCACCCATATTGCGCTCAAAACAGGCTACTCCGATTCTGCTCATTTCACCCGTGCGTTTAAGCGAATGATGAATCTCACGCCTAAAGCGTACCGTCAATCCTTGTCTTAATCAGTTACACATAAAACCTCTGAATAATCGGAGGTTTTCGTCTCAACTCACATTTCTATAACAATGTCCGCATGTTGTCGTGTAAAGGCAATTAAACCACCTTGAAAGTCGTCATTATGACTTCTATGTTTTTAACGTAAGTCGTCTGTTTCATATGTATTTTTATCTGATCAGTTGTTTTTGGTGATCACTGAAATAGACGCCCTCATAACGCCGCTGTTTAAACAGGGAGGTTATAGGAAATGGACCCCAACTATCCAAAAACATAGGTGTAATAATGACAATTTCTAAGAAGAACCTTTCTTTAGTTGCGCTATCTTGTGCGTTCGCCCTCAATGCCAATGCAGCCTCAACGCTGTTTACCAACGTCGATGTTTTCAATGGCACGGATGAAAAGCTACTGCAAAACCAGAACGTATTGGTTGTCGATAACTTAATCAAAGAGATTTCGGCTAAACCGATAAAAACCGACAAGCAAACCACAACGATTAATGGCGAAGGCTTAACCATGATCCCTGGCTTGATCGACATGCACTCACACATGTGTATTCAGGAAGGCATGTTGGTAGGTCGAGATGGTTACGACCAAATGGCGATGGGTGCACGTGCTCACGTTTCCATGATGCAGTACCTCGACCAAGGCTTTACGACGGCTCGTGACGCAGGCTGTAATATTCTTGGTATGGCAAAAGCCATCAACAATGGTTTGCTAGAAGGCCCAAGACTCTTCCCAGCAGGCGGTTTCTTGAGTCAAACAGGCGGCCACGCAGATACCGGCAGCTTCAATGATGTACCAGGACGCGTTGACGATCTCGAACGCCACGGCTTTGGCTATATCGTTGATGGTGAAACAGAGGCTCGCCGTGCTGCGCGTCAGAACCTTCGCTCGGGGGCAACTCAAATCAAGATCATGGCTGGCGGCGGCGTCGCAAGTGAGTTTGACCCAATCCATATGACGCAATTCTCCAAAGAAGAAATGGAAGCGATTGTGGGCGTAGCGGAAGACTATGGCACTTATGTCATGGCCCACGCTTATCATGACCGTTCGGTTAATCGCGCCATTGATGCTGGCGTGAAAGTTATCGAACATAATTTCCTTATCTCTGAGGAAACTATCAAACGAATGAAAGAGAAGGGCGTAGCGCTATCTGCTCAAGCAGTGATGTCTCTTGAAGCCTTTGCAGAACCAGAAAAGATCACCTTCTTCAGTCCCGATCAAAAAGCCAAAGCGACCAAAGTAAACGAAGGCGCGAAACAGATGTTTGAGTGGGCGCGTAAATACGACTTGTTGATTGTAACGGGCGGCGATATGTTTGGCCCGTCTTACAATACGCGCCAAGCAGACAACATGGTTTGGATGGAGAAAGTCGGATTTACCCCTTATCAAATCATGAAGATGGGCACATCGAACGCAGCAGAAGTGCTTAGTTGGTCGGGTGGTATGAATCCATATAAATACGGAAAGCTCGGAGTTGTAGAGCCGGGGGCTTATGCCGATGTGGTGCTGGTGGATGGAAATCCTTTGCAAGACATCACAGTTCTTAACGATTACCAAGATAAATTCAAAATAATTATGAAAGACGGCAAGATCCACAAGAACACCTTGTAGTAAACTCTTTCGACTATTTGGGGACGAAGGCTGTCCCCAAATTTTTCTCTAAAAGACAAAGAACGATTCAAGGGAACGTATGAAGAAGTACCTATTAGCTGGCTTAGTTTTGCTGGCTTCATCAAATGTATCCGCCGACCAACTTAGTTGGCAGCAATTATTGCCAGTCAATGTTCCTCAAATTGAAGACCCATTTGTAAAACTTACCGATCAACAGCTTTTCGAACTTGGTTCTCTTGCAAGATACCGCGATTCTCAAAATCTTAATGAGCAACAGAAGCAAACCATGAAAGAGTTAGAGGACAGTTTAAAAGCTGACGACTTAGACATTGAATGGTTGTTCAAAAAGCGAAACGAAATTACTGAACATCGTCGTATGTTGGCATCAATGCCAAACGCAACACTTACCGAAGATACTTATGAAATTCCAGGCTTTGTAACGCCAGTAGAATTTAACAATGACGTTGTCACAAAATTCTTCCTTGTTCCAACCATGGGCGCATGTATCCATACACCACCACCTCCAGCAAACCAGATTGTGTTGGTTAATTACCCGAAAGGTTTGAAACTGACTTCTCTTTACGAACCGATTTGGGTGAAAGGGGATCTGCACGTGAAAAAGACCAAAGCAGACGTTTCATACTCTGATGGTGCTGCGAACGTAGAAACTATCTACCAAATGGACGAGGTTTCTATCCGACCTTACCAATAAGAGTCTATTATCGAAATGACATAAAGCAGTGAGCTGTCGCTTAATGGCAATTTTCAAAACTCTGAATCATTAAAATCTCTTTCTAGAAATCAATTTAATGAGAACCCAGACATGAAAGTAACTGTTCCCAAGCTTAGTTTTATCGCTCTTTCACTTGTAATGGCGTCATCGGTAAACGCGGCGAACTTTGGTAGCCCTGATACGGTAGACAATACTATTGCAGAAAATGCTCGAGAAAAACGCTCATGGCGTGAGTCATTAGCTGAAGAACACAATGTTACTTTCGGTCTGGATTATCAATTCCTTGGACTAACGGCCTCAACCCCTCAAATTGGTGGTGAAGATACGGCAAGTGCTGGTGTTGCTCGCTTTTATGGTAGCTGGGATCTGATCGGTCTTGATTCTGGCAATACAGGCGGTCTGGTTTGGAAAGTCGAACATCGCCATGCTTACAACGATTTGTCACCAAAAGAGTTCAGCTTTATCGGAAATGGGCTTGGTTATGCAGGCATGATTGGTCCAGCATACAGCGATCAAGGAGCTCGTCTAACCAACCTATACTGGAAACAAAAACTGAATGATGGCAAAACTTCCTTCATGGTGGGTTTCCTAGATACGACTGACTACGTTGATGCCTATGCATTGGCAAGCCCTTGGACCGGATTTACTAACCTTGCATTCAGTACTGGTGGAGGCTCGATTGGTCTACCGGATGATGGGATTCTCGGCTTAGCCGTGGGACACATGCTGACTGATAACTTCTATATGGTTGCAGGTGTCGCTGATGGTAAAGGGCGTTCAGATGAGCCATTTGATGGCTTCGATACCTTATTCAACGATCATAAATTGTTTACCACGTTCGAGCTAGGTTGGACGGCGTCACAAGACCAAATCTATACCGATAATGTTCACCTAACGGCTTGGCATTTAGATGGCGACACGCAACATAACCTAACGAATAAAGACAGCGGACAGGGTATTAACTTTTCAGCAAGCTACTTTGCTACAGAGCAATTAATGCCATTTGTTCGTGGTGGCTTTTCGGAAGGTGATGTGGCGCTTTATGATCGCTCCCTAACGGTGGGGATTGGTTATTTTGGTTTAGGTAAGCCAACCAACAACCTCGGCTTCGCTGTTAACTGGAGCCATGTTAACGATAACCTAGAGCAAGCCTATGGTGTGGATGACTCTGAACAGTTCACTGCCGAGCTTTACTACAACATGCAGTTAAACGACTACATTCAAATTACCCCTGATATTCAATACATTAAAGACCCAGCATTTTCGAACAAAAGCAGCACTTGGGTATTAGGTCTTCGCGCGAGAATATTCATCTAGATGATTATGTTTATTTGCCTTATTAAGAATAACTGTATATAAATACAGTTATTCTTGTTTTGGGTTAATTTTGCTATTGCGAAGAGAAAGGGAAAGGCAATGAACATCGCGTTAAGAGACAAAATCATTCAGGTGTGTAAGAAGAAAATAGAGCAGAAAGGCGACAATGTTGGTGTGTCCTTTTATGCCTTTTTCGCCAATAAGAATGACAATCCTGAGTTATTGATGGAAGCGGCGACTTGGTGGATTCAAACTCATCAACTCGATCACTTCGAAAAAGCGACCAAGATTATTCAATTAGTCGAATCCGAGATGTAGAAAGGGGCACATTACGTGCCCCTTTTTTATTTTCAGCCCTAAACCTTAGATTTTTAGAATCAGCGATTAAGCTTGTGCGAACTTATAAGTACGGTAACCGCCAAGTAGGTTACGTGCTTTAAACCCTGAGTTGACCAGTTGACGATAAGCGACGTTACCGCGCAAACCGACCTGACAATAAATCACGATCTCTTTGTCTTTCGGCAGTTCATTCATACGTTGGCGAAGCTGGTCGACAGGAATATTAATCGCGCCTTTAATGAAGCCTACAGATTCCAATTCTCCCGGATTACGAACATCAAGCAGCACCTGGTTTTCTGACAGGTTGTCAATCTCATCAAAATGAATCGCTGTTGCGTCACCTTTAATGATGTTGTTCGCAACGAAAGCCGCTTGGTTAATCACATCTTTCGCTGAGCCATAAGGTGGCGCGTAAGTTAGCTCAAGGTGTTGCAGCTGTTCTACCGTCATACCAGCACGCTGCGCAACTGCCATTACGTCGATACGTTTATCAACGCCGTCTTTACCTACTGCTTGCGCACCTAAAATCTTTCCGGTTAATGGATCAAACAGCATTTTGAACGACACAGTTTCTGCGCCAGGGTAGTAACTCGCGTGGCTAGCTGTGTGGACATACACTTTTTCATAAGCGATGTTTTCACGTTTAAGCTGCTTCTCGTTTTTACCAGTAGAAGCAACGGCTAAATCAAAGATCTTACAGATCGCCGTGCCTTGTGTACCTTGATAAGTTTCTTGGCGGCCAAGCATGTTGTCTGCTGCCATACGACCTTGACGGTTTGCCGGACCTGCCAACGGAACAAGTGTTTGTTCGCCAGTGACAAAGTCTTTCTCTTCAACCGCATCACCAACGGCATAAATAGAAGGATCGCTGCTCTGCATATACTCGTTGGTGTAAATACCGCCTAGCGCACCAATTTGAAGACCGGCTTCTTGTGCAAGTTTTGTCTCAGGGCGAACACCGATCGCCATGATTAGGATATCGGTATCAAGTTGGTCACCATTGTTTAGAGACAGTGTCAGCTTTCCTTGAAGGTGTTGGTGCGTGTCATCTTCACCCGCTTCGTTGTTAGCGACAGATTGGTTCGCAATATATTCAACAGAAGATAGAGCAACGCCTAAGCGCAGGTCGATGCCTTTCTCACGAATTTCTGCATGAGCAAAACCAGCCATTTCTCGGTCAACGGGCGTCATCACTTGATCCGCCATTTCAACCAATGTGGTTTTTACGCCAAGCTGGTGGAAGGCTTCCATCATTTCCAAACCGATAAAACCACCACCAACGACTGTAGCATGTTCTACTTTGTTGGTTTCGATCGTCTTAATGATGCGATCCATATCTGGAATATTGCGCAACGAGTGCGTTAACGGGTTATCAATACCCGGAATAGGCGGCACAACTGGACCTGCACCAGGGCTAAGTAGAAGGAAGTCGTAGCTCTCTTGGTATTCAAAGCCATCAAGTAGGTTGTTAACCGTAACCGTTTTATCTTGGCGGTTAATAGAAACCACTTCGTTCATCACACGAACATCAACATTGAAACGAGCTAAAAAGCTTTCAGGCGTTTGAAGAAGCAGTTTGCTGCGTTCTTGAATATCGCCACCAATGTGGTACGGCAAGCCACAGTTTGCAAATGACACAAATGGACCGCGTTCAAACATGATGATTTCTGCGTCTTCACTAAGACGACGAGCGCGAGCTGCTGCAGATGCACCGCCAGCAACACCACCAATAATCACGATTTTGCTCATGGATTTCTCCTACTGAATGATTGAAAACGCCTACACCTTACTTAAATAAATTAGCCACGTCTAATGTTAATTTATCTACATTAGCATTGACTTAATAATATTAATTAGTAATATCTAATAAAACTTAACGTATTGATGAAGGGACATAAGAATGGGCGACAGTATGCTACAAAGCGCGACCGAAGCGAGTGAGCTACTTAAAATTATGGCTCATCCAGAGCGCTTAATCGTGATGTGCAAGCTGATTGAAGGCGAAAAAGGAGTCGGTGAACTGTTTGAAGGCTCAACATTAAGCCAATCAGCCTTTTCACAACACCTCACCGTATTGAGAAAACACGACATCATCAAAGCTCGAAAGGTGTCTCAGCAGGTGTTTTATTCGATTTCTGATGGGAGAGTCGCTCCGCTGATCGAAGCGTTTAACCAAGTTTTCTGTAAGCAATAATTCAGACTTTATATTGGTGGTTGTTATGTTTGAAGTTCCTTGGATGTCGCTTTTAGGCGGTGTCATGGTTGGCGCATCAGCGGTAATACTGATGCTATTCACAGGTAAGACAGCGGGAATCAGCGGGATCTTAAATGGCGCGATTGAGAATGCAGACCGCGTTTGGCGAATTGTCTTCTTAATTGCGATGGCATTGGGCGGTGTGTTTGCTGTTTATGCCCTTGGCGGGCATGTACCAACTGAGTACAGCAGTTCTCTTATCTTAGTTGTCGTTGCAGGTTTACTTGTTGGGGTCGGTACTCGTATCGGTAATGGTTGTACGAGTGGACATGGCATTTGTGGAATGGGGCGCTTCTCTGTCCGTTCTGTTGTCGCGACGTGTACTTTTATGGCGACAGCCATGCTAACCGTCTTGCTAGTATCGTGAGGAATAGTGTCGTTATGAAAACTGACGTTATGCAAAATGTTAAACAAATTTCCATTGTCGCATTTTCTGGTGCGCTTTTTGGTATGGGTATGGTGATTTCCGGTATGGCTGATCCGGCAAAAGTGATCGGCTTCCTAGATATTACCGGCGCATGGGACCCAAGCTTAGCCTTCGTTATGGGCGGAGCACTTGCGGTGTTCGTTCCTGCTTATCTTTTATTAATAAAGCCAAGAAGCGAATCTGTGTTTGGTGATGAGATTTTATGTCCAACTTCTAAAACGATAGACAAAAAGCTAGTTGGTGGTGCAGCACTGTTTGGTATTGGTTGGGGCTTACTGGGTGTGTGTCCTGGTCCTGCGGTTGCCAGCCTTTTCACTGGCAACATACAAGTTCTGCTCTTTATAGCGGCAATGTTGGTTGGGTCATTCACCGCTAAAAGAGTGGTTCGTCATTAAAAAGAGAGCGTCGTAGACACCGGGCAATGGTCACTCAGTTTGTAGTCGAGTACATCTTGTGTTTTGAAAACGGTTTGAACACCAGACGACGCCTTTAAATCACCACTCACTATAATGTGGTCTATCACCGAGCGGAATTGGTGGGTTTTATTCGGATTACGATTAGAACGCACCTTACATTCCGCTTTGGTATTTTTGGTCACTAACTTAGCATCGGTATTGTCCGATAGCACGTCCCATAACCAATCTCCTCGATAACCCAAATTGTGGTTAAAGTCGCCAAGCACCACATAGTGTTGTTTGTTGTCCTCGCGCGCTTTTATCCACTTTGCTAGTGCCTGTCCTTGCTGTTTCACTATCTTACAATCGCGGTTATTGCGATACGCACCACTACAACCCGCTTTTAGATGTACAGAGAGTAGGTGAGTTTCGTTGTCTTGGTTAGGATTCAAAACAAGGTAGCTGGCGAAGCGGAGCTTGCTGTTGCCTCGTGTGATAGAAAAGTCAGGCTTGTCCAATACGTTTACGCCATTGCGTACCGCGAAACCTGTGTACTGGTTGGTATCGTTGAACTGAAGATGTCGATTAGAAGTGCTCGCACGATCAGACAAATAAATAGTGAAGTCATTACCAACCGTTTTTTGGATTGCAGCTGCACTTTCGACTTCTTGAAAAGCGAGAATATCAACTTGTGTGTTATCCACATAGTGGGTCAGTTTTTCAAAATCTTGTGGTGTTCTCGAAACTTTACCACCACTTATAGATAACCATTCTATATTCCAGCTGGTTAAGTTGACGGAATTTTGAGCAAATGAAAAAGAACTAAAAAGTAATATCGTCGTAACAAAAAGTGATCGCATTTTGGTCTATCGCACTCCTATCTTTTAGCGCATTCCTTTCCATCCTTTATCCTATAAGACCTCTAAAAAAAGCAAGTGGATTTCGCTCCAATTTTGCAATTTTCACAGTTTTCTTCGCAACTGAGATCAACGCCAATAAGATCGATTTGTTCTTGTTCGCTACCCATTTTTTATTGATCAAAATCAATGTTTTCAATTGGTGCTTCTCGTTAAATACGCCACAATATATTGTGTCATCAGAATAAGAAATAACCCCATATAGTGTATTTGTGGATAAGTCTGTGAGTATTTTGGGGTAAGGAGAAAAAGTGAAACCAATCGTAATCAAGCGTGACGGCTCAAGAGCTCCGTTCAACAGGGATCGTATTCAAGCAGCAGTAGAAGCTGCAGCGGAAAACAAAGACAAAGATGTCGCCATTTATGCACTAAATGTTGCTCTGGCAGTTGAGTTACAGCTTCAGGATCACGATGAAGTTCACATTCATGAGATTCAAGACTTAGTCGAAAATGAACTCATGCAAGGTCCTTACAAAGCCCTAGCTCGTTCTTACATTGAATACCGCCACGATCGCGACATCGCTCGTGAGAAGCAAAGTGCACTAACTCGCGAAATCGAAGGTCTAATTGAAGAAAGCAACCTAGATCTAATCAACGAGAACGCGAACAAAGACGGTAAAGTGATTCCGACTCAACGTGACTTGTTGGCTGGTATCGTAGCGAAACACTACGCGAAGACACACATCCTTCCACGCGATGTGGTTCAAGCGCACGAAGTAGGTGATATTCACTACCACGATTTGGATTACGCTCCGTTCTTCCCAATGTTTAACTGTATGCTTATCGATCTTAAAGGCATGCTAACGCACGGCTTTAAAATGGGTAACGCTGAGATTGATACTCCTAAATCAATTTCGACTGCAACAGCAGTAACGGCACAGATCATTGCTCAAGTAGCGAGCCACATATACGGTGGTACAACCATCAACCGTATTGATGAAGTACTAGAACCGTACGTAATGACAAGCTACGAGAAACACCTAGAGATCGCAAAAGAGTGGAACATTGCTGAGCCAGAAGAGTTCGCAAAAGCGCGCACAGAGAAAGAGTGTTACGACGCGTTCCAATCTCTAGAATACGAAGTAAACACGCTACACACAGCGAACGGTCAAACCCCATTCGTTACGTTCGGTTTTGGTCTTGGTACAAGCTGGGCATCACGCCTTATCCAGAAGTCTATTCTGAAGAACCGTATTGCAGGTCTAGGTAAGAACCGTAAAACAGCGGTATTCCCTAAACTGGTATTCGGCATCAAAGATGGCTTGAACCACAAATCAGAAGACCCAAACTACGACATCAAGCAGCTTGCGCTTGAGTGTGCGTCCAAGCGTATGTACCCAGACATCCTTAACTACGACAAAGTAGTAGAAGTAACGGGTTCATTCAAAACGCCAATGGGTTGTCGTAGCTTCCTTGGTACTTACGAAGAAAACGGCGAGCTGATTCACGAAGGTCGTAACAACCTTGGCGTAGTAAGTTTGAACCTTCCTCGTATCGCTATCCGTGCAAACGGCAGTGAAGAGAAGTTCTACGAGCTTCTAAACGATCGCCTACGTCTTGCTCGTAAAGCGCTAGAAACACGTATCTCTCGTCTAGAAAACGTGAAAGCACGCGTTGCTCCGATCCTTTACATGGAAGGCGCGTGTGGTGTTCGTCTGAAAGCAGACGACTCAATCGCAGATATCTTCAAGAACGGTCGTGCGTCAATTTCTCTTGGTTACATCGGTGTACACGAGACAATCAACGCGCTATTCGGTACAGAAGCGCACGTTTACGACGACGTTGTTTTACGCGAAAAAGCAGTAGCTATCATTAAGCACTTGAAAGACACAGTAAACGGCTGGGCAGAAGATACCGGTTACGGTTTCAGCCTATACGCAACGCCAAGTGAAAACCTATGTAGCCGTTTCTGCCGTATCGATGCGAAAGAGTTTGGCGTAATCAAAGGTGTAACGGACAAGGGTTACTACACTAACAGCTTCCACCTAGATGTTGAAAAAACAGTAAACCCATACGACAAGATCGACTTTGAGATGCCTTACCCAGAAATCTCAAGCGGCGGCTTTATCTGTTACGGCGAGTTCCCGAACATGCAACGTAACGTTGAAGCACTAGAAAACGTATGGGATTACAGTTACACCCGCGTACCTTACTACGGTACAAACACACCAATTGATGAGTGTTACGAGTGTGGCTACAACGGTGAGTTTGACTGTACAAGTAAAGGCTTCACCTGCCCAAGCTGTGGCAACCATGATTCAACCAAAGTGTCAGTAACACGTCGTGTTTGTGGCTACTTAGGCAGCCCAGATGCACGTCCGTTTAACTTCGGTAAGCAAGAAGAAGTGAAGCGTCGAGTTAAGCACCTGTAAGGTTCACTTAAGCTCAAACCCAATAATGAAAATCAACCTGTCGTGGGTTGATTTTCTTTTTAGCCAGCAAAACAAGGCACGATTATGAACTACCACCAATATTATCCAATTGACGTTGTTAACGGACCAGGTACACGCTGCACGCTATTTGTGTCTGGCTGTGTACACCAGTGCCGCGGCTGTTATAACCAGTCGACGCAACGCTTGGACTCTGGTGTGTTATTCACGCAAGAAGCGGAAGACAAAATCATTGCAGACCTAAACGACACGCGTATCAAACGCCGTGGTTTATCTCTGTCTGGTGGTGATCCTTTGCATCCAGCGAACGTGCCGCACATTCTTAAGCTTGTAAAACGCGTAAGAGAAGAGTGCCCAGGCAAAGACATTTGGATTTGGACAGGTTACACGCTTGAAGAACTAGACGATGCACAGCGCGAAGTGACTCAGTACATCAACACATTAATCGATGGCAAATACGAGCAAGATAAACGAGACCTCAATCTAGAATGGCGAGGCAGCTCGAATCAAATTATCCATCGATTCACTGAGCTTTAAGCGATATGAAAAGGGCACATTCGTATAATTCGGATGTGCCCTTTTGGTGTGAGTTCTTTTAAAGCTTTGCTCGATAGATGAGTCGCGCTGTTGTGATCTTACTATAGCACAACACTTCAGTTACGCTGTCACAGTTGAATCATCATCAACCATGTTATTAATCCATCGCTTAGACTGAATTCGGTGAGTTGTTAGAATGCCTTTTACCAATTCTTCGACCAGTAGAGACATCAGCACCCAATGCAGTGGTAAACCTAACACCATTCCAGTGTAGTAGGTAAGCGGAATACCAATCGCCCATTGACCAAACGTGTCGATGAAAATGCTATAGCGAATATCAGCGCCACTCTTTAATACGCCCCCAATACCAACCATGTTAAACACACGCAGTATCATGCCTAGTGCAAGTACTAAACATACATTCAGCGCCATTTGTGTGTCTGTGAGCGGGCTCATTTCCAGTAAATTCAATATTAAAGGCGAGCTAACCCACACAGCAAAAAACAACACAGTTGCGAGCACGGCGCTGGTTAAGACATACCACCAAGCGGTCTTCTCAACACGGTCATATTGCTGAGCGCCAATGTCATTCCCAAGCAACACAGACGCGGCAACAGCGAATCCCATAAAGGTTGAAATCAATACGCCTTCAATCGGCGATAGGAAAGAGATAATCGCCAGTTCGGTTACGCCTAATTGACCGTAAATGATGCTGTAGATAATCAGGCCGCCGGTCCACAACGCATCGTGGATCAGCATTGGCATAGAGACTTTGAAATATTTGTTCCGATACTTCTTTATTGTACCTTCACGCCAATCTGAACGGGTAGGGAGCAGATACGCGTATCGACGACAGAAGAAATAAACCAGAATCGCCGTTTGAAAGAATCGAGAAATCAAAGTTCCCACTGCTGCGCCAAACACGCCCCATTGTGGAAAACCAAGTAAACCAAAGATCAAAACTGCATTGAGGAAGATGTTTACAACAATGGCAGCAATACTGACGTAAGTCGGCATCTTAGCTTCACCGACTGATCTCAACACCGATTCAATGGGAACAACGACAGCTGTGCCAATCAAACTCAATCCAGTTACCACCAAGTATTCCCTCGCGTACCCAACATACTCGGGGTCGTCCGCCATAAAAGAGACAATCTCTTTGTCGTAAACCACATACAACAAGATAAACGGCAAGGTCACGACCAACGAAATAAACCAAGATTGAGCGAGTGTTCGTCTTATTCCCGCAAGGTTCCCCGAACCATAATATTGAGAGGCTAAAACCGTTACAGCCCCACACAAACCAAACACCACAGCAAGGTTAAAGAAAAAGATTCGGTTACCGACACCCACCGCAGCGGTAGCGGACTCACCAAGTTGACTAACCATGAAGATATCCACGGCTCCGAGCAACGAAAACAGCATAGATTGGAGCGAGACAGGAACGCCAATCGCAACCAGTTTTTTCCAAAATGCTTTGTCTATGTATTGACGTGTTAAGAGCATCGCATTTCTCCTCTAAGAATAATGCGAGTAGTTTATCCACATGATTTAGCGGTGTATTTTTCAAAGACATCCAATAGTTTTGCGAAACTATCCAGTCTCTGTGGGAGTTACTCTAACTCCGAGACGAAAGTACCTTAGTGAGTCGATGAATCATGGAAGAAAAACAAGAACGCTACACCATTTCAGATAAAACCTATCAAGAATTCATCGATCATACCCGTGTACTTGCGCTTGAAGAACGCGGTATTGTCCAATGTGGAATCGCTACTTGCCGAGATTTTTTTTCCGTTTATCGCAAAAACCAAAAAAAGCACATGTTGTTATACACCGTCCGTGGAAGAGGTTGGCTAGAGAGCGGGGCATGTCGATATGAGTTAGAACCGGGGTCATTAGTAATTGTTCCAGCTGGAACGGAAAATGGATTTGGGATGGAAGATGAAACATGGCAAATCGCTTGGGTTTTCCTTTCACAAGATAAAGAATGGCCAATGGTTAATGAAGAGATCGAATACCAACTGACCCCTGCACCAGAAGTGCTGTATTCCTGCATTCAAACGCTACTGCGCAGTATCAACTTGCCTATTGACTACGGAGGTGAGGTAGGAGCTCACAGTGTTGCTCAATTAGAGCTTATGCTAAATATGCCACACTCAGATTCCCTTTCGCGTAATCAATTAAAACTACGACGTGTGTTCGATCTAGTGCAACGGCAACTTCATAAAGATTGGACAGTTGAACAACTCGCAGCGTTATATCCTTGTTCTGAGCCGCACCTTCATCGTTTAACTCAGCAACAATTTGGAAGAAGTCCGATAGCACATCTCACACGCATGCGGATGGAATATGCAGCTCGATTGTTGCGTTCGACAGAATGGTCAATTCAACACATTGGTGAAATCGTGGGGTATCCTACTAGTGCGAACTTCAGTACCCGCTTTAAAGCCTGGTCGAGCATGACCCCACGTGAATTTAGAAAGAATGGTAAACTTGACTTAAACTCGGATGAGTGAATCGTTCCTTTTATAACCGATTGAGATCATAAAACGCGTTCGTTCCCAGTATTTTGTCCTCTAATTGATGAAATCCGTTAAAAATCCTTTCGCCATTTTTAACGAAAGTGTTACCGTGAGGTTCGATACTTGAATTTCAAAGGGTTATGACTTTCATGCTTTCTAATCTACCAACTCCTGTATTAGATCCTATTTTATCTCTTTCCGTCGCATACCGCGGCGATGAACGCCCTAACAAGGTTGACCTTGGTATTGGCGTATACAAAAACAGCGCTGGCGAAACACCAATCATGAAAGCCATTCAAATGGCACAAGAAGTGGTCGTTGAGAACCAAAAGACTAAGTCTTATGTTGGTCTTGCAGGCTGTGAAGAATTCAACCAAAGCATGATCGACCTCCTTCTAACGGGAACATCAGCCACAGATCGCGTTGCTGCTATTCAAACGCCTGGAGCAAGTGGTGCATTGCGTATGCTGGGTGACCTAATGAAGGTCGCACAACCAGATACAACGGTTTGGATTTCAAACCCTAGCTACGTAAATCACAAACCAGTGATGGAAGCGGCTGGGCTGAAAGTTAAGTTCTACCATTACTTCTCTTCAGAAACCAAGCAAGTCGATACAGCAAAAATGCTCGAAGACCTTTCTAAAGCTGGTCCTTCTGATGTAGTACTTCTGCATGGTTGTTGCCACAACCCAACGGGTGCAGATATTGATTTTTCAGCGTGGCAGACAATCACTGAGCTTTCTCAAAAAAATGGTTTTACGCCATTCGTAGATATTGCTTACCAAGGTTTTGGTGACGGCTTAGAAGAAGACGCAAAAGGTCTTCGCTTTATGGCTGACAACGTTGAAGAAATGCTGATCACGACTTCTTGTTCTAAAAACTTTGGTTTGTACCGTGAACGTACCGGTGCAGCGATTGTGATCGGCAAGAATGCAAAAGATGTGGCGAATGCGAAAGGTAAACTGCTTACGCTAGCACGTTCAACATACACTATGCCGCCAGATCACGGCGCAGCATTAGTAAAAACCATTCTTCAAGATGCAAGCCTCACTTCCGTTTGGAAACAAGAATTGAACGAAATGCAGCAGCGCTTGTTGAATCTTCGTCAAACTTTGTGTAACGAATTGAGAAACAACCATAATACAGATCAATTTGATTTCATTGAGAGTCACAAAGGCATGTTTACTGTGCTAGGCTTTAGTGAAAACCAAATGGCGCAACTGCGTGAAGATTATGGCATTTATGGTGTCGGTGATGGTCGTATCAACATCGCTGGTTTAACCGAAACTCATATTCCTTACGTTGCTGACGCGATCCAAAAAATATCTCAACGTTAATTGGGAGAGTTAATGAAGAACTGGAAACTGATTCTGCCGCTAATGATGAGCGGCGGTCTTATTGCTTGTACGTCGACACCGACGACCACTGAGCCTGTTGAGCCAGAAAAACCAGTCGTGGAGCAGCCGGTAGAAAAACCGGATGTAAAACCAGAAGTAGACCCAAAACCCGAGGTGAAGCCGGAACAAAAACCGGAAACTAAGCCCGAGAAGAAACCTGATCCTAAACCGGCAAAACCACCGCAGGCAAAGAAAACACCTGATGGCATGTTGATCCTTGGTTCGGAAGAGTGGGTTTATGTACCAGACATTGACCAAACATTTAAAGGTCGCGTCGATACCGGTGCAACCACATCATCAATCAGTGCGACAGAAATAGTGCCGTTTGAACGAGATGGTAAAGACTGGGTTAAGTTCAAAATCGATATTAATGGTAAAGCGAGCAAAGAGTTCAAGTTACCTGTTGAACGTTGGGCAAAAGTTCGTCAATCCTCTTCAGAAGAAGTAGATAAGCGCGCTGTTGTTGTGGCTTACATTCAAGTTGGTGACCTAAAAGAGAAAACGGAATTCACACTGGCTGAGCGAGGCCACATGAATTTCCCAATCCTACTTGGTCGAAGCTTCTTCCGCGACGTTGCTGTTGTAGACGTATCTAAGAAGTATGTTCAAAACAAACCAAGCGGCAAGTAAATCTCTGCTTCACGTAGCAAGCAAAAAAAAGCCTCTCATTCGAGAGGCTTTTTTACATAATATCAATGCGTTATTGAACTTTAATGTCTAACAACTTAGTAAGCAAAGCGTGCTGATAAAACAAGCTGTTGGCCGTAAGTACCGTTATTTTTTAAATCCGCACCCAACGACAGTTGTTGCGTAGAGTGAAAACGTGCACCTAGGTTATAGATAGTCTTAGAGTCATCGTTGTCAATCAGTTGGCCAATACGACCATGTAGTTCAATGTTCTGCATAAACCAGACTCGAGTGCCGATGTTTACTTCTGTTTTCCACTCATCACCGTCGCCATTGTCTTGTTTGATGTTGTGAACCAACATTTGACCATAAATATCAGCAAATTGGCCTGCAGGACCATTGAAGCCAATACCGCCTGCAACATCCCAATCACCACTGAATTCACTATCAGCACGTCCAATAAAATGCGTATTTTCAGTAAAGTAGGTTGTGACTTCCCCACCAAACGTACCTGGGCTGGTACCCATGCGGAATTCCATTGTGTTGTAGTTGAAATTGTTTGCGTGAGCAGAAAGTGGCAAAACAGCGCACAAACCAAAGGCAGCAACCTTTAGAGCTTTACCTAGCATGGGTGTCTCCGGGCAAGAAAAATAATACGAACAAAGAAAAGGTCTGCAAAATGCAGACCAATATTTACAAAATATCATTTCAGGTGTTTCCCGTCACCTTAAACACTAGGACAGAGTGCTTATGATCATGGTGATGACGCCCAATTAAGCGGCAAGAGAGCAGTGCTTACATCACCACTAAGTGTTCAACTTCGATCTCTGGCTTACTACCGCCTTCAAACTCACCAAATAGACGAACTTTTGTAGTCTGGTCAATTGGTGTCGCTAGACGGATGTCGTCGTCCAACTCAACCATGATCTCGCCAGAGCCATCGCTAAAGATAAACTGGTCTGAGCGTGTTTGACGAAGTAGGTTGCCTTCTACGACCACGTCTTTCTCAGTGAACATGCTTGAGTCTTTAATCAATGCATCGACTTTTTCAATCGTTACAGGACCATTAAATTGAATGCTTGATTGACCGTGGTTGTGGTCTTTAGCCATTGCAACAGTAGGAGCGATAGCAAGTGCAGCGATAGTAGCGATAACAGTGTTTTTCATAATTTGGTTTCTCTATTAAAGTGTTCGTTTTGATGGTGCTATTAAAACAAACCTTATTTGAACCATTACTGATTCGAACATTCATATTCGATTCATTTTCTTGAGTCCTATGCTGAGATAACGTTATGATTGTTCACCTTCTTTTTTCTCTTATTAAACGTTCATGAAATCACCAATCCCTTCATTAATGGTTCAAGGCACAACTTCAGATGCCGGAAAAAGCGTCCTTGTGGCAGGTTTATGCCGTGTATTAGCTCGTAGAGGGATAAAAGTTGCCCCGTTCAAGCCGCAGAACATGGCTTTAAACAGTGCAGTAACGAAAGATGGAGGTGAAATTGGACGTGCTCAAGCCGTTCAAGCGCAAGCCTGCAACGTCGAGCCTACGGTTCATATGAACCCTGTGTTGATTAAGCCAAACAGCGATACGGGCGCTCAAATTATCTTACAAGGTAAAGCACTGTCCAATATGAACGCTGTCGGCTTTCACGATTACAAAAAAGTCGCAATGGGCACGGTATTAGACTCTTTCTCTAAACTGACCGAAGAATTCGAATCCGTGATGATTGAAGGCGCTGGCAGTCCAGCAGAAATCAACTTAAGAGAAAATGATATAGCCAACATGGGATTTGCCGAGGAAGCAGACGTTCCCGTCATTATTATTGCAGATATCGACCGCGGTGGCGTGTTTGCCCATCTTTACGGGACACTAGCGTTGCTATCCGAATCTGAACAAGCGCGCGTTAAAGGTTTCGTAATTAATCGCTTCCGTGGCGACATCAGCTTGCTTGAATCTGGTCTTGATTGGCTAGAAGAGAGAACGGGCAAGCCTGTGCTCGGTGTATTGCCGTATCTTCACGGATTAAACCTCGAAGCAGAAGATGCCATTACGGCGCAGCAAGAACTGTCTTCACAAGTGAAACTCAATATTGTGGTACCAGTTTTAACGCGCATTAGTAACCATACTGATTTTGATGTTTTGCGCCTAAATCCAGACATTAACCTTCGCTACGTTGGCAAAGGTGAGAAGATCGATAAAGCCGATCTCGTTATCTTGCCGGGTACTAAATCAGTCCGAGACGATTTGGATTATCTACGTAGCCAAGGGTGGGACAAAGACATTCAACGCCACATTCGCTTGGGCGGCAAAGTCATTGGCATCTGTGGCGGCTACCAGATACTTGGCAACTTAATTGATGACCCAAATGGCGTAGAGGGCCGGCCTGGTCGTAGTGAAGGCCTTGGTTTGTTAGACATCACCACAACTCTAACCAATAGCAAACAACTTACAAACACACGAGCAGAGCTTTCTCTTAACGGCAAAAAAGCTAATGTGAAAGGTTATGAAATCCATGTGGGAAGAAGTGAAGTGCAGGGCGCTCAACCTATCAAGTTAAATTCTGGCGAAGCAGAAGGCGCGCTTAGTGAATGTGGCCAAATCATGGGAACCTACCTACACGGATTCTTCGATGAGGCAGATGTCTTGAGCCTTGTTTCAGAATGGGTAAACGGCACTCAAATCAAACAACAAGACTTTGAACAGCTCAAAGAACAGGGCATTAATCGAATTGCAGATGCGATAGAACAACATATGAATCTTGACTTTCTGTTCAAATAAAACCAGTTTTTAACTGTCTGAAGCATAAATAAAAGTGGAGATTGCTTTCCACTCATTCATCTTCTGCCTGTCTAGCACCGGAGTGTTTTTATGAAAGCATGGAAAATTCATGCTTGCCTAGTGGCAATATTGAGCGTTTCATCAGCAGCAAACGCGGCAACTGACTTAAAAATTTATGCAGCGTCGTCAATGACTAATGCGATTGATGATATTGCTCAAAAATTCGAGCAAAAATACGATGTATCAGTCACACCTGTATACGGTGGTTCATCATCCATTGCTCGCCAAATTCTAAATGGCGCACCGGCCGATGTGTTTATCTCTGCAAACACTAAATGGATGAATTACCTAGTAAAATCAAAAGTCGTAAAGAGTGACGATGTCACTAATTTAGTGCAAAATTCCCTCGTTGTCATTGCGCCGCAAAATAGCAGTATTGCAACATTTGATTTCTCTGATGCTGATGCTTGGAATGAGGCACTGGACGGCAACCGCCTTGCTCTAGGCAATCCAGTGTCCGTTCCTGCCGGAATGTATGCAAGAGAGTCTTTAACTAACCTTGGCGTGTGGAAAGTACTAGAACGTCAAATTGCTCCAGCAAAGAACGTTCGTCTTGCACTTGCGCTAGTAGAGCGAGCGGAAGCCCCGTTGGGAGTGGTCTACAAAACGGATGCACAATTGACAACTAAGGTGAAAATAGTTGGAGAATTTGCAAGCGATACCCACGCAGACATCGTTTACCCAGCCGCGATTGTGAAAGACTCAATACAATCAAAACAATTCTTCCAGTACTTGAAGTCGGATGAAGCAAAACAAGTCTTTGCTCATTACGGTTTTCAATAAAAGGGATCAGAGTGTCAGAACTTGAATACCAAGCCTTAATGCTAAGCCTAAAAGTCGGCACCTATGCCGTCGTTTGGTTGATTCCAATAGGCGTAGCTCTCGCTTGGTTACTGTCTAGAAAAGAGTTTATCGGTAAGTCCATATTAGATAGCTTGATTCATCTTCCACTCGTATTACCTCCTGTGGTTATTGGTTATTTGCTACTGATCTCTCTCGGTCGTCAAGGATACTTGGGTGGGTGGTTATATGAACACTTTGGTTTAATATTCAGTTTCAACTGGAAGGGGGCCGTCATCGCCTGTATCGTCGTGGCCTTACCATTAATGGTCCGTTCGGTCCGATTGAGTTTAGATACGGTTGACCCCAAATTAGAACACGCAGCGTCAACCCTCGGAGCGTCGCCGTTAAAAGTCTTTGTCACAATTACGCTTCCGTTAACTATTCCTGGAATCATCACTGGTACCATGCTCTCGTTTGCACGCAGTTTAGGAGAGTTCGGTGCCACTATCAGCTTCGTTTCGAACATACCAGGGGAAACGCAAACCATCCCACTAGCTATGTACAACTTTATAGAAACGCCTGGTGCTGAAATGGAGGCCGCGCGCTTGTGCATCATTTCTATTGCCTTAGCTCTGTCGACGTTAATGATCTCAGAATGGTTAAATCGTAAAGCCGCAGCGCGTCTGGGGGCCAAGCGATGAGTATAGAAATTCAATTTAAACAATCACTTGGTGAAACCAACTTTGACATTAATCTGTCGTTACCGCGTAACGGAATAAGTGCGCTATTTGGTCGTTCCGGCGCCGGAAAAACGACTCTAATTAACGTTATTAGTGGATTAGTTACACCACAGCAAGGCAAAGTGGCGATTGGCGAGCACATCCTTTTCGATAGTGATGCGGGTATTAATCTACCGACGCATAAGCGCAAAATTGGTTATGTATTTCAAGATTCTCGCTTGTTTCCGCATTATTCAGTAAAAGGAAACTTGCTCTATGGTGTTATAGAAAAAGATGAAGAGTATTTCGATAAGGTCACAGAATTACTTGCTATTAAACCACTATTAAAACGCTTCCCAGTTTCTTTGTCGGGCGGTGAAAAGCAACGTGTAGCCATTGCGCGAGCACTACTTTCTAAGCCTAATCTGCTTTTGATGGATGAACCTTTGGCTTCCTTAGATATGCCACGTAAGCGAGAAGTCATGCCATTTTTAGAAGAGTTGTCTGAGCAGGTCAACATTCCGATCGTGTACGTTACGCATAGCTTGCAAGAAATCCTACGCTTGGCCCAACACCTTTCGATTCTCGACAAGGGACGAATCATGACGTCAGGTAAGCTTGAAGAAGTGTGGGCGTCTCATGCGATGCGTCCATGGCAGTCATTTTCCGATCACAGTAGCTTGTTTGAGGGCAAAATTGCGACCCATCATGACAAATACGCGTTAACGTGCGTAAAGCTCGCACCAAAGGCTTGTTTGTGGGTTCAAAAGGTCGATGGTGAGCCAGATACGTCAATTCGCCTGCAAGTGCGTGCCAATGATGTCTCTATAGCTTTGGAAAAACCAGTTGCGACGTCTATTCGTAATGTACTGTCAGCGACCGTTGCATCCATTGAAGAATTCAATGCTGGCGAAGACAAACAAAGTATTACGGTATCGCTGAAGTTAGATACTGACTGCCACTTATGGGCGACCATTACGCCTTGGGCGTTGGATGATTTGAATTTAAAAGTCGGTGACATGGTGTACGCACAAGTAAAAGGGGTCAGTGTAACGCAGAGAGATATCTCGTTGGCGCATCACTAGCACGTAACCAGATTATACGAAATAAAAAAGGCCGCAATTGCGGCCTTTAACTTAACTGAAGTAAATGGGAAGAATTACTTCACAAATACTTCTTTAAATTCACGCTTAAGAAGAGGATCGCGACGCGCTTTCTTAAGTTGCTTAACCATGTCTTTCACGCAGTTGTGAAGAACATTGTCAAGAAGTTGAGAACGGTAGTCTTCTTTGTCTTCATCTGTCATATTTTCAGGCAGATTAAGCGTTGGGAATTCTTCCATTACGTTTAGACCAGCGAATGCTTGGCCAACCGTTACTAGAGCGTGGAATTGCTCAAAGTTGTCCAGAATGTTTTGTGCACTTGCAGGCATTTCGTCCCAAGACGCACGAACAGCTTCTTCAGACACTTCATGGATAGAGGTAACCATCTCGAACATTTGCTCTGGAACTTCGTCAAATTCGATAACTTTACGTAGTTCAGGAGAAATGGTTTCTAGATCGATTTTTTTGCTTTCGTTGTTAGTTGCTTCTGACATGGTGTGTCTCTCGTTACAAAAGGCGGGAATATTAATACCAAATGCATCAAATAGCTACCATAAGAAGCATTTGATTCCGTGACCACTTAACAAAAAAATATAGCACTAAATGAGTGGCGTAATGCAACAATCTCGTGAGTATGATATATGTTTAATAAAGACTTACAAAAGAATGGGACGCGCTATGCAACCGACAGGGACATCGATGCGCATTCTACTGGTTGATGACGTTCAGCTGGATCGAATGCAGTTGGCTATCCGTTTGAAACAACAAGGTCATATTGTTAAAGCCGTTGGAAGTGGTCTAGAAGCATTAAATACTTATGAAAGCTTCGACCCAGAACTGGTTCTGCTAGATATCGCTATGCCAGACATGAATGGCTTTGAAGTATCACTTCATATCAGAGAAACGTTCCCGGACTGGATCCCAATCATCTTCCTCAGTAGCCATGAGGAACCAGAAATGATCGCCAAAGCTATTGAGGCCGGCGGGGATGATTACCTCATCAAACCTGTCGACAAGCTTGTTCTTAATTCTAAGTTGATGGCAATGCAACGTATTGCTCACATGAGACGAGAACTGAAACAGGCGACGGCACAACTAGAAGAGATGAACTCAAGATTACAACAGCAAGCCAATGAAGATGGTCTGACGAAGTTGTATAACCGCCGCTATATCGATCAAAAGTTTGAAACCATGATTGCTTGGCATGGCCGCCATCATATGCCAATGGCCCTCATCTTACTCGACGTTGATTTCTTTAAGCCGTTCAATGACAACTATGGGCACATAGAAGGGGATCGCTGTCTGCAAGCGATTGCAAATCAACTCAAAGCAACGTTCTGTCGTTCTGGAGAGTATGTCGGGCGTTATGGTGGGGAAGAATTTGTCATTCTTCTCAATAGCACGGATGCGAAAACTGCAGAAAGGGAAGCCGAACGCGTGCAAGAGGCCATGTACTTCCTCGACTATCCACATGCATACTCTAGTATTGCAAATAGAGTGACAGTGTCACAAGGGGTCTTTGCCTTTCAACCCACAGGTAAAGACAACATAGCAGAATTGTACGCAACGGCAGATAGAGCGCTTTATTCGTCAAAGTCTCTAGGAAGAAATACATACACTGTGGTAAATGCTAGTTGATTCAGAAGCTTAATTGCAAAACCATCATTGTGACAATGTCACTTATCTCTGATTTTTGTCACGCAAACCCCGTCCAGCAAACGCTACAAAAAGAGTTTGAGCGCAACTTCGCGATTGGCATTGTGCTCTCTGACAGTGATGTCTTTACGTTAGGCTTTCATGATTTCGACCCCAATAAATATCTTAATATTGATAATGAAGATATTGGTACCCAAGACTCTGTCGACCTGAGAAAACAGGTTGCGCTGTCCACACTCCCTTATCACTTATCTCTTTCTGAAGATAAAACTGCCCCAGTTAAATATAATCTCAAAGGTCGATTATATGCGTTAGGTATCGACCAAGATGTGACTGTCAATGAAGACAAAGTGCCCGATCGAAACAAAGAGCTTATCTTAGGGTCTTACACCGAAATTGAACAACAAAACCAACTCACAGAACATCTATCATTGAGTGGCGCCGCCGGAGCTCACCTGATGTATTACCGCAACGAGTATTCCTACCGTAGTGATGCGCTCGATAACCTTAAGCCTTATATAGAGGGAGTTTACCTCAATACCGATGCTTGGGCGTTGGTCGGAGAGGTCAACGCAGAACTCAAGTACCTCGAAAATGAAAATTGGGGGAAATGGTACGTTTGGTCGTCGCCACATTACTTTTATGGAATGGGTTGGGGCGAAGGAAATAATGGCGATATAGGAAACCCAGAAGGCTGGTATTGGGTGAACGGCGTCAAATTGTTTTACGACATCACCAAAGTGGGCAGAACCGTCCAGTCTGTATACACCAGTTTCAATCGAGTTGATGTTGGCGGTGATACGAGTAAACCGATGAATACCTCACACTACTATGAAGCAAGCTTTGGTTGGTTAATGACACCACCGTTTAAAAGCGAATGGATTGATAACATAGGTCTCGGCCTGTCCGTCAATTACGGCAGTGCACTAAAAGGCGGAAGCCTTGTTTTGTTCTTTAATCAGGAGTAATTCCGCAATGGCAAAGAAAACCATTGCATTTCCTCACTCGGCGAGCCAAAATCGCGCCCCATTTTGCTTAATAGGAACATAAGCACATAAACCAAGTCATGGAACGACAATAACAAACCTATAAAAGTTATGCGTAAGTTGGCTTGTTTAGCGATGTGTTTCGCTTCTACTTCATCTTATTCCAGCACCGTTGAAAAGCAGCTGCAAAAAGAGTTCGATTATAACTTCGCCTCCAGCATTGTCCTTTCAGACAGTGATGTGTTCACCTTTGGCTTCTCAAACTTTGACCCTAACGAATACCTCAATCTCGATGATGATTCTTTAGGTGATAACGAATCCGTCGACCTTCGGAAGAAAATCTCCGTATTGTCGTTGCCATTCAGTATTCCGGCGAGCAATTACCGTTATTCCCCATACCAGACAAAAGTGAACGGGCGAGGCTACCTGCTTTCTTCTCAACAAAAAGTGTCCGCGTTAAATGCCGACACTCCTGACGACCTTGATGAGCTTGTTTTGGGTGGCTACTTAGAAGTTGAGCAAGAGGCTTATTTAAATCGCAATATTACGTTGGGCGCAGCGGCGGGAACGCACATCATGTACTACCAAAATGATTACGCTTATCGTAGTGATACGTTGGAGGATTATCGTGACCAAATTGATGGTATTTATGTCAATACCAACGCGTTAGCAATGGTCGGCGAGGTTAATGCGACACTAAAATACAGCCCTTATGGTCATTTTGGTCAATGGTACTTTTGGTCTTCACCACATTACTTTAACGGCGTTGGTGTCAACCTCGGAAAAGGTGACAACGTAATTAACCCTGAAGGCTGGTATTGGGTTAATGGCGTAAAGGTCTTTCACCGTCTAGCGATATGGCAAAACATGGTTCAGTCGTTTTATACCAGCTTCAACCGAGTTGATATAGGTGGCGATACCAAGAAACCGTTAAACACGGATCACTACTACGAAGCGAGTATGGGTTGGCTTATGACACCACCGATTAAAATCCCATTTGTGGTGAACATAGGTGTAGGGATGAGTCTCAACTATGGCAGTGCGTTTAAAGGGGGTAGTTTGGTCATGTTCTTCAACCAAGTTTAACGCTTTTCAGATTTCAACGACTCTTGTAAGCAGAAAATAAGACAATTAAGCGTGGCAGAACTTCACACAGTTTCGGCCCGCTTTTTTGGCTTTATACAGGGCGTCATCAGCAAGTTTAATCACGTCAGTTGGGTTTCGTGCACTACGGCTGTCTGCAACCCCAAAACTCGCAGTGACAGATACGGTCTTTTTCTTTGAATCAGCACTTCCGCGCTTTTTGCGGCCTTGTTTGTTGTCATCAGGTCGACTGTCTTGATCGCGTAGAATCATTTCATATTCAGCAATCAATTCGCGAACTTCTTCCACATGAGCTTCGCAGTCTTCGGTGTACTTACCTTTAAAGACAATGGTGAACTCTTCACCACCAAAACGATACACCTTTGCTCCACCTTGTGTCTTCATTAGGCGCGAAGCCACCATCTTTAACACATCATCACCGGTGTCGTGGCCGTAGGTGTCATTAAACTTCTTAAAATGATCAACATCCAGCATCGCAATGGTGAACTTACGTCCCATATGCTTAAGGTCCAGATCCAACGCACGACGGCTAGGAATGAGCGTTAAGCTATCAGTAAAAGCCAGTTGATGGCTCGCCGATGTGGAGTAAATGATGATCAATAGGCCCGTTAGTGTAAACATGGTGCTAGAGATATATTGGACGTCGAAGAAGATAAACGTCGCCGAGGCTAACACCATCGCAGAGTAAGTCATCGCGTGAATAATCTTATTCTTCTTCAGCACCAAAATGCCAAGGAAGCACACAATACCAACGCAATAGAGCACAAGTACTAGAGGAAGTTTGGAAACCTTGGGAACAATAAACAAGATGCCATTGGTCCACTCATCGAATCCACCTTCTATGTAATAGGTCAGCGTCACATAGGACCAAAAGACAAACATAACCAGCACAAAAATGTAGGCTAACGTGGCTTTGGAATCGAAACCTTCTTTATTGAACAGAAACACCGCTAGGAAAGAGACGGGTAAAAGACTCGCTAAAATGGTGAGCTCTAAAAGCGCAGTTCCCGTTTGAAGCGGAACTTGTAGGCGATGTTGGATTACGAAGTAGGCAAGTAGCATGGCAATGCAAACCATAGACTCGCGACCTTGCTTGAATGAGTAACACATTAACAGTGCACAGCCCAACAAAATATATGGCAAATTCGACGCAATGCCCCAGTTAGACTGAGTCATCTGAATGATGCTATCCATACCCAAGCTGATCATACCCAACAGTATTATTGGAAATAGAAACCGAAAGCCTGGAGAGGTCATTAAAGATGAAGCCATCTACTACAAATCACCTGCAAATAGTTGAGTATATCTAAAGAGTTACATTAAGCATTCAATTAATACCGTGTGTGGGCAGTATATATTCTGACGCTTTCAAAACTAACAAGAATACGTGTATTTGCGAATTTTCCAAGTGTTTTACAGTCGATGATTACAAAAAGAGAGAGGTTGATTAAATTAAGACCAATCAACAAGTTGCATGATAGTTGTGACTGCTATAATTTCGTAGTGTTGAGCAAAGGAGAAAAATCGATGCAAATCAGTTCAGATGTACACAATTATATGGAGACCCTCGTAGGGCAAGAACTCTCTTCAGAGCGATACGTCGATCAGTTTGATCATGAACAGTTAGCTGACATCGCTTGCTTGGCGCTGATCCAATTAAAACCAGTTTATATCCGCCATGATATCGATTTTCTGTCTGCTCTACCTGAACGTAAACTGACGCAGTTTAAAGATAGTGTCTATATCGCGGTAGAAAATGCAGCAGCAATGGTACAAGAAGATCGACGCACGAATCGTAACAATGATGTACCTGTAATTTTCTCGCATACCAGTTATGATGAAGACAAAGAACTGGATTGGTTTGAGAAGCCAATTCTCAACGTCAACATTAAGTAATGAGTGTCTTAATCAGTCTTAAATAGATAAGGCATACCCAAGGAGGAATTGTGGGATTCTTTTCGCGCTTGTTTGGTGGTGGTGATAAAACTGCCGCAGTTAAAACCGTAGACCCCGTCGAATATAAAGGCTTTTTGATTTACCAAGAGAGTATTTCAGAAGGTGGTCAGTACCGCATTGCAGGACGGATTGAGAAAGAGTTCGATGGAGAAGTGAAAACCCACCGCTTTATTCGTTCCGACTTGATAGGATCAGAACAAGACGCCAATGAGCTGATGCTGAAAAAAGCGCAGATGTTCATCGACCAAATGGGTGAAAAAATCTTCAATTAAGAACTCACTGCAACTTGATTCGAATCATCTCCAAGAGAGCCATTAGTGTATATGCTGATGGCTCTCTTTCTTTTTATGGCTTAATTACCTGTTAAATTAACCACTTAACATTCATCTGGTTAGACCTCTGTCTAGTGGCGCTAATCGTTGTTATTTTTCAGCGCGAAGTAGAGAATTATTCATTACTTAGCGTTATATGTAATGAAATTTAGTATTTTTATTACAAAATACTTGAAGTCATGATGGACGTTCGTTAAAAACAGAAGAATAACAGGGCTGTTAGTCAAGATTTGACTGTGCAAATGGGTGACCCAAAACACCATCATTCGTTTGCGTTTTCTTGCGTAGTAAACAGATAGAAATAAAAAAGAATTAGAGTAGAGCAACGCTCTGTTTTGGGACTAATTATTGATATGTATACAAGGAGTATGCGTTTTGCAAATCGGTGTACCTAGAGAAATACTCGCGGGTGAATCGCGAGTAGCTGCATCACCTAAATCGGTTGAGCAGTTAATTAAGTTGGGGTTCGATGTCGCAATCGAATCACAAGCGGGGGTGCTAGCCAGTTTCGACAATGCGGCTTATGAAGCAGCAGGGGCGACAATTGTATCTAGCGACGAAGTATGGCAATCAGGCTTAATTCTTAAAGTGAATGCGCCTCATGTTGATGAAAAAAATGGCATCGATGAGATCGCATTGTTACAAGATGGCGCAACATTGGTTAGCTTTATCTGGCCAGCGCAAAACGCGGAGTTAATGGAACAGCTCTCAAGCAAGAACATCAACGTTCTCGCAATGGACTCCGTTCCTCGTATCTCACGTGCGCAAGCATTAGACGCACTCTCTTCTATGGCTAACATCGCCGGTTACCGAGCAGTGGTTGAAGCTGCTCATGAATTCGGTCGTTTCTTCACTGGCCAAATTACTGCCGCTGGTAAAGTACCACCAGCTAAAGTGTTAGTTGCAGGTGCAGGTGTCGCAGGACTTGCAGCAATCGGTGCGGCTGGTAGCCTTGGCGCAATCGTTCGTTCTTTCGACGTTCGTCCTGAAGTGAAAGAACAAGTCGAATCAATGGGCGCTGAGTTCCTGACAGTAGATTTCAAAGAAGACTCAGGCTCAGGTGACGGTTACGCTAAAGAAATGTCTGATGAGTTCAACAAGAAAGCGGCTGAGCTATACGCTGAGCAAGCGAAAGATGTTGATATCATCATCACTACGGCGCTAATTCCTGGCCGCCCAGCACCGACGTTGATCACCAAAGAAATGGTCGACAGCATGAAAGCGGGCAGCGTGATCGTTGATCTGGCGGCTGCCAATGGCGGTAACTGTGAATATACAGAAAAAGACAAAGTCATCACGACAGCCAATGGCGTAAAAATCGTTGGTTACACTGACATGGTAGGCCGTCTGCCAACGCAATCTTCTCAGCTCTACGCAACCAACCTTGTAAACCTTCTAAAACTGTTGTGCAAAGAGAAAGATGGCAACATCGATATCGACTTTGAAGACGTTGTGTTACGTGGTGTGACCGTCGTGAAAGAAGGCGAAATTACTTGGCCAGCACCACCGATTCAAGTTTCTGCTCAACCACAAGCAAAAAACCAAGAACCGGTCAAAAAAGAGCCGAAAGTTGAAGAGCCAACATCACCAGTTAAGAAATTCGCACCACTGGTTATTGGTTTGGGTGCGTTTGGCTGGGTTGCATCAGTCGCTCCGGCTGCATTCCTATCACACTTCACCGTTTTCGTATTAGCGTGTGTGGTAGGTTACTACGTTGTTTGGAACGTGACTCACGCACTGCATACACCACTTATGTCGGTAACAAACGCGATTTCCGGCATCATCGTAGTGGGCGCGCTACTGCAAATTGGTCAAGGTAATGGTGTAGTTACCTTCCTATCATTCATTGCTGTTCTCATTGCAAGCATAAACATCTTTGGTGGCTTTACCGTGACCAAACGTATGCTTGAAATGTTCCGCAAAGACAAATAATAGGAGTTACCAATGTCTGCAGGATTAGTACAAGCGGCATACATTATTGCTGCGCTATTTTTCATCTTAAGTCTCGCGGGACTTTCTAAACAAGAATCAGCACGAAATGGTAACTACTACGGTATTGCTGGTATGGCAATTGCGCTTATTGCGACAATTTTCAGCCCAAGTGCCGAAGGCTTTGCATGGGTCATCATCGCGATGGTGATCGGTGGTGGTATTGGTATCCACTACGCGAAGAAAGTAGAAATGACAGAAATGCCAGAATTGGTTGCGATTCTACATAGCTTCGTGGGTATGGCCGCGGTACTTGTTGGTTACAACAGCTACTTAGAGCCACCAGCACCAGTATCAACAGATCTTGCTGGTATTCACGCAGAGCACGTTATCCACCTTGTAGAAGTATTCCTTGGTGTGTTCATCGGTGCGGTAACCTTTACTGGTTCTATCGTAGCGTTTGGTAAGCTTCGTGGGATCATTTCTTCTTCACCACTTAACCTACCTCACAAACACAAGATGAACCTCGCTGCGATCGTTGTTTCAACACTGCTTATGATTTACTTCGTAAAAGCAGACGGCAGCATGTTCGCACTGATCTTGATGACACTGATTGCTTTTGCATTCGGTTACCACTTAGTGGCATCAATCGGTGGAGCAGATATGCCGGTTGTTGTTTCAATGCTGAACTCATACTCCGGTTGGGCGGCTGCGGCAGCAGGCTTCATGCTAGCAAACGATCTATTGATCGTGACTGGTGCGCTGGTTGGTTCTTCAGGTGCCATCCTTTCTTACATCATGTGTAAAGCAATGAACCGCTCGTTTGTAAGCGTAATTGCAGGCGGCTTCGGTCAAGAAGTAGTGATTTCAAGTGACGAAGAACAGGGGGAACATCGCGAAACATCAGCTGAAGAAGTTGCTGAAATGCTGAAAAACTCGAAGTCCGTAATCATCACCCCAGGATACGGAATGGCAGTGGCACAAGCTCAATACCCAGTACATGAGATCACAGACAAGCTACGAGCTCAAGGCATTGAAGTTCGCTTTGGTATTCACCCAGTAGCTGGCCGTCTACCTGGTCACATGAACGTTCTATTGGCTGAAGCGAAAGTACCGTATGACATCGTACTAGAAATGGACGAAATCAATGACGACTTCCCAGCAACAGATACGGTTCTGGTCATCGGCGCAAACGACACAGTAAACCCAGCTGCACTGGAAGATCCAAACAGCCCGATTGCTGGTATGCCAGTATTAGAAGTTTGGAATGCGCAAAATGTCATCGTATTCAAGCGTTCAATGAATACAGGTTACGCAGGCGTTCAAAACCCACTGTTCTTTAAAGAGAATACATCGATGTTGTTCGGTGATGCGAAAGAGAGCGTAGAAGCAATCTCCAAAGCACTGTAAGCGTAGGGGACATCAGCATCTGCTTCGAATGGAAGTATTTGCTTTAAAACTCATCAAGGCCAGCATTCGCTGGCCTTTTTTTGTGGGCTTTCAATGTTATAGTACTGCAAATCCTTAAGCTGCCTAATGTCATTTGTTTTTAGATTGATGTATAGTTCTGGCTAATGTAACAAGTACCGGTAACAGTTTGATTAAACAGTTTTTGCTCCGTTCTGCCTTAATGCTGCCACTTTTCTCGGCAAGCGCATTTGCAGATTCATTACCAGAACGAATAGATACGTTTACAGAGCTATTTAATTATGAAGTGGCTCTTAAATCGTATGATATACGCATACTGCAATCGAACTACCCAACCAAATTGCTTTCACCGGACTCAATGTTGCCACAAACGGCCGATTATCCGCTAAAAGACATTCAACAGCTGTATCGCCTGGCGAACACATGTCGCGGAAAACTGCCGTTAAGTCCTTTAATTACGGAACCTTTGGTGTTTACTCGTGCCTTATGTAAAGGAACGCAACTCACACCACGTTGGTTTTCTCGTAGTGGGTTAATTCACCCAGGAGGCGGCACTTACGCAGCTCGTTACGCTGAGAAATATCCAGAACTGCGCCCTAAGCTTGCACAGTACATGCACATTAAAGAGCGCACTAACGACGATGGCGACGAACTGCTAGAAAGCTTGCAAAGCATGGATGATGATGCAATAAACGCACTCATCGCTGGTGCGAGCATGTTCATTGAAGGGAAGGAGCTTTGGCTACGCCGCGGTGATCACTACTTCGTTTTCTCTAAAAATGTTTGGCAAGAAAACGTTGCGAATGCTGGTCTGTCTTACGGACTCGCATCAGAAAGCCGAAGCTGCTTTGTGAAACGCGGTAACATTTGTTGGGATGTAGAAGATCACTCGCAAGTGTTGCGGATCAGCATGATCATTCTTGTGATTGCCAACATCTTATTGGTGATCGGCTGGGCAGTGTATCGCTGGAACAGCAAACGAGAAGAAATGCGCAGTCGCATGTTGGTGCTGCAAATTCTTACTCACGAACTAAGAACGCCGATTGCGTCTTTGTCTTTAACCGTTGAAGGTTTCCGTCGTGAGTTCGAACATCTTCCAGAAACCGTTTACGACGAATTTCGTCGATTATGCGAAGATACGCGCCGATTACGCCAGTTAGCAGAGGCAAGTAAAGATTATTTGCAATCTGATAACCAAATGCTTGCAACAGACTGGGTTCCTTCTGTTGCAGAATGGCTAGAATATAAGATTGAAGAAGAATTTGATAACGCTGTACTTTTCAAAATAAACGAAGATGTAGCTGCTAAAGTTAACGTGTATTGGCTCGGAACCTGTATCGATAACTTGCTACGAAACGCATTAAAGTACGGTAAAGCACCGGTCGAACTATGTGTAGAAACCAGTGCGGATAAAATCATTATCCAAGTCATAGACGCCGGCAGTTTAACTGCAAAAGATTGGGCAAACCTAAGAAAGCCGTTCGTAAGTAAGAGCGGACTAGGGCTTGGATTAACAATAGTTGAATCAATGGTAGGCCGCATGGGCGGAAAAATGTCCCTAATGGGACCACCTACAACCTTTATATTGGAGATACCTTGTGAAACAGACACTGCTTCTCGTTGAGGACGATAAAAACTTGGCTGACGGCCTGTTAGTAAGCCTGGAACAAGCAGGATATGAGTGTTTACATGTGGAGCGTATTTCAGACGTTGAGCCACAATGGAAAAAGGCTGACTTAGTCATTCTGGACCGCCAACTACCAGACGGCGACTCAGTACAATCTCTTCCTGAATGGAAAAAAATTAAAGATATCCCTGTAATCCTTCTTACTGCACTGGTTACTGTAAAAGATAAAGTTGCGGGTTTAGATTCTGGTGCGAACGATTACTTAACAAAACCATTTGCAGAAGCGGAACTGTTTGCGCGTATCCGAGCACAACTTCGCGCACCAGATTCAGCGGAGCAGGGTAATGCAGACAAAGTGATGACCAAAGACCTTGAGATCGACCGCGCAACTCGCGAAGTCGTATTCCAAGGTGAAATGATCACACTGACTCGTACCGAGTTCGATCTACTGCTGTTCTTGGCATCTAACTTAGGTCGCGTATTTACACGTGATGAATTATTAGATCACGTTTGGGGTTACAACCATTTCCCAACAACGCGTACTGTAGATACTCACGTACTTCAGTTACGTCAAAAGCTACCGGGTCTAGAAATCGAAACGCTACGTGGCGTTGGTTACAAGATGAAAGCGTAACGGCAAAGAATGAAAACACTACTTCCTGTAGTTCTCTCATTGCTATTAGTGAAACCAGTCCAAGCTACGGACTGGTTTCAAACTAATACACCACTGACACAAGCTCACCAGCATCTGCTCGAAGATGACCTTGGTGGCATGTTCAATTCCCTTGTCGAACTATGGCAAAGTGAACCAAACAAAGAACTCACACCGCACCTCAATGATTTATTAGCACAATCACTTTCTAGAGACTGCGGCAAATCATTAACAGGTGTCACGCTTCCTGATTGGATAAGCGGCATTAACGTTATTCGACAAACCATCCAAAGCCCAGGCAGAGATACTTATCGACTTGTCGTTAAACTGCGTGCAACAACGGATATTGAAGACATCTCTTTCCGCCGTTGGGTCGACAGTACGATCTCTGCAGACAGCTCATTCAATTTTGAAGAGCAACCGGAAGGCGCAGAACTGGCAAATGAACGCAGCTTTTTAAAACGCTACAATCTAACAGGCAAGTTGGATGCGGGCTTATATCACTTATCAGTGACGACAAAAGACAAACGTACTTACCGTACATGGGTGATCTTAGGCGATTCAAACTCGACACAATATGTTCGTTGGACTTCAAAAGAGAACTGGAAAGTAGAGAAGAGCGCGTTACGGAACCCACATTGTCCGCTACCACAGCTAGAAGTCGGCCTTTATGATTATGTCGAAGGTCAATATGACCAAGTATGGAAAAAGACATACGAATCTAATTACCCAAATTCTCTCGAATTAGATGGAATCCCTAATGACCGATATGTGTTAGCTGTGAGCATTAACAGTCGACGTTGGCAAGGTGACATTATTGTTGAGCAGGCTCAAACTATTAGCCGAACTTATGATGTTTCTCTCGAAGAATAGCTAAAGAAATTACACTTGTGCCGATATAAGTTCAGGACGAACGAAATCACAAGTGTAGTATGAAGACACAATTCAAAATTTTAACCACGACCATCACAGCAGCGTTATGCTCTAGCGCTGCTTTTGCTGGCACTTACGCAATCGAAGCTCGTAGTGACGCAATGGGTGGAGTCGGCACCGTATCAGCCTCTTACCTAACTGCACCATTCTTTAACCCGGCATTAACGGCAATCTACCGTCGTAATGATGATGCAGGTATGATCGTGCCAAGTTTTGGCGTTAACTATAACGATCAAGACGGTTTAATCGACGAAATCGAACGCATAGGTAAGCTGACCGATCCAACAGAAATCGTAAATTCCTTAGACGCGATTAACGGGCAAAAGATGGATTTTGACCTTGGTGGTGTCGTCGCCGTTGGTATTCCTAATAAATTCTTATCTGCAACAGCTTACGGAAAATTATATACCGAGTCTTTCGTTGAACCGACTATCGACACGGCAAGTGGTGACCCGTTAAATGATAGCTACGTGCGCGGCGTCTCTATTGGTGTGGCAGAAGCGGGGATCTCCCTCGCTAAATACACCAACTTCATGAATCAGCATTTGTCGTTTGGTATTACACCAAAACTACAGCGCATCTACACTTACTCTTACGCAACAAGCTTTGCTGCGTTCGATACCAAAGATTTGCGTGAAAATGAAACTGCAGAAACCATGTTTAACCTTGATGCGGGTGCATTGTGGTTCTTTGGTCCTTACCGTTTAGGTATTTCAGCGAAAAACTTAATCGGTCGCGACGTGAAAACGAAATCTTTCACCTACAACGGCGATACCATTCAATCCTACGAATACAGTATGCGACCAGTCTACACCGTAGGTGCCGGATATGTCGCAGATTACTTCAGCTTCAGCGTTGACTACGATTTGAATGAAGAGAAGAAGTTCTCTACCTTTGATGACAACACGCAAATGGTTCGAGCCGGTTTTGAAATTGACGTACTTCGTCAGCTAGCACTGCGTGGGGGATACATGAAAAACCTTGCTCGTTCAGATGACGAGGGAACGATCACGGCGGGTATTGGTTTGTCACCTTTGAACTTAATCGAACTTGATATTGCAGCGCAATATACCAATGAAAACGCAATGGGTGCTTCGATTAATTTCCTTGCGACCTACTAAGCGAGCCGTTATAGTCAGCTCCTCATATTGAGGAGCTTTTTTATGTTTGACGATTTACCACCTCTGTCTCATCAAGAACAGCAACAAGCTGTAGAACGTATTCAAGAATTAATGCAGAAGGGTACCAGTACCGCAGAAGCGATTAAGATCGTAGCCCAGCAAATTCGAGCAGAATACGCCGCGAAGAAACAAGACTAAGAAATTACAAAGAGCAGGGCACAGACCCTGCTTTTTTACGCCCCTCACATATATCGCTAAATCAAACAGCTCCCCGTCTTTTCACCACACTACCTTAAACAAATTCAACGTTACCACGTAACCAAGCAGTTCAAAAGTGGAGTAGAAACACCTGCCATAATAAGTTAGTAAAATTTTACTAGCCACCATTAACTGTCACTTTTGAAATGCAGGCAAAAACACTGCACAAGCACAGTAAATTAAACATAACCCCTAAAATACAAGCACTTAACTCGGGATAATCATTCAAGCAATAAAACGCTCCCACCTCATTCTGTAATTTAATTACAGTGACGAGTCCAATGGCCATATCCAATAGTGAAATGTTCTGCAAAAACATAAAAGAGACGCCGTCACTTTGATTGGCAGAAAATTTAGACATATAAAATGGTACTTGTGAAAACAGTGAGTACTTGCCGACTAAAACCGAACCAAATCTGAAACCGTACTTAAAACAGAAAAAGAGAATGAGTAAACGGTGTTTTTCAACGTGAGATTTAGATGGAATGAGCGCAACTTTTTTCAAAAAATGATCACTGGCCTACATTGGAGATATAAACGCAATTTTACTTACGTATTACACTGTAACGTTATAGGATTGAAAGTGAGATGCTAAATGGGGTGAACTATTGATGAGTAAAGTTTGCAGTTAATTCTTAAGCCCTTTGCTGCATGGTAGATACTTAGTTCGTTAGTGTTGTTGGCCCCAGATAAAAGCAGCAGGAGAGACGAGTTATGTATAGTGTGTCTAAACAATATGTAAGTAGAATCTAATAAGCGCTTAAACCTTTCGATCTAGTTCAGACCTGCACTAATGATGATTTACACAACGTGCGCTGAACCGATACCTTAGGCACGTCTATTGACCTAGACGGCTTCGAAAATGTTACTACATACGTTTCCATGATCAGTGAGAAGCCAACTAAAAAGCCGAACCCTTGGCGATGGGGTTCGGCTTTTTTAACTCTATGGTATCGAGAACCGAGTAAAACTAGTTACTACGGGCGCAGACACAACCAGTAACCCAAAAAAGGAAAGTGACAGTGAAGTTTCCCGAAATCGATTATCAATTCTGGTACACGACCTGGTATGAGACCGTAGGAAAAAAGACAACTTATTCCAACGTTAACTCTAGAAAATACATGCATTTCAATGGTGACTTAAATGCCTGTATGGACGAAATTTTTTCCATGATCAGTAAAAAGCAATTCGACAAATCAACGATACTTAGAATCGTTGATCTCATTTATTGCTGGGGTGGTCCATCTGGAAGGTTGTTTTATGTACCAATGAAAGGGAAAGATGCCCCGCGACAAGTGCTAGAAGATGATGTAAGAGCATTTGAACAGTACATGCTTGGGGTCCAACTCGCAGTCGATGGCAATATCAAGTGCATAGATGAGTTCTGTAAGCTCGACGGAATTGGCAAATCGTTCGCAACTAAGCATGCTTATTTTTGGAGCCACGACAGTGCGTTCCCTTTAATGATCGTAGATTCCAAGATTTCCGGTGCCCTTGGATTTACAACAACGCAGCAACTCGAAAAAGCATACACCAATGAGCAGTTAGTGACCGCATTTAGAAAGAAGGCAATGGAAGAGTTCGGAGAGAATACTCCTTCAATGGTAGAACGTGCTCTATTCGCGTTCCATAACAACTATTTCTTGAATGACAATTCGAACTGGAAAAACAAAACCGCCCATCGTGATAGTCATGTCGCCACCGGTTTGGCAAAAACATTGTTTGATACTGAAAACAGCTAAACCTTTTTGTTTTTAAGGCAAGTCACTCTGGGATAAATAGCTTATATTGGTAATTCACTATCCGTAGTAAATCGCCAAAACCATATAGAAGTGTAGGGTGCTTGGGTAGAACTAGCCCAAGTTAAAGTCTTATTCACTTGTGATGTTTGCGCTGATGGGGATGAATCTGAAATACCAGATTGTTACTCATCAAAGGACTGCAAGACGTTCGAGAAAGCGTATTGGTTCTAAAAGCTTCGCGTAATGTTGACGCATAAAGGGTTAAACTCGCCCCCACACACTAATGACTATTTACACAGCGGGCAGGGACCCAATACATTTAGCAGGTCGATTGACCTCGACAGGCTTCCAATTCGTTTTCATCGACGTCCACCAAAATCAAGAAGCCTACAGAGAAGCCGAACCTTAGCGATGGGGTTAGGCTTTTATTGTTTCTATAAAAATAAATGCATATAAGCCAATTGTCATATCACTTACAATGCTAGACACCGAACGAGACTAACGAAAGGTTATGACATGAGACTAATAAAACTAAAAATCAAAAACTTCCGAGGTATTGGTGAAGGAGTTGAGGTAGAGTTTGATAATAACAACATAATCTTCGTCTGTGGCGAAAATAACGCAGGGAAATCAACGATTCTAGAAGCCTATGACATGCTCGTTACAGCATCTAGGCAAGCAAAGTTGACTGACTTTCATGGTAAAGACAATACAAAAGCGATTGTTATTGAAGCATGGATACAAGCGGAAAATAAAGACGATATAGAACATAAGGCTTTAGCAAAGCTATGGGATGACAAAGACATAGCCAAAGTTCGAAAGACATGGGTGTCGGAAGATACCAAAGGAGTAAAAGAAACCAGAGATCCAGTGAAAGGTTGGGGGAAAGGTGGTGCAGGAGGCATAGATACTCTTCTACAAAATGCTTGCCCAACACCAGTTTGGATTAGAGGTAGCACATCTCCAGAGGAGATTTTAGCGTTACTCCAAAGTTTAGTTCAAGAAACGATTTTAAAAGCATTATCAAACGAGCCGGTCTATTTAACAGCGATAGAAGCAGTCGGTGCGCTAGAAAAAGAAATTACGAGCAGCAAATATTCGCTGCAAATTCAAAAAAACCTCAACCTAGCGTTAGCTGAAGTATTCCCATCGCTAAAGTTTTTACTAGAAAGTGAAAGCAACGCTAATATTGCCGAGTTGTTTAAAAAAAGCACCGTAGTTAGCATCGAACAAGATGGAAAACCATCAATGGACTTTATGACTCATGGACACGGAGTTAGAAGGCAATTCATCGTAAGTGCCTTCAGGGGACTTGCTAGACAGCTTGAAGAAATAAAGAAAGGAGCGAAACAGCGAAAAGCCCAAAATTTTGAATTTGACGCTACAACAGTTCAAAGCAAGTCTAGAATTCTTTTAATTGAAGAACCTGAGTTATATCTACACCCAGAGGCAATAAGGTGCATCCGAGACCTTATCTACGCACTAGGTAATGACTCTGAATTTCAGATTCTAGCGGCAACACATGCACCGATCATGGTGGACTTATCAAAACCTCATACAACATTGGTCAGAGCATCAACAAACGAGAATAAAGTCGTTACTTTACATCAGGTATCGCATGACTTGTTCGATAGCAATGAAAGAGATTGTATGAAGATGCTGAACTACTTTAACCCCCACGTATGTGAAGCATTTTTTAATGATAAAGTCGTCCTAGTTGAAGGAGATACAGAAGCTGTGGCAATAAGAGCCTTGATAGCTAGAATGGTTTCTGAAGGTTTAGCTAATGAGTCAATTCACGTCGTGAACTGTGGAACAAAAAACAACATCCCATTTTTCCAGAAGGTACTTACGCATTTTAAAATACCTCACTGGATCCTACATGACGTAGATGACAAATTAGACAAAAATGGGGACAAAAATAGTGCATGGACTTTGAATGAAACGATTTGGTCAGCCGTAACGCACTCTCAACAAAATCAGGTGAAGGTAACGCGATTCACTTTCGAATCAGAGTTTGAGTCAGCTAACGGTTATAAATACAAGAGTAGTCTTGGCAAGCCATATAGTGCATTTTTAGAGAGCCAAGGTTGGAAGTTAGATGATTCGAACAAGAAAGCCATAAAGTATCTTAGATACATCCTCAATATCGATGATGCATCTAAAGAGCCGGAACATAACCAAGATTATTTAGAAACTCTATACGCAGCAAGGTAGTCACTTTAGCTTACCTAGTTTCCACTCGGCGGCTTTCATTCGACGTCCGCCTTTAAACGGTAAAACGTTTTCTTTAGCAGGATAGACCTTGGGTTGGTCTATATGTCCAAGTTTTTCGACTAGCTGACGATGCTCGACGCCAGAACACGAAACTTTCCAATTCTTTAGGGCTGAACGCACGAACAGACGGCGTGATGATGGCGCGTTTCTCACAAACACGAAAACCAGACCAACGAATATCATTAGGAAAGTATCCAAGTGATTTGATGAGTAGAAGTTTTTCTGCCATTGGATTAACAGTTATGGTGCGTTCAAGCCAACGGACAACAGTTGACTTAGTTTCGCGACAGCTTGTTGTTAATCAACATCGGTTAAAGCCTCAAAAGCAAACAATGTTGTTAATCTTAGGAGGACATTTTAAAGTGGCTAAAACCGGACATTACTAAATTGCTCTAACATCTTGAGTGCGCATTATATGTGTTATGTTAAATGAAATATAGACGTACGCCAAATCTTCCATACATGGGTCTCTATCCCTCTCAGATTTCAAATTCAGACATCGTTTGTTAGGTTCATTAAACATAATGGTGATTTACCATAAAATAGCTAATATGGATCTATCAATCTACGATTGCTCGCTCTGCTATTAGCTCGTTTGTCTTTTAGCTTACTAATCGTTGCTTGTTCTTTGGTATGTTTCATACGCATTACAACTTTTGCGGACACAAACCACAGATACAAAAAGAGCGTCTGTTTGAGACGCTCTTTAAAATCTTTTGCTTAGTTTAAATTAACCGCCGGCCAACTTAACTGTCATGCCTTTCTTTTCAAGATGAGCTTTGATTTTATCACGAGCATCACCTTGAATTTCAATGGTTCCATCTTTTACTGAACCACCGCAGCCACACACTTTTTTCAGTTCTGCGGCTAACAACTTTAGCGGAGCGTCATCTAAATCCAAACCTGTGACGATACAAACGCCTTTTCCTTTGCGACCTTTAGTTTGTCGTTGAATACGAACAACACCGTCGCCTTTAGGACGTTCGACTTTTTCTTCTTCAGGTTTGATTCGACCAGTTTCTGTTGAATATACGAGAGACATACTCTTATTTCTTTTGCTGTTGTGCTTGCATCGCTTTTTGCTTTGCAACTAAATACGCTTCGATATGACGTTGAATTGCGGCTTTCGCACCTTTAATCAACTTGCCATTGAACATACAGTACCAAGCATTTGGCTCTCCTGTATCGTTCTTTATCGTGTAGCCATTAAATACTTCAGATTGAGGGTTGCCGGTGCTTTGCGTTCGTTGACCTAAAGAAGAAAACTCTTTGGGGTCGATAATAGACGCGGTATCACACCACCAATCAATGCTCTTTTTTACCGCCGTTAAACTGCCTTGTAAAACGTGGTTTTTGATTTTAACCTTCCAAACGCTACCATCGGATCCGCCTGATTGCAGGTTAAAACCTCTATAATTTGAAATTGCCATACCACTGAGCCATCTATCTAATGCTTTGATACAATCATAATTATAACCGAACAATATTCAAACACTAATGCCTTACAAAAGTTCGGTTATTCTTATTTCTACCACAAAACGAATGACGGTAACGTTAGTTAGCTTGCAGTATTAATACAATCAGCTAAAAATTCGTGGAACTGATGACCATTATTTTGCAGCATTTTAGGGAACATCGAGATCGGCGTCATACCTGGGAAAGTATTTACCTCATTCAAATAGATTTCATTGTCTTCCGTTAAGAAGAAATCGATACGCGATAAATGGCGAAGATTCATTTGCTTAAAGACTGTCTGTGAAGCTTCAAGAATCGCATCCACCTGCTCTTCTGTTAAGTTCTTTGCTTCAACTTCTGTCAGCGAATGACTCGCACTGCTGTACTTCTCATCGTAAGAATAGAAGGCACCATCAGGCGCGATTACCTCACCTGGTTTGGTAATGTGCAGTTGGCCACCCATCTCATAAGCTGCGACTTCAAGCTCACGTGGTTTCACTGACTTTTCAATCAACACCTGCTCAGAAAAACCGAAGGCATCGTTGACTGCTTGTCGTAATTTTGACTTTTCAGTGACACTGTAACACCCAACAGAAGAACCTTGACGAGCAGCTTTGACAAACACTTTTCCCCATTTATCAAATGCTTGTTGCGCTTTCTCGTGGGCGTATTCATCATTACGAGTCAGAAATAAGTATGGAGTGTTTGGGATACCAATTGCATCGTACCAAAGCTTAGATGTGATCTTATTGAAGCTGTTGCTGCTCGCCTCAGGACCGCAACCAAGGTATGGAATGCCTGCGATTTCAAACATGGACTGAATATCGCCAGTTTCACCAGGGAAACCATGAATACAAGGAACGATAAAATCGACGGCTAAACTCGAGGTATCTGAACAAAGTTGTTTTGTGTTCAAGTCTAGGTAAACCAACTCATTTTGGTTTGTTACCCAACCTTCATTTTTGATTTCTACGCGCGTTACTTTAACGTTTTCAATCAAATTTAATTGCTGCTCGACGAAGTTTGCAGACAATAATGAGATCTCGTGTTCCGATGAACAACCACCGCATAGAAGAAGAATATTTTTAATCATGAATCAATCTTTCCGTGATTTTAAAAAGATACTATTCAGTATGATAAACTTTTGGTTAGCAACGTACAGTAATTTTACTGTGAAGAATGCTGTTCGAATAGGATTTAACCAAAGAAAGAAGGGAGCAATTTGCTCCCTTCTTTTTGTGTTATTAGTTGAGTTTATTAAGTGTTGGGTATGCCGAGTTTTTAATGGCATCGATACTCTTAACAAATGGCTTCAACTGCTGAAAATGCCCAGGAAGCGTCGATATTGCTTGTTGTGCTTCAGCGCTAGTTGCGTAATCGCCGTAAAGCACTGAGAACCACTTAGTGCCATTGACTACTTTGTAGTTTTCCCAAATAGGTTGGCTGTTTTGTGGAAGCTTACTCGCGAATTGGTCTACTTTCGCTTGGCTGCCGACGGCAACAACTTGGATGGTGTAACCAAAGCGTTGAATGCTCGCTTGCTTTTTACTTGGTGGAATGATCTTAACTGGCTTAGCTTGATCTTTAGGGGTTAATTTAACCACCTTCTTCTCTTCTGGCTTCGCAGTCATTTTGACAACGGTAGGCTCTACGTCTTTTTCTACCACTGCGTTTTCAGAAGACATAATTGGCTTAGAGACAGCCTGAGATTGGTAGTCTTCTTGGTAACTTTCTGATGTCACGTCAGTGATGTAAGTTTCCGTGGCACAAGCAGAAAGTAGTACTGACAAGCCGATGATTGCGATTTTTTTCATGAAGTAACAAACGCTCTGAACAAATATTACGATAAATCATGCCGATAGCAGGCTATTTTATCAAGCACCAAACACAATAATCTTTGAATTTGATGTGATGAGTGACACAAACTCTACAAGCATGGTTTAGATTTGCACCAATGTCTGGCTTATTCATATTTAAACAGAAAGTTATTCGTTTATGATTGTATAAGGACTAACCACTCGCTTTCGACGTCTATGGCCAAGGAGTAACAATGAACAAACTACAAAAACTCTTCAAACCGAATTCTGTTGCAGTGGTCGGCGCATCACAAAAAGAGCTGCGAGCTGGGCAAATTGTGATGCGTAATTTACTCCAAAGTGGCTTTGGCGGTGCCATAATGCCAGTCACACCAAAATACAAGTCGGTATCTGGTGTCATTGCTTATCCGAACGTAGCTTCCCTACCCTATACACCTGATATCGCGATCCTCTGTACAAACGTTTCTCGTAATAAACAGCTTTTAAAAGACCTTGATGCTCGTGGTACTGCATTCGCTATTGTTATTTCTGACGACGCTGAAAGCATCGATATTTCAGAGCTGAATATTCGTGTTTTAGGTCCAAATAGTCTTGGCATTATTCTGCCTTGGCATAACTTCAATTGCTCTTTTTCTCCCGTTGCTGCCCGACCCGGAAAGATAGCTTTTATTTCACAGTCGGCAGCAGTATGTACGACCGTTCTTGATTGGGCCAACGACAAGAACATCGGTTTTTCTTCCTTCATTTCTATTGGACAAGGTCAAGACATCGATTTTGCGGAACTTCTCGACTATTTAAGTATGGATGGAAAAACCGAGGCAATCTTGCTCTACGTTGATTCAATTAAAGATGCTCGACGTTTCATGTCCGCTGCTCGAGCTGCCTCACGTAACCGAAGAATTTTGGTCTTAAAAGCTGGCCGCTCTAAACAAGCTCGCTCTTTAGATGAAGAAAGCATCGATGCGTTAGATATCATTTATGATTCTGCGATACGTAGAACTGGTATGTTGCGCGTTGGCAATACACATGAATTGTTTGCAGCTGTAGAGACGCTCACTCATTCGGTGCCACTTCGCGGAGAGCGCCTCGCCATTGTGACGAATGGTGGCGGGCCCGCAGTGATGGCCGTTGACACGTTACTAGAACTTGGGGGAAAACTCGCCTCTCTTGATGAAGAGTCAATCAACCAATTACAAGCCGCTTTGCCCAGTAATTGGCGAGGAATCAACCCTATCGACTTAGCTGGAGACGCGACGAAAAAGCGTTATGTCGATACGATCAATGCCATCATGAATAATGATTGTACTGATGCAATCTTGATCATGCACAGCCCTTCAGCGGTATCAGATTCATTGGATACCGCGAATGCCGTTATTGAAGCGATTCAAGCACACCCAAGGCACAAGCATTTCAATATCCTGACAAATTGGTCTGGCGAACAAACCTCTAGAGAAGCACGTTTGGCGTTTACTCAGGCCGGTATTCCCACCTACCGTACACCTGAGAGTGCGGTCGTCGCATACATGCACTTAGTCGAGTACAGACGCAACCAAAAACAGCTGATGGAAACACCAACGACGGCAGAACCACTGCACTCAGGCAGCGTCAATCTTGCCCGTGATTGGGTTAATGACCAACTACTGGATAAAAAATCAGTAGTTCTCGATACGCACCAGACAAGTCCATTATTCGAACAGTTTGGCTTTAAGATGCTACCGACTTGGATTGCCTCTGATGTAACAGAAGCGCTTCATATGGCAGAAAATATTGGGTATCCAGTAGCAGTAAAACTGCGTTCTCCCGACATTCCTCATAAATCTGATGTTCATGGCGTTGCGTTGAACCTAAGGAACAGCCAAGAAGTATCAAGTGCAGCACAAGCAATCCTTGATACAGCGAAACTGAGTTATCCATCTGCAAACCTTCAGGGTCTTCTCGTACAAGGCATGGCTAAGCTTGGTAGTGCGGAAGAACTGCGGGTAAGTATTGTAGTAGACAGCGTATTTGGGCCCGTAATTCTGCTTGGTCAAGGCGGTTCAGATTGGAACATCACCCAAGATGCTGTTGCCGCTTTGCCTCCTCTAAATATGAATTTGGCACGCTACTTAATCGTGATAGCACTCAAATCTGGCAAAATACGATTACAAAAACACAAAGATGCCATCGACATTACCGAGTTGTCTAAATTCCTAGTTCGAATCTCACAAATGGCGGTTGAGCTACCTGAAATAGAAAGACTGGATATTCATCCAGTGCTTGCATCAGGTAGTGATTTTACCATCATTGATGCCGACTTAACGCTCAGGAAGTACCAAGGGGATGCTCAAGAACGTTTGGCTATCCGCCCTTTCCCTGCAGAGTTTGTGGAAACCGTCACGTTAAGAGATGGGCAACCAATCTTACTTCGCCCAATCTTGCCAGAAGATGAACCCATCCATGCACAGTTTATTAATAGTGTGTCAAAGGAAGACTTGTACAATCGCTTCTTCTCGGACGTTGGCGAGTTTAATCATGAAGCGCTTGCGAATCTAACTCAGATTGATTACGACCGTGAAATGGCGTTTGTTGCTGTTGCTTTTGATGAGAATGGACCTTCTATCATCGGTGTAGCAAGAGCGTTGATTACACCTGACAATAGCGATGCTGAGTTTGCAATATTGGTTCGGTCTGACTTGAAAGGTAAAGGGCTCGGTAAAGTTCTGATGCAGAAAATCATTAGTTATTGTCAAGTCAAAGGGACCAAACAGATGTCAGGAATGACAATGCCGACTAACCGAGGCATGCTTTCTCTAGCACAAAGTTTAGGCTTCGAACTTGATGTTCAGTTTGCTGATGGCACTGCAGATATGGTTTTGCCGTTAAATTAGCCTTGCTATGCCGATATGGTTTAAGAGCTCAAAGTTGTCACAGCGGATAGAGTATGTGCACAGCAACCCTCGAATCTGACAGAAAAAACAAGGGACGTTGTGCGCGTCCCTATTGATTTCTAAGCGTCTGCGTTATTAGCCACAAGCGTGACAAGGTCACTTTAATTTCCAGTTTTTCTTCAAATACTGAACGCACCATGACTTCGCTTCTCCCATGGCGTTTCTGCGCCAAGCAAGGATTATCTCGATGGGTTGCTCTTCAGTACCTTCGATACGTTTTAGTTGCCCGCTCTCAATCATACTCTGTGCGACTTGACTGGGAAGCGTCCCTATACCCAGTCCAGAAGCCAATGCTTCTACTTTTGCAGGAAAGTTTGTCACTGTCAGTCTGGGCTGCTTTTGCATAACATTGATAGATAGCGCTGGTTGCTCTCTTGCCGTATCGGCGATTGCTATCACTCGGTACTTTTCTCTCGCCGCATCATCGAAATCGCCATTGCGCTTATGTACGTAATGATCAGCCGCGGCAACCCAAACCATGCTCATTTTACCGATCTTTTCCGCTTTCACATCATGAGGAAGTGTATCAAGTGCTGGGCACACTAATAGATCAGCTCTGCCTGTATTTAATGATTCCCAACTACCCGCAAGTATCTCTTCTTGCAAGCGCACTCTCGTACTACTCACATTGGCCAAAGCATCCACCATCGGGAAAAAATTGGAAATGGGAATGATGCCATCAAAAGCGACAGTAATGTCTAACTCCCACCCGTTAGCCAGCAAGGTCGCATCATTTACTAACTTTTCACTTGCTTGAAGAATTGCTCTACCACTTTCAAGGATCAGTTTCCCGGCTTCTGTAAAATGTGCTTTGTGACCTGAACGATCGAAGATGATGATATCAAGGTCTTGTTCAAGCTTTTGGATCTGGTAACTGAGAGAAGAAGGAGCTCGTTCCAGCTCGTTCGCAGCGGCAGCAAAACTCCCCCTTCTATCAATCGCATCGAGGATATGAAGTGCTTCTAAAGTGATTGGGCTTTGCACATGAACTTCCTTTTATGTGATTTTAATCACAGTAGTGGCATTTGAAATACCATGTTAAAAAATGACTTTAAACAATATAACAGATTGATAATTAAAGACTACCTTTGGCGTAGCACAAATTACTTTTGACAAAAACAATATTAAATAGCAATGGTAATGATAGTAATTACCATTTAGATAAACTAAGATACCGCACGTTGTTATTGCCTATTATGGATTTAAGGTATTGAAGCCAATGTATAAAAAATCAATTTTGTCAGCCTCTATTCTAGTTGCCCTTTCTCAAGGTGCTTACGCAGATGATACTTCAACATTTAATGAAGTGGTTGTATCCGCTACCCGTACAGAGCAAAACATCAATGATGTTTCAGCTTCTGTTGAATCGGTATCTTCTCAAGATATCGAGCGCTCTCTTTCTAAAGATCTGTATGATGCAGTTCAATACACTCCGGGCGTTGAAGCTACCACTTCAGGTCGCTTTGGCATCTCTGGCTTTAACATTCGAGGCATGGAAGGCGATCGAGTTAAAATCGTTGTTGATGGTGTTCAGCAAGCCACTCCATTCAACCCAGGTGGTGGCGCTGTACAAGCTATTTATCCAAACGCGATTGAGCTTGATACACTCACAAGTATCGAGATCAACAAAGGCCCATCTTCAACCCTTTACGGTTCAGATGCAATGGGTGGCGTGGTTGTTCTAAAGACGAAAGATCCATCAGACGTTTTGAAAACAGACGGTGATGAAAACCGCTTTGGTATTAAATCAAGCTACTACTCTGTTGATGAGCAATTCAAGAACACATTAACTTGGGCAATGCGCCAAGGTAACCTTGAAACGCTATTAATGGGTACATACGCTACCGGTAGCGAGCGACAAACTTACGGTGACGGTTCTGATATTGATGGTAGTGATCGCGGATTAGAAAACCCTGCAGACAAAGACCTAAACAACATTCTTGCTAAAGCCTACTACACACTAAATGATACGAACAAAATTGGTGTCGTCTTTGAGCGTTACAATTACCAGTACGATGAAAACAATCGCAGTGGTAACTACACACTAAACTTTGGCCCTATGCCTGGTGTCACTTATGCTGATGCAAAAAGCAGTGATGAGACGACACGTACGCGCTACGGCATTAACTACGAGTTAACGAAAGCTAACCCAGCCTTCGACGGAATGAAGCTAGACTTGAACTATCAGGTTACAGAAAGCGAAAACTCTAACTTCTCTAACGTGACTGATCATTTAGGCTACATTGGTTACGAAGGTGACCGAACTCGCCTGCGCCAAGCTGAAGATAAATCGCTCCAGTTTGATGCACAGTTCGATAAAGTGATTACCACGGACAATGCTATTCATGAGCTAACCTACGGTTTGAACTCTGTACACACTGATTTTCAGCTGACTAACGTAGATATCTTCCATGACAATGGCACAACAAAACCTGGTTCAACCACTATCCCAGACGCAACAGTAACTGAATGGGGCGTTTTCCTTCAAAACAACGCATTCTTACTAGAAGATACGCTTGTTCTTAACGCTGGTATTCGTTATGACTCATTTGAAGCTGACCCTTCTTCAGATGAAGGCTTCACAACTGAACGTAAGAAAAACAGCAACGATGCTTGGACGGGTAAACTTGGTGCGGTATATCACATTAACGATAAGCTAAGTACATTTGCTCAAATCAGCCAAGGCTTTAAAGCGCCAACGGTCGAGCAGCTTTACTACGAATACGACACGGGTGCTGAATTCGTTCCAAACCCAGATCTAGAAGCGGAAAAGAGCCTTTCATACGAGATCGGTTTCCGAGGTCAAAACGACTTTGCTCAGTTTGAATTGACCGGCTTTATCACGCAATACAAAGACTTTATTGACGCTGAAGACCTGCCAAGCATCGATCCAAACAAAGATCGTATCACTATCGTAAACCGTGACGAGGTGGATATTTCTGGTGTGGAATTTAGTTCAACTCTACTGCTAGATGAAAGCTTCTCAGCACCTAAAGGTATGTACACTAAGCTGTCTGTGACTTACCTAGACAGCGAAGACAAGTCGACAGGTAAACCTCTTGATTCTGTAGCACCGCTTTCATCAGTCATTGGCTTAGGCTACGACAATGTTGAGCACAACTTTGGTGCACTAGCCTCACTAAAACTTGCGGCAAAGAAAGACGACTGGTCTGATGAAGACCAAATCGATTCATCAGGTTACGGTGTAATGGACATTACCGCTTACTACATGCCAGTGAAAGACCTGACAGTATCGGCTGGTTTGTTCAATGCGTTCGACAAGAAATATTGGACATACCAGGACGTTCGCAACCTTGATAACACCGACAACACCGATTTTTACAGCCAACCTGGCCGTAACTGGGGTGTATCTGTAGACTACCAATTCTAATTTACTTTTTAGCGATATAATGAAAAGCGCCTGACAATGTCAGGCGCTTTTTTATTCTATGTAACCCCTTAAAGGCTGCAGGTTTAACGCATTTCTGATGCTTTACAGACTTTTCTAAGTAAAACATTTCTTCCGCACTACAAAAACAAAAAAGCCAGCATTATGCTGACTTTTTACCAGTACTTTCATTGCTAAAATGTTAAGAAAAGAATGAAAAATGAAAGATTATTGTTTTGCCATCTCTTTCTTCACCATAACTGCTGCAGCAACGATGAATGCGATGATTAAACCAAGTTCCATGAACTACCCCGAATAGTTTAAAGAAAATTTACGACCTAAATTAAGAGTCGGGCATAGTTTAGCACTTCTATAATTACGTGCTACCTTTTAACCACAAATTTACGTTTTTTTCCGATTTAGATCAAAAAAGGTGCGATAACGCACCTTTTTGTTACTATTTTGTAAAATGGTCACTTTTAGGCGTCTGGGTAACCTTGTGGGTTATTTGACTGCCAACGCCACGTATCACCTGTCATTTCTTCAAGTGTTCGCCCTGCCTTCCAACCCAGCTCATTCGCTGCTTTTGAAGGGTCAGCCCAACACTCAGCAATATCACCAGGACGACGATCCACCAGCTTAAATGGAACCGGTTTACCAGAAGCAGCTTCAAACGCTTTCACCATTTCCAGTACGCTATAACCATTACCTGTACCTAGGTTGTAGATATGAAGGCCTGCTTTGTTACCTACTTTGTCTAATGCCGCAACGTGACCGTCAGACAAGTCCATAACATGGATGTAGTCACGAACACCCGTACCATCTTTTGTTGGGTAATCGCTACCAAATACCGACAAAAATTCACGACGACCTACAGCAACTTGAGAGACGAAAGGCATCAAGTTATTTGGAATGCCTTGTGGGTCTTCACCAAGCTCACCTGTTGGGTGCGAACCTACTGGGTTGAAGTAACGTAGCAACGTGATACTCCAGTCAGGGTTCGCTTTTTGGAAGTCAGTTAGACATTCCTCGACCATCAGCTTACTGCGACCATAAGGGTTAGTTGCACTTGTTGGGAAATCTTCTGTAATTGGCACTGTTGCAGGATCGCCATATACCGTTGCAGATGAACTAAACACGATAGATTTCACACCAGCGTCACGCATGGCATCGACCAATACGAGCGTACCGTTAACATTGTTGTCGTAGTATTCTAATGGTTTCTCTACAGATTCACCCACCGCTTTGAGACCGGCAAAGTGAATGACTGCTTCAATGTTATGCGTCTTCATCGCATCGACTAATGAGGCTTTGTCACGAATATCCGCTTCAATAAATACAGGTGTCACACCGCAAACTTTCTTTATACGTTCTAGTACTGTCGGTTTGCTGTTGTAAAGGTTATCGAGAATAACTGGTGTCATACCAGCTTCGATCATTTGAATACAAGTGTGGCTGCCAATGTAGCCCATACCACCCGTAACAAGTACTTTCATTTTATCATTCCTTCTGACGCGAATCGGGCTAGTTTAAAGGTTTCCAGCCCGTTTTTAAACAGTCTCTGGGGATTCGCAACCCATTAAAATCGCTTGGCCTTTACCCGCTTTCTTTGCTTGGTACATGGCCGTATCGGCGCTTTTCAATATTCTTGTGGCATCACGTTCATTCACACCGACCAACTTAACACCGATACTGACACCGACTTTCAGTAAGGAGCCTCTGTATTCAATCGGCGCACAAATACTCTCGAGTAAGTGTTCAGCGATGCGTGTCACTGCTTTTTGATTTGCAGGATTCACTAACATCACAAATTCATCACCAGACAATCGCGCAATGAGATCGCTGTGTCGCGTGGTGGACGTCATACGCTCAGCAACTTGCTTAAGCACTTCATCCCCGGCATCATGCCCGTAAGTATCGTTGATGGCTTTAAAACCGTCCAAGTCGAGATAAAGTACCGCAAATTCATCTCGTAAGTAGCCTGATCTTTGTACCAATTCTTCCAGCTCCAAATGAAATTTGGAACGATTAGCAAGGCCGGTAAGTGCGTCATGATGAGCAAGGTATTCAAGCCTTTCCATTTCCTTTGCGCTCGAGAGATCAGTCAAGATGATCACCATATCATACGCATTATTATCTTCACTTTTCACAATGCGATTTACTTTTGCAAACAGAGGAATGAGTTGCCCGTTGTGGTTTTTCTCAATGACTTCCCCCTGCCACATGCCGTAGTTTTCGATCGACTCTAAAATACTTGGCATCATCGCTTGTAACTTGCGCCAACGAATCGATTTGATAAACGGCTTTCCAATCAACTGCTCCATCTCAAGACCGGTCAGTTTCGTAACGGCGGGGTTTACCATCGTAATAATGCCTAAGTGATTAAGAACCACCAAACCATCCTGACTGCTCTCAAACACTCGTCCTGCAACTTTTTGACGATTCATCGCCTCTTCGATGGCGGTTATATCTTGAATCGCAAACAACAAATATCCGTGTTTAGATAGGCGTCGACTCGTAAGACTCAATTGTTGCTCGTTCAAATCACTTTGTAGATGTATATCATCACACTCTAACCCGCGGCTCAGAATCTGACTAAGTTCGTTGGGTGTTTTGGTTTTAATCAAGTCGCAGATGTTCGCCGTTTCCAAATTATGGAACGTTTCTTTAAATATATGGTGAGTCATCTTATTGCAATGGATGACCCTTCCTAAGTTATCCGTCACAATGAGCGCGTATTGAATCGAGTCAATCACTTCTTCTGAAAACGACTTACGGCGCTCAAGTATATCTAATGTATGTTTACGCTGTTTCTCACGTTTTTGTAGCTTATCGACCATGAGGTTAAATGAAGCAACGAGATCCCCCACTTCATCTTTTGCTCGATGATTAATACGTCCGCTCAAATGGTGACCGTTAGCGAAATCCTGTAATGCTCTGTTCACTTCAATCAGTGGACGAAGAACTCGTCGTTCGACACCAAAGTAAAAAGTCACACCACCAGCGAAAAGAATAACCAAGAACAATAAGCCATCTTGTAACAGCGCGTCTCTTACTTGCATCATCGGCAATTGAGATAACGTTACACGAATACTACCGATAACTTGCCCTTCATGAATAATTGGCTCTAATACATAAAGGAAATGAGCCGATAACGCATACCCTAAGGAATGCAAGCGGCTGCGCTCTTTAACTGAGGGGCTCGGTGCAGAAAAGCCATCAAGCGCAAAAACGGCAAACGGCTGATTGTTTTTGTCATACAACTTGACGAGTGATACGTTTGGCTCCATCAAAAAATCAGCCAAAATGGTTTGTGCTTTTTGCTTGTTCTTTGTGGCGAGCGCATCTTTAATGGAATGAGAGACATCATTAATAAGAACTTTCGTCTGCTCAACGAGCTCATGTTTGGCGGACTGGTACGTGATGTATGACGTGTAACTCTGAGATGTAACAAAGATGACCGTGATGAAAGCGAGTATCGGCCATATTAGCTTTGCTCGTATTGACATATATATTCCTGTCGCAAAAGACAACCCAAAAGACACAATGGTTGCTATGCAAGCTATCACACAAAAAGAAGAGTCAAGACTAACACGACAATCGATGAAATGAACCTGTAATTCTCAGATATTAGACTGATAAAACATGATTTTCTTGAAACTTCGGATCATTTCAAATTACTAAACGATCTTTATCGATTATCATCTACTAGTCTTCTACCTGAAAAATGAAGTTAGTCACTGAACTTAAACGTATTTTCCTGCATTTTACATGCATAGTTCGGATTTATAGAAACGTATGACATTGAATAAACAGCAACTGACACTTAACTGCGACATGGGCGAAAGCTTTGGATCGTGGAAAATGGGCGCCGATGAAACGGTTATGCCACATATTGATATGGCGAACATCGCATGCGGATTCCACGCCTCCGACCCAAATGTCATGCATGATACGATTACCCTAGCCAACCAGCACGACGTAGAAATTGGAGCTCACCCGGGCTATCCCGACATTCAGGGCTTTGGCCGTCGTAGTTTGGCTATGAACAACGATGACATTACCAACATGGTGATTTATCAAGTTGGCGCGCTGCAGGCACTGTGCAAAGCGCAATACACCGACATTGGTTACATCAAACCTCATGGTGCGTTATACAACGATATGATGGCAAATGACGGTGTTTTCTTGGCCTTAGTCAAAGCGGCCGCATTGTTCAAAGTCCCTTTAATGATCCTTGCTTCACAAGAGAATGAAAAATACCTTGAGATTGCTGATGATTTCGATGTCCCTTTGCTCTTTGAAGCGTTTGCAGATCGACGTTATCAAGACGACGGTTTACTCACCCCTAGAACCCACCCTAACGCGGTATTAAACGCAGAACACGCCATTCTAGAGCAAGTTAAAATGCTGGCAGAATCAGGCAGAGTAAAAACGGCTTCAGGCCAATACATTCTCTTAGAGGCCGATACCATTTGCGTACATGGAGACAATGAAGAATCGATCACGTTGATACAAAAAATACGTCAGAGTCTCTACACCGGAGGAAATTAATGAATCAAGGGCAGTTTTCTATCTCACCGATATCAGAGTGCAGTATTCTTATTCGCTTCGAAGAACCTATTACAGTTGAGCACATTGGCGAACTCGCACATCAGATTGTTGACAAGTTAAATATGATCGTCATGAACGTGGTCCCATCTTACCGCACCATCTTGATAGATTATTTGCCCTTTCGAATTCAAGAAGCGTCGATTTTAAATGAGCTTCAACATCTCATCTCTCGTTTCGACGTTCAGTCCATGGACAACAAACAGCCAAATTACATTTCTATCCCAGTCTACTATTCTGAAGAAACCGCTCTTGATCTTAAGCGGTTTGAACTCAAAGGGTTAACGCTGACAGAGCTTATCGAACAGCACACGCAAGTGGTTTATACTGTCTCTGCAATTGGGTTTGCCCCTGGCTTTGCATTCCTTTCTGACGTAGCAGAACGCATTCAAATACCAAGGCATCAAACTCCAAGAACGCACGTTCCTGCTGGAAGTGTCGCAATCGCTGACTCTAAAACAGCGGTGTATCCTTCTGATAGCCCTGGAGGTTGGAACGTCATCGGCAGAACCCCTATTTCCCTCTTTGTGGATACCCCTCCCTTTATCCCTTTCGAAGTAGGAGACAAGGTCACATTTGGTGCAATATCAAAACAAGAATTCCTCAACTTAGGAGGTATTCTATGAGTCGAATAGGATTATATGTAGAAAAACCAGGGGCGCTCTCTCTGATTCAAGATTTTGGACGCTTTGGCTTAGCTCATATCGGAATTACTCAAGGTGGGCCAGTGGATGATTACGCATACAGTTGGTCTAATCATCTACTCAATAACCCTGTCAATTGCTCAGTCATCGAAGTTACTCTCGGTAATGCGAGCTTTAAAGCATTGTCGGATTGTCACCTAGCAATTTGTGGTGGGGATTTAAATGCTTCTGTTGAAGGTTCACCTATCGCCAATTGGTCTGATTTCACCTTAAAAAAAGGTCAAACACTTCGATTTGGTATGGCAAAAAATGGACTGCGCGCTTATCTAGCAGTTAAAGGTGGTTTTAGCGTCAGTACGCATCTTGGTAGCAGTTCAACGGTCGTTCGTGAGGCGCTCGGAGGCTTGCAAGGAAACGGTGAAGCGCTTCAAGTTGGTGATATCGTTGAATGTCACCCTCATCCACTGCCGAATACTAAACCTAAGCAGATGACGTTCCGATTCAAACCCGATTACAACCTACCGATTAAGCTAAGAGTGATCGAAGGCTATCAACACGAAGATTTCTCCCAACAATCTGTCAACGATTTCTATTCCAGTCGTTTTTCGATTTCAACGAATTCAAACCGTATGGGCTATAGATTGGAAGGCAAAACGATCATGCCGCCATATGACGGTATTTTATCTGAGGGCATTGCACTAGGCTCAATTCAAATCCCAAATGATGGTAATCCCATCGTGTTGCTGAATGATCACCAAACAATTGGGGGGTATCCAAAATTTGGCTGCGTTGCGAGAATTGATTTACCGCGCTTAGCACAAGCAAAGCCAGGTCAAGCGGTGAGTTTTGTTAAGGGAGATCGAAAAGGCTTGCAGGATGTTTGGTGTCAGTGGGCTCAGTTTTTCGGGTACTGAGCCCTAACTTCGTTAAACATTATCCATGAGGATATTTGCAGTAAAGTCAAATTTACATACCGTAGCGCTCAGCTAATGCTTGTGGGTAACCACGTTGTTGAGTGAGCTTGATAGCAAACTGTTCGACTTCTTCTGCGGTCCACTTGACCGCATCAGGATGCTGACTCTCAACATGGCTACTTGGCTCGATATCAAACCAGTATTGCGCCATTTTTTGCGCTGCTAGTAAGGTTGATGAAGCTTTAACCACCTCAACACGTGCATAATGGTTATCTTCAAACGTAACATCAGCAGCACGAAGCACAGGATCAGTGCCCGGTATCTGCTGAGCACCAAATAAAGCTTTACCACCTTTTATCGCGGTATTGTAATCTGGAATAAATTGCGCCATATGCTGAATCGCATTGTTAGTGCGCTCTTCAAGAACCTCTTGCCTCCAACCGTTGCGTATCTTAGAAAGTAAGCGTGTTGGTAACACCGGTTGCGCAGACTCAGCACTACTCTCGACCAAACCATCATCAAACAATGTGATGCCTTTCGTCATACCATGCAATTGAAAGTAGCCGTTACCGTAAGGCGTCAGTTGCGCCATACCCTTGTCTGTTCCCCGAGGGCCATGGAAGATAACTTCTGGCCACTGCTGATGACACGCTTCCCAACGAGTCACATAAGCCGCTTTAAATTCAACAAGCCGATCCCGTTTTACGCCGATGGAGTCATCAACTTCACCGGTTTCGAAGCCGCAAGCATTGATGAGATAGTCGCAATACAATTGCTTATCTATTCCGTCTTGTTGGAAGCATAACGACCATGTATCACCATTCCATGACGCATCTTTCAGCTCAGCTTGTGTGTATACCTGAACATTCGGAAGCTGTGCCAGCGTCATGTTGGCAACAGCAGCTAATCGGAAAACACTCCAACCATACTCTTGTACTGCGACTACTGGGTACTTCAACGTGTCTAGATCGGCATGTTGTGCAAATGGAATACACCACTCATCGATCGTTTGAGGGTTCTCTGGTTGAATACCTTCAGCTAAAGCTAATAACGCTTCTTTTGAATAGAGCTTGTAATACGCTTCTGGATCTCCCAAAACTTGATTTCGGGCGTCTTGCTTAACAAGAGACTGATAGGCGCTTTTGAGGGTCTCTAAACGAGGGATGAGCGTAGTAGGGTCTCCACCATCGGAGTGAGGTACTGCAATGACGGTTGGTCGAATATTCAATGAGTGAGGATACAAACGAATTGTATCAATAGACTGCGTTAAAAGATCTAGGCACTGTTGCTCAGAAATTTCCCGATATAGGTTACCACCAGCATGTAAATGACAGATGGGTGGGCCATTAACGAGCGAAACACCCTTCTCGATCACTGATACCTGAAAACCTAGCTCTGCAAAATGGATAGCAGCGGTTGCCCCTGCAACGCCACCACCGATTACTGCGATATGTTTATCTTTACGATTTGGAAACTCAGACTTCATTGCTTCACTGAAATTTTTATAAGGAGAAATCTTTACTTAATGTTGATTCTACTCGCCTTTGAGCATGATTAAAATCACAAAAAGTTCATGGGTTTGCATTTGTTAACGGTATACGTCAAAAGTTACTTTTAAGAGCAAAAAATTTCGAAAAAAAATGCTTGACGAGGTTGTTGAGAAAGCGAATTTTTAGGGGCATGTGCATAATAATTTTGCTCCAACACCCATGGTGTAAAGCCTGCGGAAACACCCTACTTTTCGACCACTTCAGTTATCCAAAAAGTTATCCACTGTTTTTGTGGATAACTAAAATAAAACTGTCATAGAGCGCTTCCGCTGTGACTAACTCACGTTGCATTAAGTGTTTACAGGGGTTAACAATCTTTTCAATAAACTCATCACCACTAAGGCTAGAACAGCAAACGTACCCAGAGGCAAAGCTATCCACAATTCTGGGTGGATCTGTGGGTTCAGATCAAAGCCATATTTCATCACAGCAGCGACACAAAGCTCTGCAGCTATGACGGCTACACCACTCGCAACAACGGCCATGATCCCATACTCCGCCCACAACGTGGTATTGATCCGTTTTTTACTTGTTCCTAAGGTACGATACAAGCGAATTTCTTGCTGTCGTTGTGAGAGGCTCAGCCTTAACAGCGTAAAGATCAGTAATAAACCAGCAACAACACCCAATAGAGCAAGAATAGTAATAGCAGAGACGATTTGTTGTACGAGTTCTTGTATCTTGTCTCCCATCGTACGAATATCAAGAACCGAAACCGTTGGATGAGCGCGAGACATTGAAGTTAGTAACGAATCATCATCTTCACTAATACGATAACTGATCAAATAGGAGCCAGGTAAGCTAGCCATGACATCCGAAGAAAAAATGAAGTAGAAATTGGGCTTCATATCTCGCCATTCTACATGTCGGATACTATCAACCGTTGCATCGAAATTCTGGCTGTTAATCATAAAGCGAAGTGTATCACCCAGCTCTATCCCTAAGTCCTCTGCAACTTTAGCTTCGACTGAGACGCTGTCCTTATTCGTCCACTCACCAGAAAGCACTTCGTTGTATTCAGGTAACACATCGCCCCATGTCAGGTTGAGTTCACGACGAATCGCATCAGATCCTTCGCCTTGATACTCGATTTCCTTAACGTTCTCGCCATTAATTTCGGTCAATCTACCACGAATAATTGGGAACGCTTGTGACCGCGTCACTTGGTTTTTATCTAACGTTTCCAGATAGCTATCTAACTCATAGTCCGCAATATTTAAAGCAAATACATTCGGGGCATCAGCTGGAAGAGTCCTCGCCCAGTCAGCCAGAATATCGCTACGCACCAACCAGATAATAGAAAGCAACATTAGAGATAACGATAACGCACCAAACTGAAGTCCACTCGTAAGAGGCGTTCTGTTGATACGACTTAAAGCCAGTTTCATTGCAGGGCGTGTTGATAGACGTGCAAATAATTTGGTGAGTCCAACGCTCACCGCCGCCAACACAATAAATAATGTCGCAATACCAGCTAAGACTATCCACACCAACGTGTTATTGGCATAAATAACCAATAGAGGAACCACTGGGACCAAAACTAACAACATACGCTTCCATGAACGTTTTGCAGTCCCTTGCTGGAGCACTTCTAAGGCGGGAGTTTTGATAAGGCCAAGTAGTGGAATCCCAATTGCAGGCACCGTGATCAATATGGCAGAGGCGACAGACACAAGTATTGGCGTGACGCCGTAACTAGGTAATGGATTTGGCAGCAAGTCTTTCAGTGGGATTCGCAATAGGTACTCTAACCCACTGCCAAGCAAGATGCCGACGACACTTGCACTCACCAACAGAATCGTAACTTGTATTAAAAGCCATTTTTCAATCCAGCGACGACTTGCCCCTAAGCTCTTTAACATCGCAATAGTCTGCGTGCGGCTGTTCACGTAACTTTGACACGTTAATACTAATGTAGTTGCCGCCATTATGATGACAATAGCAACGGTAAGAGATAAGTATTGAGTCGTGCGGTCGAATACTTCATTACTGCGACTTGCGGTGTCTTGTGTTCGCCAACGGTCACTGGGTGAAAGCTCGGTGCTGTCTTGCAATTTAGTAAGAGTCGCGTCGTCACCTTTCAGAAACAATCGGTATTGTACTCGACTACCAACTTGTATTGCGCCCGTTTTGGCCACCTCTGACGAACTTATGTAGGCGGAAGGCATTTGTTGGAAAGGATTAAAACTCAGCCCCGGTTCCATTAATACAGCGCCTGAAACCGTAAAATCAGCATCGCCTATCGTGACAATGTCACCTTTACTCACTTCTAGCTGGGCCATAATACGTTCATCAAGCCACAGTTGGTTCTGCGTTACATGACCTGACTCATTACTATCCAGTACTAGGTCCCCCATAAGTGGGTAGTTTTCATCAACCGCCCTTACGGTAATCAACTGCATCCCATTCTCACTAAAAGCCATGGTCGCAAACCGCGTCATAGTTGAACGTTCTAGCGCTTGTGTGCTCGCTAGAAGCGGTTCTGGGATCGGATTGGCAGAGACAAAAACAGCGTCAGCAGTTAACGCATCCTTACCTTGTTTAATGATCACCTGCTCCATTCGCTCTGCCAGTGCTGATAATGCGAAAATGCTAGCGATCACCAATACCAATGCCACACTGATGGGCCATAAGTTACCTTGACGTATTTCACCTAAACTCCAGCGGATAAGACTCTTATTTGGTGATTGTTTAGGGTTAACGTGCCCTTGGTCGGAACCTTGTTCGCTTGAAGAAATTACGGACATGCCACCTCCTCTATGATTTCACCCGCTTCCATTCGATAAACACGGTCACAACGGCTTGCCAAATGACTGTCGTGGGTGACAAGAATCAAGGTCGTTCCATGTTGCTCGTTGAGGTCGAATAACAGCTCGATGACTTTCTCTGCGGTTTGATGGTCTAGGTTACCAGTTGGCTCGTCAGCAAATAACAACTCCGGCTGGGTCATAAACGCTCTTGCAAGTGCGACGCGTTGTTGCTCACCCCCTGATAGTTGGCTCGGTAAGTGGTCAAGTCGCTTTTCCAAACCAACAGCGGTTAACAATTCAGTCGCTCTTGCATCATTCTCAGCCTCACCACGTAGGAGACAAGGAAGAGTGACATTACGCAACGCGCTGAGACTTGGGATAAGAAGAAAGCTTTGAAATACGAACCCCAACGAATCTGCGCGGATTTTAGCGCGAGCTTCATCGTCCAATTTGGAAAGCTCATGCCCTAATAATGTAATTTCACCCGATGTTGGAGTATCTAGGCCAGCAAGCAGTGTCATCAGCGTCGATTTACCCGCTCCCGACGTACCCACGATGGCGATTTTTTCTCCCTTTCTAATGTCGACGTTTACATTTTTAAGGATTGTTAATTGTTCTTGATTAGTAGAAACTTGTTTAGAAACCAAATTCGCTTGAACAATAGGTGCTTTAAGTACAGGTGTTTGCATGATTCGTATACTTTCCTTAGTTCTCTTTCTTAGTCTTTCCGCGACCGCTATGGCGAGCGAAAAGCTTCTTGTATTGGGCGACAGTCTGAGCGCTGGCTATCAAATGCCGATCGAGGAGAGTTGGCCTAGCTTACTCCCAGACGCGTTATTAGAACATGGCCAAGATGTAAAAGTTGTTAACGGCAGTATCTCTGGTGACACCACGGGAAACGGCTTGGCCCGCTTACCCCAGTTATTGAAGCAACACTCTCCTGACGTTGTACTCATCGAGCTAGGCGCTAATGACGGACTTCGAGGCTTCCCACCTAAGCTTATTACGTCGAACCTATCGAAAATGATTACCATGATCAAAGATTCTGGTGCGAATGTGATCATGATGCAAATCCGTGTACCGCCTAATTACGGTAAACGCTACAGTGACATGTTCTACGATATCTACCCTAAGCTCGCAGAACATCAACAAGTTGAGTTGATGCCTTTCTTCCTAGAGCACGTAATCATCAAACCAGAATGGATGATGTCCGACGGCCTACACCCTAAACCAGAGGCACAGCCTTTTATTGCCGACTTTGTCGCGGAAGAGTTGGTTAAACATCTCTAATTTTACTGGTCTAGCTCAATAAGTTTTACCTAACTTTACGTTACTCTTATCTGAATCTTATTCACCAAGGTCACATAATAAAAATGCAAATAGAACCGTTAATTCAAGGTGTTGTAGCTCGTTCGTCGCATCCATATGGTTGCCGTGCTTCCATCAAAGAGCAAATTGATTTCGTAAAACAAGCGCCACAAATAAAAAAAGGCCCAAAGCGGGTTTTGATCATTGGTGCTTCCTCCGGCTTTGGATTGGCCGCTCGTATCGCCCTAACCTTTGGTGGCGCAGAAGCTGACACAATTGGCGTATCTTTTGAACGCGGCCCGTCAGACAAAGGGGTTGGTAGCGCAGGTTGGTACAACAATATCTTTTTTAAAGAAGAAGCAATACATCATGGCCGTACAGCCATCAACATCGTTGGTGATGCCTTTTCGGATACAGTCCGTAATCAAGTGATTGAAGCGATTGAAACCTACTTTGAAGGTGAAGTTGACTTAGTTATTTACAGCTTGGCTACGGGTGTTCGCCCTATGCCGAATTCAGAAGAGTTTTGGCGCAGTGTCATCAAACCTATCGGCGAGTCAGTCACTGGCGCTTCAATTATGCTAGAGAACGATCAATGGGTTGAATCGTCGCTTGAACCAGCAACCGAAGAAGAAGCGGCAGCGACCATCAAAGTCATGGGCGGTGATGACTGGGAAAGTTGGATTGATGCTTTAATCAACTCAGAATCGGTTGCTGACGGCTGTAAAACCATTGCTTTCTCTTACATGGGCCCAGAAGTAACTCACCCTATCTACCTTGACGGTACGTTGGGCCGAGCAAAGGTAGACTTACACCAAACCAGCCATTCGTTGAATTTGAAAATGGCTAACTTCGGCGGTAGCGCTCACGCGACGGTGTGTAAAGCTTTAGTCACCAAAGCGAGTGTATTCATACCGGCGTTGAGCCCTTATCTACTAGCGCTTTATCGCGTGATGAAAGAGAAAGGCACACACGAACGATGTATTGAGCAAATGCAACGTTTATTCACAACTAAGCTGTATGACCAAGAAAAAGTACCCGTCGATGGTGAACGCTTGATCCGTATTGATGATCTTGAGTTAGATCCACAAGTTCAACAAGAGGTCTCTGCCATCCTTGAACAAATGAACGCAGACAATTTTAAAGAGCTTGGCGATTATGAAGGCTTCAAAAATGAGTTCATGAAGCTGAACGGGTTTAACTTTGAAGGCGTGGATTACTCACAAGACATCTCTTTAAAAACATTAAAAGCACTCAAGCCGTAGCCAACAGCTTGTCTCATAGGTGAGATAGTGCCAAGTAATTCAAAGTCCTGAACGGTTTTCAGGACTTTTTTTTGTTTCGAAATCTCCCACCCCTATACTTAATCTTAACGAGTGGTTAAATAGCAGCCTCAACACAAGAATAAAAACAAACCTCCATTCACAGGAAGTGAACGTTCGGGAAGGATACCTTATGGGAACATTGCAAACTTTAGATTATAAGATCCCGGAGTCCATGCAGAAAAGTTGGCAAAACATCGTCAACCTTCTCGCACAAATTGCTAATGTTCCGACCACGCTCATCATGCGCATCCACCCTAACCATATCGAAGTCAACACCACCAGCGAGACACAAAATAACCCTTACAAAGTCGGTGATAAAGAAGGACTTGGACACGGCCTCTATTGCGAACATGTCATTGAACACAAAAGGGAGCTCATGGTACCCAACGCTTTGCTCGATGACGAATGGAAAAATAATCCTGATATTAAGCTTGGTATGATTTCTTACTGCGGCTTGCCCCTTTACTGGCCAAATGGGGAAACATTTGGAACGATCTGCATGCTCGACTCCAAAGAAAATCAATACAACGCAACTTATCGGCAGCTTTTAAATACTTTCAAAGAGTCCATCGAAGCGCAGCTTGCGGTGGTTTTTCAACAACACAAGCTGATGAGACTAAACAGTGAACTTAAAAACCGAGTCGAAACTCGGACCACTGACCTAGCACAACTCAGCTATTCCTTAACCAAAGAAATCGACCGCCGTAAAGCCGCAGAAAAGCAAGTGAGTTACCAAAAAACACACGACCAAGGTACAGGCTTTTTAAACCGTTCCGCATTAGAGAAAGTCCTCGATAGCACGTTAGAAACATTGAATCATGAACACGAAGCGCTTGCCGTGATTAACGTAGGATTCAGCAACGCACGAAGCATACAGACAAAATTTGGCTTTGAAGGTTTTGATGAGGTACTCAAAGAATTTCGCTTTCGCTTGGGCCATAACGAAACCAGTTATTTTGTCACGGGTCGACCAAGCTCCAATGACCTTGTGATTGTTGTATCGGGAGAAGATGTCGAAAACAAAGTCCAGAAACTGCTAGAAGATATCACACATGTAAGTGTTGGTAATTTCTACATCGAAGATACCGAGGTCCATTTACACTCTTACATTGGGGTTGTTCAAGCGCACAGAAACAGCCATTCCAAACAACTGCTACAAAACGCTTGCTACGCGATGCTGCTCTGTAAAGAGTCAGGTGAACCCTACAGTTACTTCTGCGAAAGCCATACACAAGAACTCAATAACCATAACCAACTAGAAAGCTACCTACTCCAAGCAGTCAGAAACGACGACTTAATGCTTTATTTTCAACCCAAAGTACTGCCCCATACTCACAAGTGGATCGGTGCAGAAGCCCTACTGCGCTGGCGTCATCCAGTATTAGGCGATGTTTCGAATGAGGCTCTCATTCATATGGCAGAACAAAATGGTTTGATATTTGAAGTCGGTTCGTTTGTACTACGCACCGCCATCGATAAAGCTAAGCAATGGTCTGAGTTAGTGGATAACTTTAAGATTGCCGTTAACGTATCACCCATCCAATTGCAGAACGTCAACTTTGCGGAACAAATTGAACACCTACTTGAAACTTTCCATCTGCCCGCTCACTTTCTAGAACTTGAAGTAACCGAAAGCGCTCTCATTGCTGATGAGGTTGTTGCTCGTAATACATTGAATAAACTCCACAACCTAGGCGTGACGCTGTCACTTGATGATTTTGGAACAGGATACGCGTCGTTCAGTTACCTAAAGAAATACCCGTTTGATGCGATTAAAATCGATAAAAGCTTTGTTCAGCAAATGGATAAGTCCGATGATGACCGTGCCATTATTTGTTCTATCATACACATCGCTAAAAAGTTGGAGTTACAAGTCGTCATAGAAGGCATTGAGTCCGCCCAGCAAGAACAATTTTTAATTGGCGAGGGCTGCGACATTGGGCAAGGGTTTCTTTATGGCAAGCCTATGCCTTGTAACGAATTTGAGCAAAGTTTGTTTAATCAAAACCTCTTGGGCGGTCAATACACCTATTCTTCCTAAGCATTTGCTTTACTCTGCTTGCGGTGGTTTCTATAATCGCCGCCCGCTTCCAATAAAAAGGCCAATATCTTCATGGATCAGTTGACTGCCACGCTAAAAAAAATCGAAAAGCAGAACTACCGCGCTTACCAGCAAATCAAGGGTCAATACGACTTCGATGATTTCAATCTGTACATTGATCATGTACAAGGCGACCCATACGCTTCTGCTTCTCGCTTGCGTGCAACTCGTGCTTGGTCACTCACTGGCCTTGAATGGCTAAAAGATGAATCTCCAGCTTTCCAACGTGCAGCGCGTGATTTCATTGCACGCAGCTTTGAGCAATTTGCGAAACAAGAGAATACGGTAACTATCTCGCTAAGCGGCCAGACCGTGCTAGACAACACGGCTGTCCTTTTTACTGAAGAAGGTATTGAATTACGTTTCCGCGTGAACCTTCCTGCGGAAGGACGTCAAGTGCTTGGTAAAAAAGCCAATAACATTCTGACTTTCCATCTACCAAAATTCATCCGCCGTGCAACGCTGGAACGTGAGCTAGACAAAGAAGCCTTGTTAGAGCACTGCCAAGTGGTGGAAGATCAAGCGGCGCTGCGTGAACAATTGGAAGTGAACAATCTCGTAGCTTTCGTTGCGAATGGAAGCATTCTTCCTCGTATCGCAGGTAACTGCGATCTACCAATGAAAGAAGCGGTCGAATTCAAAGCCCCTGAAGACCTTCAAGTTACACTCCACGCCCCTAACAAAGGCTACGTAACAGGCCTAGGTATTCCAAAAGGAATTACATTGATCGTTGGTGGTGGCTTCCATGGTAAATCAACGTTATTGAATGCAATTGAGCGTTCTATTTACGACCACATTCCAGGTGATGGCCGTGAGTACATTGTTACCGATGCAAACGCGATGAAGATTCGTGCAGAAGACGGCCGTTGTGTTCATCACTTGAACTTGTCGAACTACATCAACCACTTACCAATGAGCAAAGATACCGCCGACTTTTCTACTCAAGATGCATCTGGCTCAACCTCTCAAGCCGCTTGGTTACAAGAGTCAATTGAAGCCGGTGCAAGCTCACTGCTTATTGATGAAGATACGTCAGCGACTAACTTTATGATCCGTGATGAGCGTATGCAGGCATTGGTTGCAAAAGGTGATGAGCCAATTACTCCCCTTGTAGATCGCATTGGCCAATTACGTAATGAGCTGCAGATATCAACCATTATTGTTATGGGGGGATCTGGTGATTACTTAGACGTTGCAGACACCGTCATTCAAATGCACGATTACCAAGCGGTTAACGTGACAGAAAAAGCCAAACAAGTGATAGCTCAGCACCCTACTCAGCGTCATAACGAATCTGAAGAGCCTCTGCAAACGTTCCGTCCGCGTGCACTTAATCGTGTCGCGTTAATGAACATTTTGATGGATGGCAAATTCCGCGTAAATGCAAAAGGCAAAGATTCACTTCGCTTCGGTAAAGAGTTCGCTGATTTAAGTGCTTTGGAGCAACTAGAATCCGCGGATGAAGTGAACACCATTGGCTGGCTGTGGTTCCAGTTAGCGCAACTTCCAGGTTGGTGTAACAACCCTGCGAAAGAGATTGATGACATGCTAGTTGGCGAATGGCACGCAAACTTACCTAAGCAAGGCGATCTAGCTAAGCCACGTACACTTGACGTAATGGCAGCGTTAAACCGCATGCGTAAATCTCAGTTTAAGCCAACCAACTGATTCTATCGTTCAAGAACCTAAAGAAGAATTAAATAAGGCAGCGTTTCACCGCTGCCTTTTTATGTTCAACTGTTTTCTAGTTAACTATCCGTTTCTTAATACGTTCCACGCATCACACAGCACACGAAAGCGTTCTGCGCTGCCGTTTTCTCTATCTGGATGCCAACGCAACGCTAATTTTCGCCATTGCTTACGGATCTCCACTCTTGTCGCGTCGCGCCCTAACTCAAACAGACTCAACGCTTTGGACCTATCAATACAAGAACTGGATGAGCCACCAATGAAGTGTTGATAGCGATTCCAAAAGTCATTCAGCAATCGGCGTACCTCTCCTTCGTTGGCTTCATAATTACTCCAGTCGAGGTAGTATTCTCGTAACGGATTCGTCGTATCGATAGTATGGCGCGTAGCTTCTAATGAGGACATTAACACGATGTCCATGGCTTCAACTTGCAGCCAACCTTCTGGATATAACGTTTCTTGTAATTGAAAGAGCGCATTCATCAACAAGAAGTTACGTTTGAAGAGATCTTTATCTGGAGATGAGTCTAATTGGGCAATGTAACCATGCTCACTCAATTCATGAGCTAGAGTATGCACTTTCCAGCCTGAAGGTTTCTTTTTGAGGATTTCGAGGATCGGCCATAACAATGGATTTTCCATATCATGATGACCACGTTGGCAAACGTCATGTTGTTCGTCCATGTATCCTCTTTGTTTTCTCGGTTTATTCTCTAAAGCTAGTCAATTTGTACCATAAACACAAAAAGGCCGACAGTAAGAAACGATCGGCCTTTTGAACGAAGATCTCATTGATTTAAATAACGCCGAGTTCTCGTAGTCGTTCCATCAGGTAACTATGTGCTGTGTAACGTTCCGAAAGCACTGTATCAGGCTTTGGATGGAGGAATAACGGCAAAGAAATGCGGGAGTTCTCTTGACGACCACCCGTTGGGTTGATGACTCGGTGTGTCGTTGATGGGAAGTAACCCCCTGACGCTTCTTGTAGCATGTCACCAATGTTGATGATCATATTACCAAAGTCACAAGGCACATCTAACCAATCACCTTCTTTACTCTTAACTTGCAAGCCCGGCTCATTTGCCGCAGGCAGCACCGTGAGTAAGTTGATGTCTTCATGAGCCGCAGCGCGAATTGCTCCCGGTTCTTCTTCACCCGTCATTGGTGGGTAATGCAAAACGCGTAGCAATGTTTTGTCGCTATTGTTGATCATTTCAGACAGCGCAATAGAAAACTTCTCTTGAACCTCTTTCGGTGCGTACTCTTCTACCCAGCCAAGTAATTCTTGAGCAAATGCGTTCGCACGTTCGTAATACTCTAAGATTTCTTTTTCTAGCTGCACAGGGATCTGACCCCATGGGTATACATGGAAGTACTCTTTGATGTCTTTTACGCTGTGGCCTTTCGCAACTTCAGAAACGGAAGGTGGAAAATAACCGTCTTGTGTTTCAACATTAAATTGGAAATCGTTTTTTTGCGCTGAGCTGAAAAACTCGTACCAGTTTTTGTAAATTGACTCGACCAGCTCTTGTGGGATTGGGTGGTTTTTTAATACACCGAACCCAGTTTCACGTAGTGAGGTGACGAACTGTTGAGCAGCATCGTCAGCAAGATAATCGACAGTTTCCAGTTTCATGACTTTACTTCTTTTTTATTAGACTGAGTCGTGAATTCTATGGATGGGCATGTTGTAAATCAAACTTTAATGAAATGTTTCCGCGCAAACGTTTTATTGTTGAGCAGTTTGCCAATATATCAACAAAAACAGTAATCATTATTTTGATAAAACAAACAATTGCACAGCGTTCAATTAAGTGTAATCATAACGTCAGTATTTAATTGAAGGATCAATTTCTCTATGAAGAATACTTCTACCTTATTGGGTTTAACCATTTTCTATGCCGTCGTATTTCTGTTTTCAGCGTTAGAGCCGAGCTCTCGAGCGGTGTGGTTTGCCGAAATCGTACCAGCCATTGGTATTCTCATCGCGATTTGGGCACTGTCTATTCGTTACCAATTCAGTAACACCGCTTACGTATTGATGTTCATTTGGCTTTGCTTACATACCATTGGCGCAAAATACACGTTCGCAGAAGTCCCCTTTGACTGGTTTAACAATTTGATTGGATCTGAGCGCAACAACTTCGACCGAGTCGCGCACTTTTCTATTGGCTTATACGCATACCCAATCGCTGAATATCTGATTAATAAAAAGAAAATCAGCGCAAGCTTCGCTTCTTGGTTCGCTTTGTTTGCAATCATGTCGTTAGCGGCTGGCTACGAGATCATTGAATGGTGGTACGCCGCAATTGCGGGTGGAGATGAAGGCATTGCCTTTCTGGGATCACAGGGCGATATTTGGGATGCCCAGAAAGACATGTTGTGCGACACCATGGGTGCGATAGTTTCTTTGTTATTACTGACAACTCAACGTCGATTGGCGAAGCCATTCTAAATACGGATTAAACCCTTCGACAATTGGGACCTGTACGATTTGAGCAACTTCATATTCGTGCAGGTCTTTTATTTTGTCTTCCACTAATGCATACAAATCACGCCGCGTCTTAATCACCATGAGCCATTCGTTATCGCTGCAAATTTCCCCTTTCCACACATAATGACTTTCTATTAGCATAGTTTGAATGCACGCAGCGAGTTTAGCCTCTAGTAGACCTTTGATAATTTCATCTCGGTTTTGTTGTGTACCCGCTGTACTCAATACCATGCAGTAATCGTGTTGTTCGCTCATAACTGACTCTTATTTCATTGTGACCTTACCGCCAATCATCTTGAAGGCGGGCGTTCCTCTCACCAACGTATCTCGTGCAAACTCTTGCTCGCAACCCGGACAAACACAAGGCACTTTAGTGAAGTCTTCGACAATACGTTCTTTAAAACATTTGACCAAAGCACCCTTTCCTCCTTTACGGTATTTAAACAGCTGAGCTTTGCATTTTGCGCAGTATATTTCGACGGTTTTTGTCGGTTGTTTTTTATTCGGTTTCGCCATTTTTCTCTATTTCTGGTTTTACCCATACATTGCTAAAGTCGAACCAGCCCAGTGCGTTGCATTTGGCGTTTTGTAATGCGCCACTGTGGTCTTTGTTTACGCCAAGCCAGCAGTGGAACATCGGGATGACTTGGCAACTTTTCACTAATTGTCGACCAAGCTCTCGTGCAGGAAAATCATTGTGTCGCCCTGCTCGCCACTGATCCACCAGCGTTGCCCATCCAGAAAAGTCGTACCCTGCGCTAAATTTATCGATATCACTGTAGTCTAGTAGCCAACCTGCTAGTGCGTCATTGCGATTTGTGGCAATGCCCATGGCTTTAATCCAAATATCCACTTCTTCTGGGGAAGGCGGCTGAGTATCATAGCGAATGAAATCTACATCGATACCATGCGGCTTTAACAGTGTTTTAATGGCCTTCCCGATGACCGGAAACATTGGGTGTTTTTTCTGATAAGCAACACAAATCGTTTTCTCTTTTTGAGGCGCATCACCTCCCATCGTAGGCTTAAGATCTATCCAACCAGGTTTTAATCCAAATGCTTGAAGCACTCCGAGTTCGATGACCTTATCTTGTGGCACAAGAGAGTAAATTTGATAGCTGTTCAATACCTGACTTAGGAACTCTGCCCAACGTGGATCTTTCGCTATCCCTTTGTTTTTATTGAGTAGTAAAAAGGTACAGCCTGGGTCCAGTTCGACTTCGTCGGTGGAGGCTTGTTTGTCCATTTGTGGTTTTGACAAGCTTGGGTAAACCATCGAAGAGTACGCTTCATCAATCACCCAGACTTCGACTTGGTCAAGTAGCGGACGTAGTCCAAAATAACCGTCAAACGCTGTTAATATTAGTCGTTTGTCATCGTTTACTTTGACTTGAAATGGCCCTGTACCGACGGGTTTTCGATCAAACTCTTCTGAGCGAAGCGTCTTGGGAAGCAGGACTTTCGCCTGAGACTCACTCAACGCGAGGGGCAAATACTTATCAGGACGTACAAGATGGATGTCCACCGTCCACGGTTCTGGTGAAATCACTTTTTCTATATGAGAAAACAGATTCAAGCCACTCAATGCAGAAATGCTTTCAATAACACAGTCCGTCGTGAGCAACTCTCCATTATGGAAACGAACACCTCGGCGCAAATAAAAACGCCAGTGGGTATCGGATAGCGCTTCCCAATAGTGCGCCAAATCCGGCTGTAGTTGTTCGTTGTCGTCGAGCTTAGTCAAACCGCTGAATACTTGTCGGGCAATATGTTGCTCAGACCGACGCATCGGTTTCTGAGGATTCAACATGGCTAATGGCCGATAGTAAGGCAAACGGACGACTTGCTCACCCTGACGGTGCTGCAAACCAAGGTAGCCTTGGATTACCTGAGTCAGTTTGGCGGCATCATTGTCTAACGCTTCTAAAGCTTGCCCAATTTTTCCTTCATCAAGATAACGACGAGCCAAGTTTTCACTCACGTCACTGCGATTACGTTTAAAGACAAGTTTAGAGAGTTTTCCTCGACCAGCGGCAGGATGCCACTCAATCCACCCTTCTTCCTCTAATTTATTGAGAACGATTCGGGCATTACGTCGAGTACAAAAGAGCGCTTCGGTAATGTCTTCGAGTTGAACTTCCGTGTCATTACCAGAAAATTTTTCAAACAGTGTTTCGAATTGAACACGTAAACGAGGACTGCTCATAAAGAGGAAATTTTAGTTTTCATTGCGATAAACTAAGTTTCCTCATTTTTTGCAAAAAGTGCAAACCTCGGAAGTGAAATTATTGAATGTCGATACCAATTTCTTGCGCTACTTGGCGTAATTGATCTTCATCGTCGAGTTTGATCGACCATTTTGTTTCTGCGCCATGTGCTAACACCACATTCGCACCACGACCAAGCAATTGAATTGCATCAGTTTGGGCTTGCATCGTAACCATACCCGAACCGGTTAACTTGATGACAATTTCACGTTGGGTTGCGATGATCTTACCCAGAGAAAATTCGATAACCATGCCTTACCTTCGTTGAATTATGCTGTCTTTTCTTTTTGATGTTTGACTGCAATGGTCAAACGACCGGTGCAAACCAAACGTTCTCGTTCGTCGGTAATATTGATCTGCCAAACTTGTGTAGATACGCCTAAATGCACTGGTGTAGCCGTCCCAATAACGTAACCGCTTCTCATCGCACGCACATGGTTGGCATTAATGTCTAAGCCAACGCAGTAACTGCCTTCGCCCACACAGAAATTAGCGGCAAGTGAGCCTAACGTTTCTGCTAACACAACCGATGCACCACCATGAAGCATCCCTAATGGCTGATGAGTAAAGCTGCACACAGGCATGGTCGCGGTAAGCGAGTCGTCAGTGAAGTCGGTATAGACGATTTGCAGATGTTCCATCATGGTGTTCTTAGACGTAGCGTTAAGAACCTCCAAGTTCATTGGCTTTTTCCAAATACTCATGTTTTCGCTCTTATTCTAACCAGTTACAACCACTGGTAATCTCGATTTGAAGTGCCTCTAGGATAGTCCCGATCGTAACATCACTTCAAGACGAAACACATCGTTCAACGTGATCAACATAATGGCTTAAAGTTTCTTTACTAAGCGTTATACTATTGGTACAAAACAGAAAATATTTATATGGACCCCACTATGAGAACATGGATTAAAGCATCAGTGCTTTTCACTATAGCTGGCTTAACAGCGTGCAGTTCTTCCCCTACTGGCCGCAATCAGATTTTAATGTTTTCTGATCAAGAAATGTCTTCACTTGGTGCAAAATCGTTTGATCAAATGAAGAAAGAGATCCCGATCAGCAAAGACAAGAAAACCAATGCATACGTTCAATGTGTTGCAAAACAAATCACTGATACCATTCCACCACAAGCTGGGTTTAAAGATTGGGAAGTGGTTGTCTTTGATAGTGACCAAGTGAACGCCTTTGCGTTACCCGGTGGCAAAATTGGCGTATACACAGGACTGTTGAAAGTCGCTAAAAACCAAGACCAATTAGCAACCGTTATTGGCCACGAGGTTGCTCACGTCCTAGCGGATCACAGTAACGAACGCCTCTCTCAAAGCCAACTCACCAACGCAGGGTTGTCCCTTGCTAATGTTGCAATCGGCGCCTCTGAATACAAACAATACCAGCAAATGACCATGGCGGCATTAGGTGTTGGTGTTCAGTATGGTGTGATTCTTCCTTATGGTAGAACTCAAGAGTCGGAAGCGGATATTGTTGGCCTTGGCTTTATGGCAAAGGCGGGATTCGACCCGAATCAGAGCGTCGATCTTTGGCAAAATATGGGCAAAGCCGGTGGTGCGCAACCACCTGAGTTCTTCTCAACTCACCCATCGCATAACACTCGTATCAGAGATTTGCAGGCCACCATTAAAACCTTGCCAGCTTCTACCGTGAAAGCTCCGAAGTGCGGGTAATTTAATGTTTTAGGTTGTATTACGTAAAAATACATAATTAATCTAACACCAGAAACACGAAAGCTCCGTTAGGCTAAAACCTACCGGAGCTTTCTTTTTAGTTCTTGCCTTTATGGTCCCTGCTTTAGACGAGATTGGTCAGCTCGAGAGCGAAAATTAGGTGCCCAGAATTTGCAATGGCAAACTGAGTAAGCTATCTCCTAACCCAGCAAAGTACCAAATGATCGCAACAAAACCACCGACGGATACTAAGTACCATGCAAACGAGAACAGTTGGCCATAACGAGTTAACGGCAATAAGTGGCTTTGATGTCGCGTTCGCCATTCCATTACCACTTCCAGCATGCCCATCATTAATAGAAATCCTAATAACGTTAAACCAAACGTGTAACTGATATAAATTCCAAACAATGCTGCAAGAATACTACCGACAAGCCCGACCCAAGTGTTCATTGAAAAGGTAATACTTTTTAAGACGTGACCACCATCTAAAGGTAGAATCGGCAATAGGTTGAAAAGGTTTAACAGTGCATTAAACACTGCCAACCCTGCGAAGATCATTTCTCCAGTCATCCAGTAAAGAACGGTGAAAATGATACTAAGCACCAAGCCAAAGAACGGCCCCATTATAGAAATAACCACGTCTTGCCATCGAGTATTTATCTTTTCATCACTCAGCGCTAAACCACCAAGAAACGGGATTAGATAAATTCCTTTGGTCTTCATGCCGAAGTACTTCATCGCCTTAATGTGCCCGTATTCGTGAAAAACAAGACACGCCAACAATGCCAAAGCAAACTCAATGGAAAATAACCAGGAGTACGCTGCTAAACTTGCCGACGCAAGCGCAACCTTGATGACTTTCGCACTCTTCAGCGCTTTCATCCCCAGTGACACCATACCGATTAAACTAAAACGCTTTTCGGTTGGCGGCGCTTCAACCGGTATCTGACGCTCAATGTCTTTTTCGTTTCTTGTTCCTTCGGTAACCAAAACATCGTCGACAAACGCTTGATATTTGAAATCAAACGGTTGCCAATTTAGCTCACAGTCGAGTTGGCAAGATAAGATCTCTTCCGCTGAAGAAAGCTTAAATTGATGTGAGGTTTTGCCTGAATCATCCTCACTGGCATCAATTTGCGATACCAAAGTGTTATCCCAAAACAACTGCTGCCATCCAGCCATTGACCCTTCTAATCTCAATGGTCTCCCAAGAAATTCAATGTGTAGTAATTCCACGCTATTCCCAATGCGATAAACACGAAGTGCGGATTATGCCTGTAAAGGAATCGAACGAAAAGCATGTTAACAACTAGTGTTTGACTATCATTTAACCATCAGATTTACAAAAAAACTCTGGTCGTACCATTTGTTATAAAAATATCACCATAATACATGGCCTTACTAAATGCCATTTGACCTATGCATCAAATTTAAAACGTAATATAGGTATGATCTTTGACAAGTTAATAAACATACAATTAACATTATCGTTACATCGCAGTTGTAATTCGAACCGACAACAGCTGGTGTAATCGCTACACAACAATTACAAAGACTTCGGTCTAACATAATGACACCCTAGGAGGGTCAAGGATGAACAAGAAGCACTGCTCTCTGCTTACAATTTCAATATTGTTTGCGTGTAATGCCCAATCGGCGGGCTTTCAGGTTGCTGAGCACTCGGCATCTGGTCTTGGTAGAGCATTTTCAGGTGAAGGCGCGGTTGCGGATAATGCAAGCGTATTAGCACGTAACCCAGCTGCGATGACACTTTTTAAAGAAGCTCAATTTTCAGGTGCACTGTCTATTGTCGACCCTGAAGTTAACGTCTACGACACTTACCATAAAGAGCACGCTGACGACGTGGCACCGCTACAAATCGTTCCAGCGGGTTACTACATCAGCCCAATCAATGATCAATGGGCTTGGGGTATTGGTATGTTCACTACCTATGGTGTTGCGACTGATTACCCAGATGATATCTCTGCCGGTGATATGGCGGGTGATACCTCCCTACTTTCCGTCAACCTAAACCCTAATATCGCTTATCGCATTAACGAGCAATTCAGCGTCGGTGGTGGTATTAACTTAGTATACGCACACGCAGAGTTAACTCGCCACAAAGGTGCACTTGCTCCGCTATTTGGTCCTGACAGCAAGAAATCCGACAACCTCATTGGTATGGAAGGCGACACGTTTGCTTGGGGTTGGAACATTGGCGCTTTATACGAGCTGAATGAAAACAACCGCTTTGGCTTTGGTTACCGCTCTAAAGTGGACCTTGACTTTGATGAAGGTGAATTCAGCAGCTATGACTCTGGTGTCGCCAACGCTGCAAAAGTAGATGGCCGTCTGCAAATTTCTCTTCCGTCTATTATCGAACTTTCTGCATTCCATCAGTTAAACGAAACGTGGGCGATCCACTACGGATGGCAACAAACGGACTGGAGCACATTTAAAGAGTTAAAAGCAACCAGTAAAGATTGTGCTGGTGGTGTGTGCTTCTTCAAACCTGAAAAATACGAAGACAACAACCGTTACTCCTTCGGTGGTACATACACTCTGAACAACCAATGGACACTTCGCGCGGGTATCGCCTATGACGAGCAAGCCGGTGAAGCCACATTGAGTATCCCTGATAGCGACCGTTTTTGGTACAGCGCAGGCGTGACTTATGCAATGAAAGAAAACCTAACCTTCGATGCAGGTTTTGCTTTCGTCAAGAGTAAGTCTGGCTCGTTTACTGAAACCAACGCCGCGGATCAAGAGATCACTTTTGATTCAGAAGGTACGGCCTACATCAGTGCTGTACAAATGAACTACACGTTCAAGTAATTAGGATTAACGGAGTAAACCAATGAAACATACGTTTAAACTATCACTGCTTTGTTCTGCAATCCTACTTGCAGGTTGTGGTGACAATACATCGAGCTCTGGTACATCAGATACACCGACGTTTGAGCCTGAAGTACAAGCGCTACTTGACCGCAACACATCGATTAGCTTTACATTGCAAGGTGCAGATGCAGACGTTCCTGCGCCATCTTACTTATTGATGGATAGCACAGACGGAACGCTTGGCCTTCCAACAGGCGGGGACGATGCATTAACTAATCCCCTAGCTGCCATGAACACAATGGATGGTTGGTCAACGTCTATGCCAATCGTTCTTAACTTCAATGGCGATGGTTTTGCTGACGGCCTTGTTACTTCTGGTATCAGTGTTATTAAAATAAACCAACGTCTTACCGATTGGGATGGCGCTTCAAACCCAATCGAAAAAGTACTTACGCTGGGTACTGACTACGTTGTACAAGCGAGCGGCAATTCTCTGTACATTCAGTTTATGAACTCTTTGGACGAATCTGGCGAATACATCTTCGCGGTAACTCAAGCGATTCAAGACGTAAACGGAAATCCAATTGGTACGTCAGGAAGCTATGCGACAGGTAAAACGAAAGAGATCGTTTATGAGACTGGTGACTTAGCTTCAGTACAGGCTGCAACGACAGCAGTAGAGGGTATTTTCGGACTCGCAAGTGTCAACCCTGCTGATATTGTTTACTCATCATGGTTTAGCACACAATCTGTAGGCGATACGCTTGCTGCTGTGAAAGGCGTCACGGCAACCGGTTTTGCTACTGGTGCTAATACGTTAAATACTGTGTACAAAAACGACGCAAATGAAGGTGCCATTGACCTTTCTACCGCATACACTCTGACAATGGGGACGACACAAGACTTTGTTACAGCACTTGACGCTGATGAAGACTTTAACAAGTACGTTAGTGACCTGGATGCAGCTAAAACAGCAATCAAAGGTTTATATGCTGGCGCTAACGTGGCGGTCAATGTGACACAAGGTGTTGCAAAACTGCCTCATTATCTAGAGAAAGGCGCTGACTGGAACATGCAACCAATGGTTTCTGCAATGCCTAGCCTTGCTAAAGTCAGTGCTGCACTAGCGGATGAAGGCGAACAAGCGAACATGGTTCAACAGCTTTCTACAGGTGTATTTGCCGATGATCCTGTAGATGTCACTAAGTTAGCTACGGACCCGACAGAGCAGTTAAAGCTTGTTGGTTCGACTCTGTATCTAACGGACGGAACACAATTGGATAGCGACCGTATTATCACTCGTTATTCACCTGTACCAGTGGTTAAATCACTCGAAGACGTAGAGTTCTTGTTGTTTACACCGCAAACTGGCACACCTACAGATGTCGTGATTTACCAACACGGTATTACATCAGCTAAAGAAAATGCGTACTCTTTTGCTTTTAATATGGTTAAAGCAGGTGTTGCTGTTATTGCAATCGATCTACCAATCCATGGTACTCGTAGTTTAGATGACCAACGCTCTGCCAACGCAGATGTACTGGCTTACCTGAACCTTTCTAACCTAGCAGTGGCGCGTGATAACCTTCGCCAAAGCGTGCTCGATGTGCTGGGTTTACGTGCAAGCTTAGTTGTTTCAGCGCAAGCTGGCCTTCTGGCAAGCAGCCCGCTTCAAGGCTTTAACCCGATGACGGGTTCAAAAGTGAAGATGCTTGGTCACTCATTGGGTGGTATCGTCGGTACTTCTGCAGTAGCAGCGGCGAACAACACATTGGGTAGCCCAACGGCAGACGCGTTGTACACATTCAGCGGCGCATCAATTCAAAACGCAGGTGGCCAAATTGGTAACCTACTGCTTGGTTCGTCTAACTTTGGTCCACAGATCAAGCATAACCTAGCGTACGCAGCTTCAACAGATTACGCGAGCTATGCAGATGCATCATGTGCAGACTTGTCTGACAAAGCGTGTTACGAGGCATTTGAACAAGTAGCAAGCGACACACAACTAGCGGCACTTAATGCTGGTTTCTCTAGCTTTATCTATGCGGCACAAACTACGCTGGATACAGTTGATCCATTTACCAATGCAAGTGATCTTGTCTCAAGTGGCTCACTATCAACACCATTCTTCATGACAGAGGTAGATGGTGACGATACCGTACCAAACAATGTTGCAAACGCACCATTCGCGGGTACTGAACCTCTTGCGGCTAAACTTGGGCTAACAACTGTGAACAGTGCAAATACTGCGGTATCTCCTTCTGCTAGCTTTGTTCAATTTAATGCGACAGCAACACACAGTACGTTTGCATCCCCAGGCGGAACACTGGCTGACTTAGACCATCATGTAGAAATGCAGATGGAAAATGCTGACTTCCTAATGGATGATATGTTAACTGGTGTCACCAATACCTCTGTACTTAAGTAAGTATCTTTAGCAATACCAAAGCCCAGTTTCGACTGGGCTTTTTCGTTTCAGTGCTATTCAAACCCACTCATATTTCCTCTGCTATAGTTAAGTCGATGTCTTTGTCTAACTCACTTGTTTAAAAAGGAAAACTCTATGCGCGTATTGACCGTGATTGCCACTGCACTACTTCTTGCCGCTTGCGGTAGCAGCCAATATCTTATGTCAACGAATGAAGGGAAAATCATTACCTCTTACGGCAAGCCTGATCTCAATGAAGATACTGGTATGTACGAATATGAGGACGTAGATGGAAAAGAAATGAGCATTTCTAAAGACCAAGTTGTACAGATCATTGAACGATAAAACACCGTGCCCTCTGGAAAACAGAGGGCACTTCTCATTCACTCTGAATAACTCAACTTGAAACCAATAGCCTTTATCAATGCAACTAATTCATCATTCAAAACAATCAACACCCTTATTTATATTCTCACTATTATTTGGTTAGCGAATATTTTACATCTTCACTCCTTTCAGGTTGGAATATTGTAAAATCTCGCCTTTAATTCTCTAACACCCTTTTATTTCTCAGGATAAAGTGGATAATACCGCCACCAAAAAAACATTACTAAGGTGAGTCCTTATGTCTATCGAAGCTACTTTGCTTGCTCGCTGCGAGTCAAAATGTGAACTGTGTTCTTCTGAATCTCAACTAACAGCATTTGCTGTTCCACCACACGGTAACGTGACTGTTGATACTGCTATCATGGTTTGTGATAAGTGTCATGGTGAGATCGAAGATCCTAAAGACATTAACCACTGGCGCTGCCTAAACGACAGCATGTGGAGCCAAGTACCTGCGGTACAAGTCACTGCATGGCGCCAACTTACTCGCCTAAACTCTGAAAGCTGGGCTCAAGATGCTCTTGACATGATGTACATGGAAGAAGAGCAAATGAACTGGGCAATGAAAGGTATGTCTGCTGACGACAAAACGGTTGACTGCAACGGCACTGAACTTAAAAAAGGTGACGACGTAACCGTAATCAAAGACCTACCAGTTAAAGGTACAAACCAAGTAATCAAACAAGGTACTGTTATTCGTGGTATCAGCCTTGGTGATGATCCTAAACTTGTTTCAGGTAAAGCAAACGGCGGTCAGTCAATGTACGTGATCGCTGAGTACTGCCGTAAGAAGTAATCTCGATATTACTTTCGAAGTTTAACGGGGTTCCAATTGGGACCCCGTTTTCGTTTCTAACTTCCGCTTTCTTCTACTTATCTATTTTATCGCTGTCATTCCTCGCTTTCGCTCTCAAGCATTTTCGATTATGGTTCGAGAAGGAACAAATTAAGATGGATTGTTGTATGAAGAAGTTAACCATTCTTGATGGTGGTATGGGCCGTGAACTCAAACGCATTGGGGCACCTTTCTCGCAGCCACAATGGAGCGCTCAAGCTCTGATTGAATCTCCCGAGTACGTCTATCAGGCGCACCAAAGCTTTATCAATGCTGGGGCGGAGATCATTATCACCAACAGTTATGCTTGTGTACCGTTTCATCTTGGTGAAACACTCTACGAACAACGTGGTAGTGAACTTGCTCGTCAAGCGGCTCAGATTGCACAAGAATGCGCAAATCAATCACCAAACGACATTATCGTCGCAGGCTGTATTCCCCCCGCATTTGGTAGCTATCGCCCTGACCTATTTGAAAAAGAGCAAGGCGAACAGATCTTCGAAACGTTACTGAAAGCACAAGATGACTATGTCGCGATCTGGATTGCGGAAACGATCTGTAGCCTAGAGGAGCTCACTTGTTTGCAAAACGTCTTTAATAGCTGCAATAAACCGGTCGTTTATGCCTTTTCTCTCAACGACGACGTGTCAAGCACCGCACTCCTTCGTTCCGGGGAAACCGTGACGCAAGCCATTGAACAAGTGGTGGCCAATGCTTCGGTTAATACACGTGGTATATACTTCAACTGTTCGGTACCAGAGGTAATGGCAAAAGCGGTCAGCGACACCAACGCAATCTTAAACAAACACAAGAGCAATATTGATATTGGCGTTTATGCAAATAACTTTACTGCAATTAAATCTGATCATGAAGCGAATAGTGCACTTCAGTCCATGCGCGAACTTACTCCAAAAGAATACGTCGAATTTGCCAAAGAATGGTATGCAAAAGGAGCAACCGTCATTGGTGGATGCTGCGGTATCGGCCCAGAACACATCAAAGCGTTGGTGGATTGGAAAAACGCAGTGTAAACATTCTAATCAATTTCTCCTGCAACCGTCTGTACACGGTTAAAGGTACCAGGCTCAGTCACCCACGCCGCAACAGCATCAATATTATCTAATGGTTGACTGAGCTTAAACGTCCACTGTCCATTCTCTGAACGACTTTGTTGTTTATCTAATACCACAAAATTATGCCCAAGGACTTTACCTTTATTCTCACCCCTTTTCACTGGTGTGGTTTCATTATTTGAGAGAAACACAATCGTCGCATCATACATACCCAACTCTTCAAATCGCAGGGTGAATTGGTTGCCAGATCGCTCTAGAACCAAAGATTGGGCTTTATCATTGTGGTTGCTTGGTAACACACGCTCACGCCAGTTGAAGAAGCCGCGCCATTCTTTACCATCAACGACAAATGCCGGAGTATAAACGCTCCCTACCACGCCATAAGCACGATACAAACGTTGCAGCTGAGAGAATTCAGGCTTTGCAAATTTGTCTTTCCAGCCAAGATAGTCCCAATAGTCAACGTGGTAGGCAACGGGAATGTACTTTCCCCACAAATCAGGGTTGGATTCGAACGTAGAAAGGTATTTGTCTGCAGGTGGACAACTAGAGCAACCTTCTGAAGTAAACAGTTCGATGACTTGGGCAGGCCGTCCCTCATGAGACCATATTTGAGAAGCAGAAATGCTCGCTAGAATAGACAAAGTTGATATAGCAATCATAGACAGTTCCTTCTTGTAACTACTGACTATGACCGTGCTACCTAAAGATAGCTTTCAATACTGTTTTAGATGTGGCGATTTCAGATACAAAAATGCCGGCGATTAAACCGGCATTTCGAATTCGCTTTCCATTCAGATTAACGATACATACCGATATCTTTCTGAATATGTGCTGACAAATCTTCTGCGTAGTAGCTGCGAGGTGCAGAATTGTCTACAAAAAGAATGTCTAGTAGGTGAGCAATCAATCCTTTGAAGTTAACCGAGTAGGTTTTCTTATCCATAGAGGTTGGTAAAGCTACATTTGTCATTTGCATTGCTTGTGCCATGATTGCCTCTCTTTAAAAGCAGTAATTTGTTTCGTTGGTTGTATATTAGTCATTTTTTCATTGAGCAAAAAATGACAAAATTTGCTCATTCAAATTAGTTTTTCTAATAAAACAAGGTATTTACAAATATCCAGAATACAAAAGCCACCAAAATGAATAGTTATTCATAAATTGAAATCTTTAGTTGAATAACTTGGATTTACGTGTGTAAACCCAAGTTGATTTGCAACATTTAATTAACTAAACAATCTTTTTAAGGATTTCAAATTTACAAAATACTTAAGAGTTTTGATTAGTAATATTAACGCTAGAACTATCGCTTTCTCTGTTCTTATAGATAGAAGCAATAACCGCGGTTGTCATCACTGTCACCAGGAAGGTCAAAGACCAAACCGTCGGGATTTCATATTGAGTTCCGACTAGCAGCATCTTGATACCGATAAAGATCATGATGACCGACAACGCTGGTTTTAGGTAAACAAACTTATCCAACATCGCTTGAAGTACAAAGTACAATGAACGTAAGCCAAGTAGAGCAAATACGTTTGCCGCTAAAACTAGGAACGGTTCGCGTGTGACAGCGAAGATCGCAGGGATAGAATCCAGAGCGAACATAACGTCCATCACCGCAATCACACCAACAACGATCAACATTGGCGTTGCAACCCACTTACCTGCCTGTTTTAAGATCAAGTGGTTGCCTTGATACTCGTCTGTCACTGGTAAGAACTTGCGAATGAATTGCTCAGGATAAGGGTTCACCTCTTCTTCTTCGCCTTTATCTCGCGCTAACTTGATACCAGTCCAAATTAGGAATGCCGCGAATAGGTAAAGCACCCAGTGGTATTGAGCCAACAACTGCGCACCAACAGCAATCATGATTGCACGTAGCACTAACGCACCAATGACACCCCACAGTAAAGCACGAGGACGTAAATGTTCTGGCACCTTGTATTGCGCAAAGATAATCGCAAAAACAAACAAGTTGTCGACACTTAACGATTTCTCAAGCAAATAACCCGTTAAGAATGATATGGTCGCCTTTTCGTGAGTATAAACGCTATGAGGCGCGTAATAATCCCAAAAGAAATAGATAGAACCTGCAAAGACAAACGCTAATAAGAACCAGAATACGCTCCAACCAATCGCTTTTTTCATGGTAATCACGCCGCCACGAGTCTGATAGATATCGAGAGCGACTAAAACCAAGGTAAATAGGCCGAATACACCGTACATTGTCAGTGATTCTTGCAGTGGAACAGACTGGGATAATTGGGTGGTATTTTCGATAAGAGACATGCTTCCTCCCGAGCGGAAGGACATTATTCGGGCTGACCTTCCGCAAACAATACAAACCAGCAGTCACATTACCCATGTGTCTGCTAATCAATGAATGCGTTGGTCTCGTTGAAGTGACGACTTGATGAATCAAGTATCACCTTTATTTACCGGATAAGCTGATGCTTAACGAGATGACGATAAATAAACTTGCGCTAACTACTCCCCAAACGCCGCCATCATACCCCTGCCTGCAGCGATCTCCAACAAAAATTACTTATCGATAAAAACAAAGTATTTTGTGAAGAACAGTTATCAGCAGCACCTATCAACTGGATGATAAATACAAAAAAGGAGCACGGCTGTGCTCCTTTTTGATGACTTATCGGGTTTACAAACCAGTTAATGGTACAAAATAAACCAGTGTTGACCAAACCGCGACCCACGCAACGACGACCGCTGCATCAGCCCAATCTTTTTTCCACATACTCTCTTCCCTCTTAATCGCATGTGCAACAGAAAGAGAGCAAAAAGGATACCAATAAGCTTTACTGGTTCTTTTGGGAATAAACTTTGTGATTTTCGTTCAAACAGTTTGGTTCATCGGTCAGTAATTCAATGAAACAATCGGCCATAGAAAGGTTACTCACAAACCCTTCACCTTTCATGTTTAACAAGGCTTCATAGCCTTCTTTACCTTTCATTGTGTAGGCCGAGGATGCCCCGCGATACCACTCTTCTTCTTGAATCAGTGACCAACGATCCCCATCAAAAATTTCTAACTTTTTAATGCGTTGTCCTTTTGCCGCACCCGCATCGTATTCAAAGCTCAAGTTATGCGTATATGGGTAGCTACCAGAACCAGTGCCTTCAACGCCATTGTTGAGTGCATTATTGATTGCGCCTTCCAATGCTAGACGAATCGCTTTACCTTGCACATCATAACAGCCGATTGGCACGGCAAATGGCAACAATCGTCCGGCAACATCTGCCACGGTGATCTTTCCCGGATTGAGAGAAGTGCGCACCCCACCCGCATTATGAATTGCAAATTGAACCTGATGGCCACGTTTGTTCAAACTATAAAGAAAGGAGTGTGCAACGGATGGCGCAAGCTCGCTACCACCGAATTCATCGGGCACTCGAACATGACGCTTTTTCTGCACTACGTTTGCAATGACTTGTGCTTGCAACTTGCGCACTCGCGGAATGTATTTATCACTCAAAATTGCCTGTGTTTCAGGGTGCTTCTTACACACCACCACATTTGGCTGACCATGAATAAAGTCACACGCTTCCTCAAACACACCTTGATCGAGCTGCTCGTTTAACGTTGAGTCCCAAAAGATTCGACGTCCAAGCAACAACTCATTTTGGCCATTTAGCATGGTCGGTTTGCCGCTTTCATCAAACTCAAGCACACAATGCCCCATCGTCAGCGCATGATAACCAGCTTGCACAACGTAAGTGTCATTAACTTTAATGCCATAAGGGTCGTCTTGACCTAGACCAATAGCGGTAAAGTCACCCTGTAACCTATGACTGTGACCGCCGACAATAATGCCAATACCTTCTACTTTGGATGCTAATTCAAGATCGCCTTCGTAACCTAAGTGGCTTAAAAGAATGATATTTTTGATACCCGCTTGGTTAATCTGTTCAACCGTATGCTTTGCGGTTTCAATTGCAGATATGAATGGTGTATCCGCATCTGGGTTTGCGATGTCGCTCATCTTATCAATAGACAAACCGAAAATGGCCACTCTCTCGCCATCAAATTCTTTGACCAAATATTGCGCACTTTGAGTTGCAGTATCGAAGCTCAGTACATTATCACAATCACTCATACGGTGATCTTTGCTCGATAACTCATTCGACAAATCCCAATTGCCCGCAAGCAGTGGAAAGTGAGTACGTTGACAAAACAACGCGACTGGCTCATTCCCCATATCTAATTCATGATTGCCTAAAGCCATGGCATCGATGTTTAGAGCATTTAACAGATCAGCGTTTGCTTTGCCTTTAAATAGGGAGAAATACAACGTGCCTTGAAAACAGTCACCAGCATGAAGGAACAACATGCCCTGACCTTGGCGTTGAGCATCATCGCGAAGCTGTTCTACGCGCGTTGCAATACGCGAAAAACCACCAGCGCTCACGTACGGCTCCAGTGTACGTTCGTTATCGATATTGAGTTTTAGTTGTAATGACGTTGGTTCAAAGTAGGAATGTGTGTCATTGATGTGCGCCAGTTTGATTCTGACTGGCTTATGATTTTTATTCATTGTCATCTTCTCTCTTTTCATTCCTTTTAATTATTAGAATTGAATCATGACAGAATCATGAATTTTATGAAACAGAGAAATTGTCATTTCATTTTAACGTGATCAAGATTCATCTTGCGTACAATTATGAAAGCGACTTTACGCCTAAACGGTCTGCATTCCTAGGGTGAATGCTCTTAATTTTGTGAACTGAGCTTAACTCGATTAGACCAATTTCATATATGCTTAGGAGAAGCAAAAGAACTCTCTATAATTCAAATAATTGCAAGGAGGAGTGAGATGAGACTAGAACGCATCGAAATCTCTGGGTTTAGAGGCATCAAACGCCTGTCACTCTCTTTTGACGAACTCACCACCTTGATTGGTGAAAATACTTGGGGCAAATCATCATTACTTGATGCGCTTTCGCTTGCCCTTCCTGCTGACGGTTCTCTTTATCAGTTTGAGATGACTGATTTCCACGTTGACTACGCCATCGCCCATCCGCAATCGCAGCATTTACAAATTATCCTGTGTTTTAAGGCGCAAGATAAACAAGAAGTGAATGCTGGTCGTTACCGTCGTATAAAGCCGACATGGTGTATCAATGCAGACAATGAGCACGTCATTTATTACCGTATAAGTGCCACGCGAGACGGCCATAACACGACGACAAAGTACGCCTTTCTAGATTGCGACGGCGAACCAAAACAACTGCACCATTCAGAAAAGCTCGCGGTTGAACTCATGACGCTGCATCCAGTGATTCGTTTACGCGACTCACGTCGTTTCCCTGCACCTCCCACCAATGGAGACAGCAAAAATGCACGTATTGAAAAACGGATTAACAACACTTGTCGTCGTTTAGTTGCCATGCCCGGCCATGTCAACAAAGGTGAGGTACGAAGTAGTCTAGGCTCCATGCAAACTTTGGTCGAACACTACTTTGCTTTCCGAAGTGTTAAAAAAGGCAACCCAAGAAAGCCACGCGACGGATTGTTCTATGCGAGCCCCTCCTCTGAAAAAGGCCTTGCGCAGTTTCTTAAAGAAACCAACAACAAACAAAGTCGATTGCTTTTAATGGGCTTACTAAACGCGTATTTGCAAGCAAAAGGTCCAACCGACTTGAGGCGCTGCGCTCGCCCTATTTTGATCATTGAAGATCCGGAAGGTCGTTTACACCCTACCCACTTATCGCGTGCTTGGAGTTTGTTGCAGCTATTACCAATGCAGAAGATTCTTACCACCAACAGTGCCCGTTTGCTCGGTTCTGTTCCATTGGCCTCTATCCGACGTTTAATTCGTTTATCAGACAAGACCGTTGCAAAGTCACTCAATACTAACCGATTTAGTGTCGATCAATTGAGACGGATTGGCTTCCACATTCGCTTCCACCGTGCTGGTGCACTCTTTGCTCGCTGTTGGTTATTGGTTGAGGGAGAAACTGAAGTATGGCTATTTAACGAACTCGCCCGCCAATGCGGATATGATTTAGCGGCGGAGGGTGTTCAAATTGTTGAGTTTGCACAGTCAGGTTTGAAGTCACTCATCAAAGTGGCCAAAGAGTTTGGGATTGATTGGCACGTTGTTACCGATGGAGACCCCGCGGGGAAAAAATACGCACATACGGTTCGAGCGCACTTAGATAATGATCAGGAACGCCATCGCTTAACCGAATTGCCAGATCGAGACATTGAACACTTCTTGTATAACAACGGGTTCGAATTGTTCTTCAAAGACATTGTTAAGATCCCTCATGACCACCCGATCCCTGCGAAAAAAGTGGTTAATCGTGTTTTGAAGAAACAAGCGAAGCCAGATTTAGCCCTTGCTATCGTTGCCCATTGCGAAGAACGAGGTGTCGAATGCATCCCTGTTTTGCTTCGTTGGACCCTAAAACGAGTAGTAACGATGGCGAACGGCAACACCTGATCGTGCCCATGACTTGTGTTGCAGATAAGCGGACGGAAATACAAACATAAAAAAGCACACCAATTTGGTGTGCTCGTATCAAGAATCAATAATTTTGATTAACTGTATTGAGCGGGATAAGTCTCAATACACAGCGGATACAAATAAGATCGGGGGTTCACTACTGTACTTGCTCAGCAAGCGAAGAAGTAGCGGCTGATTTCGCATGTAACCAAAGTCCCGTCGCTTTCATCAGGTAACCAAACACACCACCTAAGATCAGTGATGGAACGACAAGTTGCCAGTTGCCATCAGCAGCGAAAGTCGCGCATGAGCCAATGAAAGTACCAGGAATGTACGCTAACCAAGCTTGCTTGGCTTGAATACACATGAAAAACGCAACAACAGCAGTAATTACGTAGCCAAGAATCTCTAGTCCAGCGTAAGTAGAACCGTAGATGATCACCATTGCCCAAAAAACACCACTCAAGTTGGTAATTAAGCTAATTCCTAAGCCTTTTAAGCCACTTGTCGGGGATGCAAAGTAACTTGTACAGCCAAGAAAGCCAGCCCAAGATAACAGGCCTAGGGAGATCGCGATCCAGCCCCACACGCCAGAGAGAATGCCAGTAGTAATAGAGATTGCTAAAAGTGTTGTCATGGTATTCTTACCCGCTTGCTAGTTCGTACCGAATTGGTTTGAGAACTGCCTTCATACATTGAAATCAGGCAGTCAATACTAGGCATATAGCCCTATCACTTCGGTGATTAAGATCACGTTAAACTTCATATCGTTTCATTTTTTACACGTTAAATTTGACGCAACCGATAAATCAACAGATTTCGAAAATAACAAAATCATAATGAATTGATCAAAAATCACAAAAAAGGCCCTGCCTAATGCAGAGCCTTTTGAAAAATTCGGTCAATTTATATCAGATATCGTTTAAAGCACCGAAGGTTTACCTTTCATCATTCGTAGACCTTCACGCTTGATGCAATCAACCAATGGGTTTTCCGCCATATCCGCACGCCAGATAAACGACAACGTTCGATCCATTTTTAGTTCAGGTACGTTTAGTGCCACTAGTTCACCCGCTTCGATGTATCGCTCTACATCAAGGTAAGGTAAACAAGTAAGATATTGACCGTTCGCTACTAAGCTGCGTAGCACTGGGACGTGTTCATATTCACGCCAAACATCGAGATCTTCAATGAGATGGTGAATAGAGCTATCAAAAATCTTGCGAGTACCAGAACCATGCTCACGTAAAACCCATTTTGCATGTTCTAACTGAGCAAGACTAACCGAATCGTTACGAGCAAACGGATGGTGAGACGCTGCGACTACAGTAAGATGATCACGACACCAAATTTCTTGGTGCAAACGGTTATCGTCACAACGCCCTTCAATCACGCCCAAATCGTATTTGTAATCCAACACTCCATCAATAACGGCTTGCGTACTTTGTACTCCAAGTGAGATTCGCATCTCTGGAAAGTCGTTATCAATGATACTGATAAGGTCAGGAACCAAGTGTTCTGCCGGAGTTTGACTGGCACCTAATCGAATGTGCCCACTCAGCAAATGCTGCTCATAAAATCCCATTTCTATTTGCAGCGCGTCTTGTAATAAACGCTTAGCTTTTGGCCTTAACCACATCCCCCAATGCGTTAGGGCCATTTGCTTGCCTTGCCTTTCAAACAAAGGCCTGCCAAGCATTTTTTCTAATTGCGCAAGCGACATGCTTGTCGCTGATTGTGTTAAAGCCAGTTTATCTGCGGCCTGGCTTACACTGCCGGTGTCTGCAACTGCGTCAAAAACCGCTAATTGCTTAAGTGAGTAGCGCAAAGTTGTCTCCCTAATTGGCGAGTATTCCTCATACCCTCGCGACCCCAAAATCCATGCGTAAATACGCAATGAGGTTCATTTTACCTACCCTACAGAACTTATCAAATAATTTGATGAGGATTCTAAATATTATCAATTTTACCTGTACGTCCTGAGTGCTTAATCTGGATATGCGGTTCGGGAACACCGCAACAAAACACAATTAACACCTTCATTTTCGAGCGCATTTAATACCTCGATTTCATTAACTAAGGAGTTTCTATGGAACCACAAACTAAGGAGTCAACATGGCGGTGAGCAGCTCTGAAAATCATCAATACTTTTCTCCAAAAGAAATGATGGCTGAAGCTGAGAAGTTTGCGCTAAGTAAGGCAAATAAAACCAGCGGCATGACACTGGGTTTGGCCATCATGGCAGGCGCATTTATCGGATTGGCTTTCCTGTTCTACATCACAGTAACAACAGGCAGTGCTGACGCTGGTTGGGGTCTTAGTCGTCTTGCTGGTGGTTTAGCGTTCAGTATGGGCTTAATTCTCATCGTGATTTGCGGCGGTGAGTTGTTTACCAGTTCTGTGCTTTCGAGCATCTCTTGGGCAAACAGACAAATTTCATTCGGCAAAATGCTTTCGATTTGGGGCAAAGTTTACGTTGGTAACTTTATTGGTGCCATGTTCTTACTGGCTCTCGTTAGTGCGGCAGGCTTGTACACAATGGACGCGGGTCAGTGGGGCTTAAATGCACTGAACATCGCACAACATAAATTGCACCACACCTTAGTACAAGCATTCGCACTGGGCATTCTTTGTAACTTACTTGTTTGTTTAGCTATTTGGCTGACATTCAGCTCTGCAAATGCAATGACTAAAGCCGCAATGACCATCATGCCAGTTGCCATGTTCGTCAGCAGTGGTTTTGAGCACTGTGTTGCAAACATGTTCATGGTACCGCTGGGTATCGTTATCGCAAACTTCGCACCGGAATCGTTCTGGACTGCAGTTGGCGTACCAGCTTCTCAATACGCAGATTTAAATGTCGGTCACTTTATTACTGCAAACTTAATTCCAGTGACACTTGGCAACATCGTCGGTGGTGCCGTCTTAGTTGGCTTGGCTAACTGGTGTATTTACCGTCGCCCAGAATTAAAAGCAGCAAAAGTTGCATCAATTACAAACACTACAACACTCACGTCAGTTAAGGAAAGCACTATGAAAAATGCATCTATCGTTAAAGAAATCATGAACCCAACGCCAGTTACGCTAAGCGTAGAAATGCCAGTAGCAACTGCACTTGATACCCTATTGGATAACAATCTAATCAGTGCACCTGTTGTTGATGTTCAAAACCGTCTAGTTGGCTTCCTTTCTGCTCATGATGTGATGGTTGAATTGTGGTGCCAAGACTACATTCCTGCTAACGAACAGAAAGTCGTAGATTTGATGAGTCGTAATGTCGTGGCAATTGATGCCAATGACCGCCTAGTTGATGTCGTTGAATTCCTTTGCATTGACAAAGAACAACTATACCCGACAACAAGTATGGGGATGGCTACACGCTTAACGTCTCTTTCTCTAGAAGAGCGAGCAAAAAGCATTAAAGTAAGCAAACCTCAGGTACTCCCTGTTCTAGAAAATGGGTTGATGGTTGGCGTTGTAACACGTAATGAAGTGCTTAAAGCTCTGCGCCCAGTTTACGGCGAACGCTTAAACCTTGTTGAAGATAACGTTCTAGAAACCGCATAAACAATATAAATACTGACAATATACGGTTGGCACCAATAAAAAAGCGCTCTAATTAAGAGCGCTTTCATCATTTGGAAACTCTGTTGTACTGCAAGAAGGTTACTTTTTGATACCTTCTACGTGCAGTTCCATATCCACGTAGCTAGAAGACCCCATTACTGGGATTTCGAAGTCAGCAAGTTCCAGACGAGTTTGACCAATAAAGCCCGCACGCTCACCACCCCATGGGTCGTTCCCTGCACCAACAAATTCAGCAGTAATCGTAATTGGTTTAGTAACACCATGTAGCGTTAGGTCACCTATTACATCTAACTTACCGTCGCCTTTGTCGACAACTTTGGTACTCTTAAATGTGGCTTCGCCAAACTTACCGGCATCAATAAAATCACCGCTACGGATGTGTTTGTCGCGCTCTGCATGGTTTGAATCAAGGCTTGTCGTATCAACCACTACATTTACTTTCGAATCTGCGATGTTGTTTTCATCAAAAGAAAAGTCACCAGAAAATGTATTAAAACGACCTTTGATGAAACTGTAACCTAAGTGGCTAACTTTAAAGTTAACTGATGCGTGAGCACCTTTCGTATCGATAACGTAATCTGCAGCGTTAGCACCAAAAGGTAGTGCCATAGCGATTGCTAATCCTGTAGCGAAAAGTGACTTTTTCATTTTGAAGCTCCTAACATTTTTCTTAATGTGTTGTCTTTATCGATAAAGTGATGTTTGAGTGCAGCAGCTGCGTGTAAACCTGCCATTAGGATTACTGCCCAAGCTGCATAGAAGTGAATTTCACCTGCAATATCCGACTGACCGGGAAACAATTCCCCCGCCCCTGGCACCGTAAACCAATTAAATACTTCGATACCGCGACCATCAGATGTTGAGATGAGGTAACCTGAAATAAAGATGGTGATGAGCAATAGATACATCACACCGTGTGCGGCTTTCGCTGCAACTACTTCATAAGGTTTCCCTTCCACTTTTGGTGACACCGTCACATGCTCCCATACGATGCGTACCAAAGTGAGGGTTGCTAATAAAATGCCCACAGAGCGGTGATAATGTGGTGCAGTGCGATACCATTCGCTGTAGTAGCTAAGGTCGACCATCCACAAACCCACAGCAAATAAACCGATGATGCAAAGAGCAGATAGCCAATGCATAAATCGTGCAGTTAGGTTGTAATTCTTTACCAGTGTATCCATCTCACGTCCTAGATATATTCCTAAGTTGATGTTGAGCAAGAAACACAACATTAACTTATTTACCTTGTATGCAACAGATTATTTACCATCCTTTACATCTAACCAATAACACCTTTTTAAACAAGTTGTTCGAAAAATTAGAAGGAACTTCAAATCATTTAAAAAACTGACACTTAGATATCAACTTCTTGCTCAATTTCATACAACTCATCGGTCATTTCTAGCATACGTCTTTCAATCACTGACTTCGCATCCTCAATTCCTTTGTTGTAATAAATCGGAGCAAGCTTTTCTGTTACGAAGTCGATTAAAAACTCACTGTCGAATTGGCCGATTTCCACACTCAATTCATCCTGCATATAATCTTGAATTGCGCGAGCTAACGCTTCTTTTTGTGCTCTTTCTAGTTTGATCATGTTCTACCTATACTGTTCCATTCTCAAAATTGATGTTTAGATCAAGAAGTTGCCTCTCCAAATTAGTCTATCCTAAAAGGACTATGCTAACCTTTCGCCGTTCATTTTGTTAACCGTTAAGGGATATTCTTTGCTACTCGACTTAGTCATCCAAAGTGTCAATGATTTTCAGGACGATTGTCTCAAACTCTGTGAGAAGCATTATCCTGCGGTGCATAACCAAGGCATGAGTGAACATCACCTTGGACTCGCGTTTGCAAGGCGTATGGAACACACCTTCCGCCATTTTGGCTATAGCAGTGTCATTAAACCAATCGAAGTGCTCGATGCACCAGATTTACCTCATCATTATCGTATTTCTTCTGAAATGGGTACGGTTTGGGTACTAAGTCACCATATGGTGAGCGCAGGAAATTCTTGCCGAGAGAACCTGCTCTCCTCTATTACCGAATGGCAAAGTGAATATGGGTATGCGCTACAACCCAATGATTTGTTGTTTTTGGTCAGTGACCATTGGATTAGCCGCAGTAAAACCAGTCGAGAGCTTTTACACTGGTGGATGGGTGAACTTCCTGAGCCAATTAATGAATATACCGAGCAAGGAATCACGCTCTTTACAAGTGAATCGCAGTTGAGCAATTCTTTGGATGGTAGGTTTGGGATTAGCCCTTGCTACATTAAATTTGGCCACCCTTTGCGTCGTTCAAACAAACAACAATTGGTCAGAAAATACCTCCAACTTTATGCGGTATTACAGTGGTAGTATCAAATTGCAACGGGTAGATTATCAGCTTGTTCATCCATTTGTTTGATGCTGGTCGATATTTCTGTTTATCGAGTGCTAACTCTCTTGCCTTGGAGCAAGCCCCCGCTTAGATTCAAACTACTGAAGTAAAACTAGATGCACAACAATCAGTTAAGCATCAGTAAAGAGCATTGGTCTAGGTTACAACAATAATGATGAGTATTTCGCAGCTGCTTGGCTGCATATCGAAGCAACCCGATGGGCAGTACATAGCACAATACAATCAACTCACGTTGCGTAGTGTGTTTCAGCCTATCTATAAACAAGATCTTTCCATCATCGGCCTCGAAGCGTTGGTTAGAATTAGTAACCAAGAAGGCTTAATGATCAGACCTGATCAGTTCTTCCATTCAAACACTATCCCCGCCCAAGACCAAATCAATGTTGAACGTCTCAGCCGTCTCATTCACATCAGTAACTTTGGTCAATCAAAGTTTTGTAATAAGAAGCTGTTTTTGAATGTTCTGCCTAAAGCCGCGGAAATGTTGGCAAAAGATGTTTCATACAGCAATCTACTCAAACAAGCGATTATTGAAGCTGATTTAAGGCGGGAGCAGATCGTCATGGAATTGGTGGAATTAGACGCCAGTGATGAAGCTTTCTTATATAAAGCCACGAAGGAGTTGAGCAACAATGGTTATCTTTTGGCGATTGATGATTACGGAATTGACGCTTCTACCATTGAGCGAGTTCGATGCGTAAAACCGAATATTATTAAAATTGACCGGTCACTTTTACTCAGATATGAAAATGGGGACTTTTCTTGCTTGATGGAAGCACTCAATCTCGCAAAAGATATTCGTTCAAAAACCGTTATTGAAGGAATTGAAACCGAGCATCAACTTAACTTAATGAAAAAACTCGGTTTCGATATGTATCAAGGTTACTTATTGGCGATGCCTCAACCCCTTGAAGCCTACCAAGAAGCTAAGACGGCGTAATCAGAGTTACTGATAGACGCCATCACCTTTTCTATCGGCGGTTTTTACCACGATTTTTATGAATCGCTAATTTCGCTTTTAGTTTACGTTTTTCTGATGAACGGCTCTTACGTCGGCCACCACCATTATTGTTTTCAGGTTCCACTTCTTCAACTAGACTCGGCTCGAAACCTTCTAACCATTCTTGTGGTAAACGTTGATCGAGCAAATTCTCAATAGCGTACAACAAATACTCTTCATCTCGGCTCATCAAAGACACAGCTAAACCAGATTTACCAGCTCGGCCAGTACGACCAATTCGGTGAACATAATCTTCAGCTTTGAAAGGCATATCAAAGTTCACTACTTGTTCTAGTTGCTGGATATCCAAGCCACGCGCGGCGACGTCAGTTGCAATCAAAGCGCGAACTTTACCCGATTTAAACTCATCAAGTGCACGCTGACGAGCACCTTGCGACTTGTCACCATTAATCGACACAGCTTTGATACCATCCAACTTAAGCTCTTTCGCCAGTTCGTCACTACCTTGTTTGGTTTTAGTGAATACCAACACTTGTTGCCAGTTACGAGATCCAATCAAATACGCCAATAGTTCACGCTTGCGCTTCTTATCAACTGGGTACACCATTTGCTTTACCGTTTCGGCTGTCGTATTTGGTGGAGACACTTCGACTTCAACGGGTTCATCCATCAATTTATAAGCAATGGTTTTAATGCGTTTTTCAAATGTCGCAGAGAATAGCATGAACTGTTTGCTCTCAGGTAAGCGACGAAGAATACGTTGAAGATCTGGCCAGAAGCCCATGTCTAGCATACGGTCGGCTTCATCAAGGACAAGTATTCCCGTTTTTGAAATGTTTACATTGCCGTTAAACAAGTGGTCAAGTAAGCGTCCAGGAGTCGCGATAAGAATATCAGCTCCTTCTTCAAGCTTATTCTTTTGTACGCCAATGCTTGTGCCACCATAGACACAAACGATGCGAAGCTCAGTGTTGGTAGCGTATTGCGTTAGATTATCGAAAACCTGTTGCGCAAGTTCACGCGTCGGCACCAAAATCAGAGCTTGAGGTGTTCCGTTCAGTTTCTTCTGCTGCACGGCTTGGATAATTGGCAAACCAAATGCGGCGGTTTTACCTGTGCCTGTTTGAGCTGCAGCAAGTAGATCTTTTCCGGCCAAGACATGCGGGATAGATTTTTCCTGCACAGGTGTTGGAGTAACGATATTTAAACCAGTTAACGTCTCCACCAAATGTTGTTCAATGCCAAGATCAGCGAAATTAACGGACATGATAAACCTCATAATTTTTGGAGCGCAGAGTTTACCAGAGCCTTGATAGTCCGACTACCTTTAGACTCTACCAATCTATGAATTGATCAGTTGTTGGTAGAATTCTCGTGATTCACTCAGAACATCTTGATAAAGCGCAGGAAACTTTGCTTCTAACGTTGAATACTCTCTATCCAATACTTCAAACGTTGTGGTGAGATCCGCCATACGAGGCGTACGTTGAGACATTCGATGTAACGCAAACTCTATGTTTTCCAATTGGCGATAAGATTGTAACCACCCACCACTCCACATTCGGTTATGTATCAGTAAAAACCTTGATGGCAATGAATCTGTGATTTGGTTATCGACTTGTTTGAAAGCTTTGTGGACAAATGAATCTAACGATTCAGAAGAAAAACTGTCCCAATGTTTGGCCAAACAATGATCCCAAAACATATCAAGCGCAATAGGCGCAAAACGACGGGCGACACCAGTAAAGTGCGGCTTACATTCTTCTACTATGGGGTGATGATCTGTGATGCGGTCAACAAAGCGATGGAGTTTAATGCCATTGGAAATGTCAGTTTGATACTGCTTGCTTGGATCTCCCTTTACGAAGTCTCCAAGCAAGTTTCCCATTAAATGGCTATTACAATGTTGTGCAATATGCAGGTGGGCTAGAAAGTTCATTAGACGCTGTGAGTGGCCTTTTGGCTCGTCTTACATGAACTTATTATAACGTCTGTTGTGACGCGGTGAGAGTACTAATTGTACTTATTCGGCTTCGTCTTCTGAGCCTACGTATTCCGACAAGTTAATACCGATTTCAAGTGCATCTAGCAACTCTAGGCATTCGTCGTTTTGGTATTGGTCGCTCATTGTGACCTCCTTTGTTTTACATCTCCTGAAGCAACCCGCTTCAATCTTCACTGTCATTTCTTTTCTTCATCGATGACAGCAACTCCTTTTTATACACTTTATATGACACATTCATGACAGCGAGAAGTAAAGATTTAGAAAGCTATGACAGGAATCATAAGTAAACGTTTGCATCGATTCTTCTCTTCTATAACCCCCTCCGCCCAACTAAAACCACAAACACAAAGGCTCATTGTCATGGTTAATCAATATTTCTGTCATTAAAAGATACGACAAACCGTTTATTGTGAATTTAGATCTCATATTTTGAAATACATCAACTGACTGTTACATATTTTGCTGATTCCTATCGCATATTTTGTTTCGATAGTCGCATAACTTGTACACCATCCTTTTCATCTCAAATGGAGTAACAAATGAGAGAAGTAGAGTTTAGAACGATAGATAAGCTATTCATTAAAATGTCTATCAACGACAAAATGTGGGCCATTTTCCTCCTATTTCTGGGAGCTCTAACTTCAGTGGCAGGAAGCCGATATTTCAATGACATACAGGCATTTGAGCAACGCTCGATTGCTTCTGCACAAGCGACAATTTCTGGTGTGGTGCAAGCCCAACCCGAAAATTTGCGTAATATAGACGGGTTGGTAAACGTCAGCGCTCAAAACAACCCAAAATTCACTAATGGTACGGTAACGGTATACTCTCAACTCGAATCCGGACAAGCGATTCAGTTAACGCAAAACTTCTCTAACCAATATAAACAAGCTAAAACAGACGCTTTAACTACTTTCCTTCTTAGCATGTTATGGGTTGTCCCATTTGGTTTGTTTTCGTATTGGGTCGCAACCTTTATCGGCGGCGCACTGTGGGTACTGTATACGACGACTGAGAAAATCGGCGATGGCGACCTAACTTCACGTCTTGGTTTTCATCCTGGCCGAGACGAGTTTGGCACAATCGGCTGCGCACTCGATAAATCGATGGATACGTTGACTGACCTTGTCAACAACGTAAAAAACAACGCACACACATTAAGCGAGACTTCAACAGCCTTCGAAAAAGACATGTGTCGGAGTGAGACACAAATTACGCACCAATATCAAACGCTTGATTCTGTTGCGACTGCAATGGAAGAAATGACGGCATCCGCAAAAGAAGTATCGAATATCTCTCAACAAGCGATGATGCAGTCCGATCAAGATACACAACAAATTGAGACGAGCCGTATCCGTGTTCAGAGTGTCATATCTGAAATTGAGACATTATCGAACTATATTGAGCAGGCGTCTGCTTCAGTTGGAAGCCTCAATGAAAACACCACTCAAATTAACGAAGTGATTACCACAATCAATGCCATTTCTGAACAAACCAACCTACTCGCTTTAAACGCAGCAATTGAAGCTGCTCGTGCTGGTGAACAAGGCCGTGGTTTTGCAGTGGTAGCCGATGAAGTACGTACGCTTGCAAGTCGAACACAACAAGCCACCGTTGAGATTCAATCGATGATTGAAAAACTACAAACGGAAAGCCAAAACATTGCCTCGATCACCAACCGTACCGTTCAACAAGCACAAACAAGCAGTCATTTGATTGATGAGATAGGTGGCGATGTAGCTTCGATTGCGAGTTCGGCCCGCTCATTAATGGACATGAGTATTCAAATATCGACTTCAGCGGAAGAGCAAAGTGCTGTCGCAAATGACATTGCCTCCGAGCTGGCCGATATCCGCTCCCAATCAAACACCATCAGAGAAGTCGCCGAGCAATCAACATCGGGAGTCACCAATCTGACCAAAGCATCAAACTCTTTAGGTGAAATACTAAAGCGTTATCGTACCGCTTAGAGCAAACCGCTTCCTACGACAAGGGCTTCCAATTGGAAGCCCTTTTTCTTGTTTATTACGTTATCTATTCATTATTACCACTAAGTTTCGTCATTTCTTTTTCGTATCAAAAGTGGGAGAACTTAATTAAATTGAGTTTAAAGAAAGCACCGATATAATTTAGTTTGAAGTGAATCGAAATAATCTTCTGTATTTGATGAAAGAATGTTCAAAGGATAGGCGTTCAGCTATTCTAGATCTTGCCAATCAATTTTGCTGCTGGTGAATAATATGAATAATTACAACAAAGCTCACAACGCTGAAGATCTTCAGTGTCCGCTCTGCCAATGCGATGAATATATGATTTCATCAGATGGTGAGAAATTCACATGTGCTTCTTGCGGGTTTCACACTAAAAACTTCTCTTCCATCCAATGCTTACATCAAACACCACTATTACAAACTAAATTCAAGCATATCCACAGTTTGAGTAACGTATGTCACTAAACGGAGCAGCCTAAGAGCTGCTCTTTTAGTTCATCAAGGTGCTGAATACGAATGACTCGCTCATCGTCGACGAGATTTACAGCAGCACCGTTATACAGCTGAACGGTCTTGATACCCGCATTCAATCCGGCTTCAACGCCTTTTGGTGTGTCGTCGATGTACAGGCAATCACTTGGTAAAAATCCCATGCTCATTGCGCTGTACATGATCAAATCAGGTTCTGGCTTCCAACTGTTTGCATCAAAAGCGGAAAAGACTTTCCCCTTAAATGCCCCCAACAACCCTGTGAGCTCTAAGGCGTACTCAATCTTATCTTTCGGGCCATTTGAAGCAACGCAATACTCAATATTGTGCTCATCGAGAAACTGAATCAGTTTTTTAGCGCCATCCATTGGTTGTAGGTGACGAACAAACAGTTTTTGCAACTCAGCACGATATTGTGGCTCTAGCACATCAATCGATACGTTAATATTCATCAGAACCTTAGCATCGCGTAGAATATCGGCCAGTTTACCGCCCTTAAAATGTTCAACACACTCAACAAAAGTCATCTCTGCCCCATACTGGCTAAAAACATTAACCAAGGCTTGGCAACACAGACGCTCACTATCCACGAGCGTGCCATCGCAATCAAAAATGACACACTTAATATTGTTAATAGCCATGACTTCCCCCCGACGCTAAATAATAAAAAACACTAATAACCAATTTATTTGATCTTATTGACTTATTTATTGGTACTAAATATGTTTCTTCATGATAGATAAGTTTAAAAATGTTTAAACGACTGAGTTGGCATTTCGTGGAAATGAGAAAGAGGAATTAACGATTTTCTAAGCAAGATCACCGAATGAAGATCCAAATTGAAGAAATATGAAACTTCACTCGGTAGGTATGGCTTGCTTACACCTCGTTATCTGGGAATAAGTAACGAACCTCTATAAAGTCGTCAAGATTATCGAGAACTAACTGACACAACGCGGGGTCAAAATGCTTACCTTGCTCACGTTTAAATAACTCTACCACCTCATCGATTGTCCAAGCGCGCTTGTAACAACGTTCACTCAGCAATGCATCGAACACATCTGCGATAGCAACGATACGTGCAAATAGATGGATGTCCTCACCTTTCAATCCATTTGGGTAGCCAGTGCCATCCCACCGTTCATGGTGCTCATAGGCGATGATAGCGGCAAGTTTAGTCAGTTCACCTTCGCGGTTATTTAGCAGCTCATAACCTTTCACAGTATGTCGCTTCATCACCTCCCATTCTTGGGGGGATAATTTGCCCTGTTTATCTAAAATAGATTCAGGCACCGCAATCTTACCCACATCGTGCATTGGGCTTATAATTTCAATCATCTCGACTTCACGATGACTCAAACCGCAGAACTCAGCCAATGTCGCGGATAACCTCGCGACACGTTTAACATGCTGCCCGGTCTCACCCGAGCGGGATTCAATCGCTTCACCAAGCACGTGGATCATTTCTTTTTGAACGCTTAAGGTACGTTTTTGCAACGTCACTATCTTACGATTTTTGCGATCAATTTCTTTACGTTGGCGTATCGTCATAAACTGACTGACAATCACCATAAACAACAAAATAATGAGGGCGCAGGCGAACAGCAATAGCTTTACGTTGACTTGAATTGCTGGTGGTGGCGCGTTAATGATGTGGGCCGTTCTCGGTATATCGAAGCGGCTGATGCCGTATTTTTGAATAGCAACGAAATCGAGCACTGCTTCAGAGATAAGCTCATCATCCACCTTTGTTATCGACAAACCAAGTTTACCTGACATCAATTCTGCGGCTTCATATCCATATTGCTTAGAGCGATTGACAAAGCCACCTAATATTCCGGGTTCTTCCAAGTACATTTCCCACAACACAAATACTGGCGCTCCACTTTTTGAGCCAATAACATGCGCGACTTCTTGATATGAGTGGTAATGTCCGTGCTCAGCTTCGGTATTATAGTGCGTCAATAAAACTGCATCATTTGGGCTTACCTTTGCCAACATGCTTGAAGCTTCAGCGAGTGTTTCATCACGCAGCTCAATCAGATTTATCTGTGGGTACTTCTGCATTTCTTCAACAACACGTTGGTGAATTAATTCAGAGGTCATGCTTCGATCAGCTAAGTAATACAAGTTTTTGATTTGTGGGCGTACTTGATTGATTAACTTAATGTTCTCGACAACACGGTCTTGCTCATAGAGCACACTTCCGGCAGAACTCAAGGTATCTAAGTTTGCCGAAGTATCGTTGATACCGACCGCCACTAAAGGCGTCGAACGTTCAGCGTTAGGTAAATATTTCTTGGCGAATTGCAAGGCAGCGTCATCAGAGATGATGACACCATCAAATTCGTAGTCTTGATATTTCAGCTGTAGGTAGTTGGCCATCCTTTGAAAATAGCCATCGGAGTGAATACGTTTAGCATCAAGATATTCAATAGACAGTTTAACTTCGCTGTTGGTCTGTTCGAAACCTTCTTCGATGCCATTTTGAATATCACTCGTCCATTGATAGGACGGTTCATAAGAATGTAAAACCAGTACTCGTTTGATTTCCCAATCAGTTTCGTCAGCATTGACTGCAGCCGTCCCTAGGCACAATAAAAGAGCCAATAAACGCGTCAAACGCTTAACCATGTGATACCCAGCCGAGAAGAAATGATGTTGCACATACTAAATGTCGAACTCTTAACTGAGCACGACATTGATCAATTTTCTACTATTATTGTTTCATACAACTTTTGATCGTCGTTCAATTTTTTTGCTAAATCCGCGATAAAGTCTGATTTATCTAACTTTTGAGAAACAGCGATATCAGAGATGAGGGTATTTTCCTCATGTTGGCTAACAATCGCCGCTCCCACAGCTTCACCCTCTTTGAAGCCAACATACAGTTCAAAATCCGGGGTCAGAATGATTTGAGTCAGGTACTCAATGATCATTTCTTGGTCGTGCTTATCCGCCCAACGTTGTGACTGAAGAATAGAAAACATCACAGTAAGTCGATGAAAATCAACAAGGAAAATATCGTCTTTGCCTAACGCGTTATCACTATCGAGTAACTCTGATTTACCCATAACTTGGTATTCTTGCGTCTCAAGAGCACGAAAGTAAGTCGCTCGTCCTTCTAAGCTTTCCTTAGTTGGAAACTCGACCTCGACCAAGTCATGTAGCCATGCATTTTTACGTTGAATACTTTCTAACTGTTGTTCGTTCATTTTATTACCTTCAGAGCTACACGCTATACATTGGTAGCGAGTAAAGACGGGACTTTGATTAGAAATATAGGCGTCACCCGTTATGGAGCGGTACATTAGCATGAAGCCTCTTACAAACCTAGCTAAACTCCTGAGGTAACGCCAAATTTTGTTTTAACTGCGTACGTCTGATAAATTGATTCGATAAATTTGCCTATTTAAGGGATGAAAAAATGAAAAAGAGCTTGCTTGCTTTGGGTTTGGTGACCGTATTAGCTGGATGTAGCGATAACGAAGTTGGGGATGTTTCACTGGGCATGTTCACAATGAAAGATAATTGATTCATTACGCAACCATTAACACCCATACTAAAAAAACGAACAAATCAACCAAAATCAACAACTTGAATCTTGAGAGTGGATTGATTTGAAAGTAAAAACAAAAAGTACATTACATAGCAAAATCAACATAAAACATAGGTCACAAGAACTATAAAAGGAAAAAAAATGAAAAAAATAGCCACTGCTTTCGGACTTTCAGTTGCACTATTGGGTTGTTCAGATAATGAGGTTGGTAATGTTGACCTTGGCATATTTAGCCTAAAAGACGTATCGATTAAAAACTTGGATGATGAAAAAATACCGGGCGTAACATGCCACATCGCCTCTGTAGAAGCTGACTTTAGCCTTGCCGATCCAAGCGATAGTTCAATCTCTTGCCGACAAACTGGTGATATTACGTCAGAAATGATAGCTAAGATTGATAAGAGCAAATCAGGTGAAGTTGTTTTCAAACAATCAAAAAGTATCTTTTTTAAGACCATGAAAGTAAGACGCATTTATGATGCAGAGAATCAGACCTTACTCTACCTTTCATACACCACCAAAGAAACGGACAGTAGCTTCAAACACAGCCTTTCTACAGTGCCTCTATGGGGTACTACTGCTTACATTAAACCAAGTTCAGTACAATGAAAAATGCCGCTAAATTAGCGGCATATGACTTCTAGTTCTTTTCTTGAGATGGAAGCTTCATATCAATAAGAATGTGATATATCGCAACACGTTTTGGTCCACGATTTCGATACTCTAAAGCTGTCACTAAGTGTTTAGTAGTTGCTTCAGAAAGGATTTCCAATGTGTGATCATCTGGACGGTCGAAATCATAGTAATCTTTAGCTTCAACGTGCTTGATATAATCGTCAACAGAGGAACTAAAATCATTCTTAAAGTAGCAGTACGATACAAGAAACATGGGTGACAAACCTATCAGGTCATACTTATTGAGTTTGTCATAATGAGAGTCAATTGTTGAAGTAGAAACAGAGTTAAGGTTTAACCCTTCAAACAATGCCAGTTGTTCATTTGTTTGATCCATAATCACACCGTCAGCAGAGCCTGAAGTTTTAGGTGTTTTGGTATCGTCCTTTGGACTAGACTCCCCAATGAACTTCTGCTCATCTATTGAAATACCGAAACGGTTCAATCTGGCATTGAAGATAGATACAATCCAAGAATTGATAAGGTTTTCGTCATTTCTTTCTATCTCAACTTCTAAATTTTTTACTCTTGACCGAATAACTTTTGCACAAGCCAATATTTCTTCATATAGAAATTTATCTTTATCTAACTTTGTCGTTGGAAGAATTTCTGATAAATCATTAACTGGTGCAACACGGATTTCATTAAAAATTGTTCTCAATTCATCATTATCCTTTCGTCCAATCATAAACTGATACTTAAGCTTCTCATTCATTGATTCATCAAACCTATTTAGAATTGACTTATCAATATTTTCCACCTCTTTATTGAACTCTTCATCTAGAGCGTCTAGCCCGTGATAAAGTTTATAGTTATCAACAAACTGTTTAGCTTTGTTATCATTCCCATTTTTTTGAAGAGAACGACAGTAAGTAAGTGCAATAGGTTTGTATGATTTTTCGACAACATCTAATGGTTCACACAATTGTTCTACTTTTGTATATTGTTCTGACAGAAATATTGCTGATAAGTAATCAGCTTTGTTGCCAAGCGAGAGCTTTTCAAAGTTGAAATCAACAATAGAGTCCTCATAATCCTTGATTACTAATTTAAACTCTTCACTGGTTGAAGATTTTGACTCTAACCACTTGATATTAGTTATGAAATGGAGATGAGGGAAAATTGTATTAGGATGCGATTTTTTCAAATATTCAAAAATTTTCGTTGCTCTTTCGGGATCTTGACTAAAAGTTATCAGCCCTAGAATATAGCTTTTAAATAATTTTGCCTCTTTCTCCCACGATTTGGTCTTATGGTAATTTTTTATGTCTGAGTTTGGTTCAGGATATTCAGTATCATTTACTGATTTTTCTTTTTCATCAGGTAACAATTCTGAGTTTAAAATAGTAACCAATGCAAGCTTATACTCTAAAACATTCCATTGAAACATCATCACTCTAACTTCGATTTTATCTTTCCAATGGTGGAATTCAAAAAAATGGTGCGCCTGAGATAGCGCAAGTTTTGCTAAGTCAAGATTGTTGGTCATTATTGCTGAGTTATATGATGATTCAATATTAGTAATACTTGTCTCTCCAGACTCACTATAGTTTTTACTATTTATTAGGTTTTGTATATACTTCTTCCTACTTTCAGATTGAGCGTTCTCTAAAAGAGTAAGCATAGACGACAACGGAGCTATATTAGAAATATTATCTAGTAACCGTTCAAAATCAGCATCTCGGTAATAATGAAAGTTCTTCGAAATAGCAACTAACAGGCAATACTCTTCTTTAAATGTACTCTTGTACTTATCATAAACTAGAGGATAACTGACATCCTCACTTTCAAACCCAAACTCAGCAACCAAATAGATAATATTTGAAATAATTACATTCCTTGAACCACTTTGAACTTTCACAAGATTATTAAGGATTTGCAAATAGTTAGAAACGCTATTTGCAAACTGAATCTTGTTTTCAACATTATCATCGCTTAATTTGTTGTGTAATTCTATTTTTTTAGGTTGTATTTTCAGAAAGCCATTGCAGAATTGTTCAGATAGATGTTCCCATGGTAAGGTATCGTAAAAAAGGTCCTTATCAAAGGAGTACCCATTAGTATTTGAACTTTTCCAAAAGTATTCTCTATATCTATTTAGAATTAAATCGTTCAATTTAACGTAAATTTTAGCATCATCGTCGTATAGTTTATTTTGTAAAACGCCTTTCAACAAATTAAAAATTAGATACAATTCTGATTGATTTTTCATTAAATTAGTTGAAATATTGCTCAAGTATTCAATGCAATATTTGATTACCTCTGAGGTATCCGAGGAGCTTAGGCGATTAAAGATCTCCTCAAAAAGATCATGGTCTATATTGTATATCTTATGCTCTTTTATGTGTAAATCTTTAATCAAATCACATAAGAAAATAGCCAATTTATTTCTTGTATCATTATTTAATGTTGTAGCAACACAAGACTCCGCAACTAACGTTATGATATGGCGAATGATTATAACATCACTCTCAATATGTAGCCTGTACTTGTTGCTTATCTTACTTTTGACTAGACCATATCCATACTCAAAGAAATCTGGACTAGAAAGTAGATATAAAGCATAGGCATTATTTATGGAATGTAATTCATATAACAAGAAGAACTTTAACAATGGATAGTCATTTATATTTAGTAGAAGTTCATTTAACAAATCATCAATATACACACCTGAGTAATTCACTTGTACTTTGTTTGAAGCTAGTTGTATTATGGCATTGTGACTTATACTACTTATGAATTTGTAGTAATAGGAATTAGCCCGCATTGGCAAAACATCTTTTTCTAGCTCATAGCTTCTACTTTGTATTGAATCATAGTAGTTGACAAGTTCAAGCAAAGTTAGCTTTTTTGGCTCTTCTTCGTTGTTCTTTGTTTTAAAGAGATTATCAATAAACTTTCTTTTTGTTTCTTCTAGAGTAAGAAATTCTGAAATTGAGCATTTAAGTAAAAATGAGTTTGATATACTTTCTTTTGTTAAAATTTCTAATTTATCAGAATCATCTCTATCATATAACTCTATTTGGGGAAACTTTATTAAATCACGAAAAATTGCATTTAGTGAGAAAAAATGTTCTATTTCTTTTTTAGTGCATTCTGATTTCAAGAAAAGTTTCCAAAAGTATTGATTAAGTAGTTGTTCTTCGTCCCATCCGTGGCCTTGAACATCTACAATGAAATACTCTCCGACTGTAGTCAAGTTAACTTTATGTTCGGTAAATTTGTACCCCTCTTCACCAACGATCTCATAAAGTTCACTTCTTTTTATCTTTAATTTGAGTGATTCTAAATTCGAATGTTCTGAATCACCTGTAAGTATCTGTTTAATGTGTTCTAAAAACCGTAGCACTGGTACTATCGAATCGTCTACTACTGAAAAGTCAGGTAGGCTTCTAGTAGTTAGGTTAAGCCAGTCATTTTCAAAAAATATCAAACCCAACTTTTCTAGCACTTCAAATTCAAACTCAGTCTCAGCGATTGAAACATAAACTCCTTGCTCATCTGCCCACTTCTGTTTCCCAGAATGAAGGTCACTTATGAGTTTGCGATTCAAAGGGCTACCGTTCAGCTCTAGCTTCCACAAAATTTCTGCTAGATATTCAGCTTCTTGGTGTTTTCGGTAGTTCAACGATTCACGTTGTGGTTGTCGGTAATCAGAAGACGGAATAAGCAGCTCATTAATCTCACTGAGCCGTAAAGGTAGCTTTTGATAAATCACAAATGATGCCTTTTGAAAGTGAAGAAACTATACCTAAACTATGATACTTCTAGTGAATCTTTATGTCATTGATTATCATTGTTTTTTGTAGACTACTTATCTGGCTTTCGATAGGTTTTGACAATTTTTACTACGTCAACAATTAAATATTACGTAAATTGCATATTTTTCTGTTCTAAAATCTGTTTGAATATGGCTATGTATCTGATCTTGTGGGAGTTTGGCTATGCTATCTAGCACTCAAAGAATGGGAATTCGTTTTTGCCTTAATGACAATGGTGTTTTGATAGACTCAAAGGAAAGTAATGACTTAACAGGTCATTGTCGTGTATGCGGTAAGAGCGTCCAACGTGAGAAGAGTTTTCAACTATTTCAACATTCAGATAAACAATGTGATCACCTAGTTCTAACCGAAATCTGTGAACGTTTAACCTACTTAATTTCAGACCAAAAGCGATTAGCAATTCCTATTGATTACTCTTGCACAAACAGTATTAGTGTAGATGTAACACACTGCTCCCTATTAATCGACACTGATACCAGACCTCTAATCGAGCTAACACTACAAGATAATCAAGCGATCTATCTTACAATAGCTTTAGAAGACTCCGAAGTTAACCAAAACCAGATTCAAGATCTCAGAAAACGGTTCGAGAGTGTGATTGAACTTAATCTTGGTGGCCTTACTGTTCCATCAACCGACTTTACTTCTTACCTTAAAGATAAAGTCCTAGATGACCAACTTCACAAACGTTGTACTTGGCTTTCTTTCAACCCTCTTCATCCACTCACCAAAAATATCGCCTCTATTGAGCAATCCTCGATTGAGAGCGAACAACAACGAGCTTTAAGTGAACTTGAACAGGTAAATGAAAGAATCAAAGTTGCCAACCATACACTGGAACAAATAACTCGTGACATTGTAACAACACAGACAACCTTAACCCATTATCAAAACCAGAAACACAAGTATGACTTAAGTAAAAACATACATGATTTGAAAAGGCAAGAAAGTGAACTATTTACAAAGATTTCGGCACTTAAACGGCAAAGAAGCGAATTATTGAGTGGTAACACAACATCGAGACTCAACGATAAAGTTGAAGAGTTGCGTACTGCCTATTCTTCAGGAAAGCGTCATATCGAACAGCAAGAGTTTGAGAAAAAAAGCTTAGAGAGACAGATTGAACGTCTAACGATCCAAAAATCCAAGTTTGATGAAGAAATTGCCAATGCCAAATGGTTAAGGCGTGTACTTGAAAAGTTTGAATGTAGCTTTGGTGATTTAGAGCAAGAACTAATTCAAATTGTCGAGCTATCTGAGTCTTATGACCAATATCAGAACAAGTCCAGATTAGCACAGAATAAACTCAACGAACTTGAGGCTAATGTAAAGAAAAAGCAAGAAGAGCTTGATGAAGTAAAGAAAGGGGTTGAGTTTTACAAAGCTCAAAAATTTAAGTTATTCAAAGAGAATCAGGGACTTAAAAAGCTCGTTGAAAGTGGTGATGTGTGATGGCTACAATTTTTAAAAAACGCTTGATAACTGAGATTTACGACCCTCAGACTCACGATATTATTTTGGTTTCTGACCAACTTGATTCAATAGAAGAAGGTGAATTTTTCAAGAAAAGAAGCCTTATTGAAGACGGCTTACGAACTTACTTGTGTGCGGTCTGTTTTCAGCCTGTCGTACTCCGTTCAAACCAAGCCCGCACAATTGATCACTATAAGCATAAACACCAAAACGCAGAGTGTCCTCTACAAGAGAAAGATTCAGTGCTAAAGCAAGAGCAAATCCTTGCTATGAAATTCAATGGACAAAAAGAGGGAAAGGCTCATAGAGAATTTAAAGAGTTCATTCACGAAGCTATTGAAAATGATCGACTACAGAGATTCACTGAATGTGAAATAGAGGCAACGTTCAGAGACTCTACTGATGATCCAACGCAGATAATGAGTAAAGAGTGGCGTATACCTGACGTATCTTCTTACTATAACGATGAGGGACAAACAAAACGTGTCGTGTTTGAATTGCAAATGAGTACAACGTTTATCAGTGTCATTGCCGCTCGTGAGCACTTCTATCAACGAAACAACACTTTTGTTGTATGGGTACTATTAGATTTTGATGGAAAACGCTTCACCGACTTGGATATTGCCTACCGAAATCGAGCCAACGTTTTTGTACTAAGCCGTGAAGCAAAAGAAAAGACTCAAGAAACTGGTGAGTTATGGTTTGATGTTCATTGGAGAGAGCCATTCATCGAGGGTCAAGAGCTTAACTATGAATGGAAAAACGAACTTCTTCCATTTTCTAAACTCACATTCCACGACTACTACCTTAAAGCCTATTACAAAGATGTTGAAATAATGGAGGGAGAACTGAAATCTCAGTTAACAATCACTAAGCGAAAAGATAACCCTAACCTTTGCAATAGTTGTAAAACTTCAACACCAACTCTGGTGTTAAATAACAAAAAAAGGTGTGGTGTATGCTTATCTATCAAATAAATCGATAGGCTTTTAACCAGAGTGATTCATAGAGATATTTTTTGAGCTTGGTAAGAGAGACTCGTGCCGTATACCCAACTGTTCAGATAAATACATCATTTATTCGAAAATATGCCCTGAAAGAAAATCCACCTCTTTTACGTCAGCACAATCATGCCGATGACATTCAATAAAATACAGCTCGTAAACATACCAAAAGAAACAAGTTAATGTAATCAATGGCTACGCCAAACAGTTTTTTTAATTGTGTCTTTAGGTACAACTTTTTGCATTTAAAGATATCAAGATCGGTCATCTTCAAGATGAGGTCGTTACCGGTGTGACTTGTCATATTGCCTCTATTGAAGCAAACCTAAGCTTGTCTGATCCAAGTGACAGCTCCATCTCATGTCGTCAAACAGGCGATATCACACCAGAGATGATTGCAAAAATTGACAAGAGCAAATCGGGTGAGGTGGTCTTTAAAAAGTCAAAGAGTATCTTCTTCAAAACCATGAAAGTACGTCGTATCTACGATCCAGAAAACCAAACATTGCTTTACTTGTCTTACACGACCAAAGAAACAGAAGGCAGCTTCAAACACAGCCTGTCTACTGTCCCTCTTTATGGAACAAAAGCGTATGTAGAACCGACGGTAAATCCGACAAATTAAGTCTAAATTGTTTGTAAAAACAGCAGCCCGTTGAATTTTTCAGCGGGCAAATTTCTTTGCAATAAAACGGAACGATTTTCAAAATTTTGTGATACAATCCCGCCTCTTTTTTTCTCACTCAAGAACAAGCATGAAGTTTCCTGGTCAGCGAAAATCTAAACACTACTTCCCAACTCACGCTCGAGATCCATTAGTAAACCAAATTCGACAAGCACCTAAATTGTACCGTCCAACGGTTGTCGGTGTTGGTCAAACCATCGTAGATATCGAAGCGCGTGTAGATGATGCGTTTTTAGAAAAATATAACCTAAGTAAAGGTCACTCTCTCGTTCTTGAAGAGAGTAAAGCTGATGCACTGTACGAAGAGCTCGTTGAACAAGGCCTGATTACGCACCAATACCCTGGTGACACAATCGGCAACACGCTTCACAACTACTCGGTACTTGCAGACAGTAAATCCGTACTTCTTGGTGTGATGTCTAAAAACATCCAAGTAGGTTCATTCGCATACCGCTACTTATGCCGTACCTCTTCTCGTATGAACTTGAACCACCTACAAACCGTAGATGGTCCGATTGGTCGCTGTTACACACTGATCACTCAAGATGGTGAACGTACGTTCGCAATCAATGAAGGTCATATGAACAAGCTCTCTCCAGAGAGCATCCCGGAAGAAGTATTTACCAAAGCTTCTGCTCTCGTGGTTTCTTCTTACCTAATGCGTGGTAAAGAAGAAGACCAGATGCCGCAAGCCGTTCAACGCGCTATCGAGTTTGCAAAGAAACACGAAGTCCCTGTGGTACTGACTTTAGGCACTAAATACGTTATCGAAGGTAATGCTAAATGGTGGCAAGAGTACATTCGCGAGAACGTATCAGTTGTCGCAATGAATGAAGAAGAAGGAGCAGCGTTAACAGGTGAGAATGATCCGCTTGCTGCTGCAAACAAAGCTCTGGAATGGGTGGACCTTGTTCTTTGCACTGCTGGTCCTGATGGCCTTTACATGGCTGGCTACACGGATGAAAAAGTGAAGCGTGAAACCACTCACGATATTCTTGAAGGCTCAATTGAAGACTTCAACAAGTTTGAGTTTAGCCGTGCAATGCGTAAAGACGACTGCCAGAATCCAATGAAAGTGTACTCTCACATTGGTCCATACCTTGGCGGCCCGCTTGAGATTAAAAACACGAATGGAGCTGGCGACGCTGCGCTCTCTGCACTGTTGCACGACATGGCAGCTAACTCATTCCACAATAAAGAAGTGCCAAACTCAGAGAAACATGAAGTACGTTGCTTAACCTACTCTTCTCTGTCGCAAATTTGTAAATACGCAAACCGCGTAAGCTACGAAGTACTGACACAACACTCACCTCGTCTATCACGTGCGCTACCAGAACGCGAAGATAGTCTAGAAGAGACCTACTGGGATCGATAAGAACCAAGTACTTAGAGCAATAAATATGCGAAGGTCACCATTTGGTGGCCTTTTTGTTTTGATCTAGCGCAGTAATTAGTGGTTTTTGTTATGATGTAGCACGCTAAGGCGCACGAACTGCTTTACACCTTATTTTTTACCAGTATTATTCTCGCGCAAACGTTTGCGCAACAACAAGGCCGCAGCTCAGATGGCTAATGTTGCTCGCTACGTGTTAGCCATTTTTTTGGAGTATCCATGCAGTCTGATATTGAAATTTGCCGAAACACACCGTTATCTTCCATCGCTACCGTTGCCGCAAACGCAGGCCTTTTACCGCACGAATTTGATACACACGGAAAATATAAAGCCAAAGTTTACCCCCAGTGCCTTCAACGCCTTCATACAAATCAAGACGGTAAATTGGTATTGGTTACTGCAATCACGCCCACCCCTCTTGGTGAAGGTAAAACCGTTACCACTATTGGTTTATCACAAGGCCTTTCCAAGATTAACCAATCGGTCATGGCATGCATTCGCCAACCTTCAATGGGGCCAGTCTTTGGAGTCAAAGGTGGTGCAGCTGGCGGTGGTTACTCTCAAGTCGCCCCTATGGACGAACTAAATCTTCATCTCACAGGCGATATTCATGCTGTTACCGCAGCACACAACCTTGCTTCTGCAGCATTGGATGCACGTCTTTACCATGAACAACGAGAAGGCTATGAGGCATTTGAAGCACGAACGGGTTTAACTGCGCTTAAAATCGACGTTGAGCGTATCACGTGGAAACGTGTTATGGACCATAACGATCGCGCACTGCGTATGGTGAAAATTGGTCTGAACGAAGAAGGTAAAACCATTAACGGCTTTGAGCGTGATGAAGGGTTTGATATCTCTGCCGCTTCCGAGCTGATGGCGATACTCGCGCTTGCAAAAGATTTAAACGACTTACGCCAGCGTATAGGTCGGATTGTTGTCGCTTACAACTTAGAAGGCAAACCGATTACGACGGAAGATCTACAAGTCGCAGGAGCTATGGCTGTCACACTAAAAGACACCATTGCCCCAACACTCATGCAAACGTTGGAAGGTGTACCTACGTTGATTCACGCAGGCCCTTTTGCCAACATAGCCCATGGCAACTCCTCTATCATTGCCGATCAAATTGCATTAAAACTTTCTAGTTACGTTGTCACTGAGGCGGGGTTTGGTTCTGATATGGGGTTCGAGAAAGCGTGCAATATTAAAGCTTCGGCAGCGAATCGAGCCCCGGACTGTGTGGTAATCGTAGCAACACTCCGGGGCCTAAAAGCCAATTCGGGTCATTATGATCTTCGCCCAGGTATGGCGATTCCGGATTCAATCTTTAACCCTGACCAAGCCGCATTAGAAGCAGGATTTGAAAACCTAAAATGGCATATTAACAATGTCCATAAATATGGTATTCCTGCGGTCGTCGCTATTAACCAATTCCCTCAAGATTCGTTAGAAGAACTTAGTGAGTTGAAATCATTGGTTAAACGTTTCAATCCGGATGTAAAAGTGGCCGTGAGCACGGCATTTGGCCAAGGGGGTGAAGGCACGATTGAGTTGGCGCAACATGTTGTTGAAGCCTGTGAGCAGCCCTCATCATTCCGTCCCCTTTACACGCCAGAACAGCCTCTAAAAGAAAAATTGATGGCAGTGTGTGAAGCGGGTTATGGGGCGTCAACTATCGACATGAGCGAGCAAGCGAAAAAACAATTAGCACACTTTGAAGCGCTCGGCTTTGATAACCTAGCGGTCTGTATTGCTAAGACACCATTGTCGATCACAACCGACTCTGCCATTAAAGGGGCACCAAATGGCTTTAGCGTACCAATTCGAGAACTGCGTTTGTGCGCAGGCGCTGGCTTTGTTTACGCGCTTTCAGGTAATGTTATGACCATGCCAGGCTTACCAGATAAACCAGCATTTATGAATTTGGACCTTGATGATCAAGGCAATATTATCGGCCTGTCTTAAGGTATGCGAATTTAAAAATAGAATGGGAGTGTTCAACACTCCTATTTTTCCATTTATTCCTCTTAACCCTCTTAATCCTCTGTTTTTAAATCGCTTTACAGTGTAAACCAACACCAAGGTCCTACTTCCACACCTCCCTTTCACCAATATAGTGCACGGTATATTCCTTAACTCCCTAATATAGTGCAACCAACCTTCCATTTTGCTCAAAGCGCATTGATTCTATTAGAAAAATTCTGTGGCTCGAATCTTGTAATGCGTTATGTAGCATTACATAACGTCAAATATAAGCACGCGAGCAGTTGGCTAACTCCTCAGGCTTATCGCTGCTTCAGGACACGAAGAACAAGGGAAAGGGAATATTATGCAAGATGCACTCGCCGTAATTTTAGCTGGAGGAATGGGTTCTCGACTCAGTCCATTGACCGATGATAGGGCAAAACCTGCGGTCCCCTTTGGAGGAAAATACCGAATCATCGACTTTACGCTAACTAATTGTCTTCATTCAGGTTTAAGAAAGATATTAGTTCTCACTCAATACAAATCCCATTCATTACAAAAACACTTAAGAGATGGATGGTCCGTTTTTAATCCCGAACTTGGTGAGTACATTACCGCTGTCCCACCCCAAATGCGCAAAGGTGGTGCATGGTACGAAGGCACTGCGGACGCTATTTACCACAACATGTGGCTTCTCGACCGAAATGATGCCAAGTACGTTGTCGTTCTATCCGGTGACCATATCTATCGAATGGACTACGCGGCAATGCTCGAAGAGCATAAATCGAACGGAGCAAAACTAACTGTAGCTTGTATGGATGTTCCTGTAGAAGAAGCAACCGCTTTTGGTGTGATGGGAACAAATGCAAGTGGTTTGGTGCAGTCTTTCATCGAGAAACCAGAAAGCCCACCTACTCTGCCTGATGATCCGACACAGAGTCTCGCATCGATGGGAATTTACATCTTCAATATGGATGTATTGCAAGACGCTCTCGAACAAGACTCGCAACTCGAAGAGTCGAGCCACGATTTTGGTAAAGATATCATTCCTAAGCTCATTGATACCGAGTCGGTTTACGCATACAAATTTTGTGGCAGCAAAGGCCGGGTTGACAAAGACTGCTATTGGCGCGATGTGGGTACGATTGACTCTTTCTATGAAGCAAATATGGATTTGTTAGAACCCGTTCCACCGATGAACTTGTACCAACCCAATTGGGCCATTCGAACCTATGAAGCTCAATTTCCACCAGCACGAACCGTTTCTTCTGCTACTGGCAATGAGGGTATTTTCATTAACTCCATCATTGCAAACGGCGTAATCAACTCAGGCGGTTCAGTTCAGCACTCGGTTATTGCATCGAATGTGCGTATCCATGATAGCGCGACCGTAGTCGACAGTATTATCTTTGACGATGTCGAAGTTGGTGAAGGTTGTCAGCTGGTAAGTTGTATCATCGATAAACATGTTTGCATCCCACCACACACTCAAATCGGTATGAACAAGATCGAGGATGCAAAGCGATTCCACGTATCGGAAAAAGGCATCGTGGTTATCCCTGAGGGGTATGAATTCTAACTGACTCGCCATTGGTAACACTATTTATCTCCCATAATAAAAAGCGCGCGATTTACATCGCGCGCTTTTCCATAACCGATTAAAACGGATTAGATGTTACATACTGTCGCCCAGCTACCATCGCTACCCGGCTCAGATGCTGTCCACCAATTTGCTTGGTACACCACACCATTGTGAATCACTTTATCACCTTGGTTAGCGTGGCTTGGGTTACCTTGCCAATCTGTTTGTGGAAGATCAGGGTAAGTAACTAGACCCGCAGTGTCACAAGTACCCGGCTCAGTACCACCGCCGCCGCCAGTACCAGAGTTTAGGTCACCAATTGGTAGGTCTGGTTGCTCAAACTTAAACGCAAACTCTTTACCGCCAGAAATCACCGTATAGTTAGCTGGGCCAGAGATTGGTAAGTAGTAAACCATATCAAGCTCGTAAGTGCCGCCCGCAGGTAGGTCTTTCCATGCTGGTAGCGAGAAAGATACGCGGTGCATTACACCATCCAAACCACCAATGTTGTTCGCACGAGTATGGCCAGAAGCAATCACACTTAGACCGCCGCCAGACTGATCTTTCGCGTTGTCCGGAGCAGATACAGGAATATCGAATTGGAATTCCGTACCACCAGGGATAGCTTGACCCGTGTTGTTGGTGAACGTGATCTTAGGGTTGATTGGGTAGTTTTGGTCACCAACTTTGAAACCACCAACACTCACTGCAATGTCTACTGCTTCGGTTGGGATTGCACCAGTTGCGATCTTGTTACCGTAAGGCGTTGCAGACTTAAACTTGTCGTAAATCGCTTTAGTCATAGTGTTACCCATGTGGTACTCACCATTGCCCGCCGCACAAGCCTGTTCTGTAGCGTCGATTGCAGTACGGTTGCCATTTGCGTCTAGTACATAACAGTTGTAGTCACCTGCCAGTTCCCAGAACATAATGCCACCGATTTCTTTGTCGATAACGTAGTCCGCTTTCACTTGTACAGACGCTTTATCTTCTGTCGATAGGAAAACGCTCTTCTCAGCATTCCATAGCCATGGTGCAACCGCAACATCATCATAGTGACGAGTATAAGAACCAACAAACTTGTCCGTTGGATCGTTCACAGGGTCTAGGCCGTAAGCTTGAGCGTAAGAACCCCAAATACCTTTCTCTAGGTTCTTCGCATGCCACATTGGGTTAGAACCTGCACCCATTTCGTTGCCTTTAGGGTCAGTGTCATGCCACATGTTATCGATACCGATAGCGCCGTGACCACAATTGTTCTTCTCACCTTCACCAGTGCCAGGAGCACATTCAGATTGGTTAGGAAGTGCTGCTCGGCCCCATAGGCCATTATCACCACCTGTTACACCTTGCCAACCACGAGTGTAGTAAGGAACACCGATGTTAATTCGACCTGCTGGCATAGAACCACGGAAGTAGTGATACGCCCAGTCAGTATTCAAGTAACCGATACCACCGTATGCCGCCGTGCCGTATACGTTCCACTGTGCCAACTCAGAATCTTTACCAGTGTCGTACAAGGCAGCGTTGTGACCAACGTGATCATTCCAAGCACCGTGCAAGTCGTAGGTCATGATGTTTACGTAATCGAGGTACTTAGTAACGTCGAACGTTTCCATACCGCGCAGTAAGTAACCAGAAGAAGGCGCCGCGATTGTTAGCATGTAGTGGATGCCGTCTTGCGAAGAAGCCGCATCTAGTTTCTCACGTAGAACTTTCATCAGCTCTTGGTAAGATGCCCATAAGTAAGCACGACGTGGTTCCATGAAGTCTTTATCGTAAGGGTTACCAGCACCCGCCATTGACGTTGGGTATTCGTAGTCGATATCTAGACCGTCAAACTTGTAGGTACGCATCATTTCAACGGCAGACGTTGCAAACTTCTCGATACCAGCATGGTTGATAGAGCCATCAGCATTGGTCGTCATGGTGTAGAAACCACCGTCAGCAACACGATTACCATCAGCACCGAAGTGACCGCCGGTTTCAGCCCAACCACCAATTGAAATTAGCGTCTTAACATCGTGTTTTTGCTTATAAGTTGCAAGTGCACCGAAGTGACCTTTAAAGCCCAGTGCTGGGTCAACTTCAACACCTGGCCACGTTTTACCTGTTGCTGGGTTAGTTGGATCTGTTACATCGCCCACATTCACTTTACCGTCTGAGCCAATGCTCACGAACGCGTAATTAATGTGTGTTAGCTGATCCCAAGGAATGTCTTTCACTAAGTATGCAGCTTGCGGGTCATCCCCACTACGCCAGCTTGTGAAGTAACCGATAACACGACGCGGGTGATCTGTACCCATTAATTCACGACCATCTTCATCGTAAATAGTACAGTAAGGAACGTCGACACCTGCCGTTTGATACAGACCATCTGGACGACAGTTTGAAGTAACCGCACCACCATTAACCACTAACGATACAAGAGAAGAGTCTGTTGTCGCACCAGCATCGTCTGTCGCTTTCGCGTAAATTGAGACGTTGCCTGCCGTTGCTGCAGTAAAGTCAACCGAATAAGGAGCAGCAGTTGTTGTACCAATCAGTGTGCCTGCTGCGAAGAATTCCACTTTCGCAACCGCACCGTCAGCATCAGCTGCATTTGCAGTCACCGTTACCGTACCACCAAGATCCACAGTCGTTGCAGAGAGCGCTACGTCAACGGTTGGTGCTTCATTACCAGGCTGGCCGGCATTAACAGTAAGGGTTACAGCACTTGCCGCACTCACTGCGTTTTTATCATCGTAAGCTTTCGTTGAGAATTCATGCGCGCCTTCAGTCGCCGTCCATGATGCTGTGAAAGGTGCTGCAGTTGAGGTACCCACTAGAGCGCCATCAACAAAGAATTCAACTTTACTGATGGTTCCATCCGTATCTGCCGCATCCGCAGCAAGAGTAACAACATCACCTGCTGTAATTGAAGCCGACGCAGAAGGTGAAGTTAATGAAACTGTCGGAACTTCATTCACTGGTGGGTCAATTGGGCCACCATCACAAGCGCCAAGGTTTTCCCACTCCCCCCATTGACCGGACTGTGCAGGGTTGTTGTTTTGCGTCCAGTAGCGCGCTTTGTATGCGCTGTTTTCGTGTTGAACTTGGTCACCGCCGTTGTAAACCTTTGACGAATCCCAAGCTGCTAACGGCGTACAATCAACGGCTGCATAGCTGTTGAAGGCCATTAGACAAGATGCAGTTAACGTACTGAGTGTAAATACACTCTTTACTGCTTTCCCGTTTCTAAGGTGCATATTGCTCTTCCTTAAGTTATTGTTAGTACAATACAAAATACGCTTTAAATACTGCGCATCATTACTTTTGTTTCGACGTAAAATAACTTAAGTACAAGTACAGAGTTTCACACTAAGAATTTATAGATTTTCAGCAACACCTCTCAAGAATCCACTAAAACCTTGCAACGAATGACATCTTATTTTGCACCGATAACTAATTTTATTACTCAAATAAATATATCGATCGCAAATAATTAAAAAACACAAAAAAAGTCCTAATTTTGAAATAAAGATCACTAAGCCTTTGTTGATCTTGGCGTTTCGTTAAAATGCCGCTTGTACTCACGACTAAACTGAGAAGGACTGCTATAGCCCACTTGTCTCGCGGCGTCATTCACTCTTCTTCCTTCAAGCTGAATCAATTCACGAGCTTTATTCAAACGCACCTTTTTGATGTATTGCAACGGTGACTCCAAAGTCACACTCCTGAACGCTTGATGAAACGCGGATACACTCATGTTCGCCTCTTCAGCCAACGTTTGTACATTGAGTTGTTCATGGTATTCCTGATGAACGCGGTTTAATGCTTTTGCAACCCTCGCATACGACCCCTCTTGATGTGCGAGCTCAAAAAGAACATGACCGGATTCACTCACCAAAGTACGGTAGACGATCTCTTCTAGAAGCATGTCGCCAAGCATCGCGACTTCAAGATCGTTACACAATGCCGTCATTAGGCGTTTGCACGCATCCAGCATTAGATCGTTCATACGAACCGATTTCAACCCACAACGAGCAGCGTCCTCACAAATATTACTGAAGTGTTGCGACTCCAGTTTTTTGACCAACTTTTGAAGCATGGCGGGAGAAATATCAATGGAAATACCCAACAAAGGCTCGTCGTTAACAGAAATTGCTTCGCACTCAAGTGGCATAGGCACCCCTACAACCAAATAATCGTCAGGGCCATAACGTACTGGCGTTTGGCCAATATGAATATTCTTGTAACCTTGCCCTAAAACAATAATCCCTGATTGATAAACAAAAGGTTGACGATTATTGCCTTTGCTACTGCGATAAAACCACACACCATCAATGGCGGTTTCTTTAATGCCTTCTAAATCATCTAAACCATATTTAGTGGCGTACTGCTGCATGATCTCAGCAAGTGTCTTCATCTTGTCACTCCAATAGTTATGCACGCACTATACTTGGAGTTCCGATTACAGTTCCAGCACAAGAACGGTATATTTGTAGAAATAGGCAATAAATTTGCAGAAATCGGTCTACTCAGCGCCATTAACACATACTAATATGCATGTATTAACCATCCTCACATTGGAAGCAAGAGGTCTAATAATGAACTTTTCATACGTCAACCCTACTAAAATCTTCTTTGGCCAAGGCCAAATTGCCGCAATCAAAGATGCAATCCCTGCAGACCAAAAAGTACTGGTTATCTACGGTGGCGGTTCTATTAAAAAGAACGGCGTGTACGACCAAGTTGCACAAGCACTTGAAGGTCGCGAGTGGCTTGAATTCTCTGGCGTAGAGCCAAACCCAACGAAAGAAACCTTGGATAAAGCGGTAGCGACCGTTAAAGAGCAGAATGTTGATTTTATTCTTGCTGTTGGTGGTGGCTCAGTAATTGATGGTTCTAAATACGTTGCAGCTGCGGCTAAGTACGATGGTGATGGCTGGGACATCATGGTAGGTAAACACCAAGTAACAGAAGCAACACCACTCGCAGCTATTTTGACACTGCCTGCAACAGGTTCCGAGTCAAATATGGGCGCGGTAATCACGAAGAAAGAAACGCAAGATAAATTGGCGTTCTTAGCACCTGCAGTTCAACCGAAGTTTGCAGTTCTTGACCCAGACGTAATGAAGACCCTGCCAGAGCGTCAGCTTATCAACGGTCTTGTGGATGCATGGGTTCACGTTTGTGAGCAATACCTAACATTACCGACAGGCGCAATGGTTCAAGACGGCTATGCAGAAGCGCTACTTAAAAACCTAAAAGTACTCGGCGATCAGTTCGCAGAACGTGATAACGACCAATGGCGTGCGAACCTAATGTGGACAGCAAACCAAGCATTGAACGGCCTTATTGGTAGTGGCGTTCCACAAGACTGGGCGACTCACATGATTGGTCACGAACTAACTGCGCTTTGGCACGTAGACCACGCACGCTCACTAGCGATCATCCAACCATCGCTACTTCGTAACCAAATGCAGTTCAAACGCCCTAAGCTTGAGCAAATGGGTCGTAACGTATTTGGCTTATCAGAAAGTGAAGATTTGGCAGAACGCACGATTCAAGCCATCGAAGCTTTCTATCATCAGCTAGACGTAGCAACTCAACTTGAAGGTTACGGTGATGATCGTGAAGCCGCTATTGACTCAGTAATTGCACAGCTATCAAAGCACGGCATGACCGTTCTTGGCGAGAACCAAGCAATTGACCTAGAAAACAGTCGTAAGATCCTAGATCTCGCCGTAGCATAACGACCTGATCTATCAAATTTCTGCCTTTTTTAACGGTATTGTGTCCGCGCAGACACAATACCGTTTTTTTATGGTAATTTAGCCGCACACTGACAAATCGATATAAATTGAACTTTTCTGCTAAAAAAATAACAAATAGGCGATAGTTCGATGTTGTTATGTAAGCCGATGACCAAAAACAAACCAAGTGCTTACTAGTCGATGTGTCCATTTTTTGCTTGCTCATAAAAATGAGCGTTTAGTCGTCTATTCAAGAGTTAATCGTATGTGGCTGATTGTCGTAGCTTGCGCGCTCATGCATATCATCAGTATCAAGACTGGCCCTAAGTGGTTATTCTTTTTGACCAAACCGTTACCCATCACAGCAATGATTGGGATGCTAATGCTGTCTCCGGCAAGCCACCTCCCCTACACCCAGTGGATCATTGGCGGTCTGTCATTGTCACTCATGGGTGACCTAATCTTAATGCACCCAAAAGACAAATTTGTTGCGGGCATTAAACTGTTTTGTCTTGCCCAAATTAGTTACGCTTTGGGCTTCATCAATATGGCAGCATGGCACTTCACACCTTGGTTGCCATTTGCCGTATTTGGCGTAGGCGTCTGTGCCTATTTCTTCTTTAAACCCGATTTGGGGAAAGAAAAGTGGTCGGTAGCTAGCTATATCTTTGTTTTGATGACAATGCTATGGATGGCGATGGAGTACTACGCCAGTGGAAAGACCCAATCATCGGCCTTCGCGGTTCTCGGCAGTTTCATCTTCACTATGTCCGGAGTTGTCCTTGCCTTCGAACGATTTGGCAGTACATCGGTATTTTCGCGCCAAGTGGTGATGACAACCTACTACTCTGCACAGTTTCTTATCACTATGTCTGTCTTCGCAATTGTGATCCGTTTTCTCTAAAACTGACTATATTATTGGTTAGTTTTATCACGAGTTATTTGCTCACCAGTTGGACAGTTTATGCTTGATTAACAGGTGCAATACGGTTAATAACTTGTTATTGTAGAAAGAAATTTATTCTAAAAGTTGGCAGCCTTGAAAGAGAAAAATATCGTTGTTGAGTTCAGCGGCGTAAACAAGTGGTATGGTGAATATCACGCCCTCAAAGACATTAATTTTTCAGTACATACCGGTGAAATCGTTGTTGTTTGCGGCCCTTCTGGCTCAGGAAAATCCACGCTAATCCGTTGCATCAACCACTTAGAATCCATCCAAGAAGGTGAGCTCAGCGTCTTCGAACAACCTGCCAATTCTAAAGCACAAAAACCGGGTAAAGTCGGCATGGTATTTCAGCACTTTCACCTGTTTCCACATCTCACGGTGTTAGAAAACCTCACTCTTGCCCCTATCCGCACGCTAAAGCTTTCTAAGCAAGAAGCGGAAAAACGTGCAATTCATTATCTCAAGCGCGTTAACATCGAAGAACAAGCCAACAAATACCCAATTCAACTGTCTGGTGGTCAGCAGCAGCGTGTGGCTATCGCACGCTCGCTCTGTATGGAACCAGATTTACTGCTATTTGACGAGCCGACTTCGGCGCTCGATCCTGAAATGATCAACGAAGTGTTGGACGTGATGGTGGAGTTAGCACAAAGTGGCATGACCATGATTTGTGTAACGCACGAAATGGGATTCGCCAAAAAGGTCGCCAATCGAGTGGTCTTTATGGATGAAGGTGAAATCATCGAGATGAACTCCCCTGTGGCACTTTTTGAGACACCGCAGCACCCTCGGACGCAGGCATTCTTAAATCAGATTCTGAGTTACTAAATACATGGTCTATAGAATCTTCAAACCTGTCCTTCAAGCGTTACTACAAATCACTGTCCTTCTCATCGCTATCGCATGGGTATTGGATTCTGGTGCTCAAGCAATGGGATATCAATGGCAGTGGGAACGTGTACCTGACTATATTGCCTTCTACGAAGATGGTGAGTGGTGGCCGGCAGAATTAATCGAAGGACTTATCGTCACGCTAAAGATTTCTGCGATTAGTCTATTCTTCACTTTAGTGATTGGATTGGTGACCGCGCTTTTAAGGCTTAGCGATTCCAAAGTTGGTAATGCGATTGGAACGACGTATGTCGAACTTATTCGTAATACGCCGCTACTGGTACAGATTTACCTACTCTACTTCGTCTTTGGTCCTGTCATTGGTTTGGATAGATTCAGCACCGCAGTCCTCGCGTTATCCTTATTCCAAGGAGCCTATACCGCCGAGATCTTCCGTGCTGGCTTAAACAGCATTCCAAAAGGTCAGTTTGAAGCGGCGAAGACATTAGGGTTATCGCCTTTCTTCGCCTACAAAGACGTCATACTTCCGCAAGTGTTGCAACGCACCTTGCCACCTTTGACGAATGAAGTGGTTTCTCTTATTAAAAACTCTTCAATTGTCAGCGTCATGGCAATCTTTGACTTAACGACCGAAGCGAGAAACATCGTATCGGAAACGGCCATGCCGTTTGAAATCTGGTTTAGCGTAGCAGCAATCTACCTTGCTCTTACACTATCACTTTCTGGCCTATCCGCTTGGCTAGAACACAAACTAGGAGCCAGTTGGCGCAAATTATAAGGAGATAACATGAAGTTATTCAAAGCGACCATTACTGCATTATTGGGGCTTGCGATTGCTTTGCCTTCGCTTGCAAAAGAAGAAGCCGCGACCCCAAATGTTGATCAAATCAAAGACCGCGGCACGCTTCGCGTTGGTATGTCGACATTTGTGCCTTGGGCAATGCGTAACAAACAAGGTGAGTTAATTGGTTTTGAAATCGATGTAGCGAAACGCCTAGCCGCAGATTCAGGCTTACAAGTTGAATTCGTACCGACAGCGTGGGACGGCATCATCCCAGCTCTTCTTGCTAAGAAGTTTGATGTAATCATTGGTGGCATGTCGATTACGCCAGAACGTTCAAAGAGCGTATTGTTTACTGAACCTTACTCGCACTCAGGTGTTCAAGTAGCAGCAAACAAAGAGCTAGCTGCTGGCTTTAGTGAGTTTTCCGACTTTGACTCTCGCCGTATAAAAATTGCCGCTCGCCGAGGAGCATTCACAGTGCAAGTGGCACGTGAAACCTTCCCTAAAGCGAAGATCCTTCAGTTTGACGACGATGCGCAAGCATTCCAAGAGGTATTGAACGGCAACGCACACGCGGTTATTGCATCAAGCCCGAAACCGGAACATGAAGCGATCAAACACGCAGATAAGCTGTTTATCCCATTTACTGAGCGCTTATCAAAAGGTAACGAAGCCTTTGCGGTTCGCTTAGGAGAAGAAGACAAAAAAGCCTTCTTTAACAAGTGGATTGAAGCTCGTACCCAAGATGGTTGGTTAGATGAGCGCTACGAATACTGGTTCTCAACGCTAGATTGGCAAGACCAGGTGGCACAAGGTCAATAACCTTAATCATCGCACGAATTAACAACCCCGACTCGTACTGCGGGTCGGTTTTCTTCTCTACTATCGGAGTCAAACTTTGAGCGGACAAACCACCACTCGCGTTGCACCAACCAAAGCAAAATCAGGCTTTTTCTTAAGTCGTTTTAACCTACTCGATTGGGTACTGCTTGCCATCTGCGCGTTGGCTGGGGTTTGGCTCTATCATCGTTCTACCGTTGGCGTAAACTACATCTGGCATTGGAAAGAAGCCATTGATCTCTTATTCACCCCAAGAGCTGACGGCGGCTTGCCGTATTTCTTCCAAGGCCTAATCTCAACGCTGCGCTTAAGCCTTTGGGGCATAACCTTTGCTCTCGTATTGGGCACTCTACTTGGTTTAGCTCGATTCTCAGCCTCAGCTTGGCTACGCACACCTGCCAACGCTTTTATTCAATTGGTACGAAACATTCCACCTTTGGTATTCGTATTCATCTTCTATTTTTTCATCTCGAACCAGTTAATCCCATTACTTGGGTTAGAAGATCTTCTGCGCAACTATCGCGGAGATACAAATGCACTGCAGAACTTCTTATTTGGTCCACCAAACCTATGGGAAAACTTGGCCTCTGGTGTGCTTTGTGTCGGCTTACTGTCTTCGGCTTATATTGCTGAAGTGGTTCGCGCTGGTTTGCAAAGCGTGGATAAAGGCCAGTGGGAAGCTGCAGATTCACTCGGCTTATCTCTCTGGGTCAAATACCGTTTTGTAATTGCCCCACAAGTACTCAAAGCAATTACACCTGCCCTCGCCGGACAAACCATTTCACTGGTTAAAGACACTTCTATCGTTTCGCTGATCTCGATTCAAGAAATGACCTTTGTCGGCACAGAGATGGCCAATTCATCAGGCTACATTTTCGAAATTTGGTTAATCGTCGGCTTCGTTTACTTTCTGATTTGTTTCGGTCTATCAATGATTTTTAGATACATAGAGAAAAAATCGGAATCTATTTCAAATTAACTTAAAAGCCCTCATATTTAAGACTTTGTAAGCCTTCAAATCGGAACTCCATCCTGTTACAGTCATCGCCATGCTAGTTTTTTGGCGTTTTTCATGGAGTTAAAGCAGCAGTCCGACTACGAGCAGTACATAAGACAGGACAGTCTTGGTGAATACTATGTCGTGCTCAACCAATATACGTTTTACAGTGTTTATCAACCTATCTTCGATAAGCATAGAAACATAATCGGTATGGAAGCCCTACTCCGCATTCGTGGTGTAGGCGGCGCTAACATTCGGCCAGACCTGTTCTTTGCTGATGCAAGTATTGATACCTACTTTCGTCTATGTATCGAGTTTTTATCTCGTGCTATTCATATTCGTAACTTTGCCAAGCACTTCGCAGGTTCAACAATTAAGTTATTTCTTAATGTCATGCCTCAAACGCTGCTTACCCTAACTAAAGATATGGGTTTCAAAGATAACGGCCTTCTGTACAAACGCTTAGAGGAGCTTGGAATGCACCCCTCTGACGTCGTATTTGAAGTAGTTGAAGAATCTTGTGGTGACACTGAGCTTTTGATAGAAGCCGTCCAATTGATGAGGACGAATGGCTTCTTGTTCGCTATTGACGACTTTGGCTCTCACCATTCAAACATGTCTCGCGTTAAACATCTTTGCCCCGACATCATCAAGATAGACCGTTCTTACCTTCTCGATTATTGTTCAGGTGATACGCTCGCGATTGCAAACGCAGTAGAACTGGCTGAAGAGATGAATGCGAAAGTCGTGATAGAAGGTGTAGAGGAAAACATTCAGCTTTCCGCCATGCAACGATTAGACTTAGATTATTACCAAGGTTTTTACCTCGGCAAGCCTAACGCAATCCACCATTGGACGAATCAGGTTAATAGTAATAAGCTTCTGCATTGAGCTCATGCGAGCATCCTCGCCCACTCTACAAATAAAAAGCGCCGACTTAGTCACACTAAGTCGGCGCTTTTTAGTTATTCGAATCTATCGAATCAAACCAACATCAATTAAAAGAAGTCGATTGAGTTACGGCCGCTGTTCGGATCGCGAGTCGCTTTAGGCTTATCTTCTTTTTTGCCTTTCTTAGCCGATTGAGATAAGGCATCTTTCTGTGCTTTACGCTCTTTGTGCGCGGCTTTACGGCCTGTTGATTTCGGCCCTTTAACGTTCGCTTTGTCGTTCTTTTTCGAACGAGACTTTTCTTTGCGAGCCGCTTGTGCTTCTTTCTTCGCCTTTTTCTCTGCTTTTTCTTCAGCAGATTCAGGTTCAGTTACTGGCGCGTCACAGACAACAACATAATATTCTTGGTTGAACTCGAAAAAATCACCATCGTACATTTTGCGACGCTTGCGCGTTTCTAATTCACCATTTACCGCAACGTAACCTTCTTCGATGATGTGTTTTGCTTCACCACCGCCACTCACCAAGTTTGCGATTTTAAAAAGCTTATACAGTTCAATTGGGTGCGCGTCGACGTCGATGCCAATCGCTTCGATTTCAATTTCTTCGCCTTCTAAATACTCTTCGTTTTCGTAATCTTGGGTCATGTTCGGTACTCATTAATCTTGATGCACGGAGTTTAAACGGAATGCGTACAAATAGAAACGTGATCTTCACTCATCTCTTCTATTTGGGTATATACTCACCCAATAACTCCTTGAACGAGCGTCATTTTGTCTAAAACGAGCCAAATCACCTTCGCCACGGCGAATCTATTTAACTTTATCGCCCCACCCAATGCCTATTATGATTTCGAGAACATCTACTCGACAGAACAATGGCAAGACAAACTCGCTTGGACAAAATCACAAATCGAACAGCTCAATCCTGACATCATCGGCTTGCAAGAAGTGTTCAGCATTGAAGAAACCAAAAACTTCTTTGCTGAGATCGGTTACGAACACTTTGCCTGTGTCGATACGCCACATGTCGAAGGCGATTATATCTACTCGCGTCCTGTTGTCGCCGTCGCTTCGCGTTTTCCGATTGAACATTATGAAGCAGTTACGTTCGACAAAAAAACACTCGCTGCCTTTGGCGACCTCACCGCGCCCCCTTTCAGTCGAAAACCGGTTAGAGCGAGCATTGTGCATCCCGTTATCGGCCACATTACGGTTTATGTGACGCATTTAAAATCTCAACGCCCTGCAGACACAGATGCGCCCGAACAGGCAAGCAGACCGATTGCCCGATGGCTCTCAACTCAACAACGTGGCTGGGAAGCGGCAATGTTGCGTGATGCCATGCAAAAGCACTATGCGAGTAGCCCGATGCCAACGGTATTAATGGGTGACATGAACCAACCCATCACTGATGCCAGTGTGAACAAGGCGTTGGTTGAACAATATGGTGACAGCGTCACTGATTTGCGACTTAATGATGGTTGGGATTTACAAGTAACACCACTGCTGGACTCAAGGCCTGCAACCCATTATCACTTCGCAAAAGGTAATGTTTTGGATTACATACTGTTGTCGCAAGAGTTCGATTCTCATGAAGATGTATCAATAGCAGAAGTCACGAATTACCAAGTGCACGATACGCACCTAATCAACCCGTCTTTTGAAAGAGATAAAAACGCCAGCGACCACGCATTTGTGGCGCTGACGGTAGAAATTAAGCTTTAGCGTCGGTGTAGCGCTTTACAATCTTACGCGGAATCAACTCCACTCCTGCTTTATAGCGCTTAGCTGAAGCATTAAGCGCCAACTCCATTGCGCTGTCGGCGATCAGCTCAAACTGCTGTGGAAGAGAGTTAATTTTGATTGGAAGAAAATCGAGCAAGCGGTTATCACCAAAGGTGGCCAAACGTACTTTGCCCATCAACTCTGGCTTTTCCAACATCACATCCAACACGCCTTCTAATAAGGTGTAAGACATGGTCACCATAGCATCTGGCAGCTTGCCCTTTTCGATCCACCCTTCTAACACCTTCTTGCCTTCTTCACGAGAGAAGTGCTGACCATAACCTACTAATGCCTCGTTACCTTTTTGCTGGCATGCAGAACGGAAACCCAGTTCACGTTCTTTAGAGACTTGCAGTTCTTCTAATGCGCCAATCAGGCCGATGGACTCAATCTCAGGCGACAATACTGATTCTGTAAGCTCAAACGCCGCATCGAAATCTTCACTGATCACACAACAGAAGTGCTCGTCATCCATAGGGCGGTCAAGCGCAATAACGGGCGTACCGGAGTTTTGTAGTTTGAGATAATACTCGCTCGCTGCTGGCATACTGCTCGCGACGAATAGCGCATCAATACGACGACTCACGAGCGCCTCCGCAACCTTTTGCTCCGTTTGCGGATCATCATCAGAACAGCCGATCAAAATTTGATAGCCCGCTTTACGCGAGTTCTGTTCAATCAGTTTTGCTAAACGCGCGTAACTGGTGTTCTCTAAATCTGGAATGATCAAACCGAACGAACGTGAGTTGCCCGCTCTTAAAGAAGATGCTGCGTGATCCGGTTTGTAATTGTACTGCTCAACCACCGCCATGACTTTCTTTTGAGTCTTTTCGCTGATGCGGTATTTCTGCGCTTTTCCGTTAATCACATAGCTTGCTGTGGTCTTCGAAACCCCAGCTAATTTTGCTATTTCATCCAGTGTCATATTCTAAGCCCTGTTCTGTGCGCGGGATCATATTAATACATCAACGATCCTTCGATAAGTTGAATTATATGCTGAACCGATTCAGTATAAAAGCTGAAAGGATTCAGCAAAACTTAAAAATTGACGAGAGTCACCAAAATCACGCAATACAGGCTCCCTTTGCTAGGCTTTAAAAGCATAAAGCCATGAATGGTTAAGTTTCGATTTTAGAAACAGTTTCGCTGAGTGTTTTAAAAAATTTGACCAAAAGCTGAATCGATTCAGTTTCTTTTGTTAAGCAAAACAGATAAACGATGTTACGCAAACCAATCTCTGCGTAGCCAAGATGAATTAGAAATAGATACCTTAAGGCTGGAGAAGCACCATGCTTAAGCTAAGTAAGAACAACATTACCCTATCTCAATCCGCTACAGATAAGTTTGAAGCGATCAAAAGCATCGCGAAAAGCCTGACAGACAAAGGTCTGGTTGAACAAGGCTATGTAGAAGGCATGCTAAACCGTGAAAACCAGAACTCTACGTTTCTAGGTAACGGTATCGCGATTCCACACGGCACGACTGACACGCGCTCAATGGTGAAAACCACCGGCGTTGCTGTTCACCATTTCCCAGAAGGCGTTGAATGGGGTGATGGCAACACAGTTTACGTTGCGATCGGTATTGCTGCGAAATCAGACGAGCACTTGGGCATTCTTAAGCAGCTAACAAAAGTACTGGGTGCGGATGGCGTTGAAGAGCGTCTGCGTGATGCGAACAACGAAGACGACATTATTGCCCTGCTTCATGGCGACGTTCAGCTAGAGGCGGATTTCGATGCTTCTCTCATTCAACTGCTATTCCCAGCAAGCGACATGATTCAAATGAGCGCGGTAGCTGGCGGCCTACTTAAAAACACAGGTTGTGCAGGTACAGAGTTCGTTGCAGATCTAGTAACGAAAACGCCAACGCACCTTGGTCAAGGTCTATGGCTAGTAGGTAGTGATAAGCAAGTAACGCGCACCGGTGTTTCTTTTGTATCAACAGCAAATGATTGTGAATTCGAAGGCGAGAAAGTGCGTGCTCTAGTTGCATTTGCAGCTTGCAACAATGCTCACCAATCTATCCTAAGCACGATTTCAAAGCTTGTGTTTAACAACGAACACAGCAAATTACTTGATGCTTCTGCTGAACAGATCCTTGCACTGTTCAAAGGCGAAGAAATGGCAACAGAAGCGGCTGAAGATGGCAACACGGCAATCTTTAAGATCAAAAACGCCCACGGCCTACACGCTCGTCCTGGCGCAATGCTAGTTGCTGAAGCGAAGAAGTTCGAATCTACCATTCGTGTGGCAAACCTAGATGGCGACGGCAAAGCAGTGAACGCGAAGAGCCTAATGAAAGTTATCGCGCTGGGTGTGAAACACGGTCACCAGCTTCAATTCTCTGCTGAAGGTCCAGATGCTGCACAAGCACTTGAGTCAATCGGCAAAGCAATCGCATCTGGTCTTGGCGAAGGTTAAGGGGCGAGAGAATGACAGGATTGAAAACAAACAAAGTCGTTACCATCACGCTTAACCCTGCCCTTGACCTAACAGGTTCGCTGGACTCAATTAAAGTGGGTTCTGTCAGCCTAGTTGAAAAGAGCAACCTACACGCGGCCGGTAAAGGCGTAAACGTAGCGAAAGTGCTTAGTGACCTAGGTGCAGACGTAACCGTGACGGGCTTTCTTGGCAAAGACAACCCAGAGCTCTTCCACCAGCTATTTAGCGATATCAAGGTTAAAAACGAGTTCGTCGAAGTCGAAGGCGCAACTCGCATCAACGTGAAATTGGTTGAAGCAGATGGCCAAGTGAGCGACATCAACTTCCCTGGCGTTCAAGTTACGGCAGAAGAAATCGCGCGCTTTGAAGAAACCCTATTCCGCCTTGCAGAAACACACGATTACTTTGTATTGGCAGGCAGCCTACCGGGCGGTGTTACTGCAGAGCAATGCGCGGCATGGATTGAGAAGCTGCATCAGAAAGGCAAGAAAGTCTTGTTCGATAGCAGCAAAGCGGCACTACGTGCAGGCATCGACGCTCACCCTTGGTTGATCAAACCAAACGATGAAGAGCTAAGTGACTTTGTCGGCGAGCACCTTTCAACGCCAGAACAATGCCAAGAAGCAGCGCAAACGGTAAGCGATAAAGGCATTGAGAACATCGTAGTTTCTATGGGAGCAGACGGCGTGATGTGGCTTAACCAAGGCGAATGGTTACGTGCTCAACCACCAAGAATGAATGTAGTAAGCACTGTTGGCGCTGGCGATACGCTTGTTGCTGGCTTGTGCTGGGGTCACATGCAAGCGATGCCGAAAAACGATTTACTGCGCTTCGCTACCGCGCTTTCTGCCCTAGCAGTAAGCCAAGTTGGCGTTGGCCTAACCAGTCAGGAAGAACTGGAGAACATCAAGCTCCAAACGCAAGTAACCGAGCTTTACCCTAATACGAACTTAGACAAAAACTAAGGAACAGAAGGTTATCAGTATGAATATTGCCATTATTACAGCTTGTCCAAGTGGTGTTGCGAACAGCATCATTGCGGCAGGTCTACTAGAACAAGCAGCGGCGAAGTTGGGTTGGAACGCAAAGATTGAATGCCAATCAAGCGTGGTTGAACCAACACTGCTGACAGACGCTGACATTGAACAAGCAGAAGCGATCGTAATTGCGGCTAACACTCCAGTTGATACTTCTCGTTTCGTAGGTAAAAAAGTCTACCAAGCAGATATCAGCACTGTAGCGAAAGACGCATCCGCTTTCCTACAAACGGCTGTTGAAGGTGCAGTGACACTAGAGCAAGTAACTACAGTTGCGGCACAAGTAGCAGCACCAGCAGAAAGCGCATCTGCAACTAAGAAGATTGTTGCTATCACAGCATGTCCAACCGGCGTGGCACACACCTTCATGGCAGCAGAAGCGCTAGAAGAGGAAGGCAAACGTCGTGGTCACCAAATTAAAGTGGAAACGCGTGGCTCAGTAGGTGCGAAAAACCAACTGACTGACCAAGAAATCGCAGACGCAGATTTGGTCATCATCGCAGCAGACATCGAAGTACCTCTTGACCGCTTTAACGGCAAAAAGATGTACCGCACTAAAACAGGTCCAGCTCTGAAGAAAACAGCGGAAGAAATGGACAAAGCGTTTGAACAAGCAAGCGTATACCAACACTCTGGTTCTTCTAGCGCATCATCAGCGACAGAAGAGAAGAAAGGCGCGTACAAACACTTAATGACAGGTGTATCACACATGCTGCCAGTTGTGGTAGCCGGTGGTTTGATCATCGCCCTATCCTTCGTATTTGGTATCGAAGCGTTTAAAGAAGAAGGTACGCTAGCAGCAGCGCTAATGAACATTGGTGGTGGCTCTGCATTCGCCTTGATGATCCCAGTTCTTGCTGGTTACATCGCCTTCTCTATTGCTGACCGTCCGGGTCTGGCTCCAGGTCTAGTTGGCGGTATGCTTGCTAGTTCAACAGGTGCAGGTTTCCTTGGTGGTATCGCAGCAGGTTTCATCGCAGGTTACGCTGCTAAGTTCCTTGCCGACAAAGTAAGACTGCCACAATCAATGGAAGCGCTTAAACCGATCCTTATCATCCCGTTCGTGGCGACACTGTTCACGGGTCTAGTGATGATTTACATCGTGGGCGGTCCAGTATCTGGCATCATGAACGGCCTAACTGATTTCCTAAACAACATGGGTTCAGACAGTGCAGTTCTACTGGGTATTATCCTTGGCGCAATGATGTGTTTCGACTTAGGTGGTCCGGTAAACAAAGCTGCTTATGCATTCGGTGTAGGTCTATTGGCTTCGCAAACTTACGCACCAATGGCTGCAATCATGGCCGCGGGTATGGTTCCTGCACTAGGTATGGGCCTTGCGACGTTCATTGCTAAGAACAAGTTCGAGCAAAGCGAGCGTGAAGCAGGTAAAGCCTCATTCGTGCTTGGTCTGTGCTTTATCTCTGAAGGTGCAATCCCATTCGCAGCGAAAGATCCAATGCGTGTTATCCCATCATGTATGGCGGGTGGCGCACTAACTGGTGCTCTATCTATGCTGTTCGGTGCAAAACTGATGGCACCACACGGTGGTTTGTTCGTACTGCTTATCCCTAACGCAATCTCACCAGTGCTAATGTACTTGGTAGCAATCGCAGCAGGTACAGCGGTAACAGGTTTCACTTACGCGTTCCTAAAGAACAAAGCAGAAGCGAAACAACAAGCAGCCGCTTAATCATGGCTGAAACGCGTATGCGTATCTAATTACAATGCCTCCCTCGATTTGGCATTCGACACCTCCCTCTAGCCTCGGCATTGGGAGGTGTTTTTTATTGAGCGATAATCGGAGTCTAACGGGCGCTAAATCCGATAGCAGATAAAGTTACTCTCTTCTGTTTCGCTCTGATTGAAAAAGAACAGTTGCTCGTCCTCCACTTTGTAAATGAAGTCCGTTTTTGTGCCCACGTATGAGTTCATGTCTCTTACGAAGACCTCACTCTCCGTTGGCTGTTCATTCCAACTGACTTTCTGATAATCCACTGTCAGCGCATGTCCATCCACTTGATACTTGCCGTTGTAAACCAGTTCATATTCTTTGCTTTCGCCCTTTTTCGTCAGCAACGTTCCTTTCTGAAAAATGTACATGTCCCTATCCGAGCTAAACACCACGACAGAACGGTCACTGATGTTTTCATAACGTCGGTAACCTCTGGAAATAAAGTCTTCTTCAAACATTGCACACGCCCAGCGCGAACCTGTTATTTCGTCGGATTGGAAATACTTTTGGTGAACAATCACGCCCACTAGGCCCGTTGCCAATGCAATATTGAGTACGAGGAGTTTGTTTATCTGCATATTGCGTCCGCCCTGCTCATGCTCTCTAAGACCGTTTCTTTCAAGGTGTCGATATCGAGAGAAAACTTAATGTAGTTGACGTTCTTATTACTGTTTTTGGCGAAAGCAAACGCACGTAAAGTATGCGCCCCTTCTTGATAAGCCGATTCAGACACACGCAAATATACGATGGCCGGACACACCGGAAATACCTCATCGTTGAGGCTCTTTGCCAAAGCCGAAAGATCTAACTCATCATGATTTTGATCGTAAAAGTAGAAGTCCGTTTCTGACACAGAAAAGTGTTGGTAATCCGAATCATCAAGAAAATCAGGATGTGGCACAAACGGACGAAAATAAAGCACAAAGACAATCGCAAAAAGCAAGAAAGCCGTCATCAGTATTGGGGTTAAGCTAAATGCCTTGTCTCGCGATTCAGCTTCTTGCTTGGGCGCTGCTTTGACTTGATGCTCAACATCATCAATTTCGAGCGTTTGGAGTTCCGGTATCTCAACTTTCTGTTTGATGGGTTTCACATCCGCATCAACTTCCAGTAAATAGCCAATTTTACTTACCGTTTTTATCTGTACACCTTGCGCCTTCAACTGAACAAGTTTCTTTCTTAAACCGGAAATGACATTGGTCAATGCTTGATCGGTAACGACTGAACCATCCCAACAGGTTTCGAACAACTCTTCGCGAGTTACATGTACGCCCTGCTTTTCAAGCATCAAGTTCAGCACTTGGTATGGAAGTGGCCTTAGAGGAACATCATTACCGTGTGAATTGGACAATGTCCTTGTCGTCGGATCGAGGACCAAATTGGCGAAATAGATTCTATGCATACAGGCTCACTGCTTTCTCAACTCCTTGAATTATAGGTCAGGTTTGCCGAACCATTCTAAAAACCAAGTCATCTTCATCACACCACAATGCAGCACTCAGTTTTTAGTAATGAAGGATTCAAACATCAATTTTTAACTCTGCATACCTTCCGAGCACACAAAAAACACACAATTGCCTAAGTCACTAAATCAATAGGAATTATTTGGTTTTTGTTTACTTTTTGTTTAGTTTTTCAGCGCCTCATTTAGATAATGAACACTGTTTTAAACACAACAATACAGACAGTAATACAGAGGTAAATAACAATGAAAAAAGCAGCCACCCTTATCGCCGTACTTGTTAGCATTCAGGCTCATGCAAATAGCTCACAGGATGTATCAGGGTTTTATCTGGGCGGGGGTATGGGTAACACCACATACAGTGATGATAGTCCGTTTACACATTTGGATGCTGATGGCACAACTTTTAAAATTATTGGCGGTTATCAATTCAATCGTATCGTCGGTATAGAAGCTCAATACACTGACTACGGTGATATCAAAGTAAAGAACACGCCTTTTGATCTCAACGTAAATAGTGCGTCTGTTGCTGCAAACATTGGCTACACATTCGACAATGGGTTACGACCATTCGCGACGCTAGGTTTGGGCTACATTTCGGTGGATGTTCCTGAATTTCTCGGTGAAGACGAAAACGAGCTGCTACTTCGCGTAGGGGCCGGTCTTGAATACACGCCGCATCAGTTTAACAACATCACTTTCCGAGCAGCGTATGAGATGGACCACTTCAATGTCGGCTCGAAAGGCTCGAACTGGGACACCAACATTCAGGTCGGCTCTTTCTATGCGGGTGCAACTTATAAGTTTTAGTAAAAAAACAAACGCGGACACATAGAAAGTACAAAGGGCGAACGCTTACGATAAGCGTTCGCCCTTTCTTGTATAACGTGCCGATTTATTGCTTCGGTTCAGATTCGATATCCACGTCACCGCTGTTCAAGTTCACCGTCGCGTTGTAAACATTTTGCGGATCACCATGGTGTTTAAAGGTGAAGTGATACACGTTGGCCGGCGTCCAAATCTCTTTGTCATCGACGGGCATAATATCGTAACCATCTTGCTGGTATAACTCTGTCGCCATCACATACGCTGTCGCTGTCTGAACTTGAGTGTTGTGGTCGATTTTAGGTTCTACTGACGGGTTACTTGGGTAAGATTCACCGTTGTAACTCATCTGACGATAAGCACCATTACTCCACACAACAAAGTCTTGCCAACCGTTGCTGTAGCTGTCTATTAGTGCAATCGGTGTTCTTGTTACCGACATGCGGTTCAGCACTTTACCGTTATTATCGAACATATATGCCGTGCAGCCACCACTTCCGCAGAAGAAACGGTCTTGGAACAACACCAAATGTTCTTCTGTACCATCACTGTTCAAATCAGCAGATCCCGTAACATAACGAATTTTGTCCGTTTCTAAAGAAAGACCCTGTGGCATCAGAATACTTTGGTCAATCCACGTTGCGATGGTCGCTGCATCTGCACTTTTTAGCTCTACAGGGACTTGAGAATCTGTATTATCAGTAGAAATGCCGTCTGTGGAAGAACAGCCAATTAGCGTTAGTGAACCTAAAAGGAAGAGTCCATGTAATCCGCGATTGTTCATTTGCGTTCGCTCTTTTATTGATGATGTTTCTTTAGTATACGCAAGATTTATCAATCGCTTGTAAGAAAATCATAAAAATCAGTAAGGTGTACACCAAACCACCAGCCTTCCTTTTCGCCCTTATCTTTTTCTCCAGCCTCTCTTCTTCTCTCTTTTGCTTCTCTCTTCTTCTCTCTTTTGCTTCTCACTTCTATTCTCTTTTCCCTCTCGTATCTTGACTCTCCCCGATCAAAAAAGCCCTGAGGAAAGTCCCCAGGGCTAGGCAGGAATCTGACAATAATAAAAGCCAGGAAGTCCCTTATGCAGTGGTTGGTTTGATCTTAAACAGAATTGCAAACATGACTGGTACAACAATCAGAGTCAAAACTGTAGCAAAACCAAGGCCTGCCATAATCGTAATCGCCATTGAGCCGAAGAACGCATCTGATACCAGAGGAATCATTCCCAGAATCGTCGTCAATGCCGCCATACTCACTGGACGAACACGGCTGATCGCACTGTCGACAATCGCTAAGTAAGGATCCTTACCTGATGCTAGCTCTAGGTTAATCTGGTCAAGAAGTACGATACCGTTTTTCAGAATCATACCGCTCAAGCTCAATAAGCCTAGGAACGCAGTAAAGCTAAAAGGCATGTTTGTCGTCAGAAGACCAAATGCCACACCAATGATAGACAGCGGTACAGTGAACCAAATAACCAATGGCTTCTTCAGTGAGTTAAACAGAAGCATCGTAATGATGAACATCAACAAATAACCCATTGGCAATGAGCCAAACAGACCTTCTTGTGCATCTTTCGATGATTCGTATTCGCCGCCCCACGTGATTTCATAGCCTACAGGAAGGTGCAAAGCCATCACTTTAGGCTCAATGCGAGAGAATAAACTTGCGGGTGTATCGTCACTAAGCACATCATGGTCAGCCAATACCGTTAGAGTACGCTTACGGTCACGACGCTGAATTAACGGCTCATCCCAAGCCAGCTTCACACCATCGATCACTTGATCAACTGGGATATAAGATTGTAACGATGGACTCCAAATATTCACGTTTTGCAGTGATTCGAAATCTACACGCTCTTCTTCTGGTAAACGCGTCATGATAGGTAGTGTATCTGTACCATCACGGAGGAAACCAAGCGTGCTGCCCCCAAACGCCATTTGTAAAGTGCTTGAAAGATCTTCTTTCGAGATACCCAAACGACGCGCTTTTGATTCGTTAAATACCGGTACGAGCTCTTTAGTTCGCTCACGCCAGTCGTGACGAATGTTACGAGCACCCGGGTCAGTATGAAGAATGTCTTCTACTTGCACCGCGAGATCACGAAGCACTTGTGGATCTGGGCCAGTAATACGCGCTTCAATCTTAGACGCCGGCGACGGGCCGAATTCCATCAACTTGAACTGGAACGTGGGTTTATCAAACGTCTTCGCTAGGTTGTCATCCAACTTATGCAGCAGTTCAAACATGTTCTCACGATCTGTCGTACGAACTTGGAACTGCGCGTAAGCTTCGTAGCTTTTCTCTGGTTGGTAAGTCAGAGCGAAACGCTGCAAGCCTTGACCAATCGAAGCTGAAACAAAATCGACATCATCTTGTGAACGAATGTAGCTTTCTACTTCTTCCGCTTTCTTGATGGTCTCGCGAATGTCTGTGCCTTCTGGCATCCACATATCAACGTAGAACATTGGCGTGTTTGATGGCGGGAAGAACTGTTGCTTCACACTACCAAACGCAACCACAGCACCAACGAGCAATGCCACCATGCCTGCTACCGTTAACCAACGGAAACGCAACGCAAATTTAAGAGACGCACCAAACGTGACGAACAACCAACCTTTGTACGGATCTTCGTCTTCTGCTTGTGTATTTTTGTCTTCTTCTTTTAGTAGAAGGTCTGCAAGGAATGGCGTTAACGTAATCGCAGTTACCCAGCTTAGAAATAGCGAGAAACACAGTACCCAGAACAGAGAGCCCATGAACTCACCAGTCGCATCTTGAGACAGACCGATAGGCGCAAACGCGGTAATAGCAATGACTGTCGCACCAAGCAGCGGCCACTGAGTTTGTTTTACGATATCTGTTGCAGCTTGAACTTTGGTTCGCCCCTTCTTAAGGCCAACCAATATCCCCTCGACCACCACGATGGCGTTATCCACCAGCATACCGAGCGCAATGATCAACGCACCAAGCGAGATACGGTGCAGTTCGATATTGTTGTAGTTCATCAAAATGAAGGTACCGAATACCGTCAACAACAGAACCAAACCGATGATCACGCCACTGCGTAAGCCCATAGTGAACAGCAGTACGATGATTACGATAGCCACGGCTTCTGCCAAGCTAATAACAAACGCTTTAACTGAATCGTCTACTTCTTGCGATTGGTTGTAGAAGTAGTTCATATCCAAACCAGCGGGCTTGATGGTCTCAAGATTCTCCAGTTCAGCTTCAATACGTTGACCGACTTCTACTACGTTTACGCCAGACGCAAACGAAATACCAATGTTGATTGCTTTCTTACCGTTATACAGCAGCACATTGCCCGGCTTTTCTTGAATGCCACGGCTGATGGTTGCAACGTCTTTCAAGCGAATCAGGTTACCGGTGTCACGACCGTGAATGATCAGGTTTTCTAGTGCTTCTACGGTGTTTAATGTACCGCTTGGGCGAATAATAAGGCTCTCGCCGTTTACCATCACCTCGCCCGCAGAAACCACATTGTTCTGTTGGTTCAGCAAGCCAGAAATCACGTTCATGTCGAGGTTCAGAGCCGCTAAGCGATCCAATGAAATCTCAACAAACAGCATTTCTTGTTGGTCGCCTGCAATGTCGACTTTACCCACGCCATCGATCAGTTCGAGTTCACGCGTGAGCTGGTCTGCGTAACGTTTCAGTTCTACGTAATCGTAGTCGTCACCCGTTAACATCAGCATTACGCCGTACACGTCACCAAAATCATCAATGATTTGCAGAGATTGAACGCCTTGCGGCAAAGTTGGTTGCAGATCGTTGATTTTACGGCGCATTTCATCCCAGATTTGCGGCAATTCATCCGGACCGTAGTCCATCTTCATGCTCACCATAATCTGTGACATACCACTTGAGGACGTCGACGTAATCTTATCGATATAAGGCAGCTTACGAATCTCTTTCTCAAGCGGATACGTCAGCTCTTCTTCTACTTCTTTAGAAGTCGCGCCGGGATAAGTCGCCACCACCATCGCATCTTTGATAGTAAATGCCGGATCTTCCAATCGGCCCAACTCTAGGAATGACATTACCCCGCCAACCGCGAGAATAACGATGAACAGCCAGCTGATGACTTTGTTCTTAATTGAGTATTCAGCAATGCTCATTATTGTTGTTTCTCCACCACATCCACTGACTTACCTTCGCGTAACTTACGTAAGCTGGAATTCACTAATACATCGCCTTGTGTAACGCCTGATGACACAATCGCGCCTTCACCGTTAATTTGATCAATCGTCACCGCCACCTTTGTGACCGCGTCACTGTTTAATTTCCACACAAAGAACTCACCATCCTTGTTACCCGCTTGAAGCGCAGTCATTGGAATGTTGTAGCCATCAATTGACGTTATACCTGCTGCCACCATGTCTACTGCAACGCTTACACTAGTACCCGGCAAAATCTCTTCATCAGGTTGTGGCATGGTTAAATACATTTGGTATGTTTGTGTCTGCGCGTTTGGCTCACTGGTGTGCTCCAAGTAATCCAACGCATAAGATTTCGCGTCACCCGAGAACGTTGCTTGAGGTTGGTAGCTCATGCTTTGTGTATTTGGGTTTACCATCGCAAGCACGTTGTCTGACAGCTCGATGCGAACGTACACTTTGTCGCTTTGATAAAGGTTTAGAACCGGCTCACCAATCGCAACACGCTCAAAACGCTCTTTGAATACATCCGAAACCTTGCCCGCAAACGGGGCAAATAAACGTGTGTAGTTCAGTTGGTTTGTCGCGTTGTAGAAGTTTGCTTCCGCCAGCTCTTTATTTGCCGTTAGCTCATCCAACTCCGCTTTAGAAATCATTTGGCGGTGATGCAGTTCTTCACCACGTTTCAGCTGACGAATCGCGAGTGTGTATTGTGCTTCTGCATCGTTTACCGCTTGCTTTTCTTTGCTGTCGTCTAACTTAGCGATCATCTGGCCTTCTTTAACCGTGTCACCCGCTTTAACGAGCACATGCTGAACTTCACCTGCGCGACGGAATGCAATTGGCGTCTGTTCCGCTGGCACGACTTGGCCTTTGAATGTGCGGTATTGGCTTTTTACTGGAACATCGACAGCAACCGTAGAAACATACAAAGGCTGCTCTGCGGTGACTTCGTCTGTGCTGTTACAACCGGTTAGTACGGCCAATGCGATAGCCGATACTGTGAATAATGAACGTTTCATTAGATACCTTCCTCACGAACCCAAGCTTTCACCACTTGGCCTTCTACTAGGCGTTCAACACCTGCAATAACAACGTAATCATTCTTGTCCAGACCCGACTCCACAGCACCATTCGCACTTAGTGACAAGGTCACTTTATTGACTTGCTGTGTATCGCTGTCCATTACCCAAACTTCACCATGAGCGGCGTCTTTCGACACCCAAGCCGCATTTGGCAGCATCATCGCGTTCGATACGTTTTGCTTCGCAATGTGTACTTGGCCTGTCATGCCCGTTAGCAAGTTGCGATCAGAAGGACGAGTAATCGTCACGATCGCTTCGTAGCTGTTGGTGTCAGCATTGGGTTGGGTAGATATTTCTTTGAATTGGCCCTGGATGCGGTTGTTTGGTTCGCTGTCCATCGTCACCCACATCTCTGCGTCTTTAAGTGAGTTCAATGACACCGCTTCGGCGTAAGTCACAGGCAAAGTAAACGACACATCCAAAGTGGTGTTGTCGATTAGGTTTAGGATTTCTTGCTTAGCAGCAACCACTTGGTATGGCTTCACGTAGGTATAAGACACCACACCATCAAACGGCGCGTGAATCTCTGTGTAGCTCAAATCGGTTTTCGCTTGCTCTAAGTTTGCCAGTGCCGCTTTGTATTGCGTTTCTTGTTGGTCGTAACTGTCTGTACTGATCAGCTTCTTGTTGTACAAGCTTTTCGAGCGTTCCCATTGGGTTTTCGCTAATGCGTACTGCGCTTGTGATGCATCAAGAGCTAACTGCAAGTCTTTTGGGTCTAGCGTTGCAAGTACATCGCCCTGCTTCACTTCTTCACCCATTCTCACGATCAACTTCTCAATTTCGCCACCTACCTGAAATGAAAGTTGGGCTCTGTACGTTGCATCTATTCGTGCAAGGAATGCATCGGAATCGGCAACAGTCAGATCATTAACAGCAAGTAATTTTACAGGTTTGATTAATGGCTCAGACGGTTCTGATACGGCTTTGTTACACCCTGTCAGCATCGTGGCGAGGCTCAATGCCACCGCTGCTCCCACAAATGTGCGCTTTAAGTATTGTTTTCGCACTGGCTTTCTCCATCGACTTTATATTTACTACACAGGTGTGCAGTATATGCATAACGAAAAAATGATCAACATATTTTCCATGTGGATAATAAAATAATTAGGCAAACTGTCCGGTTTCTGGTAAAAATAGGCGCGTTGATTAATATTCGGGAAAATTCGAACTATGACAGAAAGAAAGCAAGGCCGTAGAAGTGCTGAAGCCGCTGAGCAAACTAAGTGTCTGATTCTAAGAGTCGCGGCAGATATGTTCTGTGAGTTAGGGTACGAACGTGTCTCGCTTCGAAACATCAGTGAGAAAGCTGGTGTGTCTCATAGTTTGATTCGCCACCACTTCGGCAGCAAAGAGAAAATCTGGCAAGCCGTCAGTGATGCCATGGATGAATTCATGCAAGGCTACATGGCACAGCTGGTAAGCGAAATGCCAGCAAACACCCCATCTAATCAAAAAATCTACCTGTTCATGGTAAGAATGTTGGCATTTGCCCTCATGAATCCGCATCCAATCCAAATGATTGCGGATGCAATTCGCCAAGGTGATGATGCACTACTGCAGTACTTCCTGAGATCCAAAGACGAGTTCGCGGCGATCTTTACTGAGCTGTTTGCAGACTACAACGTGGAATACCCGGAGCACCAGATTGACCAGTGGGAATCAAAATGGCAGATGCTGGTGTTTGCACATGGTGCAATTAGCTTAGCGCCTATGATGCAAGAAACGTGGCCAGAAGATGCAGGCAACCGCGATAAGATGCTGATTAACCATTGGGAATTGTTCAACACCATCATGGCAAACCAGTTCAGCGTTAAGAAAGAAGACATGATTCATCCAAGCAAACTGAGTGAAGTTGTGATTGAAATGTGTTGCCCTATCGAAGAGCTCACTGCATAAGTTGAGCTTTCAAAAGAACATAAAAAATGCCGAGCACATTGCTCGGCATTTTTGTTTGTGTTTATCGATTCAGCGAGGAAACGAAATGGAACCTACGTTCTGATGGTTAGATTCCTAGTCTCGCTTTGGCTCGCTGGAATGACGAGCTTTAATTAACCACGGTAGTAGCGTTGTGGTACGAACGGCATTTTTTCTACCGTCATTGGTAGCATCTTGCCGCGTACTTCTGCAAACAGCTCTGTACCGATAGCCGCTAGATCTGCACGTACATAGCCCATTGATACTGGCTTGCCTGCGTTAGGGCCTGCTGTACCACTGGTTACCACGCCAATCTTGTTGCCGTCTGCATCGAACAGCTCAGCGCCTTCACGAACTGGTGCTTTAGTTTGACCAACCAAGCCAATACGCTTACGTGCAACGTCTTTCGTTTCGATCTGCTTAAGAATGATGTCAGCACCAGGGAAACCACCTGCACGCTCGCCATCAGCGCGACGTACTTTTTGGATGCCCCATAGTAGGCTTGCTTCAACAGGCGTTGTTGTTGTGTCTAGGTCATGACCGTACAGACACAGGCCACATTCAAGACGAAGTGAGTCACGAGCACCAAGGCCAATCCACTCTACTTCTTCTTCACCTGTTAGTTTACGAGCTAGCTCTTCTGCTTTGTCCGCAGGAACAGAGATTTCGTAACCGTCTTCGCCTGTGTAACCACTACGAGAAACAATGCACTCAACGCCTAGTAATTCAACTTTGCGAACATCCATAAACAGCATCTCTGCTACTTCTGGTGCGAAACGCGCTAGTACTTCTGCCGCTTTAGGGCCTTGAATCGCAAGCAGTGCGCGGTCATCAATGATCTCTAGCTCGATGCCAGAAGGAAGATGCGCCTGAAGGTGTGCAATGTCTTGCTCTTTACATGCTGCGTTCACAACAACAAACAGATGATCGCCAAGGTTAGCCACCATCAAGTCGTCCATGATGCCGCCCTGCTCATTAGTAAAGAAAGCATAACGCTGCTTGCCCGCACCTAGGTCAACAATATCAACCGGAACCAGTGTCTCTAAGAACGCTGCTGCACCATCACCAATCAAACGAAGTTGACCCATGTGAGAAACATCGAACAGACCTGCTGCATCACGAGTGTGTAAGTGTTCTTTCTTTACGCCTAGTGGGTATTGAACTGGCATGTCGTAACCCGCGAACGGGACCATCTTTGCGCCTACTTCTACGTGAAGTGCATGCAGTGGTGTTTTCAGAAGTTCTTGAGTCATTTTCGTCTCCATTTAGATAGACCCGATGATGCTGTCGGCATTCGTTGTGTTTCCAATAATAAACACGCTTGATTCAATTTTGCACGAACAAGACATCACTCGACTTTCAAAAGTGTGACTTTTAACATTTTAATCACAACAGAACGCACAAAAAAGGCGCTCTGTTGAGTGAGATATCATCAACAGAGCGCCATCATAACGCATTCAAAACTGATAGCAAACGTTTGCTTTCACTATAGGAAATTTACAACTATTTATCACTATTTGGCAGTCACCCACAAAATGTGCGCATCTTCCGCACTCACACTGGTCAACATATGACCCATGTTCGCATCGTAATACACACTGTCGCCTTCGCTTAATACAACAGGCTCATAGAACTCAGAATAAAACATCACCTCACCTGATAAGATGAGTAAAAACTCTTCCCCATCATGGCGAACCCAGTCTTTGTATTCGTCAAAACTACGGGCGCGGATTTGGCTCTTAAAAGGCATCATTTTCTTATTGGAAAGTTGAGTCGCCAACAGCTCGTGTTCGTAGGTTTGGGTTGGGTGTGGTTTACCCTCTTTTTTCTTGGTTATATCCCTGCGCCCTGTCGCAACTTTTTTTCTAGGTGGTTCAAAGAGTTGCGGCATATCAATTTGTAAGCCATGCGCTAATTTTTGCATCGCTTGAAACGTTGGAGAAATCTGTTCATTCTCGATCTTACTTAGCGTAGAACGCGCAAGGCCAGTTCGTTGGCTCGCCTCTTCTAACGTAATACCAAGTTTAGAGCGGATATCTTTAATGCGCTGACCGAGCTTAAGCGGTTCAATATTCTGGTCTTGCTGCTCTTTCGCCAACGTCATTGACGGGTATTCATCGTAAATACTTTCTGCCATAAATCCCTCTGTAAATATCCTTTATTCCTTCCTATTAGCATTGTGCATGAAGCCTATAGTGGATAAAAGTCCACCGAGTTAATTAAAGCGTGCTCTTGTTAACAAAACCAGAAATCTCGTTTCCTATAGGAAATTTTTGGTTGATTGTTCGTGCCGCAGACGCTATGTTACCAACTTGTTAGATGTAGAGATGCACATTTCCGTAAGAGATTGGACAAGAGAAACCACAATCCAACGGAGTTTTGCCCACTTATTCGGGCCGAAAGTTCACTCTGTTCTGCTATGCAGTTCAGCTGTTTTGAGAACAAATGAGCCACCATCGCAATCAAACAACTATTTCTAGTGCGGGTTCATTTTAAGATTTGGAAGGTCAACTACCATGAACAAGAGTTACCCTAACCACAGCTTGGAAAACTTTTTCTCTACCAACCTATCTGCGACAGATGACGCTGTCTTTGCTGGAATTCAGGCAGAATTCGCTCGCCAAAACGAACAAATCGAACTTATCGCTTCTGAGAACATCGTGTCTAAAGCGGTAATGCAAGCTCAAGGCACCTGCCTAACAAACAAATACGCTGAAGGTTACCCAGGTCGCCGTTACTATGGTGGTTGTGAGCACGTAGATACAGTGGAAGCCATTGCTATCGAACGCGCGAAAAAACTTTTCAATTGTGAATACGCAAACGTTCAACCACACTCAGGCGCACAAGCAAACGGCGCAGTAAAACTGGCGCTACTTCAGCCTGGCGACACCATTCTTGGTATGTCTCTAGACGCAGGTGGCCACCTAACACACGGTGCTCGCCCTGCACTTTCTGGTAAATGGTTTAATGCAGTTCAATACGGCGTTGACCGCGAAACACTAGAAATCAACTACGAAGACGTTCGCCAACTGGCACTTGAGCACCAACCTAAAATGATCATCGCAGGTGGTAGTGCTATTCCACGTACTATCGACTTCGCAAAATTCCGTGAAATCGCAGACGAAGTAAACGCGATTCTTATGGTCGACATGGCGCACATCGCCGGTCTTATCGCAACAGGCGCGCACCCTAGCCCGCTTCCTTACGCACACGTTGTTACGACTACAACGCACAAAACATTGCGTGGCCCACGTGGCGGTATGATTTTGACCAACCACGAAGACATCATTAAGAAAATCAACTCAGCAGTATTCCCAGGTCTACAAGGCGGCCCACTGATGCACGTGATTGCGTCTAAAGCAGTGGCGTTCGGTGAGGCACTCGGTCCTGAATTCAAAACTTATATTGATTCAGTGATCAACAACGCAAAAGTCATGGCAGAAGTATTGCAAACTCGCGGTTGCGATATCGTAACTGGTGGTACAGACACGCACTTGATGCTGGTTGACCTTCGCCCTAAAGGCTTGAAAGGTAACAAAGCAGAAGAAGCACTAGAGCGTGCAGGCATCACATGTAACAAAAATGGCATCCCATTTGACACAGAGAAGCCTATGATTACATCGGGCATCCGTTTAGGAACGCCTGCGGGTACAAGCCGCGGCTTTGGCGCTGAAGAATTCAAACTCATCGGTAATTGGATTGGTGACGTACTGGACGGTTTGGTGAACAACCCTGAAGGTGACGCAGAAGTAGAAAAACGCGTACGCAAGCAAGTAAAAGAGCTTTGCAGTCGCTACCCTCTTTACCAATAAAAGATTTATTAAATCAGAAACTATCCTGACAAGTTATTTGGAGATTAAGCAATGGACAAAACACTGAAGTTTACAGATAGCCACGAGTGGGTACGTGACAACGGTGACGGCACAGTAACTATCGGTATTTCAGAGCACGCTCAAGAGATGCTGGGTGACGTGGTATTCGTTGACCTACCAGACGTGGAAGATGAAGTCGAAGCAGGCGAAAGCTTTTCTTTGGTGGAATCTGTAAAAGCGGCTTCAGACATCTACTCACCAATCACTGGTGAAGTAGTTGAAATCAACGAAGAGCTAGAAGACAGCCCAGAGCTAATCAACGAAGAACCATACGAAGGTGGTTGGATTGCGAAAGTGAAGCTTTCAAACCCATCTGAGTTGGAAGACTTAAAAGATGCGGAAGAATACCTAAGCTCTATCGAAGAAGAGTAATTAGGATGAGACGAAAGCTGTCCCCTTAACACCAAGTGGGCAGCTTTTTTTCTAGGTTCGGACGTATAATTTAGATTATCAGTAGCGTTCATCCGTTACCCGAACCAAGGAGTAGGTAAAGGACAATGACTGAATTACTTCAAAGCCTCAGCACACAAAACGAGTTCGTTGCTCGCCACAACGGACCAAACAAATCTGACCAACAGAAAATGTTGGAAGCGATCAACGCAGTTAGCCTAGATTCGCTTATCGACGAAACCGTACCAGCACAAATTCGCCTAGAGCAGCCAATGAGCTTGGCAGAAGCGAAAAGCGAAGCAGACATGCTGGCAGCAATGCGTGAGTTCGCCGATCAGAACCAAGTTAAACGTACATTCATTGGTCAGGGTTACTACAACACCTTCACGCCAAACGTAATTCTACGTAACGTGATGGAAAACCCGGGCTGGTACACCGCTTACACCCCTTACCAACCAGAGATCTCACAAGGTCGTCTAGAAGCGCTTCTAAACTACCAACAAATGGTGATGGATCTTACTGGTATGGAAATCGCAAACGCGTCATTGCTTGATGAAGCAACGGCGGCCGGTGAAGCGATGACACTTTGTAAGCGTGCGGGTAAGAGCAAGAGCAACGTATTCTTCGTTGCTGACGACGTTCACCCACAAACGCTAGAAGTGGTAAAAACTCGTGCGAAATTCATCGGCTTTGAAGTACTAGTTGGTTCTCTAGAATCACTACCAGAGCAAGATGTATTCGGCGCGCTAGTTCAATACCCAAGTACAACGGGTGAAGTTCGTGACCTAACGGACATCATCGCAAAAGCACAAGCAAACAAAACGCTAGTAACCGTAGCGACTGACCTATTGGCTTCTGCCCTACTGAAACCTGCGGGTGAAATGGGCGCAGACGTAGCAATCGGCTCGGCGCAACGTTTCGGCGTACCTATGGGTTACGGCGGTCCACACGCAGCCTTCATGGCAACACGTGACAAGCACAAGCGTACAATGCCAGGTCGTGTTATCGGTGTTTCTATCGATACCAACGGCAACCAAGCACTGCGCATGGCAATGCAAACGCGTGAGCAGCACATCCGTCGTGAAAAAGCGACATCAAACATCTGTACCGCTCAAGCACTGCTAGCGAACATGGCGTCTTTCTACGCGGTTTACCACGGCGCAGAAGGCCTACGCACGATTGCTCGTCGTACGCACCACATGACAGCCATCCTAGCAGCTGGCCTAACGAAAGGCGGCTTCGAGCTTGCTCACAACAGCTTCTTCGACACCATCACCATCAATACTGGTGCACAAACTGAAGACCTATACGCGAAAGCACTAGCCGCAGACATCAACCTACGTAAGTTGGGTACTCAACTAGGTGTAAGCTTCGACGAAACCACAACAGTGGCAGACGTAGAAGCCCTATTCGCAGTATTCGGTGTGAAAGAAGAAGTCGCAGCACTATCAACTGAAATTGCAGGCAACGAGTTTGCAGCGATTCCAGAAGCACTGCGCCGCACAACAGAATACCTAACGCACCCTGTGTTTAACACGCACCACAGCGAAACACAGATGATGCGTTACCTAAAACAGCTAGAGAACAAAGACTTCTCACTAACGCACGGCATGATCCCACTGGGCAGCTGTACGATGAAGCTGAACGCAGCAGCAGAGATGATTCCAGTAACATGGCCTGAGTTTGGTTCGATCCACCCGTTCGCACCAGCAGAACAAGCAGCCGGTTACGCAGCGCTAGCAAAAGATCTAAAAGAGAAGCTATGCGAAATTACAGGCTACGACGCATTCTCACTACAACCAAATTCTGGTGCATCGGGTGAGTACGCAGGTCTTATCGCGATTCAACGCTACCACGAAAGCCGTGGCGAAGGTCACCGTAACGTATGCTTGATCCCAAGCTCTGCGCACGGTACTAACCCTGCGACAGCGTCTATGGTGTCAATGAAAGTGGTTGTGGTTAAGTGTGATGAAGAAGGCAACATCGACATCGACGACCTAGCAGCGAAAATCGAGAAGCACAAAGACAACTTATCAAGCATCATGATCACTTACCCTTCTACGCACGGCGTATACGAAGAGCAAGTGAAAGAAGTGTGTGAAATGGTTCATGCCGCGGGCGGTCAGGTTTACCTAGACGGTGCTAACATGAACGCACAGGTTGGTTTAACCACGCCAGGCTTTATTGGCTCAGACGTTTCTCACCTGAACCTACACAAAACCTTCTGTATCCCACACGGTGGTGGCGGTCCGGGCATGGGTCCTATCGGTGTGAAATCTCACCTAGCGCCTTTCCTACCGGGTCACATTGAAAACGGTGCAGACGGCGAAAACTTCGCAGTATCCGCAGCAGATATGGGTAGCGCATCTATCCTGCCTATCTCTTGGGCTTACATCGCAATGATGGGCGAAGCTGGCCTAACAGACGCAACGAAAGTAGCGATTCTGAACGCAAACTACGTGATGGAGCAACTACGCCCTCACTACCCTGTTCTTTACCGTGGCTCTAACGGCCGTGTAGCGCACGAATGTATTATCGACATTCGTCCACTAAAAGAAGAAACAGGCATCAGCGAAGAAGATATCGCGAAGCGTCTAATGGACTACGGTTTCCACGCACCAACCATGTCGTTCCCTGTAGCAGGCACGCTAATGGTTGAGCCAACAGAATCGGAAGACCTAGAAGAGCTAGACCGCTTCTGTGATGCGATGATCGCAATCCGTGAAGAGATGACGAAGGTTAAGAACGGTGAATGGCCGCTAGATAACAACCCGCTTGTTAACGCGCCACACACTCAAGTTGACCTAGCGAAAGATGAATGGGATCGCCCTTACTCTCGTGAACTTGGCTGCTTCCCTTCTAAAGCAACCAAATCTTGGAAATACTGGCCAACAGTAAACCGCGTAGATAACGTATACGGCGACCGTAACCTAATCTGCTCGTGCCCAAGCATCGATAACTACGAAGATTAATTTTTGTAGAATCTGAATAGACAAAGACCTGAGAGCGCTCCCGCTTCTCAGGTCTTTTTCTTTTCTAACTGCAGTTTAGAAACTATGTAGCAGATTTTTCGTTTCAGTCAGTAAACCATCCGCACCGCAATAAAAATCACACCAGTAGATCTGTCTACTATTTGGGGATTTCATAATAGATAGACTCTGAACACACCCACAACCTACACCCTATAAGTAATCCTCAAAATTTCTTTAAAGTTGGCTATAAGACTTTTACAGCCCTCTTGAGAAGCAAACGCTAACTAGAGGTTCGGACTATGCGTATTTCTAATTCAAAAGTTATCAAAGTCACAAATACAATTAGTTAGCTAAAAACAATTACTACCCACACTAAATATGGGTGTATTATGCCGATTATTTCATAATACTATCTGGAGCATCATAGTAGCCCATGGATCCCGTCTTAAAACCCCAACTATCCAATGCAGATGAAATAAAGAGTATTCTAAAAGAGTTACCAACGACGTTTTATCTAGAAGATGGTCGTCAAGTGAACACGCTACTTGTTTACCTTCCTTGTCACGAAGATGGAAAAGCTAGCTTGTCTGAGTTTTTTGAATGTATCAAAAATGGCATCCTACAAAACTATGTTTTTACATGTACCGAAATTGAAAAAAAACTTGGTAAAAGCAGTGAGACTGCGATGGACGAACTCTTTAACAAAGCTTTAAGAAAAATAAGTAAACATACAGCCCAAGGTGAACTTGGTGAACTAATTTTGTTCACATTACTTGACGTTTACTTATCAGCTCCAAAGATACTCAGTAAGGTATCGATGAAAGATAGAGCAACTATGCCTGTATTTGGGGCAGACGCCGTTCACGCTCAAATGGTTGATGGAAACTTTAGAGTTTATTTAGGTGAATCGAAACTTTACCAAAAGTTCAAGGCTGCAGCAGCAAGTGCTGCGTCCTCAATCGAGAGTGCAAAAGAAAAGTTTGGGGATGAGTTTGATCTCATTGAAAGCCATATGGACTTTCCTAATTTAGACGATGAACTTGAGGAATTGATATTAGATGCTCTAAACCCTTATACATCATCCGATAGTATTCAGCACATTCACTCTCCTTGCTTCATCGGCTTTACTCAGCCAGACATTATTTTTCAAAATGCTCCCGACTACGTTGGTTCATATGAAAAAATAGCTAATGAGTACATCAACGACTTTTTTGGAAAAGTACAGAATAAGGGTCTTGATGTTAATGAAGTTACACTATTAATGTTGCCATTTACTTGTGTAAGCAAGCTGGTCGAAGAATTTATTGCTTACACAGGAATATATAAATGAACACGTTAGCAGATAAGGTAAACATCAAGATTTCTTCACACCCTGAGTTTAGTAAGGATAAAGAAACCCTCTTCAATACTTACGTAGCTTATCTTTTAAGAAACGAAATAGAGCTTGATAGGAACTTCGTAAAAAGAATAGTTTCTGTGATTCAATACTTTAGTAAGTCTACCGAACAAGAAACAAGGAGAGAGGCAGCTATTTTGCTGGCCATGCTACTTGATGTATCGGGAGACCTGTACCCTGAGTTAGTACCCATTGCTAAAAGCATGTTTATTGATTCAGGGGATTTTCCGAATATTTCTCTTCTAGAGCACCGTTATCCAGATGTGAAGATGGATTTGGGGTTTTATAACAATGCTAGGTTTGAGTTTAAGAAAAATCTCAACTCGGTTAAGGAACTTGACTTTCCATTGACCGATTTTCAAAGAATGCTGTGGGAAAACCTGGAGTCTGACGAGGATGTCCTCACTATCGCTCCTACTTCAGCGGGAAAGACTCATATAATATTGACATACTTAGTTAGAGAGGTATCTGAAAGCCCTAACGGTTCTTTCGCAGCAATTGTAGTCCCAACTAGGGCACTCATTTCTGAAGTATCTGGAAAGGTTTACGAAATAGCTAAAGGCTTTGGACAACACGAAAATATCGAAATATGCACAGTTCCACGAGATGACAAAGAATTTAGCGATAAAACGATTTTTGTTATGACACAAGAACGACTCTACGAGCTAATTCAGCGAGGAGACCTAAGCTTCAACTATTTATTCATAGATGAAGCTCATAACATTTCAGATAAAAGCCGAGGTGTGCTTCTCCATTTGACCTTAGAAAAGCTTCTTGAAGACAGCTTTCCTCAAATCATTATTAGTATGCCTTCAGAAAGCTACAAGAACGCCTTTAGTTCAGTGTTTAGCGATATTGACTTCCACAAGGAGATAACAAGGCACTCACCTGTAGCAAAGATAATAATGTCAGTAAAACTGACTGGTAGAAACATAGAGATATCGAGTAAAAACCTAAACCATACTGTAACTATACCAAAGGCTTTTACAGGGGTTAAGCTAGCAGACATAGTCTTAAGGCTTGGTAAAGGACAAAGTAATATAATCTACAGAAATAAAACTAATTACTGTGAAGATACCGCAAAGGACATAGCAGAGCGGATCGATGAATTTGATGTTACAGATAACCTCGAAGAAGCGGCGGATTACATTGAAAGATTCATCCATGAAGAATTTAGTCTGGCAAATAACCTAAGAAAGGGAGTAGCTTTCCATTACGGCCCTCTACCAAGCTCTGTTAGAGTAATGATAGAGAATCTTGCGAAAGATGGAGAAGTTAACTTTATTGCATGTACTAGTACGTTAGCCGAGGGTGTAAACCTACCAGCTAAAAACTTATTCTTACAAAACCCAATACAGACCATTGTTGGAAAACCATCTGAACGCTTAGAAGATGTAAAGCTCAACAACATCACAGGCCGTGCTGGTCGAATGCTAGAACACTTCTCAGGAAACATCTTTCTCATTGATCCTGAAAACTGGACATTCAAAGATTACTTTGAAGACGATGAAGACGAAGAAAACAAACTACCTACATACTATAAAACCCTCAACACAGAGCTCACTGGAGTATTATATGCTCTATCTGGCACATATCCCCACGATGAGTCTGATCAATATAGGTTTTATACCATTGCGAACAAACTCATTAGGGAGTTCTCTAATGATGGACTAGAAAGCACCTTAGGCTCGAAAGAGTTATCTTTACGAGATGATGATATTGAGTTGCTATTGAAATCAGTAGATAAAGCTTACAGGTCGCTAAGAGTAGCACCGTTTACATTAGAAGCTAACCCAACTGTCGGTTACATCCAACAAAATAAATTGTTTAGCTTCTTAGATAATCTTGAAGACTTCAACGATTGGGTATTACCACATCCAAAGTCTCCTGATTTATATGAAGTACTACTTAGAGTAGCTCTTAAACTAAACGAACTAGGCGTATACATTAATAGTGATGAATATACAATCAATTACATATGCGTCATTTCATCTAAATGGGTTTCAGGAAAAAGCCTTAAAGAAATTATAACAGAACAGATTGCATGGGATAAAAGTAATACCGATTCTAGCAATGTTAATAAGTCTGTAAGAAACGTTATTAAAGTAATAAATAATGATATTAGGTTTAGGCTTAGAAATGCTTTAAGCTGCTATCACTTGCTACTCACTAATAAAATGAATCAGAAAGGTACTGATAAGACAAGCGTAAAATTACATACCTATCTGGAGATCGGTGCTTGTGATGAAAACATGGTTAACCTTATCAATATGGGGCTCTCAAGAGAAGCTGCAAATGAGATAGAAGATTTGTTAGGAAGCACCTCAAAGATAGAAACCATATACCAGTTACTAGAGATGCTCGATTCTAAACCTCTTGACAACCTCCATCCAGTCACCAAGAGGGAGATAAGAACGCTAGCAGGCTAGTTGAATATTTGATGGATAGAGTCTAAAGCCGATCTTAAAACCTGCAATGAAGTATCTTGGTCAATATACTTATTTCTCAGCTTAAGATCGGCTTTATAATTCATAAAGGCGTTTCCAAAATCTAAATTAACTTTTTGGCCATCACTATCAACTCCTTTAACCTTAAGCAAAGTACACGCATCATTTTCAGACAAATAGTTAACAATTTCTATTAAACTTTCTTTATTTATGATGCTTTCAGGTTCATCGCTACAGTCTAAGTCGAGAGATAATTGAATATTATTGTCTATATAAGGAGCTGAGCCTAAATTCTTAATTAATAGTGGGGCATCATCAGATAAATCTGACAATGAAGACGAGTTTATTTTAAAATGGAGGCTACTATAATCTGGAAGTTCTCTTAGCTTATCGTATTCCTTTTCTTTCGGTATTAAAGATAGATCGATTTTCTCCGTCCGACTAGAATTAAACTGCTCTAAAGCGAATTTAGCCACACTTTTCAAGCTGCCAATAGGGCCTGTCGTAAAACCAAGTATGAGTTTTTTCTCTGGAATTACACTGAAGTAGTAAGGATCGCCGATAATTCCTTGGTTTAATGCTAGACCAGAAATTTCGCCATCTCTGGTTGCCTTTGTTTGCCAAGTATTCCTTTCTTTAACAACAGAAATAATGAAGCCATCATTATGATTAGGGAGAGTTTTAATCAGATGCTTAACAGTTCTATTGGTTATAATTCTGGAGCACGATACCCCTTCACAACTAACAGCGTAGTTGGCTGAAAAGCTATCGAAAAATGAGCTTGTTGCATCAATGGAAAAAAAACGTACAGTCACACTTTTTTTTAATTTGTTCATTTTAACTCCACTCAATTCCTAACAGAGTTATCGCCTGTATTAATGAACAGTATTTTAGCACGGTAACAACGATTGCGAAAGTTGAGTCACGATAATTTAAGACCTATATCTATGATTTTTCGGGCCTTGCTGTAGCCACCATTATCCCTACTCTATTCTGAAACGATAGATCTCACCTTCCATAACACATCTCCACTAAACACCGAGCTTCAAGATCGAAAAAGGCGAACCACGTGGTTCGCCTTTTTTGTATGGGATGAGGTAACTGAGACGTTTATGGTGCTAAACCTTAGCTAATCAAGGGTAACTTGTTCCGACCTCCCCTAATCGACAGTCAGTTTATTACTCTTCACCACCGCAAGGTAGCTATCAATCACTGGGTGATCGAACTGTTCCGATTCGTACATCACCCAGCGTTGCGCTACGGTGAGGTCAGTAAACGAACCATCCTTAAAGTCGCCGCGCCAACGGACATCAAACTCAGCGGCATACTTACCTTCGCCAAGGTAAGAAACATCAATACTCTCGATATCGTGATCATCAGACAGCAATAAGTCATGTATCCAATGGTGTCATTCCATAAGTTCATTTTAAGCATGCTTTAGTTTGAAGACGAATTGCACAACAAAGCCAACCATGAAAGTAATGGAAATATTATTTACATTATTTTTTAAAGTGTGCCTAGATATAAGATTTAGCATGACTTGATTTAAAAGCTGGGACGGTTATAGGCTAGCACTTGAGATCATTAGAACATAGTATCTTCTCACGCATGGGGATGGGTTGACCTATGTACGATATTGGCAAGCGAATGACTAAAATACTGGTTTTCCTTATGAGTGCCACAATATTATTGCTCTCTACAGGTTGCAACGCAGATATGTTTAATTTCTTCAAATCAAAAAAGTTTCAATACACACTTAGCTCAGAGATCACTGGTAGCTTACACTTAAACGGGAAAGCGTTTACTAGCGAGGTAGTTTATCTACACACGGCTTTTTCTAACAACCGTTATATCACCGAAACTATAACGTCAGAAAAGGGGTATTTTGATTTCGAACCCACATACCACTATCAGACGTTTAAAGAACCTGCCCTTCATGAATCCTCTAGCTACATTGGCATTTACATTTTTGTAGATGGCAAAAAATACTACTTACTAGAAGCTCGATTTTCTGATGTGAAACCCTATGAATTTATTTCAGATAATCTTCTTGGTTTAAGTTGTGAGATTAATTCGGACGAATATCATTACTTTTTTAAAAATAAATTTGTTGAGCATGGTCTCGATCTTGAAGTTTTTAGTAGGTGCGATTTGAAAGGATTTTCTGAAAGAGTACTACTAAACAAGGACACGTAATAGTTGATATTAAATAGATTTAATGACCAATTGCTCTTACAAACACCGTACTACGCCTCCTTCCAAGCTGACGATGCGGGTTTGATTCCCACAGCACGCTTAGGGGGATTCCTAGTCTCAAACAGGACCGCTGGAGTGACCCCATTGGAAACGCCGAGTGTAGTAATTCAGCCCTTGAGTCTGAATCAGAGCTACCCCCTGAACACCAAATCCTAAGAGTAAAAAAGGCGAACCACTTGGCTCGCCTCTTTTGTTAGTTGGTTTTTGTTAGCTCGCTTTCGATGCCGCGTGCTGTTCTACCATAAACGCAATGACTTCTTCGTTTAAGCAAGATTTGCTGATGTATTGGCGTTGTTTACCAAGATGAAGGATAAAGCCCAAATCAGTTTGTTCGAGTTGGTCGATTTCATTCCAAGCGAGGCTACGATCGATTTTACCGCTTTTGTAGCGTACTCCGTCTGCATTCACTTCAAACACCACTTTACTGCCACGGCTTGAGCTGATGGTTTGACGCCACAGCCACCACGTTCGCTTGCAGTACACGCTGAACGCTTCAATCACACTCAATACGACAAAGAACCAACCCACATAACCGTTAGGTAGCAGTTCAAACTCCAATAAGACCACACCAAAGATAAGAAACAGTATCCCTTTTAGGTACGCCTGTGGGAACTTCGTTGGCTGGCTAGTTTGATCATAACACTCGGCAAAGAAAGGTTTGTCGAGTGTGTATTCTGTAGTGAATTCGAAATCTTTAGACATGTATGGTTACTTCAAGGTTTCTGTAAATGAGTAATCTTGGTTGCACTCTCGCAACGCATGCATTGTAGCGCTTCTCTGGATTTATCTTTAGTCCTTTTGATTCTGTTTTGTAAATCAATAATACCGAAAAACGACGACGGTTCGATATGCCGCCTACTCGGCGTCCCAGTCATCGGCTTTTTGGACAATGAGTTCAACGACACCAGCAAGCTCTTTACCTTTTGGGGTTAACCCATAATTCACGGTAACAGGAATGGTGTCTTGTTGTTTTCGCCACACAAATCCATGCTCAGACAACAGCTTCAAACGCTCTGTAAGCACTTTGCTTGAGACCAGCGCTAATTGTTTGCGAATTTGACCGAATCGCATCTCTTCTTGTTGCCCGAGCAACCATACGATGTGCGCTGTCCACTTTGTCGATATCAAAGTTAAATATTTATCGACACTGCAATAGCCATCTGGCTGTACTCGATGATTTACTTTCGTCGGCATCGTCCTTTCCCAATTCATTCTTTGCTAAGTAAGTGTAATCAAACGCGACCTCGCAGACCAATAGTTACCTAGGCGTAACTAGTTACCTTTAGGAAGCTAATTTTAAATTGTAACCGACTTATCTATTGTGAAAACACAACAAGGCGGAGGCACAACTGCGGCCTAAGCCAATATCAAAAGGATGAAGTTATGCGTTACGTTTTACTGTTTATCTCTTTTCTCTCCCTTGGCTTACACGCTGAGGATCTTTATTCAAAACCACAAACACCCTCAGAGTTACATGCGTTATTTGGGCAGTATTTTGCAAAGAAAGATTTGGATGGATTAGGTACGCTTTTTCACCCAGACGCAGTATTTGTTTTAGATAAAAAAGGTAATCAAGCCAAAGGCAGAGAAGAAATTAAACAGGTATTGAAAGGCTACATGAATGGCGATGTAGACATGCTCACCAAAAGCGTTTCTATTCACATTAATGACGACATTGCCATGGTGCGATCTGATTGGGAAATATTGAACGCTTCGCAAGGTAACAACATTCAAGGAACAGCATTAGAGGTGATGCACTATGTGGATGGTGGTTGGGTCTATGTGATTGACAATCCCAACGGCTATTGACGCCTAGATCAAACAAGGCGAACCATTTGGCTCGCCTTGTTAATGAATAATCGTTGTTATTTCTTCAGGTTTTCTATTTTAGAGGGTCGTTGTCTGGCAACGCACTGTGAATCCAAAGTGCCAGTCTGTGTTTAATGTTTGCGCCATCTAATTTGCTGTCCGGTAGTGGCGTGATCTGTTTAGCATCAACCAAGAACAGGTAAATCGCTTTTACTCTTACTGGTTGTGGTGACTGAGGAAGGTCAAAGCCCTGCATCTTTGCCATCTTTCCGGCAATCTCTAGTGCCTTTTTAACCAGTTTATCTTCATTGTGAAGCTTGGAGCTTTTTGACATTGATAAAATCCTCTTGTTCGCTTGACCTCAGAATACATGAAGTAACGCCAGTGACGTGTTAATAAGCTCGCATATTGATAAGTTTATGCCTTATTACCGAGTAACTGATTGAAAAATGACCTTAATTCGTCATCATCAAGGTTGAGCAGGTAGTCGCCAACATACCATTCAACAATGGATTGATTTGGATGTGCCGTGACTTGCGGGTTACCAAACCAAATGCCCTTTTCCGTGGCAAACGTGTGTTGGAGTTCTTTCAACTCTTCACAGCTAAATGGCAGGATAAGGTGCAACATGTTTGCTTGAGGCTGAGTTGGTCTTACCGCTAAACACGGGAACTCTTCAATGATTTTGTAGAGCTGTTTTGTTCGCTCAAACAGAGCCGGCATTTGTGACAACCTTTCATCAAACTGCATTGCCGCAGACACCACATAAGGTGTTCTGTGATAAAGGTTGCCACCTTGTCGCTTCATCCACATTGAAGCCAGTTCAATGAACGACTTTGAGCCAAGCAACATAGATCCGCCCATGCCGTTGATGCCTTTGTAGAGTGAAACATAGGTCGTATCAAAACCAGCGGCGATCTCACGGTATTCTTTCTGATAGTACGCTGCGGTTTCCCATAGTCTTGCGCCATCCATGTGGAGATGAATGTCATTTTCGGCGCAGTACGCTTTGATTTCTTCCAGTTCTTGCCATGAAGGTAGCTGACCGCCAATTTCGCGCATCGGGAGTTCATAAAGAACGGCTGCGATTTCATCCGTCCACGCAGTGAGATCTTCAAGCTTCCATGTTTGGTAAGGGTTACCTACTGGTAGAATATTAAAGCGATGTTGAAGCTGATAACCTTGTTTTTCATGCACTGGAATATGGCTAGATGCGTGCATGGCGACAATAGGATTACGCTTTTGTCTTGTGACAATTTCAAGCACCGTTGGCTGTGTCATCGTCCCTGTTACAACAAAAAGCCCTGCCTCGTAACCCAACAGATCAGCAACCTTTTGCTCGAACGCTTGAATCGTCTCTCCCTCGCCGTAGACATCGTGATTCACGTTGTTTTCTTCGCACCACTTTGCCATTTTCGCAAAGTGTTCGGCTGGAGAGTCTTCTTTATTACCAGGGAGATGGGTATGACAAAGCTGTTTTAGGTGGGCACTCATTGTTCTGTCCTTTGAATCAAAGTTTCAACAATGTAACTTGTTAATACGGAGGCGTAAACTGCATTTTCGCGATGTCTTTTCTGCGTATGCCTCCGTGCGGAACCTCCGACTGGACATAGATTCAGCTCAAGAATGATTTATGCAGAACAAAGATCATGCTCACCGTAAACACGAAAAGAAACCCAGTTATAAATTGGCGAAAATTCTTTGTCTTGGCCTTTCGCTGACGAAATACGCTACAGAAACTTACTCCGCTTCAGGTTGAATATTTTTATTGGTCAGTTTTGCGATTAACCCACCTATCCTCCTTCGCATATCACTTCTCTCGACAATCATGTCTAAAGCGCCATGCTCCAGAAGGAACTCACTTTGTTGAAAGCCATCCGGTAGCTTTTCTCGTACGGTTTGTTCAATCACACGGCGTCCAGCAAACCCGATCCTTGCTTCTGGCTCACCGATATTGATGTCTCCCAGCATAGCTAAACTTGCAGAGACGCCGCCGAACGTTTGATCGGTCAATACCGAAATATAAGGTAAGCGTGCGTGAGATAGCCGCGCCAATGCTGCGCTGGTTTTTGCCATCTGCATTAACGCCATTAAAGACTCTTGCATACGAGCACCACCACAAGCTGAAAAACAAACTAGTGCACAATTATCTCTTACTGCCGTATCGACGGCATCAACAAAACGAGCACCTACGACTGACCCCATCGACCCCGCCATAAAAGAAAACTCGAATGCACAGGCGACAATGGGTAAACCGAGTAGCTCACCTTTCATCGTGATCAACGCATCTTTCTCTCCGGTATTCTTTTGAGCGAGGACAATACGTTCTTTGTAGCGCTTTTTATCCTTAAAATTGAGCAGATCTTTTGGCTCATATTCACTGCCGATTTCTATCCACTCTCCTTTATCCAAGAAGCTATCCAAACGATGTCGAGCAGACATCCGCATATGATGTTGGCATTTCGGGCAAACTTCTAAGTTCTCCTTGAGGGCAAGCCGATATAATACTTGATCGCAAGACGGACACTTGGTCCATACTCCTTCTGGAATTGACACTTTCCGCGTACTGATGATGCTCTTGTTATCTAATAGCTTTTCTAACCAACTCATAGGGGGAACCTTTATCCAAAAATCACGTTAGCAAGCATTGTATAAACCTATTTTCAGTAATAAAGTGTGATTTATAGGCTTTATAATCCAACAAAATGGGATTAACTAGGATGCTCGATAAAATTGATCCACAATGGCTAAAGAGTTTCCACTGCGTCTATGAGAACAATAGCTTTAAGAGAGCTGCTGAGTTTTTGTCCCTACCCACATCAAATGTCAGTCGGCATATTGCTTTACTGGAAGAACAACTTAATGTGCGATTGTTTGATAGAACAACCCGAAGAATTTGCGCGACAGACGCCGGTGAACACCTTTATTTACGTACACAGCCGCTACTGGACACACTGAATGATGCGCTTCAAGACGTAACTCAACATTCTCGAACGGTCATGGGCCAACTCAACGTTCTGATGCCAGATTCACCAGAGCTAGCAAAGGCAGTCGTCTCTTTTTGTGTTCAACACCCTTCAATTTCATTGAACTGCGAAACAAACTTAAGCCCAAAAGAAAGCTTGTTAGACGGGTTTGACGTGATCTTAGGGTTTCATCGCGGGAAGCTGGAAGACAGTAATTGGATTGCCAAAGAGATTAAACGCTGGTCGAGTGTTATCGTCGCTTCACCTAACCTGTTGAAAGCGTGCCAGAAACCTTACCAAATCACAGATTTGAGGCACGTTCCGTGCGTGAGTAGCTTTACTGCATTAAAAGGAACACCTTGGGTTTTCAAAAGCCCAGAGGGAGAGCTGATAACTCAAAGAGTGAAGTCTTCATTTAAGGTAAACAGCGGACAACTTGCCAAGTCCGCTGCATTGGCTGGGTTGGGCTTTGCGATTCTGCCTGCTGAGTTTTGCCGAGAGGACTTAAATTCAGGCTGCTTGGAAGTGATTGACTTGGAATACACACCGGAAGATTTGGTGTTGTATGCGTTTTATGCGTCGAGGAAGCATTTAGCGAAAAAGATACCAGTATTTATCGAACACCTGCAACGCCAAGCACATGAAGCTTAAAAGGTGAATACAAAAAGTCCGGCATAGTTGCTTCTATGCCGGACTTGTCTTTAGGTATCGTTACATTGAATCGCGAGGTTGAATTATTAACCTGCAGCCAATTGCATCCACCAATACAATTAACCAGAACAAGCCCGAAGTCAGGCTGTATTTCGCCAGTTCAGGGGCGTTAGTCGAGATCCACGGTGCAATCATATCGGCAAAGTAAGTCTAAATTTTCCCAAGAGCCCTCTCATAGAACAGTCAAAAACTGTCATCTTTGGCGGCAGATTGAACAAAAGAAAGACGTAACAAAACAATAGTACGGTGTTTATGGTTTGAACCAAACGCAGACAAAACGCGTAATAAAGGAAGGTTCTAAGTAAAGGATTTATTTATGTTTTCTTTCTTCAAAAACAATTCTGTCAAGAAACTCAAAAAGCGCCACTCAATGCTGCTTGAACAAGCGATGCAAGCGCAAAGACGAGGCGACGTACGTACCTACTCATTGTTGACGGCGGAGGCCGAAGAGCTTTTCGAGCAAATAAAAACCGCTCACAAGCCCCAGAGTTGAGTCCTACGTTAAGCTCGATGATCGATTAAGGTTGGATCAGCAACCAATAAAAGTATGAAGGTGAACGGTTTGGTTCACCTTTCTGTTTTTAAATGGCGAAACGACATTGTCTTTTTGCTAACGGACGACTTCATCAACATAACCAGTGCCTGCTTACGAGCAATATCATGTTCTACCGATGAAAGAAGAAGAAATTTCATTGGATTCGATATGTTCATATATGCTTATGCCTGTGAACTATAATCAATAAGATTTCACGCAATCTATAAATAACAACAAAGGACTGTGTTATGCCACAAACGTTAGATCAGGCTGTTCAGGTTTTAGACCGAGATTTAGAGGAGTTTTTACTTCGCTTCCCACTATCCATTACCAGCGCAGGCCAATCGAAAGGTGCTATGAGGTTTTACCTGTATAGCCATGGCGATACCGCTTTCGGGATAAATCAGGGGGTTAAGATGAAGGAGATGCGTTTCCGCCTTGGCCCAAAATCGTTAGTTAAAAACGCGAAAGCACTTCAATGTATTCATATCCCCGTTTCTCCTTTTGAACAACTTAAACCCGACTCCATTTCTAAAGTCACCCACTATGATGCTGCTGACTACTTGGTAACCACTCAATTGACCGGCTGTACCTTTGCAATCCGTAAAGCAAAAGGAGGCGGGCTTGAGTTTTTGCATGTTCAACCAAAGGGGGACTTTAACGGCATGGAAGTACAACGTGCTGTCCAGAAGGAGTTTCAAGTCTCTTTTGGCAGAGGGTCTGGCACGGACAATTCAACTTATGGTGAAAATACTCGGGTTACGGTTATGGGCGCGCGAACCAACGGCCTATGGGTCGTCTATGCTCAATATCAAGACTCGAGTGGCAGTGTGACAAAAGTAGACTGCATTTATAAAGAACCAAGCTCTGTGGCGTATGTGGATTAACTTCATCGCTGTTTAGGTTCTTCACTCACTGCCACACAAGTAAAGAGTGTGAGTTGACCAAATAGGTTGACTCACCTCCCTATCCCTTCGTTACGACCGCACCTTTTAAACTCTTCTCATGACTTACTGCTGTACTCAAAAAGTTAGCAATATTAGACATCAACAGCCTGCCGCATAAACTTGGCTTCTGCCTTTGAGTAGCACTGCTCACCAACATAGATTTCGCTTTCTAGCAAATACATGCCTCGCTTACTCTTGATGCAATGTGCTTCCACTCGGATAGAACTATTGAGAGGGATAGGTTTGATAAAGCGCACCTCCAACTTAGCCGTCATAGCGCAGATATCTTGTGCGAAAAGGCAGTGTGTCATAGCAGTATCGTGCAGCGCACTGATGGCACCGCCTTGCATTACGCCTTGATAGCCTTGAACCTTTTCTGTCGGCACGATTTTCCCCTGCACGCCACCACTCGGCATTGCCGTAAATTGAATCGTATCGTGCGCGTTGAAAAATGGCTGGCAGCAGACTGCGCAATGTTGGTGGTTTTTAGGGGCGCGAATAGACATAAAGACCTCTGAGTTTGAGATTGTCTGTGGAACAAAACAGAATGAGTAAAGAGAACAAAGAAAAGAAGCGTTAGACTTGACGAGCGACTGACATGGTGAATTCCTTTATCTACTTATGCTGTCACTTTATGCTCTGTAATTAGCATATGCCAATAACAAAAAGTGAGAAATTAGGTTCCATCGAGCTGAATGCCTTGGCGGAAGGATCACTCTGTTATCGAAACTGACTCACCGCTGGTTTCACGTACCAAAGTCGCTTACTATGCCAAGTACCTATAACGCTTTGTGAGCCACTCATGAGCAGTAAAAATAATAAAAATCTCAGCATTCTTCTTAAACTCAACACCTTCGTTTCACCTTATAAATGGCGCGTTGCTGCGGCTTTAGTTGCCCTCATCACAACAGCTAGCCTGACGCTATCCGTCGGTTACGGCGTACGCATTCTTATAGACCAAGGCTTTGCTCAGCAATCACTGCAAGAACTCACCAATGCGATTCAATTTATCGTCGGTGTGACGCTGTGCATCGCAGTGGGGACATTCTTCCGTTTCTATCTGGTTTCTTCTGTGGGCGAACGCGTCAGCGCAGACATTCGTCTTGCGGTGTTTAACCATGTAATTACGCTGCATCCTAGTTATTTTGAGACCAATAGTAGCGGCGATATTATGTCTCGCCTCACCACTGATACGACGCTGCTGCAAAGCATTATTGGATCGTCGTTTTCTATGGCGATGCGCAGCGCGCTTATGTGTATTGGTGCGATCATCATGCTGTTCGCAACAAACTTTAAGCTCACTTTGATTGTGCTGGCTTCTGTTCCATTCGTATTGGTTCCGATTTTGGTTTATGGGAGACGAGTACGAGCCCTATCACGCCAAAGCCAAGACACCATGGCCGACGTTGGCAGCTACGCAGGCGAAGCAATTGAGCACATCAAAACGGTTCAAAGCTTTAGCTCAGAGCAGCATGAACGCGCGGCGTTTGCTGTCGAAGTAGAAAAAGCTTACGAGGTGGGTAGACAGCGAGTAAAACAGCGCGCGATTCTGATTTCTGGCGTTATCGTAATTGTATTTAGCGCCATTGCTGGCATGCTTTGGGTCGGCGGAAGTGATGTGATTCACGGCAAGATGTCTGCCGGCGATCTAGCGGCATTTGTGTTCTACGCCATCATGGTTGCGTCTTCCATGGCAACGATTTCCGAAGTCATGGGGGAACTGCAAAGAGCCGCTGGTGCAACAGAAAGGCTGATTGAGATCCTTCAAGTGGAAAGCGACATCAGCGCACCAAACAATCACCTTCCTATTACCGATGATATGCCAGCGGAAGTGACGTTTGATTCAGTGAACTTCAACTACCCTTCTCGCCCCGACCAACCCGCTATCAAAGGGTTAAACCTGACTGCAGAGAAAGGTAAGGTGTTGGCTTTAGTTGGCCCTTCTGGCGCTGGTAAAACGACCTTATTCGAATTGCTGCAACGCTTCTACGACCCGCAACAAGGCCAAGTATTGTTTGGTGGAGAAGACATTCGACAGTTCGAACCGAATGATCTTCGCCGTCAAATGGCATTGGTTCCACAGCAACCCGCTTTGTTTAGTCACGATGTATTCCACAACATTCGTTACGGCAATCCAGACGCTACTGACGAGCAAGTGATTGAAGCGGCGAAGAAAGCACACGCGCATGAGTTTATTGAGAAGCTACCGGACGGTTACCATAGCTTTTTGGGTGAGCGCGGCGTGAGATTATCTGGCGGTCAAAAACAACGTATCGCGATTGCTCGTGCGATTCTGAAAGATCCAAAAATCCTTTTGCTTGATGAGGCCACCAGCGCACTGGACAGTGAAAGTGAGCACCATGTTCAACAAGCACTTGAAGCATTGATGAAAGACCGCACGACTCTGATCATTGCTCACCGACTTTCAACCATCCAACACGCCGATAAAATTGCGGTGCTAGACGGTGGCGAGTTGATTGACCTTGGCAACCACCAGTCACTGATGCAAAGCTGCGAACTCTATCAGCGCCTTGTCGCGTTGCAGTTTAAGCACCTAGAGTAACCTTCCATAAAGCCCGCTGAAACTAGCGGGCTTTGTTTTAAAACAATTCATCGCAAATATACTCCCCGTTAGTATAAACACTACCCCCCAGTATAAATTCGGTGCTACATTACCGACTAACTTCTCTCTTCTGCCAATTACATTGAGTACAGATGCTATGTCACATACAGCCAAAGATAAGAAAAAGCTAACGGCCCGAGTCAGCAAGATACAAGGTCAGGTTAATGGCCTTAAGAAGATGTTGGATGAAGAGCAAGAGTGCCAGGACGTGTTGCAGCAGATCGCCGCGATTCGAGGCGCGGTAAACGGTCTGATGAAAGAGGTTATCAAAGGCCATTTACATGAGCACCTTGTTCTAGAAGAAAGCAAAGAACAACGAGAAGCAGATATGGACGTGGTGATTAAAGTTATCGACTCATACATTAAATAAAGCCCAGTTTTACTGAGCTTTCATTTGAGACATTCTCTTTTGCAGATCTTTTTTGAGAGCATTGATGGCGTAAGGCTTCATCGATTTCCAAGCCTTACATTCTTCTCGCGTTCTTCCGCACCCAGCGCACCACCCTTTGCTATGGGAAAAATCACATACATCAATACAAGGGCTTTTCTGCTTTTTCATTTATAACCTATCCAGCACTTTGTCGATGCTTGCTTCTAGCGCACGCAGTCGGTTGAACTCTTCAAACAAACGTTGTTCTAGGTTTTTAAAGTTGAGCGGCAGGGTTCGCTGGCAAATGCCATAGCTGTTATCCAGTGTCTTATATCCTTTCCAACCAGCAATACGGCTCCCTTCTAGCTCTTTGAATTGACGTACAAATTCAGCTTGAGATGGACAGTCTTCTTCCGCATGCATACAAATCGGAAAGGCTTTTTGCTTCACTTGAGGCCCTTCGATATACGTTTCGAAATGCACACCACCTTGGTTTTCGTTGAACCAGTTTTGCTTATACAGCTGCAAGTACTCTCCTCGGTTATAAATTTCCCAACCATCTTCAAACCAATTCGCGTTTTGCAGCATTTTTTCTAGGTTACGAAAAACACCCTTTACGTCTTTCATACAGTGACACTTCCCAGTGAGTTATGATTTTAAAAACTATACTCCCCTCCAGTATATAATACTACCCCCTAGTATATGTGGTTATTTGGGTAGGATGCGGGAGAAAGAGTAATGGCGTTATTTATAACTCCAAGGAAAAAAATCCAACATGCAGCTTTAAGCCACTTAAGAATACAAACGAAAAAGGCGAACCAGTTGGCTCGCCTTTCATGCTGTACTTTTTATCCCTAGTAGGACTTAGCCTTCTGGGTTTTCCTTCGCGTTGATTTCCGCGTACGTGTGTAGAAGCTCTGTTAGCGTCTTCACCCATGCGAATACGTCTGTCGGCGTGTTTTGAAGTAGTTTTTCTACTTGCTCACAGTGCACTTCAAGTGTGATTGCTTCTTCTAGACGGAATGAAATTGCGTAGAAGTGCCAAAGCACAAGACGCGTCATACGTTCGCTGTTCTGCTTCGCGTTGTCCGAATCATCAAACGCTTGCTGAATTTCACTTAGTGCGATTGCGGTCATGCGTAACATCGCATCTAGGCGCGCTGACAACATGCGGTCTTCACTGTCTACTTCTTCTTGGTCGAAGGTAAACAGTTCGTTCATCACATCTTCTGGCACCATTTTACTGATCATGCGAGCACTAAACTCTTCCAGTTCATGGCGCGGCATAGTCACAAGACAATCGAATGTGTAATCACGAAGCATAAAATCACTCTACATCAGTTATTAACTTTTAGTTTGCGCATTCTAAGGGCTGTGATTTCAATTACCACTTTTTATTTGTTTAGATGTGCAGATAAAGACTAGTAGCAACGCGTTACTCTGAGGATTTGCTTTTTTGGAAGTACTGAACCACTTTCCAGATCAGGAAGCCTGCGACACCGACAAGCAGCACAGAACGAAGGAGAATAGGCGCATCGTGTTCAAGTTGGGTTGCGTGAGGGACAATACTTGCAAACAACCGACTGGTAAAAAGCAGCCCCATCACCAACATAACAATCTTGTTCATACGCGCTACCTTTTAAATTCAAGCACTGCGTACTAAACGCAGCTATCGAGTTGTTTGCGAAATAAGAGCCTTGGCCCTGAGTGAACGTAAAAGGATGCGCGTCGTAGGTGTGATCGTCAATGGATGAGGCAGTAAGCTAATATTGCAAATGTGAAGATGCGCTCGATGATTCCGCCCAAATAGTCTTAAGAACAGCGTTTAATTGCCAAAGTATTGCTCCTCCCGAGCGTCTAACCACAAGTCATAGTTTTTCATCACTTTGGAGAACTGAGGACTTTGAATATAACCATTCAGCCACGCTTTTAACTTTGAGTTAGGGCTTTGTCTAAACCACTGTTTATCGATGCGGGCGTACTTACGGATGAAAGGCAGAATAGCAATATCGACCAGGCTTTCTCGCTCTGAGAACAAAAAGGAGTGCTGCGTTAAAAGAGACTCAAGCGTGATGAGTTCCCTTTCACACTTTTTACGCAGTTCATCTGCATTATCTTCATGGTAACGCTTCGCACATCCAAAAGCGTTCATCGCGGGTACAAAGTGCGATTCAAACTCTCCAATCACTTCGAGCATCTTGGACAATGCTTCTGGATGTTCGCTTTCCAAAAGATCATTCGGGTCACACTCAGAAAGCGCCCAAACCATAATGTCTAAGCTTTCTTCAAGTATCTGTTTTTGCTGTGGAGTCTCTATTTGAGAACGGTTGGGAATGACTAGTACAGGCACACTGCCTTTCGGTGATACCTCTAGCATTTCTGATGGCTTGTTATCGAGCTTGGTAGAACGAATAAGCGCACGTTGCTGGGCTTTGAGCAACGCAAATCTCGCACGAATCGCGTAGGGGCAATTGTGCAAAGAATAAAGAATGGGTGCCGTACCTTTCGTCATATTTCGTTCCATCAAGCCTTGGCCTTGCTTCTATCTATTACTGTCTCTTCTTACTATTTCACTGTCTAGCTCTTTCAATTCCAGAGTAGCAAGTTCTGCTTTTTCTATTCCATATAGAAATCATGAATCTTCACTTGAAATCAAATTACTTTCAAAAATAGGAAATCAATCTGGAAAAAGTTCACCGCATTTTGTGGTGCGGGCTGTGGTTAAAATTACCGTGAAATCCAGTAATACAAAGCAACGCCATTATGAACAACGAAGCAAAACAACTTTTTCATCACCTCTGTAAGCAATACGATGAGTTATCTAAGGACTTCGAATCTCGCCCTTTCCCTGAGTTTTCAGAAACCATTACTCACCCGTTGGGTTACTGCTTTGTCCGTTGTCCTGTGGGGAGTCAGCGCTTTTCCATTGTGTCGATCAACTTTGATCCTTCGGTACGTGGCCAAGGGGTTTTAACCGCGTTTATCAACTACGTAAGAAACAACCCATATCACTATCAAGGTGTTGAAGTTGCCATCATTGAAAACAAGAACCTAGCGAAAAGACTGCTGTCTCTTGGCTGGGAATACAAATCCTTGTTTAGTAAAATTTTCTTCTCCAAAAAGCCAACATTGATTAAAGACTTTCAGTGCGCTTAATGACGCAGAGTCACCCTCAGTCATTGCCTTTCAGCATATCGATAAATGCTTGTCTTGATTCTTGGGAAGTGTCTCGATGTGTTGTGTAGGCGGCATGGGTGTTTTCATCAGCAGATTGCGAAAGCTCAATGCCCCACAAGGCTTTTATTTGGTTTGGAACCATTGAGTAACGCACGTCTATAATGCGCTTTTCATCGTCCGGATCACGCGCGACAAAGCCATCAGAGAACCAACGAAATCGCTCAATATCTAAGGCCTGCTGCGATGTTGAGCTTAACCAAGGGAAGTCTTTCCCGATGTCCAGTTTGGCAACCGATTCTCCAGTATAGATTTTGGTCGCAGTCCCTACTCTTATGGCGTCTACGTAATACTGGCCCTCGGCTTCGTAGATTACTTTCCAAACCAAACTATTCGCGAACGTAGGTTTGGCCTCTAAGCGCACTGGAGTATGCTGCCTTGCTTGTGCAAACTCCCACCCTGCTTCTTCTGCCCTGTCTCTTTGAATCATGCCGAACGTAAGGTAAGCAAACGCCCAAACTATCGAGATTCGTGCATACCAAGGGTTACGTTTCAGTAAAACAAGCACGACGCCAATTAGAACAGGAAGCGTGAAGACAGGGTCAATAACAGAAACGGTATTCCACGCAAACCGCTCGTTGGTAAACGGCCACAAAAGCTGAGTGCCGTAACTGGTACACGCATCCAATAAACCGTGTGTGGCATAGCCGAGCGCACAATACCACCAGCTTTGTGTGAACGATAAACCAAGCCTTTTAGCAAAAAGCGGATAGAAAACCAAAGCGCAGAGTAAGCTGCCAATAGGAATAAACAGCAACGAGTGGGTGAACTGTCGGTGATATTGCAAAAACAACAGCGGATCATTGGAAGAGCGAATCAATATGTCCAAATCTGGAGCCATACCAGCAAGCATTCCAAGGACACCTGCCGCCACCAAGTGCTGTTTTTTGCTTACTGATAGAGACAATGACGCCCCAACCACCCCTTGCGTTAACGGGTCCACGGCGAAATCTCCCAATCACACTTAAAAACCAGAAATGTTTGCCACATAAAATATCCGTATTTCGATGACTCGAACCCATTGGGTGGAATCACATCAAAGCTATTGAAAATCAAAGCGAATAAAACGAGTGTTAGTTTTAGTGTAGATGGATTGGACAAGTTCGCGAGCCTGCGTAAAACGAGATATGACGAAATCTCCGACTCAGCCTTCTATTGCGGTATAATCTGACGTCTTATGTTTTGAGTATAAGTTTCCACTCCTTCAGCACCACTTCGAGGCACGTCTTGCAGTTAACCAGTTTTAAATACAAAACGCGTAAAGGCCCTGATTATCGCCATGGCGACCAAGTGTCGTTTGTCGACATCAAAGAGACATTTGGCATCGGCGGAATTCGTATTGGTAAATGGGTGAACAAAGAAGAAAAAGACCTCGCGGCAAACTTAATATTCGATTCTCTCGCAGACTTAGCGTACATCCTTGCGCTACCGCCTTCGGCGATTGGACTTCGTGGTAATTTGAGCCTTGCTTTTGGTACTGGCGGCCGCAAAGGAGTCCAAGCACATTACGCACCGAATCAACGTGAATTAGCCTTGGCAAAGAATGCTGGTGCAGGAGCGCTTGCTCATGAGTTTTGGCACGCGTTCGATCATTACATTGCCGAGAAAGCTTTCGACATTGGAGATCGTTCGGGGCCTCAACGCCAAATCTTATTTGCGAGTGATTGTTGGTTGAAAAATGCCGATCATTTTCCGCACCCACTCAACGAGCGATTATTGAAGATATTTGACGCCACATTGCTCACGCCAGACGGCCAAGATAGACACGACTATGTATCTCGAAGTGTAAAAGCAGACCAAGCGATGGGGTCGAGCTACTTTTCGCAACCCACCGAGATGATGGCAAGAGCATTTGAAGCCGTTGTGGAGTCTTGTTCTGGTATAGAAAACGCATACCTAGTTTCTGGCACCACAAAGGCGGACACCCTTCCTCTCTACCCAGATATCGCACACAGAAACGCGATATATGAAGCGCTTCAAGCGTACTTTCGTCCACTGGGTGACGCGTTGAGTCGTTAACTAAGGAATAGCGACTATTCAAAAAAATCTCGCGATTTCAAAGCACAAACTTTTCCCATCAATCTAAAAAAGGTTTATACATAACGTTATGTTATTCATATTGCTGAATGTTTCATGACGCTGAAAGAAATCCTTAAAATCCGTAACGTTCGCTGCTTCCTCATGTTCCGAAGCAGTTACTTTGCGCGCTTCTATTACCCCGTATTCACCCTGCTCTATTTGGATTACGGATTAACGCTGTCTCAATTCGCCATGCTGAATGTTGTTTGGGCAGCGACGATTGTACTTGCGGAAGTCCCTTCCGGCGCTTTTGCTGATACCTTGGGGCGAAAACGACTGGTGGTGCTGTCGTCCATCGTCATGTTCATCGAAATCGCAATGATCGCCTTTGTCCCTACTGGGAATCCCACTTTTGTTTTCGTTGTGTTTTTGATTAACCGAGTGCTGAGTGGCTTAGCGATGGCGTTAGCAAGTGGCGCGGATGAAGCGCTGGCTTACGACACATTGAAAGAGCAAGGCAAGGAAGAGCTGTGGCCTAGAGTGTTGCAGATTCAGCTTCGTATTGCTTCGAGCGTGGGTATTGTGGTCACACTTGTGGGTGCTGCTATGTACGACGTGAACTTTATGGCCAACGTTTATCAGTTCCTTGGACTCGACAAACCAGAAACCACGCAAGACATCATGCGCATCCCTGTTTACGCGACATTGTTTGTTGCGTTGATCGCCATCTACGCCGCATTCAGCATGAGAGAAGAGAAAAAGGTCATACCAAGCAGTGAAAGCAGGTTGGCTTCAACCATGGCCAGCATGAAGCTCACACTCAACACCGCCAAGTGGGTATTGTCTACGCCTTATGTGCTGTTCATTCTGCTCTACTACAGTTTGTTCGAGCCCACTTCACGAATGTTTTTGACCATGAACAGTCAGTACTATCGTGCGATTGATATTCCAATCATCTACTTTGGTTTGATCGGTGCTGGCATTAGTCTCTTGCAGATTATCTTAGCTGGCCAAAGCCGCCGTTTGGCAGAGAGTATGGCACCTAAGACGTTCATTTTAGTCATGGGCATCGCAACGATGGCGACCTACTATTGGATAAGCTTAGGTTGGTCAATATACGGGGTAATTCCTGCGCTGATTCTGATCTTTATTATAATGACGATGAACATTTTCATCAGCTACCACTTAAACAAGAAAACAGAATCTCACAACCGAGCGACAGTATTAAGCTTCAAAGGTTTGATGTTTAACTTAGGTTACGGCTTAATCGGTATGCTCTATGCCTACTACTACAAACTGCTCTCACAAAACTACACCGAAGCACAGATAGAACAACACATCGACTTTATCGCATCGCTGTCTTCGTTCTTCTACTATTTCACGTTCTTGTTCATCGTTATCAGCGTCTATTTCTATATCAAAGATAAAAAACAGGCGATCTTCTAGATCGCCTGTTCCATTGTCTGTTTACTGTTCCACTAACTATCTACTTCTACCACGTTCTGTCTAAGTCTTTTGCATACAGAGATATCGCACGCTGATACTCTTTAATTGCCTCACTGTTCGTGGTTGAAAGCAGCAACTCTAGTAGCAACGACGTGGCTTCTTTATGGCGACCGAGGTTATATAAGCACATCGCGTAAAACGGCTGAACTTCGAGCGAATTTGGGTATTCGTTTATGGTTTGCTCAAAGTAACTCCGTGCTTCTTGGTATTTTCCAAGGCTACGGTAGGTACTCGCTAAACCAAATAAGGCATCAAACCTTTCATCTACAGTAAGTATCCCCGCAACAGACGCCGTATAGTGCTCAATAGCCTCTTGCTCTTTGCCTTCATTGTCGTATGACCAAGCAATATGCAGGTGTGCTTTTGCAGCGTAGTTTTCATCACTTAATAACGGAGTGAGTAACGCTCTAGATTCCTGAAACTTTGATGCTTTACGCAACTCGATTGCCTGCTTGATGATCGATTCCATCACCTTCTCCCTCGGCGTTTATATATCGTGTGTTTATGACATAGATACATTAAATCACATCATCATGCCAGTTCAGGTTTCTTAACATAGTAGCGGTAATAACCGACAAGATTACTGGAGATAAACAAGACTTCCATTAGTACGGCTGTTGGTGAGCCAATAAGGTAGTTGTGAAGCAACCAGAAGGATGTGCCGACAATCATCAGCTGACGCAAGCGACGATCATCCTCTTGAAATGCCGCCACTGTTTGAAAGACAGAACCAAAACAACTCACGATGCTCGTCACACCAGTAAACGTCATCGCCGTTGCAATGACAGACGCTCCGCAGAAGAAGTATTTTAACTTTGAAGATGTAGAGAAGATGCTGGTCAGATAACGCAAAGTAGCGATACCCATTAAAGAAGCCCCTGTCCATTGTTCTAATAATGCAAAGTGACTTGATATTAAAACGCCCGCACAGAATAAGCTGGCAACAATCTTCTTTCTCTCTTTAAATTGAAACGACAACAAATCGAAACAAATAGCAATTGCTACGAGAACCTGTGACAAGAAAAACGCATCCATACTTACACCTACCGTTACAAATTCTTACAACTGGCGCAGCGTATGATCGACTTAAAAATGACACCACTATCTTCGTGCTACAAGATGAATAAATGTGAATGTCGTTCACAAGTATGGCGTACTAAATTCGAAAAGAGCGGACGAAGAGAAGCCTCTTTCAAGGCTTCACGACCTTGTAAATAATACTAGCTCACTGTCGCAGTAATAAACTTATCGACCTCGACATAAAAAGTCTTAGGATCGTTTTGAACCCAATGGTTGGCACCTTCAAATGCAACATTGTTAATCGAAGAGATAAAATCGATAGCGCGATGGCATCCCGCTAAACTCTGTGTTCCCCAAAAATAAACTTTTGGAATCGATAAGTTCTCATAGATTTGCCCCCACTCCACAACACCTCTTCCATCCTTTGTACTGTGTTGCGCATAAATCTCACTGGCCGTTTCACCCAATACTATTGGTTCACACCGTCTCAATGAGGAAAGGTATTTTATACCTGCTCCATGCTTCCAAGACATCGTAAAACGCTTTGCAAAACCTTCCCCTTTGACCCACGCCTGGAATTCAGGCTTATTTAGTTTCACGTAATGCTCAGCGATGATTTGAGATAAGATAATACTCTCCTCATGCAATCCACCTTCAGCATTAATGAAGCCGCGTATGACGCCTTTACTGTCGTAGTGACACACTAAAGTAGATGTATCACCACCCCAAGAATGCCCAAGAAGGAAGCATTGTTTTATATCTAACTGCTCTAAAGCCTTTAAAATTCGTTTGGCTTGAACATCCGTTGCATGAGATCTATTGGAAGCTGGAGAATAACCATAACCACATAAATCAAACATGACTAGGTTGTAGTTGGGTAGCCAATCCAGTGCATCGGCGAAGCACAAATGTGATTCCCCCAAACCATGGATAAGCACTAATGTTTCTTGAGATTCTATGATTGGCGTGGACAAGCAATACAACTTGTCGCCTTCGATGTCTATCCACTGTTCTACTAACACACAACCCTCGCGTTTCGACTACTGAACTAGGATTCATCATAACGAATTCACCCTGCAACAAAAGGTCTGTTTTATAAAAACCTGCAAATTGGCAAAGTAGAGTTATCTGGCGACCTATCCCATGAAGGCGTTCTCGGTGATGTCGATTTGTCGATTTGTCGATTTGTCGATTTGTCGAGCAGACATGTGCATTAGTAGAAGTCAATTGGCAACAGAAACCCTATAAAGGTGAGCACGCGCTGCCTCGCTCACCTCTGCTAATATGCTTTGGAATCTTAATTGTTAGCGACTCGCCAAGGCGGATTCTTTCGGTTCTCTCCAGCCCAATACAGCTTTAGCTCATTACCTGATGGGTCGTTAAGCATTGCTTCCCTCCACAGATAATCTTTGTCTGTAGGTTCTTGAACAAACTCGATGCCTTTTCTCTTTAAACTATCAACTAACGCATCAAGATTTTTGTGTTCAAAATAGATCACGCTGTTGCTTTTTGATTCTGGATCACCGAGATAAAGTGAAAAAGTGGCATCTCCTTCAAGGCACTCAAAGCGCGCGTAATTTTCTGTTTCAACAATCAAGTTGAACCCTAGCTTTTGATAAAACTCGATAGATGACTTGATGTCTTTAACGGTTAACAGCACTTGATTTAGATTCATAGAAGTTCCTTTTCCAATTGGTTTCTTACCGATTTGGGTGGGTTGTGTTTGAGGTTACGAAGATAAAACCTCAAGCTAACTTAAGGTCAAGAAATGATTTCAGCCGTTGTTTGAAGTCTATATAGCAAGAGCTAAAAATGAAAAAGGCGGCACTGTGGCCGCCTGTAGCTGTGTCGATTTATCGTTATTGGGTTAGCGCAATGTACTCTTGTTGCGCAGCTTGTAAGTCCTCAGCAAATTGTTTATCTGCCTTTAACTTATCAAACACGATGTGCGCCACTTTTTGGCCTGCTTCCACATCACTCATCCAGTGAGCATTACAAACGACCCGGCTGTAACCATAATCCGCCCCCCGCTCTGTCAGTGCTTTTGCATTGTTCGGCGCAATTGCTGCCGCAACGAGTGAAACCCCGTAGCCTAACGCAGTATGACCAGAAGGGTAAGATCCATCTTTAGATAGGTAGTCTTCGGCATAAGGTGTACAAGAAGGTAAGCCGTTTACCGCAAATGGGCGTGCTTTGTTGTAGTGCTTTTTAGAGTCAGATGTCGCAAGACCAAAAGAAGCAATGCTACGTCCTAAAACGGTATACATCGCTGGGGTGTCTTCCTTAGTAATCTTCACGCCCAAAACATCACCATATATCTTGGCAAAGTATTCTGGAGTAATACGCGCGTCTTGTGTCGCTTGAGCTATTCTCGCTGGGTCATCAACAGAAAAGTCTATAGCACCCACACGCTTGTCTTCGATATCTTGTTTGCTGCCTTCTGCTGGTGGCGGTGCAATCAAATCTACCGTGTGTACCGTTTCAATGTATGGTTGGTAAAACTGATAGTTTCCGTAGTCGATACGTTCAAGCGAATTGATGTCTGTTGGCGCAGAGAACACGTGAAATGCAGGCAAAGTTAGCGCTACGCAAATTAGAGCTTTCTTCATTTGCTTTCCCTCCAGAATTAAAGGATTGTAGGAATATTCTTAACAACTGAATCCAATATTATCCGCAGCCCTTTAGTGCTGGAAGTTATAACGATTATTCCTAAAAGTTAATAATGGAATGAAGCAAAGCAACTAAATCATACTTCCACTTGGGCAACCTTGTGACAAAACACTGCCGTAGCTCGTCGTCGGAGTAAATAACATGATTAAATCAGCAGGCAGGAATACAACATCAGTAACCAATGACAAAGGCATATCGACGAAAGAAATAGGATATAAAGCGTAAGACACGGCTGAGCCATCCAAGAAGCATGGCTGGCGCGCGACGGACAACGCCGTACCGGAAAATGGTTTACCGTAACCCCCTCTCGCATGTGCATCCATAGATGAACATCCCACTGTCAAAGAAGCCATTGCGATAACGCCGAGCACTTGAAGTTTTTTAAGAAGATTGTTTTTCATGTCTGATAGGTTCCAACTGATTGTTATTGATATAAATTATTATTCGACAACAGTAATCCTATCTGCATTTATAAAACAACCTATCTAACTAATTTGATTGAGAATAAATCAATTTTCGTGACAAATGTATCGCTTCTACCTTGGGTAAATAACAACTTATAAACGTCCGTTCCCTCGAGCCAATACACAAAGGCGAACCAATTGGCTCGCCTTGAATGTGTGAGGAAAGGATAAAAACGACGTCAGTTACAGCTTATCTGCATCGACAACTTTAATCGTTGTCCAGTTGGTGTTGGCATCTTGAATAAAGCCTTGCGTATCCTCTAACCAGCGCTTCTGTACCGATTTATCCAAGTTTAGGTAGAGTTTGCCACCTTCAATCTTCCAAGCCTCTGGGTCAGTTTCAAACTTTTTGCCCATAGCAACGCCAAATGCACAGTAACCACCGTATTGCGGCGCATACGCTTGAGGATCAGCTTTAAACTGGTCTCGGTTTGCTGCATTCACAAAGTGATAAATCGCATTGTTGTACGTAGCTGAATATTGGGCCTTCCCTTGAGCTGGGCCATTATCCGTGAAGTAAGCCACCGGATCGTAACCCTTGATAGCGAGATCATTTGCATCAACGCTCATGCCTACATCCGCAGCCATCAGTGAAAAACTGGTTCCGAGTAAAGCGGTCATTAAAGTGAGTTTTCGACCAGTTGATTTAATGCGTGACATAGTAAGCTCCTTGTCTGTGTTTGTTTGCCTTGTGTGAATAAATTAGCTAACTCTTCCGGTCTATAAAGGTACAAAAGACCAAAAAAGTACGCGAATCGTTCGGAGGTAACATGGATTTGTTGTCACAGCTGATGAAGCACTTCTCAATACGCACAGGCGTTTTCTATTCTGGACACTTGTGTGGCATCTCCTCGTTCCAAGCAGAGCACCATAACCGAGGCCATTTGCATGTTTTGAATGCTGGCGAATTGATACTGACAAGCGCAAATGAGAAGGCTCAAAAGCTAACAGAGCCTTGCATCATTTATTTGCCAAACAATACGCCGCATAGAATTGAAGGAAACGAAGAAACAGAATTGGTTTGCGCCAATGTGGATTATCGAGGTGGGCAGATCAACCCTCTATTGTCTGTCTTGCCGGATGTCGTCGTTATCCCTTTTAATGCGGTGCCGAGCCTAACTCCGGTCTTGGATATGCTGTCTTCGGAAGCAAGGGGAAATGGCATCGGACAAGAGTTTTTATTGGATAAGCTGAGCGATACCTTAATGGCATTGATCTTTCGTTATCTTATCGAGGGGAAGCAAATTGAACACGGCTTGTTTGCTGCGCTCGCCCACCCACGTCTAGCTCCCGTTATGACCGCCATTCATCAGCTCCCTGCCCGTCATTTTCATCTTAATGAATTGGCGTCATTGGCGGCCATGTCTCGTACTCAGTTTATTGAGACGTTCAAACAAGCCGTTGGGGAAACTCCAGGAGATTATGTACAAAAATGGCGTGTATCCGTCGCCCAGTCTTTATTGCTGCAAAATAAACCGCTCAACTGGGTGTCTGACGAGGTGGGATACCACAGCTACTCGGGCTTTTCTCGTGCTTTCCAAAATGTATCTGGTATGTCACCTCGCCAATGGATACAAAACCAAAAGGAAGACGAGCTTAAAGCAAGTTGATACCAAATTGTTTCGCGATCAAATTCGTTATCGCAAAACAAATTACGGATACAACACAACTAATAAGCAAGGTAATCCAAAAGGAATACTTGCTCAGTAGATAAGGGAAAAGAAGAAACATTGGCAGTGTTGGTACAACAAACCAAAAGGTATAAAACGCGTGGTTAGACAGCTTCTCTGTACCTTGCCCTTCGATATACATCCATACCAACGCCAATATGGTCACGGTTGGCAATGCAGCCACGAGCGCACCTAACCTATCACTTCGCTTCGCGACTTCAGAAATGAGAACCACAATCGCGGCGGTGGTTAAGTACTTTGTCACAATCCATAGCATTTTCGCTTCCTTGCTTACTTCGGACATTAACTAATAATAATCTAGAAACCTACTCCAATTGATTCTAGATGTTTTCTAAAGACTTACGGTACACCTTTGTCACATAACCAGACGGATCGTAAGCGTCTTCTATTCTATCCCAACCAAATTTTTCATAAAGACCATCGTGGTCAGTCGTTAGATAAAGGCTTTGGAAGCCCATACTTTTAGCAGCATTCAATGCATGATTAAACAGCAATTCGCTCAATCGTTTGCCACGATGTTGTGGTTCGATAAACAAAGAGCTCAACCAAGGATATAAATCATGTCGGCTGACGAAATCATTAATGATCAGGCCAAAGCAGCCAACAATCTCACCTTCAGTGACCAACACATAAAACTGAGGGATGGCGTCTTCTTCCTTACTTGAATGCAGAATCGCATTTTCAAAGTACGCGTAATTGTCTTCCGAACCCCACTTTGTATGGATGTACTTAATGCACACTTCCACACCCTGTGGATATTCATTCACGTTTAAAACTTGGTACATGTTTATTCCTGTCAGATTAGGTGTGCGAGTGTTTTTTTATGCAGCTCGTTTTGAATTGCTAAACATCATGCCGACTTTTTACTTGCACTTCAAAGCAATAACCGTGGCTTAGTTTGGAAATGAGAGGGTGTGTTTGTGTTTTTCTTACTGATGAAGAACAGCGCATCAAGTTAGCGATCAGGGAAGAGATAAAAGCCAAAGTTGGTGGATGAAGCGATAAAAACCCTCTTCAAGTTTAAAGTGAAGAGGGTTTGTGTTTTGAGGCTAAGCAATCAGTTCTCGTGCTTCTACAGATGCTTCCGATTCTGGTTGCGAAGCTGTCTTGCCTTTCAGTTCCATCATGAGTTGCTTAACCAAAATTCCGTAGATAAACATCATCGGTAGTCCTGCCACCACGCACAAAGACTTAATGGTATTGATGCCACCACCCGTGAGGAAGACGCTAAAGCTGATAAGTGCAATCGCGCCTGCCCACATCAGTTTGACCTTGTTGTCAGGGTCTCCGTTTAGGGACAGTTGATTCGTCGTCAACATCGAGGTGGCCACACTAGCACTCGACATCGTAGTCAACATCAAAAAGAACTGAATCACCAAAAAGACCGCAAGAACCACATTGTTTGCTGGCAAAGTTTTGATCAACGAGACAACAGCAAACGTCAATCCACCATTGCTCATCCATTCTTGAACGGGATAACCACCTAATAGCTGCGCCCAAACCGCATAGCCTCCAAAGATTGAGATAAAGAATGCGCATCCCAGAGCCCCCATCGAGATGGTATACAAGATGACTTCACGGATAGTTCGGCCTCTCGATATACGCGTAATGAACAGCCCCATCATGATTAAGTACGCGTAGTACCAGAACCAATAATATTGAGTCCATGCTTGAGGGAAACCACTCTTCTGCACCGGGTCTGTCCAAAGAGACATGCGGAAGAAGCTATCTAACATGACTCCGAGTGAATCCGTTACATTGTTCAGCACAAATTGGGCATTTGATGAAAACAACACAAACAAGGCAAATAAAATCGCAGCGATGACCGTGTAATCGGATACCTTCCTAATGCCTTTGTTGAAGCCCACCAGCGTCACTGCGAATAAAACTAATACGAATAAAAAGATGATGCCGCCTTGAAGCAACAAGTTATTCTCTATCCCAAATAACTCTGCCGCTCCTGTACTCAGCAACGTGACGGTTAACGCCAATGAACTCGCAAAAGCCGCTAGTGTTCCGAAGATGGCCAAAAGGTCGACGCATTTACCCACGATTGGATTCTTGCCCAGCACGGGTTCACACAGTGTCGAGAGCTTCAATGTACGGCGTTTTTGCACATAAAAAGCGTAAGCAAAAGGAATCGCAGGGAAACAGTAGATCGCCCACCCTGTTATCCCCCAGTGGAACATTGAATAAGTGACTGACCACGCCGCTGCAGTGTAACTGTTCTCTTCAGCAAATAGTGGTGGAGATTGCAGGTAGTACATTGGCTCTCCAATCCCCCAATAAATAAGCGATGCACCAACACCAGCCGTAAAGATCATGCCGCCAAAAGAGAAGTTCGAATACTCTGGCTTTCCTTCACCTAATCGAATGTCGCCGTACTTGGAAAACGCCAACCAAAATAGAAAGCCAACAAGAGCAAGACTGCAGATTTACACTAACCAGCCAAACCAATCGGTCACAAACGTCATTGCGTTGTTCGCCATAGCTTGAGACTGCTCTGGGAACATCGAAGAGACAAGTAAAATGAGCAGGACAGTGCCAATCGCAGGAATGGTGAGTCCGAGATTAAGATTCTTCAAGGCTGTCTCTCCACGCTGTCAGTTCTTCAATATGACTAGGCTCAATGCCACAACAGCCGCCAATGATACTCGCCCCTAAGCGATGCCACGTTTTTGCGTATTCCAAATATTCTGTTGGAGAGAAGTTTCTAAGCCCTTGGTATGACTCATTCGCTTGGTGATTCGCTTTAATGGGCGCAAAGCTGTTTGCGTAGACACCAATAGTTAACGTAGTCCCAGTCCGCTCCAATACCTGATTCACATCTTTGATCGCTTGTTCAATCACTTCAGGAATTGAGCAGTTGAAGAAAATACCAGTCGCATTAGTATCAAGAAGTGCTTCAACTGCGTCTATGACAAGCTCACCAGAGCGCAGACGTGAGACTTCGCTGATTTCATCTTCTAACGTGAAAGAGATATAAACTGGCTTGTCGGTTTTAGACAGAACTTTGCTGATCACTCGCGCTTCACCAAGGCTTGCGACAGTTTCCGCCAACCAAATATCTACATATGGCTCTTGCGCTTCAAATAGATTCACACTGATGTCGTAAGCACGCTTTTCTTCAAATAAATCAGGTCGATAAGAACCAAAGGCAGGAGGTATAGCGCCGGCAACAAGCACTTCTTTTTGTGACACGGTCACGACGTCACGAGCAATTTTCGCGGCTTTCTCTGCCAGCTCGCGTCCCTGCTCTGCATACAAATCTTCACCTAGATGAAACGGAACACAAGCATAACTGTTGACGGTAATGATCTGTGCACCTGCATCAATAAAACCTTGGTGCGCTTGCGTAACATGCTGTGAGGATTCGATAAGTGCTTGGGCACTCCAGAGGGGTTGAGAAAAAGGAGCACCGATGCGTTTTAGCTCGCGCCCCATGCCACCATCCAATATTGTAAGATTTACCATTTAGACATCCATACCGCTAAAATCTATTTGGCTATTCAATCACAATATGACGTAAGTGAAAGTTACATTTCCTCACACTCAACATGAAGAAGATTCATGTTGAGTGAAAACAAGTATTGCCTTGCAAGTTATTATGCGACGCATGGAGATTTAAAACCCACTTTACCCCTATTTACTTGGGTAACATTTTACTCTCTATACCAGTGCTCTTTTGACTCCATTTGCGCTTTTACTTCTGCACTATATTCAGCGGTAGGTCGTGCCAATAACCTTGGAATGCCGATAGGTTCACCAGACTCTAAACAGTAGCCGTACTCTCCTGCGCGCAAACGAGCCAACGATTGTTGAATCTTAGGTAACAGCTTTTGCTCTCTATCTATGATTCTTAATGCGATTGCAGATTGCTCTTCACTGGACGCCCTATCGCTTTCGTCACTGAATTCCATTGGCGCAATCATCTCTTCTTTCGCGCGTTCAATATGCGCTAATGTCGATTCATAAAGCTCAAATAATCGGTTTTCAAAAAACGTGATCTGAGCTTCATTCATATAATCCGCCTCGGGCGCTGCAAGAATTTCTTCTTCTGTCATGACATGCTTTTTCTCTTCGTTCATAGAACCTCCACACCGAGATAAGAGTTCGCTCTCTAAATTCCGTACATCTGGATCTGTATAACTTAACGACGAATGAATGCGCCAATAAGGTGCAGTACTCGACACAGTCACAAACTGCTTGATGCCAGAGTTAAGATCACCGACTATATTAATTGTTATATTATAACATTACACTATAAAGAGCATGAGCATGAACACCCAGAAACTCCCTGTTACGGTTTTGTCCGGCTTTCTAGGCGCAGGAAAAACAACCGTTTTAAGTCATATTCTTAACAATAGACAAGGCAGAAAAGTCGCGGTCATCGTCAACGACATGAGCGAAGTCAACATCGATGCAGCGACCGTTCAGAATGAAGTTTCTCTCAACCACAGTGAAGAAAAGTTGGTTGAAATGAGTAACGGCTGCATCTGTTGTACCCTGCGTGAAGATCTACTTGAAGAAGTCACTAAACTCGCACAAGAAGGCAGATTCGATTACTTAGTTATCGAGTCCACTGGCATCGCCGAGCCACTTCCCGTTGCAGAGACTTTTACGTTTGCTGATGAAAACGGGCTATCACTTTCAGACGTTGCACGTTTAGACACAATGGTTACGGTGGTTGATGCGATTAACTTTCTGCGTGATTACGATGAAGCTAAGTTCTTAACAGAGACAGCCGAATCCTTAGGCGAAGACGATGAACGCAGCGTCGCCGACTTACTCGTTGATCAAGTCGAGTTCGCTGACGTTATCTTGATAAGTAAAACCGACCTTGCTGAGAAATCAGAAATCGAAAGGCTTATTGCGATTCTTAAAACTCTCAATACATCCGCCACTATTCTTCCTATCTCGAATGGTGAAGTAGAACTTGAAGCAGTACTCGACACACAAAGCTTCAGTTTTGAAAAGGCACAACAAGCCCCAGGTTGGTTGAAGGAAATGCGAGGCGAACACATACCTGAAACCGAAGAATACGGCATTTCCAGCTTTGCCTATCATGCGAGACGTCCTTTCCATCCAGAGAAGTTTTACGACTTCCTCCACAATGCGAAAGATTACGGCAAACTGATTCGTTCCAAGGGTTACTTTTGGCTAGCAACAAGACCAGAGTTTGTCGGTCAATGGAGCCAAGCGGGAGGCATCGCACGTTATGGTGTTGCGGGTATGTTTTGGAAAGCGATTCCGAAGGAGGAATGGCCAAAGGATCAAGATTACCTCGACGCTATAAACGACATTTGGGAAGAACCATACGGCGATATGCGACAAGAATTGGTGTTTATTGGTCAGGGATTAGAGCAAGAGAAATTGATTGCTCGTCTCAACGAATGCTTGTTAGCAGAAGATGAGATGGAGCAAGGGCTCGACTATTGGTTATCTATGGAAGACCCTTTCCCTGAATGGGAACAGTAAACGACTGAGAGACAAAAAAGCCTCCCACCATTCGGGAGGCTTTCTCGTTACACAGAGCCAATTTTGTTATACCGAGCCAACGCAGCAAGTCCGTTCTTGGTACAAGCCGAGATTCAAACATGCACCAAGGGAACCCTCACCAGTACATTCAAAGCATCTTCTTCTGGCTCAACTTAGCTATTTTCTTTGGCCAAGGATCTTCAAATGTTGCCCCTTGTTGCCATTGCTCCAATTCCGCTTCCGTTAAAAAGCAGTTTTCCAGCGCATCAATAAACACATCGACTTCGTTTTCTTGCCCAATCACCGTTAAGCGACAACGACGATCACCAAAGCGACTTTCAACGCTGTCTATCTTATCTTGCAGGATTTGACGATGTTCATCAGTAAAGTTTTGCGATTCGTCATTGATTACCGAAGCGCGCCAAAAGCCTGTAATTTCAAGCCCCACATTGCCGTTTGCTTGGCTCCAAAGCAGTGAAACATCGTCTCGAGTTGGGAACCAAAAGAACCCCTTACTGCGGAACACACCTTTAGTTAAATACTGATGGCAGGTATTCCACAAACGTGCAGGATGAAAAGGTCGATCATCTTTGATCACTTTCGCGACAAGGCTTTGTTCATCTTTATCAGAGAGGTTCAGCGGCTCATTCACCGTCTCACGTAGTTCGGCGATTAATTGCTCAACGAGGAAGAAATTGTAGTCTTGCTCACCTTTCAACATGCGGATATCCAAGTTTCCCCATGACGTTTTGATTATCTCGGTGTAAACATTAAGCGGATGAATCGCCTGCGCGATGTTGCGAACGGTATTGTCATCCACTTTGTCCGTCTTGGTGAGCATGACACGGTTTGAGAACATGATTTGCTCTACCAACAAGTTTTCAACGCCGCGAACACCCTGCTGTACGTTCTCTTGCCACTTCGGAATTAAAGCAGAGCCTTGTCGATAGTCATCTCGCAACCAAGTCGCATCCACCAACGTAATCACGTCTTTGAGTGCGAATGGTGCGTTGTTTTTAAAATACTCAACCAAAGGCAAAGGATGACTACTGCCCGACGTTTCAATCACAATCCATTCTGGCAATTTTTCTGCGCAGAGCTTTTTAAGGGCTTTATCGAGCTGCTTTACACCACTCGGGCTGCTGATGCTGTCTCCACTGATCGTGACAAAATTGCCCTGCTCTTCACTCACCGCATCGGTATTTAAGATAAGCACGCCATCGACGTCTAACTCACTCATGTCATTCACAATAACGGAAAGATCAATACCAGAAGAATCGGCTTGTTGAAGAATGTTGCGTAAAAACGTGGTTTTCCCGGACCCGAGAAACCCATGCAAAATGGTGACTGGAATTGATGGCATACCTTTGACCTACAAACTCTGGATGAGTGCATGTTATAACATAACAACTTAGTGAGTTATAGAAGGAATCCAATTGCTGTCTTAGACGCAAAACTTAAGAATCGGTAAAGATCACAGGGGCTGATTTCTCAGAACTCGCCTTCGTTTCTCATCACGTTTCATCACCAGCAAAGGTCTAACTATTGATAAAAATAATAAGTGGTTACAAAACGACCATTGCTTTGTTTATAAAATTGGAGAAAGATGACAATACAACGATTTATAGGAGGTGGTGTTATGACTTTAGTTCTTACCGTTCTTATTTTCCTAAGTTGTATTGCGATGCTCGCAATTGGTGTGATGTTTTCACGTAGGCCGATCAAAGGCGGAGGTTGTTGCAAAGCGTCCGATGTTGCGGATGTGGGCGCACGTAAAAGGCAGTCCCGCAAGGATACATAGAATTCCCGCACACGAAAGCCCAGACAGCGGTTTAGCCTTGGCGTAAACACTCTACGCATGGATAAAGCACCAAGCTGCTTACGTCACCGCCTTTAGGGCGCAGGCATACTCGCCCTACTTCTCAACCCTTTCAATACAGGCTTTTCCTTAGACGAAAAGCCTGTTTACTCTGTAATCTCTTAACATCTATGATTTTTGAAAAGCCGCTAACACCATGGGTTGCAGTGCTTTCGCCAATTTATCATGCTGGTCTTGTTGCCAATGAATTCCCTCTTTAGGACAAGATTCCACCACGGTTCCGGCATCAAAAAATGCACATCCCAGCTCTTCCGCTCGGTTTCGATAATGAAAGCCAAACTCTTTGGATTTCTCCGCCCCACCGATAAACATACTCCCGAAGAAACCAATCTCATGCACGGGTGGCGGCGCGACTAATAGAACTTGCGGCGCTTCTCGCTTTGCCCAGTTATCAAAGTTAAGAACCTCTTGTGCTAAGCGAGCTGCCCCACGAGAGATATCGAAAGCGGATAAACCCAAGCAGTTTTTCATGTCGTTCGTGCCGAGCATAATGATGACCAAGTCAGGCAGATGAGATTCCAAGCAAGGGCGTAAATAGCGAAGGCCATTTTTCTCACCTTCAAAAGGATCATCGTGCACAGTTGTTCGCCCTGGTTGCCCTTCCTCTATGACCTCATAACCATCCGGTAGAGACATTCGTAACAAGGATGGCCATCGCTCGTTTGGTCCGTAACGGCGATCTTCATTCGGTACTGCGCCCCAGGTATTTGAATCGCCAAAACAAAGTATGGTCGGCATTAAACGTGTTCCTCACTAAAACTATCGCTTTGCAGTCTATCAAAAACGTTGTTCAAGTCTGTGAATTAATTCGAAAGTTCATTCCCATAAACAAGCTCGATTGGCCTGCGATTTTAAGAACGATAAAGCAAAAACCAATGAACACAAAAAGGCGAACCACTTGGCTCGCCTTTCTAGTGCTTGCTAAGAAACTAACGCAACAGCTTAGTTGATGTCTTGTACCTTCATCACCAAGTCTTCCCAATTACGTTGGTTCTCGATGTCATGCTCTAAGCCTTGATCATCGGCAATTTGGAAACGCTTAACTGCAGGCGTCTTGCTCGTTGCTTGGTAAAGCCAGTAGGCTTCGGCTTTCAATGCTTCATCAATTGGCTTGTCGATTGACTCGTACACCATCTGTTTACATGCATTGATAGATTCAGCCGGGAACTTAGAAATTCGCTGCGCCAATGCATCAACATAAGGGCCAATTTCATCGGGTTCTAACGCTTTGTTGATGGTGCCGTACGCTTCTGCTTCATCCGCATCGAAGTCACGAGCGCTCAAGATGATCTCTAGGGCACGACCTAAACCCACCTGACGCGCCATACGAGATGCACCGCCGCCACAAGGCAAGATGCCCATACCCACTTCCATCTGCATGAATTTGTATTTACCGCGAGCGGCAAAACGCATATCACAGGCCAATGCAAATTCATGACCGCCACCACGGGCAAAGCCTTCTAGTTTTGCAATTGTGGCTTGTGGTAGCTTGCTGATTCTTTCAAGAACCGCTTGAAGATCGAGTAACTTCGCTTCTTCGCGAGAAACAGCCTCTGTGGACATCTCTTTAAGCAATTCGGTATCGTAATGACAAACCCAAATCTCCGGGTTGGCTGATTGGAATACAACCACTTTGACACTACGATCACGTTCTAATCGCAGTGCTAACCCATTCAAATCCGCCAACATTTCCTGCCCTTGCACGTTTACCGTACCAAAATCAAACGTGACATAAAGAATTGCGTCTTCTTGCTTTGCAGTAAACGTTTTGTAGCCTTCGTAAGCCATATCCATTTCCTTTTTCCAATAAAATCATTAAGTTGCCATTTTTCAAAGCAACGCAATTAACGTTACGCCTCTAAAAAACATCAAACAATGACGCATAAAAAGAAACAGTATCTACGAAAACTAAAAGGTGATTTCCTCAATAACGGCTAGCAACAAATCACCCTGATCTGATCTTTACTTTCAATTGGTGAGTAAGTAACTCTGCGGTTTACTACTCGTAGTATTATCAACAAAAACTTAAAACTGATTTCTTTTTCAGCCCAATTATCAATTTTGAAATTGCGCCTATACTGAATCCATACAAACGCACAACCGAGGAAATCATAATGAAAGCAGCCGTAATTCGTCAGTTTGGTAGTTCAGAAGTATTTGAAACAGCAGACGTACAAAAACCGGAAGTTAAAGCGGGCCACGTCTTAGTTAAAGTCGCTGCATCAAGCGTTAATACCGTTGATATGATGCTGCGTGAAATGGGCGAAGGTTTACCCTTCCACCCACAACTTCCAGGCATTCTAGGTATGGACTTCGCAGGTACGGTTGAAGCCGTAGGTGAAGGTGTTACCGAATACACGGTTGGTGATGAGGTTTATGGTTGTGCGGGTGGCCTTGGTGATCTTCAAGGTTCTCTAGCGGAATACATGGTGGCAGACGCGGATCTTATCGCTCACAAGCCAAGCAACCTTTCTATGCGTGAAGCGGCGGCAATTCCATTGGTTGGCATTACGGCTTACGAAGGTTTGATTCGTGCTGGTGTTCGCCAAGGTCAACAAGTACTGGTTCATGGCGGCGCAGGTGGTGTTGGCCATATTGCACTGCAGCTTGCTCGTCACATGGGGGCTGAAGTCTTCGCAACTGGCTCCACAGGTGTGAAGAATGACTTGATTACCGAGCTCGGTGCAACCGCGATTGATTACCGTACTGAGTCTGTAGCCGATTACGTTACAAAACACACCTCTGGTGCTGGTTTTGATGTAGTCTTCGATTCGGTTGGCGGTGCAAACCTAACTAACTCGTTTGATGCAGCAAAACTCAACGGTCAAGTTGCAACAACCGTGTCTTTGCATGAGCAAGATTTAAGTACCGTTCACATGAAAGGCTTGTCATTGCACGTTGTATTTATGCTGATTCCGATGATCCACAATGTTGGTCGACGCGAACATGCCATCATCCTAAAAGAATTAGCCAAGATTGCAGAATCAGGCGCACTAAAACCGGTTCTCGATGAACACGAGTTTACCCTTAAGCAAGCTGGCGCTGCGCATGATCGTCTAGCCAGTGGTCAAGCGATTGGTAAAGTCGTCGTGAATATCTAAGTTTTGTCTTAGTGACATTAACAGCACAATTCAAAAAGACCTCCGTGATGGAGGTCTTTTTTTCAGTTATGGAGTCACGGTGTACGCAATTAACTCGACGATCTGTTCTGGCGTTGTTGCCCATGCTTGCGCTGAAGCATCAACTTCTTTAAGTGCATGGACAATGTTTTCATCATGCAAAGTGATGTAAGGCTTACCTAAAGCGGCACAGAAGCCTGCATCAAACGCCGCATTCCACTGCTTGTATTTATCCCCAAATCGAATCACGGCAAGGTCGCAAGACTTAATGGCGGTCTGAATTCGAATCGCATTTACTTTCGCTGATTTATGATCGCGCCAAAAAGGATTGTCTTCCGAGCCCAAACCATCGCCCGCTGCATCGCTGGATTCATGATGCGTGTTGGCAGAAATAAACGACACAGCCAGATCTTTTGCTTCACAGCCTTTGATGATTTGCTCACGCCAGTCGGTGTGGATCTCACCCGACAAATACACTTTTAACTTCATAATCACTCACATTGTTTTTGTTATGTGCTTGAATTTAAACCGCATGCACACACCATTTACAAGGTTCTAAGCGCATATCTGTGAATCTGGCATTAAATGCCAAGTTAAAAACAGGCAACGGAATTTCCCGTATTACAACGATAGGTTTGCGTAGGAAGCATTAAAAGTACGAATTTTCAGCCGCTTACCAAAGCGCAAAAAAACATAAATTATTATAAAAACGAACTTTGACCTTTTTTCCGCAACATTCTGCGCAATTCGTTTCTCTTTTTGTGCATCAGTATCTAGCTTAGCCACCACTTTCACCACGATGTGAAAGAGCACAAAGGTAACAACGAGTTATCAATTAGCAGCTATTACACTAGGAAATACATGATGCAAAATAAGACAGCAGCACTTTTCGCTCTAGCAGCATTAACAGCAGCAACAACGTTCAACGTTAACGCAGCAGTAAAATACGAACCGTTTGTTGGTATTGATGCTGGCGCACGCTTAAGTGGTCAAGCTGAATCGAAATATGACGGAAAAGAAGAGCACCTAGACCTAAAATCATCAATGGTATTTGGCGTGGAAGGTGGTGTAATCCTTAACCAAGCGCATCAGTTCAGCATCGGTTACGACTACCGCGGAGTAAGTCTTGACTACAGCGACGATGACCTTGAAGTTGGCACGCTATACGCACAATACGATTACCTTGTACCTATCACGCAAAAACTGGCATGGACCATTGGTGGCAAGCTTGGCTACGAGATGTATAACTCAGATTCTGATGGTGCGGACGAGCTAAATGGCGTCGTTCTGGGCGCGCAAACAGGACTAAACTACCGCTTTAAAGCTTGGAGCGTGGGTACTGAAGTAAGCTACCTGCACCACACAAATGAGGTCGAATATTCAGAGACCTACAACGGCCAAAAACATACTTCATCATATAAGATTGGTGACGAAGTACTGCTAACAGCAAATGTGAAATACCACTTCTAATAACAACAACCTTAGTTGGCTTCTTCTCCCGGGAAACCGGGAGTTTTTTCGTTTTAAAAAGTAAATAATTACCAAACTCGGCTCAGCATTAAGTGATTTCGTTCTCGCGCTATCACATCAAGATTTTCATCGTGATAGATGAGTTGGTTCTTAGACGTACCAGAAAGAAACAGGGAGCTGTAGCTCGCCGCTTGGTAACCATCCAATACCTTAGTCGTTTGAATCGGCTCAGTCTTATAGAAAAACTCAAATTCGCCATTAAATGACTTGGTGATTTTACCTGTGACCGCAAAGAGCGCAACGCCCTCTAGACCATCTCCCTCTATGGATATCGTTGACTCTAGGTTTTCGTTATTTAAATCAACTTCTATGCGTTCTTTCCAAACACCGTTGTCCGCTGAGTATTGTTGTACGGTGGTGGTGTATCTTCCACTAAGTAGAAGCTTCTTACCACTCACGTATAACGAAACACTGTAAAGCATAGAAGCGAGTAAAAACAAACCAATCCAAGGTCTCAAACTGCGTATCATCCGAGCTCCTTAATTACCTTAGGGAGTGTCTCCACTTCAAACAGATAGTTCTCGCTACGTCGGTGCACGTTGTCGTAAACCGATAGGGTGTAAAGTCCTTCTGTTTGTGCCACAGAATAGAAACAATCACATTTGGAATGTTCAATTAAAGATTCTATCTTCAATGGTAATACCATCCCTTTTGGCTTAAGTACCCGATGGTGGTTGAGTTCCATGATCTCATGACCATCATGGCGATAAGAAACCAAATGCGTGTTGGTGACCCTAGAGAAATTGAAGAAAGACAACACTATGAGAACTAGAGAAACAGACGCCAGCAAGGCTTTCGCTAATGTAAGTGAATTGAAAGCACAACGAGTTGACGTTGATTCATTGGCTCCCGCACAGCTGCAATAGAGCATGTATCCGACACCCGCAATGGTTCGTAGCTCTACGCAATCAGAGATAGCAATGGCAAGCCTCAGCTTTTGCACCGACTTTTGCAGGGAAGAGTCCGTTACAATGGTATCCGGCCACCCTGCTTGTTTGAGCGTTTCTTTATCAAGAACTTGACTTGCATTGTCCAGAAACGCTTTAAATAAAAGACATTCGTTGTAATTTAATGAACGTTCTAAACGATCTGTTCTGACGCTCATCTTTTCGATGTCGAATACCAAATCGTCACAAGTGTACTGCTTACTCACTTTACTTTGCCCGAGAGGTCTTGCTTAAAAGGCCGAGCATTGTAGTAGAAATGGCTACCGCACATCTAGGATACAAGAACTCATCAGACCAGCTTTACTACCAATATCCGGGGGGCTTTATCAAGCTTTCACGTAAACCCGATTTCTGCCAGATTGCTTAGCTTTGTATAGCGCTTCATCCGCTTCAGCTAAAGCGATTCTTATACCATCAGCAGAATCAAAATGAGCAACACCAATACTCACGGTGATTTCTATCTTCAAATCATTAATAAGAATTGGAGTAGCAGCGACCTCTTGTCGAAGCTCCTCACAGAACAACATTGCTTCTGAGCTCTTAACACCAGGCATAAGAAGAACAAATTCCTCGCCACCAGTACGTGACAAAGTAAAATTCAATTCGGTCTTCGCCCCACACAGTAAAGCAAACTGAACCAGAACCACATCGCCAATTTCGTGGCCGTAGGTATCATTGATAGCTTTAAAGAAGTCGATATCAAAAACGGCAATAGAACCGGAAACCTCTTGCTCTTTTAACGCATAAAATCGATTTTCTAAGCCACGGCGATTCAACAAGCCAGTAAGGAAGTCTGTGTATGCTTCGTTTTGTAGATCGAAACGCTGTTTTTCAGACCGTCGATACTGATTGAAAAACTTCACGGGAGACATAATTAAAAGCAATGTAATAAACAACGTCGAGAATATAGCGGCTCTAGCCAGTAATCCCGAGTCGCTTTGTGAAATTGAGACCTGCCAGTTGGTATTAAATATTGTCACTATGCTGATATCAACATCACAATCAATATGACCTTTACTACTGATCACTTTTTCATGAAAATTACGATTATCCGGATCGAACCCAACAATCGAATAATTAGATATATTTTTATCTTCCAGAATACTTTCTAATGAATTTAGAATGGTTTCTAAATAAATAATGGAAGACGAAAAACCAATAAATCCAGATTCATTAGTAATTGCTTTACGAAGGATAAAGGCTTGCTTACCATTCTGAACAAGCTTAACCGGACCAATTACCGTATTTTTACGACAATTAATCGACTGCTCTGCTCCTAGCCTTCTGCTTTGATCTTGAAGCACATTGTGACCAATCGCTCGTTTGTTTTCTTCGTATGGGTAGACAAGCGTCACGACGCCTTGTGGCAAATAGAGCAAAGAATCAACGTTACTATAGGAAAACAACAGAGTTCGGCTCAGTTTGTTAAACGCTTCAAGTGAGATGCTGCTGTCTTCAGAAAGCACCACGACTTCTTTCAAGACTTCAGCCGTGATTAACGCGTCATTAAAAACCTTCTTCATCTCTTTGTTTATCGTACTGATTACATTTGCAGATTCTTTTTGGTTATTAATTCGACTCAACTCAGTCGCAAGGAATTCGGTTAATATTAGTATCGACATGACTAATACTACTTTGATGCTTTTGTTCACTGTAACCTTCCCAGTTCGTGTCGTTCTCCATATCCTTTATTTGATTCTCAAAATTCCATCTATATTTCAGTTATTTCTTTTCTTATCACAATTATTATGATTACGATAATCAAGAAACAGGGATTATACGCATAATAGAATAACCGTCGATGCCCAATGAGTATCGTTAAGACAAAACTTTTTTATCAAAATTGATTAATTTTCTATCGATCGATGTCATTGATCGACACGATCGATTGTGTTGATTAAAAAGATTGATCCAAACGGTAAATTTTTGTGTGGAACGGTTCAATTCACAGACAACAAAAAAGACGGCTATCAGTACCGTCTTTTGCTCAATTGAGAATCTCGTTCGTCTTTCTACTTCCTAGATTCTTGTCCTTGTGTTCCTGCATCCTTAATCGCATCAGCAACGTCTTGGGTTTCTGTGTCTACCCACTTCATAAATACTTGGTAACCCGCAGCTAAGAACGCAGCACCAATGAACATGCCAAGAATACCACCCGACATCATGCCGCCCACTGCACCAATAAGAACAATAGGCATAGGAACTTCGAGGCCGCGGCCAAGAATTAACGGCTTTAAGAAGTTATCTATTAAACTTGCAGCAAGGAGCAAAACCGTGAAGACAACATTATGAACCGTGCCGCTATCTCCTGCCCACAAAATACCGACGGTAACTAACGCAATAATGGTCACGGGCAGTTGCACAATCGCAAAGATCAACGCAATAAGCGTAAACAATGCTGCGGCAGGTACGCCGGATAACGCCACGACACCACCGAATGCCATTGCCGTTAAGAACGCTATACCAATGATCCCTACAGCGACTTGTCTGATGGTGGCCGTGGTGAGTTGATGTAAATCTGGCCCTCTCACCTCATCCGTAAAACTAATGAAGATCTTACGTATCGACGTTGCAGCAGGTTGTGCCCAAGCGAGCATGACACCCGCAATGATAATAGCACCGATGAGCATGAATACACTTTTAGCGGCCCCCGTTGCACTATCGACAAACCAACTAAAGAAACCTTTAATTTGAGGCTGGCGTTTCTCGATAAATGTAGGTAAGTCATCCGCAGCTTCATACCAAACAGCATGAACTTTTTCACCAACTAAAGGCCAAGTTTTGACGCTGTCTGCAGGCTTAGCAATGACCAAAGTGCCATCTCGATAAGATTCAAATGCACCGAGTGTTTTCGAAGCAAAGGAATTACCCACCATGGCCGTTGGCGTGCCGAGAATCAACACACCAATGATGGCAATCAATGTCGCAGCACGAGCCGAGCTTAATCCAAGCTTTCTTTCAATGACGAGTTTGACTGGATAGAGCGCAATGGCAAGCACCAACGCCCAAAGCAAGATAGGAAGAAATGGTAAAAACGCCCACCAACAGACAATAACGATAAGCGTCGTGACTGAGAATCGAATCAAAGACGTGGTAAACGCTTTGGCCAGTACTTTCTCTAAATTTTCATTTGGATTGCTCAACTGTTTTTCCCTTTGGTTTCGCGCCATATTCTTATTTATCGGTAATCCGATAATCGATGACGCGTGAATGGACCCAACACAGTATTTATCCGCACATAATCAAAGACCGATGGCTTAGATAGCCGCGGTCTTAAAACAAGCGCTCATATAAAACCTAGTACACTTCCCCGTACATTCAACGGTTTAGTAAACAAGTTTGTGTTCAGTCACAAAGGGAAAATCAGAGTTATTGCTTATTCCGCTGAGCAAGTCACTTGGTTAAGCATTTCTGCTTCCATGATTGTGTTGGCGATAAGAGACTCGAATATCTCCAACTGCCCTGCGGGTATCAACTGGTTTTGGATTTCGCGTCGCTTATCAGAATCAAACAGGCGCTCTGCTAACCAACCAATGAGGTACATCAATGATAAACAACCTCCCGCCGTTGCAATATTACCCTCAACAACCAAAGGAACATCTTGAACGTCTCCTCCCATGCCCTTTAACACCGCTTTAGCATCTGGGTTGGTTGTGAGCTTTTTACCGTCAAGCAAGCCCAATTCATGCAAGATAAAAGAACCCGCGCAGATAGAGCCAATTAGCTGCCTATCTGGGTTGAGCTTCATCGCGGACATGAACTCACTATCTTGAAGCGCTGCTGGTATGCCTTTCTTGCCACTCGCGATAAGCACAACGTCTTGCGTTGCAACTTCAGAGATATGACCGTCCGTCTTTACCGTCATACCTAGATGAGAAACATGCTCTGGCTTGGTCCCTAGCACTTTGACTGTCCAACTGTCTTGCGTCCTTCCTAACAGGTCATACATCAAGAAAAAGTCTACGTCTGTGAAATCATCAAACAACACAATCCCAACGGTATACATAAGCCAACCAACCTAACGAATGATAAAATGTGCGAACAGTGTAACGGCAACCTAAGCAAGTCGCGAATCATCAATTAGAAATAAATTCACACATTCGCACCTGCTTATTAAGTTATTGCTAATTAGCGTATTTTTGACATTCAAAGCAGACATAACATCAGTTGTATTGATATCAAACCATGACATTTGAGCACTCAATCACATCGAAAAAATCACCCAAATCAATCGATTTAATTCCTTATTAACTTTTATAAATCCGAACTACTATCAAGTGGAACCATCGTTCAACATAAATAAGGTTAACAATAATGAAAAAGGCTTTCTCTACACTAAGCATCGCGGTCGCACTGTTTTCTAGTGCCGCATTTGCTGCAGACAGCTACACGCTTGATTCCGATCTATCTTCCCTAAGTTTCGCAACAATCAAAAAGCAATATATTGTTGAGCCCGCGACCATTGACACCCTTTCCGGCACACTCAACAGTGATGGGCAGTTTGATGTGGCTATCGACCTAAACAGCATCAATACAGGCATTCCAATTCGTAATACGCGCCTGAACGAGATCTTCTTTGAATCTGCAAAACATGCGCCAGTAACAGTGACAGGCAAAGTAGATTGGGCATCTCTGGGTGAAGGCTCACACAAAGTAAAAGTACCGGCTGAAGTCACGCTGTTTGGTAAGACGAAATCCGTCGAATTCCCAGTCGTGGTACTCAATGCAGGTAATACGGTAATGGTCAGTTCGAGTGCCCCTGTCATCATCGGTGCTGGCGATTTTGGTATCCCGACTGACAACTTAACGAACCTTGCAGCAACGGTTGGTGGGATTAAGATTTCAGACCGAGTTCCACTTACTCTGAATCTCACCTTTAAAAAGTAGTTATTTAGCCCAAAACGGCTTGATAACGCGAAACAAAGGCTTGGAGGCTCACCAAGCCTTTTTTCTCTATAGTATTTCAGCCAACCTTTCCGTTTGATTTAAGATTGGCTTTGCTTGGATCCGTTAAACGCCATGCTTCTTAATACATCATTCTTATTCACGAAATGATGCTTTAGAGCTGCGAGCACATGCAGCAACACCAAAGTTGCGAGAGTCGCGCAGCCAAAACGATGAACCATAAAAAAGAACGCATTCACTTCAGCATTTGAAATTGGGTTTGGAATAGTAAACAGCCAAAAGAATGGGTACTCGTGCTTAAGCATTAAAAAGCCACTGACAAACACAACGAACATCACTAGATAGAGAGCGCCATGTGCAAGTTTGGCCATACTTTTCTGAGTGTTTGGAATCGTGTCTGGTAGCTCTGGAGCATTACGAAAAAATGACCACCCCCACCTGACAATCAAGAGCACCGAAGCAATCGTTGCAAATGACATATTGAGCGTAGATAAAACGTGGAACAGTTGCGGCATGTCCATGACGAATAACATGCCGTAGCCTGCAATCGTTGCATAGATAATAATGACTGCCATTATCCAATGAAGCCATTTACTGAACGCGTCATAGTGTTGAGTGGGTGTATTTTGGACGTGCGGAATCGCTTTCTGGTGCTGACCAGAATCTAATTTCGACATATTGTCACCACTGATTTTTATTGAGATTGGCATGGGAAAACGGCGAACAAAAGCGTTCCCATGATGAAGATTGAAGAAATAACGGAAGGCATGAGAGCCTTCCGTCGTTCAAGTAGATTACAAGATGAGGTGAGTACTACTTGCTTACACTGATCATGTCATTAAAGTAGTCAACTTGTTCTGCCATGCTCAAACCTTGGTTGTTTGAACCTAGCGTCCACATAAAGAAACCACCGTAACCGTTATCTTTCTGCCATTTAGCACGGTCTAGGTTGTTTTGAGGCGTTTCAACAAAGTTACCACCAGGTGCCCATTGGCTGTTGATCGTGTTACCTAAAACAATCTTCGACTTGTCTCCAATATATTCAGCATAGTTCGCCATCGCGACGTCGTAGAGGAAGTTTCGACCAGCGTCGTAGGTCATTACGTTGAAGAAATCGAAGTCGTTCTTGGTTGCTTTCAGCAAATCGATCACTTCACCGTGGTGAGATGAACGGCCTGATGGTTCAATGTAAGAACAATTTTCGAACACACTCGCATCCATACACTCAACTGGGTCTGCACCTACGTGGTAAGTCGTCAGAGACAGCACTTTCGTATTGCCTACTTTCTCACGGATCAGTTTGATCAGAGCAGTCAGATCTTGGTTCTCTTTATCCGTAATACGAGCGGCTTTCTCGAAGTCGAAATCTAGACCGTCAATGTGTACGTAGCCTGCTAGCTGGTACTTACTGTAATCACAGCTGCCATCAGGTTTTGATGCAAGACATTCACCTTCCATCTCTTCTGGTGTCAGATTCTTTTTATACACAGGGAATGGCGTATGTACCAAATCAACCAATCCAGTTGCGACCGCTTCACGGCTTTGTGGCGTGCTGATCGCTGACCAAATGCTTTCGTACGTTTGACCACCAAATGCCACCATCATAGTCACGTTTTCATTGTCATGCTTAAGCGTTGACCAAGCTAGGTACTGTGTTGGCATCCAATCCGGATTGTAATCTGGTGGCGTTAGCATGCCATCAGAGATCGTGATGTTACCGCTCGCGTCCCACTTACCAAATGACAATAGGTAACCATCACCCTCTGAGTTGAACAACTGCTCGTAGTCATTCAACCCCCAAGATGTTAGGTAACTGATAGAGCGATCGGGGTTATCGGCTAAACCGCCGCCACCTGTACTTTCTTTGACCGTAATGTTCGACGTTGCCGAAGTTTGCTCTTGGCTTGCTGTGTTTACCGCTTTAGCCGTGATCGTGTAAGCGCCCTTCTGTGCACCTAGCCATTCGTATTCGTATGGCGCTTCAATGTCTTTGAATAGCTCATTACCATTGGCGATAAAGCTTACTGAAGTAATATCACCTTCGTAGCTCTTCGCGTCTGCTTTGATTGAAATTGCACGACCTTCAAAGTAGCTCGAACCGTCCACTGGAGAGGACAGCGAAACCACCAAGTCTTTATCGGTGATCGCCAGAGAAATTGGTGCGGCTTCTGCACTGGCACCTTGGTCATCGTAAGCGACAACGGTTAGCGTATATTGGCCTTCGTCTTGTGCAGGAACTGTAATGGTGTAGGTATCGCCTTGTGTAGGAGTGCTTGATGTTGCCACCACTTGACCATTCAATTGAACGTCAACACGAGCAACTTCAGTATCGTCAGTCGCATCAACAATCACATCGAACGCTTGGTTTGGTGCAATTTTTTGTCCATCTTGAGGAGATTGAACATCCACCACTGGAACTGGGTTAGGATCACATTGCCCTACTTCGTCCCACGCGTCTTTCCACGCATCCGGATAATCTGGGTGACCTGTCCCCGGCGTCCAAACTGGGTTTCCACACCAACCGGCTACGGTACATGAATAGATGTTGCCGATATTGGTAACTTCATCACCCACCTTGTATGGCACGCCATCTTCGTATTGAGGAACATCGCCACAACTGGTGCCCGTGTCTGTCACAGTAATGGTTAGGCTCTTACGAGTAACATGTTGTTCGTCATCTTGAGCTTCTGCGCGAAGCGTTGCTGAACCCGCAGTTTGTGCAGTCCAATCACAAGAGAAATCTTGCGTCGCTTTCGCATCAAGAGAGCACACTTCTGCATCGTTAGCGAAGAACTTAACTGTCGCTAAGTCATCATCTGCATCCGTCACATGCGCTGAAATTGTGATGCTGTCACCTTTTTGGTGAGAAGAGCCTGCGTCTGGTGAGATAAACTCAATCACGGGAGGGTTTGGCGCGGTAGATTCTGATTCAACCGTCACTTGTACCGATTGTTCAGTCAGCTTTTCACCGCTCTCATTGAACGCCATGACAGCAATTGAAGCAGCACCAATTTCCGCTGGTAGCCAAGCTTGTTGATACTCAGTCGTTCCTTCTACTACAGGTTGTTCTGCCAGCTTGGTATTGTTGATCCAGAACTCTAGCTTGCTTGCACCTTCACCCTCTACACTCGTGATGATGTCTACATTCGAGCCAGTGTAAATCACAGAGTTTTGTGCCGGCGCTAAGATATCCAATGAGAACTCTGGTGGAGGAACAACTTCACCATCGACTTTCACCACCACGGAATCTTCAAACGCATTGAGATCCTTCAGTTCGTCGCCAAAAGAGATGGTTAACGCCGCCGACTCGCCAGATGCCAACTCACTGTCTACCCAAGAGCCTGCTGGGAACTTGAGCGTCACAGCGTTCAATACGCCGTCAGCTTGTGTTGTATGAGCAATCTCCCATGATGGGTATGAAAGGTGATTTGATGCCCAACCAATGTCGTTAATCGCGACAGGCAATAAGAACTCAATCACCGCTTCACGCATGTCTGCGCTGTCTGAGCCAGTGTTTTTGATGTCTAGCTTATAGGTGCTCCAGTATTCGCTTTCTGATTGTGCAACCGCATCGGTGCTGAACTCCGCCGCCATGGCTTGTGAAATCGGATTCAACAATAAACCAGAACAAAGCATTGTTAGCCCTAACGTGCGATAACCAATGGAATTTGTCTGCGTAGCACTGCTCTTTCTTAGATACATAATTAAGTCCTTAGTCTTATATTAATTATTTAGGTACTGCACAAAGACCTGCAATTTTCGGTTCAACTATTTTTTGCAAGCACACTTAATTTATAAGTAAAAATAACCAAGACAAAAATTCCTTTCAACTTCTGGGATAAATATCAAAATTTATTTCAAATAATAATTACAAATATAGTTTTATAAAACCAATCATTATATGAACCCAACTAAACTTCATTATGTAGAATAATCTTAATTAGCTTATTTTAAATTAATTAACAGCAGCCATTTTACAATCAAGATAAAGGCATTACTTTGAGGAACTAAGCAGCATTTTCCAGAATTCTAACAGCAAGTTAGCAACAAAACCCTCGTTTTGCATTCAATAGAAAGAACTAACGCCGGGCTAAATAAAACCGTAAAAACATTAACTTAACTGTTTTTGTTGTAGTATTTTCCTTACAACAAATAAGTAATAGACATAATTTAGCTAATTCAATAACCAATACAAATAGGAAAGTAAAAAGTGAATAAAATCCAATAAATCGATTTTAAAAATATTATTTGGAATTAAAGTCACACATTTTTCATGCGCCACAACAAAAATACGAAAGAGAAAAATTAGAGCCTTAATTCTATTCATATTTCATAAAGGCCTTAATAATCCAGTTATCACTTAATGTCGTTAATTTCTGTACAAATAAAAGCCAAAGTTAAGCTGTTTTTATTTTACACCTGTATCACATTGATTTATTTTCGAACTATTATTGGGTATATAGCTCGTTTAAACGAAAAAAGAGAGCCCACAATGTGACTCTCTTTTTCGTGCATGTTGTCTTTAGATGCTATTTAAAGCCGAACTTACCATTGCCGTTCTTCCACTCTGACTTCGGTGGAATCGCTTCAATCGTGTCCCAATGCTCTACAATTTTGCCATTGTCGACGCGGAATAAGTCATAGAACGCGACGTGTTGATTCATGAACTGACCTTCACTCACTGATAACACGAAGTTCCCTTCACCGATAATCAAATGGTTCTTGCTGTATACCATCGGCATGCCCGCTTCCGCTAATTGCTTCAATGCAACACCCAAACCGCTCAAGCCGTCAGCCACCGCTACGTTGTGTTGGATATAGTCACTGTCTTTATCACCGATGAACTTACTGATCTGAGACATGTCTCCTTTCACCAAAATGGTTTGTACAAAATCAGAAACGATCGCTTTGTTCTCGTCCGTTTTGTTTACATCTGTAATTTCTGTTGCACCGTCAAATTGAGTGCGACCACTTGGATTAGGTTTCGCCACGTCTTGTAAGTTATCCCAGTGTTCGACGATCATACCATCTTCAAAACGGAAAATATCAAAGCCCGCTTTCGGTCCGAAAAAGTCGTATTCCGTGTGCAATGCCACGTATTCGCCATCTTGAATGGTACGAATCACTTTCGCTTTAGCACTGCCTTCTGGCAGCATCTTCATTACTTCACCAAAACCCGCTAAACCATCTGCAACCGCAAGATTATGCTGAATGTACTTATTTGGATTGATGTATGAAATCGCGTTTTGGTCGCCCGTTTCAATGCTTGAGATAACCGCGACGGCTTTATCACGATTCGACAATTCATCGGCATTTACAGCGAAAGAAGCACTAGCAAAAACGGTGGATGCGATAACAGAGCTAGCGAAAAAGCGAGTCAATTTGTTCATATTATTTTCCTCTTGTTGGCTTGAGAACAATAATAGGAATGAATCAAAGACTCGTCTGTGTGGATGTGCGTCGGAAAATGGTCAATATCGAACATGAACACAAAAAGGCGTTCATACTCAACATCATAACTGTGGTTCGGCGTACTGCTTCTGGAATTGGCTTGGTGTCATATCAGTTTGATTTTTAAAATATCGAACAAAATTACTCGCATCTTCAAAACCAAAGTCAAAAGCTAACTGCTGTGTCGTAACGTTACTCACCACCAAGCGGCGCTTAATCTCTATTGTGACAAACGCGTCGATCATCTGTTTTGCGGTTAAGTTGGTTGCCAGCTTGCAGATAACATTTAACGTTTTATACGTTGACCCCATCTGCCCCGCATACCAGTTCGCATCACGGATATGTTCATAATTAGCCTGGAGCAAATCAAAGAAACGTGCAAGCTTGTAGCTCTGCTCTTTGGTTAACTTATCGTGCCTCTCTTCAGGTCTTAGGCGATGCAGCATTAGAGCGAAAGAAGAGAAAAGATACATGACGATCAATGGGTCGGAATGATGACTTTCAATTTCCTTGATAACCTCACCAATAAGCAGTTTGGCACTCTGGCAGGTAGCTTCGTCTAAGTTCAATAATGGTGAACGAGCTTGGTTTAAGTGCGTTGGTGTGTAGTTAGGTAAACGCATGTTGGCATGCACTTGGTCTAAAAACGCTTGGGTGAAAATGATCACTTTACCGGAGGGCTTGTTGGACAAATCGAAAGCTTGCACCTGCTCGCGACGAACAAAGAGGATGCTGCCAGATTCAAACGGATACTGCTTAAAATCCACCATGTGCACACCACTGCCTTTTTCGATGTAAACCATCATAAAGAAGGTAATGCGATGCGGTTTTTGAGGTGAGTGGCTTTTGTACTCTTGGCCATGCAAGCTTTCTAGATCGAAGATTTCAATCTCTGCTTGATTCGATTTTTTATGGTCAAAGCCTACGGTTGGTATTTGCATTCACCCTCCACTCGTTACTACTTGTATTTTGGTCAATTTCAGCAGGAATGCGAATCGAACTGTATCACATCGCGCAACCAAGATAGCGTTTGAGGTGGTGAATGTCTGTCTAATCTCCCTAAGCCAACACGCTGCTTAAAATAAGCCAGTTCATAAAACACATGGCTCTTAAAACACAAAGGCAAGCCGAAGCCTGCCTTTGTTCATTGATCTATGCAAAGAGTCTAAGACGTCTTTTTACCCTCGCTCGCTTTTGCGTTGCTTGCATTTTGCTCGGTAGCAACCATGTCATCAAACTCAGAAACTCGTGCTAAGAACGCAGGTTTGTCTTTGTTTGGGATCGAACTCGCCAACGGCAAATCGGCTGTCATCGAATCTACGGCACGGTTGCGCACAAGTACTTCAAAGTGCAAGTGTGGACCTGTTAGACGGCCTGTCGCTCCCGAAAGCGCAATCTTTTGTCCACGCTTAACGTGGTCGCCTTTCTTGACCAAGAAACGGCTCAAGTGCAGATAACGAGTTTTGTACACGCTGTTGTGCTCAACCACTAAGTATTTACCTGCGTAAGGGTGGTTACGAACGGCAATCACTTTGCCATCACCCGTGGAGTAAACTGGTGAACCCACAGGCGTCGCGAAATCGGTGCCATTATGCGGTTGAATTCGGCCTGTTACAGGGTGTCTTCGGTTCGGGTTAAACGGAGACGTAATCCGTCGGAATTGTTTGTCGACTGGATAACGGTTAAAGGCTTGCTCTAGGCTGTTTCCATCACGGTCATAGAAGCGACCATCTTCAGCCAAAAACGCTTCTACATCTTTACCACGCATCTTGATGGCAATGCCCTGCACTTCTGTATTGCCTGTTAAATGGTCATCAACGTACTGACGACGTACCAGCACATGAAAGCTATCACCAGCTCGCAGCTCGCGAGCAAAATTCACTTTGTCACGAAGTACACGCGTAATGTTGGCAATCTGGGTAGTAGTTAATCCTTGTCGGTGCGCAGAAGATGAGAAACTGCCGTTGATCTCACCAGAGTACATTTCCTCACGCCATTCTCCCGGCTCTTCAACAAAGTCATAAGCGAATGTGCCATCGTCGTTCTGCGTGTAAATCGAACGTTCGACAAGGCTTTCGTGGAAGATCACTTGTTGCAGTGTCTTGGTGTCTCTATCCACCACAAACTCAAGGTGGTCACCTGGTTTGATGGTATCCAGTTTCAAGGAGGTTAAATCGGCTTCAAGTAGCTTTTGCGTGGTTTCGTATGGGACGCCCCATGAGGAAAAGATCGTACTGAGCGTGTCACCTACTTTAACGAAGTAGTGAATACGTGCAATGTTGTCGTGATCTTGTGTTGCCTCTTCGGCGTTTGGTGCCGTGTCGTCTGTCTGAGCCTCATGTACGTGAGCGTTCTCTAGCTCGGAATAAGGCGTGACCTTAATGGTGATTTCTTCTGGTTTCGTTTCTGCTTGATAGGTGAGATAAGCTGCAAGAGAGAATGCGGTAGCAGCGACAACAATGAGTGAATAACGAACAAACTTCATAGTACTTGGGATAATAGGAAACAGTAATTGTTATGTTATAACATCTGAATCTAAAAATTTAAACATTGCGTATTTGAGAACTTTGTTTCTAAGCTTTTCTAGTCTCGCTAAGCGCCTATTTTGCTTAAATAAACCTTACTGTAAAAAGGGTAAATTCCTCTTACCCTCTCTATGATTGCGTGATCCCGGTTTAGTTCACTCTACTACTCACAACTTCTATGAATTCTTTATCAACTGCCGATCTTTTAAGCGTTCGAGAATAAAATCTACGCGTTGTTCGATACTCACCGTCGGTACCTCTATCAACTCATAACCATATTGCTGATATGCCGCTACGATGGCTTGATAAGTTCTTACGGCTTCAGCAAAGTCTTGTTTTCGTTCTTTATCATTAGCAAAAATGGCTTCCCAAGGCGGAAAGATAAAGACAGGGTTGGCGTAACGTATACGCTGACACGCATCCATTAATGCTTGTGGAATGGGTAAGTTTTCTAATTGGCTATAACCGTATGAATCCACAATACAACGATCGAAAAAGACCAAATCATCACGGCACTTGTAAGCCTCATGATTTTTCTTTTCCTCTACTATCATTCCATCTCTAAAAGCGACTTTGTCTTTCCATGGTAATGCGTCACCATCGATGGCAACTTGATGTTTGATCACTTTGCGCCCCACCTCTGGCGCGCAAACGTAGCCAAGCTCAATCAGTTTTTCTATTACAGAGGTTTTGCCCGCACCTGGGCCACCTGTAAATACGATTAGGTTGTTCATGTAGACCTCGATTGTTGAAGCGTAATGTTCGCCTTCCGCCCTTTTATGTCGGTCGTTGGTTATTCTCGAATCGGTGTTGTAGAAGAAGTTTGATCTCTGAAAGAAGCCAGTTAATCAATGGGGTATCTTGAGTTTGATAGAGGTAATAAGCGTACACATCCATATTTTGCTTGGGTAAGCCTGTGCTGGAATTAACCGTAGGATGAATAGCGACGATATCGTCTGGAAGTGTCGTCATGACACTGGCGACTGGGAAGACGGCATCAGAATGTCGGATGGCATTAAAGTTAACCTCCGGCGAATCCGATTTCAACAAAATATCCGGAACATGACCGGCTTTTAACATGGTCTGCTCTGCCGTTTCGTGTCTTGTTTGCCAATCTGGAGTACGAATCAACACCATTGGATACTTGGCTAAATCGTGAATAGTAACAACATCAAGTTGTGTGAGCGGGTGCCCTTGCCTGACGCAAAACATAAAGTGGTTCTTGGGCATCAACTCTTGTTTGATCTGTTTGGAATACCCTTCTGGACCGTAATCCAAAGCGACGTGGATTTTTCGAGACAACAAAGCCGATTCTACTTGTGCACGCCAATCCATAATCTCAAATCTTGCGTTTGGAGCTCTCTCTCGCAAGGTGGAGAACAGATCTACACCAATTGCATTCGTCAGTGCATTGGTCAAACTGATAGAGACCTTTCCTTGGTATTTAGAAGGATCAAATGCCGCTTCTAAGGCTAACAGTCCATCAATCTGCTCGACCAATTCAGGAAGACGACGCTCTAATTCGTAACAACGCTCTGTCGGTACTAATCCGTAACGCTCGCGCACGAACAATGCGTCATCAAAAGTTTCCCTTAATCGGCTGAGCGCGTGGCTTACCGCCGATTGACTAAGGTTCAAACGTTCTGCCGCTTGCTTAGTATTTCTGGTTTCGAGCAGCACTCGTAATACTTTGAGTAGGTTGTAATCAAACATACGCCATCTCTTTCATCACTCATTGCATTAGATATTAATACAATTAATTTCTAACATTCAACAGCTTCACTTCTGAACATATCTTGTTCTGCCTAATATGGGGTCAACGCTTCCTTAATCCTGAAAGGTCCTATTATGAAAAAGACGTCATTAGCACTGACCATGGCTCTGATTTCTTCGGCTACTTTTGCTGCTGATTTGCCAACGACACAACAAGTGATCGACAGCATCGATTCCTCTAACTGGGCTGTAAACCCGCTTGATTACGGCATGACAGCAATGGAGTACCAGCGCAAAGAAGCCGATTAGTTCGCACAAAAGATGCTAAGCCGTGGTGAGTTGAACCAGTTCATCCACTTCCCTGGCCTATCTCAAGCGGGTGATACTTGGGTAGTAACGCCGAATGTCGACAACGTCTATTCCCTTGCGGTTATTGATGCGCGCAAAGGCTTCAAGATTGAAATCCCAGACATGGGTGACCGTTTTGTCTCGCTTCACATCCAAGACCAAAACCATACTTTTGTTCAGTACACTTGGACACCGGGTGTGTATGAATACAAAGCGGGTGATATTGAGACCGACTACGTGTTTATTGGCGTCCGTGTAGGAACCGACGCAACAGCCGATGACTTGGCGTACATCAAGAACGAAATTCAACCCAAGATGAAGATTGAGTCAAACTCAGCCGTTCCATACGCCACTGACACCAAAGAGGAAGACATCGCTGAGCTGCGTTCTGCCCTACTTAAACAATGGGGTAAGTTACCTGACATGTACGACACGGTGCAATTCGATATTCATGATGTTTCTAATTGGGAGAAATGGACCTACACCATTGCTGGTTCTTGGGGTCTGAGCCCTGAATCGACGGCAATGTATGCTTCTTGGGCTCCTGAAAACACCAAGGCGAATGAATGTTACACCGCAACGTTTAACCATGTTCCGGCGAAAGCCTTCAGCTCGCTAACCATGTACAACTCAGACAACTACTTGATGACAAACGACCACAATATTGTGAGCACAAACCGCAAAGACTTTAAGAGTAACGAAGACGGCAGCTTTACGATCATTTTTGGTGGGGAACAATGTCATGCCATCGCAGACGAAAAAGGCGTGAACTACGCGAAAACACCAGTAGATGGATGGCGCGCACAGCTTCGAGCTTACGTGCCAGATGTGGAGAAGATGAAACACTACCAGTTACCAAAACTAGAAAAACTGTAGTGAGAACACTTTAGACAATTTCAATTAATAGTTTTTAAGGACAAGTTAACGCTTGTCCTTTTTTTTGTTGCTTGTCCCTTCTTTTTTAGCGCAACACAAATAATGGCATCAATGGCTAAGCACTTTCATGTTGGAACTCAAATATGCATCTAAGCGCATTATTTGACCATTAATTAATGGAGAATTAAACGTAGTCACAAAAGAATGGAATGGCTGGCGAAAATGCCAGCGTTCTACTCGATTGTTGTGTTTTTCAAGATCTCCGAGTGATTAACCAAGCACTCTTATGTATCTAACAGTCATTGACTCGCGCGGATGACTCCAAGTCCGCGCCGTTTTTTTGTCTGATAAACCAAAATCGGACATCCAAAGCAACAAACGTAAATATCCTTACTAAAAACACTGTTTCTGTAATTTTATTTCAGAATTATCGAAACCATCATAAGGATAATTCGAACTAATCTTAATTCATGCAACTTCAGTTACATTTGCTTTCCTTTACTCACTTCTCGCGACTATTGGCGGCATTTTGAGACAATTTCCTACACTCCTTTCTTTGTCTTAATTGATATAAATCATGGTTAGAAGAAAACAGAATTACCTGTATTTCTCTATACATGAATCCAAACTGCCCGATTTTTCGTAACTAAATTACAGATAGACACGATTTTTTAGCACGGCACGTTTTTGAGGAACCAAGATGTTAGATACCCTCATGTTGTCGCGGATCCAGTTCGCGGCCAATATCAGCTTTCATATTCTCTTCCCTACCATCACGATCGCATTGGCGTGGATGTTGGTGTTTTTCAAATGGAGATATATCCGCACTCAAGCCCCCGTTTGGCTTGATGTTTATTACTTCTGGGTCAAAGTCTTTGCATTGACCTTCGCCCTAGGCGTGGTGTCTGGCATCACCATGAGTTTCCAATTTGGTACCAACTGGCCAGGCTTTATGGAACGCGTTGGCAATGTAGCTGGCCCTCTTTTAGGTTATGAGGTCATGACCGCTTTCTTTATGGAAGCCACCTTTCTAGGTGTAATGTTGTTCGGACGAGGACGCGTGCCAGAATGGGTTCACACTCTTGCCACCGTTCTCGTCGCTGTCGGTACGAGTATGTCCGCATTTTGGATTTTGGTTCTCAATAGTTGGATGCACACCCCAAGTGGCTATGAAGTGATTGACGGCATTGTGCATGTCACCAGTTGGAAAGAGGTCATTTTCAATCCTTCTTTGCCATACCGTCTTCTACACACGCTATTAGCATCGGCGTTGACTGCCAGCTTTTTGATTGCAGGTATCTCGGCTTATCAAATAATGAAAAAGCCAGATCATCGCTCAGCCAAACTTGGCCTAAAAGTCGCGCTGTTCGCGGCGGCTGGATTCATCCCAATTCAAATCTTTGTCGGTGACCTTCACGGGTTAAACACGCTTGAACATCAACCTGCAAAAATAGCAGCAATGGAAGGCGTGTGGGAGACCGAGCAAGGCGCGCCCCTTCTTCTGTTTGCCATGCCAAATGAAGATACTCGCAGCAATGATTTTGAAGTGGGCATCCCTAAGCTGGCGAGTTTGATTCTTACGCATGACTTAGACGGGGAAATCCAAGGACTTAACGAGTTTGCACCTGATCACCCGCCAGTGAAGCCTTTGTTCTTTGGTTTCCGCGTGATGGTCGGTGTTGGTGTTCTTATGCTGCTGGTTAGCTGGTATGGCGCGGTGAAACTAGCACGCAAAAAAACGCTACCTAGACCTTACCTGTACACGGTATTAGCCATGACGTTCTCTGGTTGGATAGCCACACTTGCGGGTTGGTATGTTACTGAGATTGGTCGACAGCCTTGGCTAGTCAGCGGTGTATTGCGTACATCAGAAGCCGTCACCACGGTTGCGAGCAGCAGTGTGATGACTTCGCTCATTATGTACTTAGCCATTTACGCTGCATTACTGGTTGCGTACATCCATACCCTGTTCTATTTGGCGCGCAAAGACGTTGCGGCCCATGAAGTCCCACTGACACAACAAGAGGCCTAATCATGCTCGACTATCTACCAGAAATTTACCTTCTGCTGCTCGGCTTCTCGGTCTTTATGTATGCCGTGCTCGACGGCTACGACCTTGGCGTCGGGATCCTATTGCCAAGTGATAATGAAGCGCAACGTGACCGAATGATAGCGTCTATCGGCCCTTTCTGGGACGCAAATGAAACCTGGTTGGTGTTAGCTGTCGGTATTCTGCTGATTGCCTTTCCTACCGCTCATAGCTTGATTTTGACTGAGCTTTATATGCCGACCGCCATCATGCTGATCGCTCTGATCATGCGTGGTGTGGCGTTCGACTTCCGCGCCAAAGCGAACTCGGATCATAAACCTTATTGGGATTGGTGCTTTAGAATTGGCTCGTTAGTCACTGCTCTGACTCAGGGTTACATGGTCGGTCGTTACATCATGGGTTTTGAGCAATCAACCGAAGCATTTGGCTTTGCATGGTTAAGCGCACTTTGTGTAACAGCGGCGTACGTTTACATTGGTGGCGCATGGTTGGTACTAAAAACGGAAGGTGATTTACAGAGACGTTCGGCCCGTTGGTCTCGTCGTGCTGGTTGGTTGGCGGCTTTGGGAATCTTAGTCGTGAGCGTTGTAAACCCGATTGTAAATCAACAAGTCGCCCTGCGTTGGTTCAGCTTCCCAGAAGTCTTGTTGCTTGCACCCATTCCGTTGATTGTGCTGGCAACTATCTTCCTCGTTGATCGCTATTTGCGTCAGGTTCCAATGGTGAATGATCTGGGTGTGCGCTGGCCTTTCTTTGGTGTCACCGTCATTTTCGCCTTGAGCTTTCTCGGTCTTGCGTACAGCTTCTTCCCAGAAGTTGTGCCGGGGTTGATGACCGCAGAAGACGCTGCGTCATCGCCTGCGACACTAATCATTGTGGGTTACGGTGTGATGATTGTTATGCCTATGATTTTGCTTTACACCTTTATGGTGTACCGAATTTTCAAGGGCAAAGCGACAGAGCTCAGCTACAAATAACGACCATAATAGACACGCCGCTGATCTAGCGGCGTTTTAACAACACCCTTTCAAGCTTTGATAGCTCAACGATTAACTGGTGATCTCATGAAACGCTGATTACGTAAGATAAGCCTCTGAAAAGCAGTCAATATTGGCTGCTTTTTGATTATACTCAAGTAACCTCAAAATTCTTGGGTAATAACGCTAAGCCTTTAGTTCTTAAGTTTCACTTAATGAATAACACTCTCTGGCTTAAAATGACGACGGAATTACAGATATTACGAGGGACCGTATGACCCGCTTCTCTTCATTGACAGTTGCGCACAACCACTTGAAAAACCGCGTTGTTGTGCCACCAATGGCATCTCAAACCTCCACTACCGAAGGTCTCGCAACTTCAAGCACCATAAAACACTACGGCAAACTGGCACAATCCGGTGCAGGTCTTGTTATGGTTGAATACAGTTTTGTCGATTTTTCTGGACGAAGTGAACCGAACCAATTGGGCGCGCACAGTGATGACTGCGTGGAAGGAATGAAAGCGATCGCCCAAGTTATCCACGATCACGGCGCAAAAGCAGGCTTTCAAATCACGCATTGCGGTGGCAAGGCAACGTTAGAAACCTGTCCAAATTTAATGGGGCCTTCCGGAATAACCGTACCCGCTTACGACCGTGTGTTACCGCAACCGAAAGCGATGACGTTGGAAGACATGCTTATTTGGCGTAAGCAGTTCGTCGATGCAGCGCTTCGTGCCGACAAAGCCGGTTTTGATTTTGTTGAACTGCACTGCGCACACGGCTATGGATTAAACCAAGTTCTCTCTCCAGTCACGAACCAACGTGATGACCTATACGGTGGTTCATTAGAGAACCGCTCTCGTTTAGTGGTCGAGATCATCGAAGCAATCAAAGCCAAGAGCAATATTGGCATGATGGTGCGTATTCCAGGTCAGGACCTTTACCCAGAAGGATTAACGCAAGAAGACATGGTGAAAGTGTGTAAGTTATTCATTAACGCTGGCTTGGATTTGATTAACGTCTCATCGGGTATTGGTGGTTGGAACCGTCCTAAAGACCGCCGCGGCGAAGGCTTTTTAGTCTCAGAATCCGCTTTTCTAAAACAAGCTGACTTGGGTATCCCAATCATTGGTGTGGGTGGTATCGAGAGTGCCGAATACCTCGACCAAGCGGTCAACAACGGTTGGCTCGATTTGGCTGCCGTCGGTCGTGCCATATTGAAAGATCCCCTCGCCTTTAATCAGCAGATCATGCAAAAAGAGGTCAGTGCTTAACAGTAATTCAACACGTGGAGGCTCTTTTTTATCTCAAATCTTGGGCATGTCCCCAGCTCCAATCAACGTGGCTGAATGAAGTATAGCTCGTTGAAACGTTATCTTTCTTATGCCGCGCGGAGTGAACTTTTAATGATAGGAAGTGGTTCAAGTCGTCAATAAAGAATTGAAATTAAGTATTTGTTTTTCATCCACTCAGGCTCAATAATCAATTATGCCTTACAGAATTGGATTGGAAAGAATCGTGACGCCACCAAATACGCTTCAACTGCTATTAGTCGAAGACAATCTAGAGCTAGCAGAAACAACCGTTGAACACTTTGAACTCGAAGGTGTTGAATGTGATCACGTACCTAACGGTATTGCTGCTCTCGATTTGATTGCTAAAACACATTACCACGTGGTGATTCTTGACCTCAACTTGCCTCGACTCTCTGGTTTGGAGGTATGTCAAAAGTTACGGGAACAAGGTAACGATGTCCCCGTTATTATGCTGACAGCAAGAGATACGCTGAACGATAAGATCATCGGTTTTGAGACTGGCGCAGACGATTATTTAACTAAACCGTTCGCATTCGAAGAGTTGTTTATGCGCGTCAAGGTACTGTCTCGTCGACGCAGTGGCGAGGTAAATCTGCTCCAGCTAAAAGATCTACAAATGAACGTCAAAGAGCGCAACGTAAAGCGTGCCAATGATGAAATTAAACTCTCCCCTACGGGTTATCGTATTTTGGAAGTACTACTTAGAGCGACACCCAATCCAATCAGTCGTGAAGACTTAATCCAGAAGGTATGGGGAGATGAACAACCGGACACCAACAGCTTAAAAGTGCACATGTTCAAATTAAGGCATGCACTCGATGATAATTACGAAGAGAAGCTACTCCAAACCATCAAAAACTTTGGGTTCGTCTTAAAGTAACCTCTCAGACACTTAGCAAGTATCAGTCAGTAATCTTACTTCCGGAGTACTGATGTTTTGGTACATCACTTGGCATTGGAAGTTGATGCTTTTCTTATCCAAATCAGAAGTGAAGAAAATATAGATTTGGTTGTTTGGCGTGCTTTGTCAGTAAACAGATCGGCTGCGTGTCGATCTTCCTGAAACGTCGTCACAGAAACCACATCGGTTTCCATTATTCAACTCTATAGCGTCTTTCTGTGAATTCAAAAATCGAGGGTAACAGCCACCGAAAAATATGAAGAATCACAATCGCAATAACGAACTCGTTTAAGGTAAACCCTTTGCTATCGTCTTAATTCTCTTATGCAAACGTCACTTTCACGACTCTACCGTTGGCTAATACTTGTTCATCATATTGCCAGTAGTACTTGTCACAAATCTTTTTAATCAGTAATAGACCCAAACCAAAACCGGTTGTTTCGTGGGTCAGATTTGTTTTTGCATCAGTGTTGATGACTTCGACCTCTAAACCGGTTTGCTTAATAATCACTTTACCTTCTATGGTGTGCTGAAACGCATTACGAATTAGGTTAGTAATGACGATTTTGCACATGCCTGATAAGTGCAAGCATTCGAAACTATCGACGTTGACCTCAACTTCAACGGCCTTCCCATCTAATAAGTAGCGTTGTTCATTCACCACCAGCTCCGCCAATACGCCTAGGCTTGTCATCGTTTCTTTAAGCTCAGTTGAGTTTTCATGATTGAGCCATAACAAGCTTTCACATAGGTCAGACATCGCCAGGCTGTTATTTTCGATTCTCTGAATATTTTTAAGTAATCGCTCTTTTGGCATATCGCTGGCGATCATTTTTTTCATCAACTCAGAATTGGAACGAATTACTGCAATTGGCGTCCGTAACTCGTGGCTCGCATAGCGTATGAACTCTTGCTCTTTCTTCACACTTCTTTGAACTGCAGATAAAGACGAATTGATCACTCGGGCCATCATGTTCAATTCAGAAAACTTAAAGTCAGGTATGTTGGAACGATCATCTTTTTCACGAATATTCATCGCCCATGTTTTTAGTTCTTCGACTGGTTTTGTGATTTTGCGAAGAATAAAGAACACGCCGATTAAAAACAGGGTTAACAATACCGCGACAAACAACACGATATAATTGAGTTGCGGTAACAAGTTTATGTTAAGTGTATCGGTGAAATCATCGAATGCGTTTTTGTTGATTTTGACTGCGACAAATTTGGTTTGAGCATCCACTTCGCTTTTTATCAACAAATAGATGAAGCGGTTGGCGTTTCTCCCTGCGCGATACTCAGTCTCTGTCGCTTTAAATAACTTCCCTACCGCGAGATCCTTTTCAACAAACTTGAGTTGAAATGCCAAAGGTAAGTCATCCCAATTGGCGGTAATGATAAATGGCGGGTTAATGATGGGTTTGCCTACTTGCGGCTCTTCCGTTTCCGCTTTCACCAGCATGACACCTTTGGTCATAAGATCGATACCAGTATAGAGGTTATAGGTGCTATAAGAGCCCGCAACAACGGCAAGGATTAACCCTAACACCGCAGAGACGGTGATTACGTACACTCTAAGGCTGTCTTTGATCTTCACTGATGACTTTCCTATTGATGCCGTGACTTGGACTTGAGCACATAGCCAAAGTTAGGAAGCGTATGAATAAGCTTGGTGTTTTGTCCCTTATCCACCGCCTGACGCAGCTTAAACATGTGAACTTTCAAGCTGTTACTTTCTGGTGACGCATCGCCCCAGACCAATCGCATTATCTTACTTCGACTTACTGGTGAAGGACTAGCGCTCATCATCACTTTCAAAATATTGTAGCAAGTCGGTGATAAATTGAGAGAATCTTCCCCTCGAAAGACCTCCCTACTGCTGATATCGAGTACCAAGTCACCCACAACGAGCCGCTCTGGCGCGCCACTTCTACGTTTTAACAACACCTGTACACGAGCGAGCAGTTCTTCAAGGGCAAAAGGCTTGACCATGTAGTCATCAGCACCAACCTGAAAGCCTGCTAATTTATCGCTCAGATCGCTTCTCGCGCTCAGAATCAAAATAGGTAAGTCAATACCATCTAAACGCAACTCTTCACAGACTTTTAAACCTGACAATTGGGGTAAGTTGACGTCCAGAATGACCAGATCATAGTCATCTGAACGAGCTAACTTTAACGCCATCATACCATTGGATGCATGGTCACAATGAATCCCATTCATCTCTAAGTATTCCATGATGGTCTTTGCTAATTCAATATTGTCGTCGACCAACAAAAGGTGCTTGTGCATTACATCCATTTACCTACATTCCATCACTAACAATCTTCGGTCTCTAACGTTGTCATGCTTTTCCCAGTGCGGCTTGCTGTCGCTGGCACGTAATGAATGCGGCAATGAAACGAGGTTAAGTCGTCCCAATCACCATAAAACTGGGGAAAAATCCAAAATCCGCCATCGTAATCAGTTTCAAAATTCAGCGTATCTTCACCATGATAATCTTGATTAAGAGGTGAGACATCGGCATCAACCAACTCATTAAATTGTTCGTATGCTTGGCGCTGGAAGACATCAAACCAAGGATAGTTGTCTTCATTGGTTAAACGAATTTGTTGCCCATTTAGCACCAAACAACGCATTTGCTTGTGGTAATCACAAGGTTGGATATTAGCCGAAGGAAGTTGTGATTTGGCAGATGCCAACGCAAATGCAGACTCGATCGTCCCTTGAGTAGCCTTTAGAGTGGCAACTCTCGCCTCTGATTGTATTCCCAAGAATTTAGGCGCAGCAATAACGGCCAAGATACCTAAAATAACGATGACAACGACCAGTTCGATCAGAGTAAAACCTTTATTCTTCATAAAATCTCCAAACCGTTGAGACGTCCTTGTCTATAGATTTAAATAACGTAGTCAACGCTGCGCTGACGTTTAATATGACGTTTGGCTGTGTACATGTTTCTGTCGGCAATTTCGATAGCAGTATTGACATCGTGGTTGTTCACTTTTGATAGGCCGTACGCAAAGGACAAGTCGTACCCTTTTTCTGAAAAGTAACGCGTCATTTTCACGTTTAACGAATTGAGTCTGTTTTCGATATCGTCGTAAGTAGAGGTATCAAAAATGATTACAAACTCATCACCGCCATAACGAATCACCACGTCTTTATCTCGAAGTGATGATTTCAATAAACACGCAAAATCGACAAGGCAGCTGTCTCCGACTCTATGACCAAACGCGTCGTTAATGGCTTTAAAGCCATTCATATCCAAAAAGGCAACGATCCGGTTTTCATACGCTCCTAAGTGGTACTTCAAAAACGAGCGGGTATAACACTTGGTTAGCTCATCTTTACTCACATCCACCAAACCAACGTTTGAGGGGCAAACGGTCGCAATAATGAATTTCTTGCCGTTGTAGACCATTTTTTCGCGAATCGTGTCGTACTCAATACCCTCGAAAAACTCTTTGTCTTTGTGGAACATAAGATGTTCGTCTTGCAGCAAGTTCTTATCTTTCTCTAAGCACAAACGGTAGCTTTCGTTTTCGTGAATGATCTCTTGCGGTTTCACACCAACAATACTGGTTCCGACCAACTCTCGGTGTGCCGCGTTATCAAAAATCACCACACCTTGCTCGTTTCTCATGATGACCAGCTTTTCAGCTGAATCGAGCATCGACACAACGCCATTCGCAATAATCGATGTATTATTGAAATAGATGTCTCTTAGGTTGCTCAGAGTCGTATTTACGTCTTCGTTGTGCACAACGCCCAAGATGTCATGGTCTTCAATAAAGCGATTCACTTCTTCGCTCTGTACATCTTCAATATTGTTTTCAATCAGAAAGTTATAAAGCTTGTAATCTAAATCCAAGCTCATTCGTAGCAGTGCTTCTACAGGTGCATCTTGCTCAAGGTTGGAAAAGCAATCTAGCTCAACAATCTCCTCTAACGGCATTGCTGGATAGAAATAGAAACCTTGAATCGTTGGCTTTTCGGCAAACAATTCGATCAGTTCTTTTTGACGCTTGTTCTCAACACCTTCAAAAACAACTTTGTGTGTACATAGCGTTTTGATCTTTGAGTACAAAAACGACAGATGCTTAAATTTGCTGTAGTTTTTCTCAATGTCATGAACCAACGAACGGTCAAATTTGACTTCATCCGCGCCGATAGTGAGCGCCAAATCCGCTCTCGCGAAATCTTTACCGAAATCATCAATAGACAGCTTGATGCCGTTGTCTTTTAGCAGCGCAACATGATTAAGAAATTCGTCGTTGAGCTCAACACCTTGATGCTCAACCAACTCTAAAGAAACGTTCTTTCCTTTTAGCTGCTTGATCGCACTGAAGACAAAGTAATCATTCAAAACACTGGTTGGGTAGATGTTGATGGATACCGGAATTTGAATGTCAAACTTCGCGATGTCTTCCAAACAACGCTTCATCACTGATAGATCAAGCGCCATGTTGTCTTTCACTTCGGCGAAAAATTCAGGCAGTGTTTTTTCAACGTCGACTGGTCGTAGCAAAGCTTCAAGACCAACGATCACGCCATCTTTTAGTTTTGGTTGGTACAACAAGTTGAAATCTGACATTAAGAGACCTTTATAAGTGTTTTTATTGAGTTGGTATTCACGTAGTTCGCTGACCAACACGTTTAATGACACTCGCCTCTACTTCCTGTTAATCATTAACAAGGTTAAATTCCATCTCAAAGCCAACGCTTTAAGAGGCATAGTGTGTGATATGAGTCATATCTTAAATTTCTCATGGTTAACGCTAAGTTAACGCCCGAACTTGTTTTGATGATTTGTTTTTATCGTCACCATAACGGTATGTTTTAAGCGACTTTTAAGGGAATACGCACAGCTTTTGAGCACAAAAAAAGCCACTTTAAAAAGTGGCTCTAAGAATCATTTTGTTAGCCCACTACACTCTACAGGGTCTTTGACGACCACGGTTGCGGCTGCACTAGTCGCACCGGCTTGTGTGTATTTGATACAAGCTTTGTCATAACCCGCAATGCCGAAGTAGATTGAATCGCTACCAGGGATTTCTTTGTGTGCCCAGTCTTCTCTCAAGCCTTGCACCACAATAGATAGGTCATTCAAAGTCGCTTTTGGGTATCCGTAGGCGATAGCCAAATCAAGCGTACCTGTGCCATCAGTATCCAATTTAGCCTCTTCTGCGCGTTCGACACCCATTAATGCCGCTTTGCCGTAAACAATGCCCATCGCACCGTTCATCGCCCCTCTAAACCCAGCAATTGCCGCGTTTCTTGCATCATCTTGCAAATTCAAGAATCGAGGCGCTGCTGTCACAGATAAAATACCTAAGATGACAATGACCACGACCAATTCAATTAAGGTAAACCCTTTCGCCTTCATTTTTTATTTCCCAACTACAAACGAGAGAAAAATCACGATGACAAGAGGCAGAAGCCCTGACTCTCCATCGGTTGACGGAGAATATACGACGGGGAAAGTTAACGCAGGGTTAACTCAAAACGGGCAGAAAAAATAAAGTTTAGGCAATCGATTAGCGCGGACAAACTAATGCGTGTTAATGCGTGTAAGAGGAAGATCTTAGCAACATCACAAGCAGAAGTTACGATTTAGACGCTATTGCCACCTTAAAACAATTACGCTCCTCTTGATGTGTTACAGAAAACGCATCCGTCATTTGGGCAATGAGCATTAAGCCTCGTCCTGAAGGCATCCAACTCTCTTCATCGAATAGATTTGGCGCCTCTATTTGCTTTGAGGTGTAGCTTTGGAAGGTTTCATCAGAAATGCGATTGCCATAATCAAATACACGCACTTCTATGTTGTGCTGCTCACCTTGTGTTAGTTCGCACTCTAACTCGACCGTTTTTCCGGTTTGTTCTTGATAGGCATGGATGAAAGCATTGTTCATCAACTCAACCACACACAACTCTAGGGTTTGCATGGCATGAGAAGAAACCGAATGTTGTTGAAGGAACTCAACCAATTCGAGACTCGCTTGGCGTGAAACTTCTAAAGACGCTTGATAGGATTTCTGGAATACCGCACTCGGCGAATTGACGGCTTGCGACTGCCTAGAACCCAACCATTGCACTTTCAACACGCTCACATCATCGTCGAGTTCCGGTTTTCCTTGCCAGTTTTGCACTTGCTCCAAAACGGCATTGGTTTGTGCCTTTTCTGGCATCGCTTGACTCCCTTCAATGTTGGATAGCAGTCGGTCAATGCCGTAAAGCTCCTCACCTTGCTTGGCCTCTGTTAGGCCATCGGAGAAAAACCAAAGGGCGTCATTAGGCTTAAGTTGGATACTTCCACCTTGGTACATCATCGGCTCTAATGCCCCAACAATGAAGTTGTTGTCGCCAACAAGTTCCAAGCGGTTTTGTTCCGTCTGTTGCCAAACGAATTTAGGGTGTCCTGCAGTGCAATAATTCAGCTCACCGGTTTCGGTGTTCAACACGGCGTATTCGATAGTGAAGTAAAGCTTGCTGTTTTGCGCTTGTTGGTAGCGCCGATTAAGCCTTTCAATCACAGCGGCAGGCTCACTGATGCGGTATTCATTGTCGCTCCAGTCTAACGTTATGGACTCCGATTGGTGACGTTGTGACAAAGTTTGCTGGACTGAAAATGCCATCAGTGCTGAAGAAATACCATGGCCCGATACATCAAATACGTAGAAAGCAACATGTTGCTCATCAAGCTCGACATAACCAAACATGTCGCCACCGATCTTGGAACAAGGCACATAAGTAAAGCTGAATTTTGCCGTGTGAATTTGTTCTTCCACTGGTAATAACTGAGTCATCAAATCACTCGCAGCGTCGAGATCTTGTTGAATAGTTTGATAGGCTAAATCGAGCTCTTGGTTTTTTGTCGTGAGCGTATTGTGCAGTTCTAAGGTACGAAAACCCGCTCGGATGCGCGCTTGTAGTTCCTCTACAGATGTCTTCTTGTCGACAAAGTCATCGGCGCCTGCATCCATGCCTTTGATGATGGATTCTTGATCGTTACGGGAAGAGAGAAGCACAAAGAAGATATAACGAGAAAACGCCGACGATTTAAGCTCACGGCAAAGCTCAATACCACTGATGCCCGGCATCATCAAATCACTGAGGACAAACTGAATGTCAGTTCGGTGGGTCAGCACTTCTAACGCAGACTCACCATCTTCAACGGCAATGACCTCGTACCCTTGCTTTTGCAATGCGCTGGTCATATAGAGCAACACCGTTTTACTGTCATCGACCAACAAAATTGATTTCATAATGCTCCCTGCTTATGACGCAGTGCCTAACGAAGGATGGCGTTAGTGGACTGTTCGTCTCTAAATCGAGTGTAATCTTCTGATAATAGTTGGTGTTGGTAACGGGTATAAGACAACGCCTCATTCGAGACAACGATTTGGTTTTCTTTTTCCACCAGTTGCCCGCGCAGCAATTCAATTTGTTGATGTTGTTGAGTGTGGTTTTGATACATCGCAACTAATCCACACACAGACGCTACGAGCAGCGTACACAACACGCCATTGATGGTTTTACTTCGAACACGCATAACCTCTCCTTGTCGCTTGGTGTCCTTCATTACTTGGTGAAGTCCAATAATGATTGGGACGTCTACAAACTAAGAACTCAAGGTTCCAAAACGCCGTGAGAGCCAATTGATGTTGTTTCATTAACAGAGTTAATTATAGGAGAATGGCAGAAAAAGAAGAGAAAACCCGATAAAATTGAAGATCTTTACGCTTAAAACGGCAAAAAGCAGCGAACTCATACAAGCTTCACTGCTTTATTGACGATAACTAAGCCTTAGTTTTGGAATGCCTCACGCACCGATACTTGTTCAAACCAACGCGCAATATTTGGGTAGGTTTCGAACACTTCAATACTCAAGCCATTTACGGCAAAACCAACAAAAATGTAGCCGGTAATGTCTACGATGGTGAAGTTGTCCGTGGCGATATGCTCGCTTTCTGATAGGCGCTTGTCGAGAATTGGCAGGAATTCTAATACGCGAGATTTCGACTCGTCACCCCACGCAGCAACACAGTTTTCACGATCTTGGTAAATTGCTGTGATATTGCGAAACGCCTGAAAAGCCGTGTACAAACCTTGGAACTCCACCACACGATGCCACATTTCCACCTGAGCACGTTCGAGCTGGTTAGCACCAAACAGCGCCAGATCATTTTCAAACGCTTCATCTAGGTAGCGACAAATTGCCACGCTTTCACAGATCGTCGTGCCATCATCCAGTTCCAGCAGAGGCACTTTGCCGTTCACGCTTTTCGATTTAAACGGTTCAGATAGGTTATCGCCCTCACGAACGTTCAGCGCAATTCGCTCAACCTCGCCACCGATTTCCTTTAGAAAAATGCTAACTCGCTTACAACTTGGAGTCATTGCGGTTTCATAGAGCTTCATTTCACATCCTTTTATCTTTTTCTAACCGATTGGTTAGGATATACTGTAGCCAGTTTATAAACGATCAGTCAAGAACTTCACTATCAAAAATTTTCAAACAGCTGTGGGTCTGTTTGCTGAGCGAGATTTTTGATGCCGTTTGTGAGTTCACATGAATTTGGGGGCTGATACCCAAGAATAGATGGGTATTCATCATATTGGTTCAGTTCGAACGCTAGAGGTTCTCTGTACCATCCCTCCAAAGCAATTTAATTACCCGATAAGCAGACCCAGGCAGGTAATTTATGGCAAGAAAAGCCAACTTCGACCGAGATGAAAAGCTTCTCGTGGCTATGGATGTGTTTTGGCGCAAGGGCTTTGCGAACACGTCTATCTCGGATCTCACAGACGAGTTGAACATCAACCGCTTCAGTCTTTACAACACCTATGGTGACAAGCAACAGCTCTACTACGAAGCGCTCGATACCTACTTGAAAAAGGTCTCGCTACCGTCACTGAATGATTTGGAAAAAGACGACGCGTCTTTACCTGAGTTGGAATCGTTCCTTAAATCTTTTGCTGAGCTGCAGCGCAAACGCAACTGTGGGTGTTTTATCCAAAATGCGTTGATTGAGCACGCTGGGGAAGACGATGATGTACTGCGCAAAGGGCATTTTTTGTTCGACCATCTTATCGACATCATTGCGGATGCACTGATTAATGCGCAGAAAGAAACCTTAGTGCCGAAAACGCTGAAACCAGCAGAACTCGCTCGTTTTGTTCTCAACAACATGCAAGGCATGCGCGTACTTGGCAAAGCCAAACGTTATGCCGACTTGGATACGGCGCTTTCCTGCTTGCTGGTTTTGATTAGGAAATGACATGTCGATTGAAGTGATAGCGGTACGTCTTACCAAAGGCATGGACTTAAAGCTCAGCCTTGCGAAATTGGTCGAGCAGCATGGTATCAAAGCTGGCTCGATTGCCTCATGCGTTGGCTGTGTCTCTGACCTCAACCTTCGTTTGGCAAGTGCAGAGAGTACGTTAACCAAGCAAGAGCCATTTGAAATCGTCTCTGTGATGGGAACCCTAACGCCTGAACATCAACACGTTCATATCTCGGTGTCTGATCGTGAAGGACGAGTCTGGGGTGGGCATTTAATGAAAGGCACGGTTATTGATACCACCGCAGAATTGATCATCCATTCTTACTCAGAACTTGAGTTTACCAGAACGATGGACGACTCGACTGGCTATACCGAGCTGAAAGTGAATCCTTCCAAATAGTAAAAAGCTCCAGAGCCATACTGTGCTGTCTCTGGAGCTTTATTCGCTTGTCTCTTACGCTAAGAATTTACTCATATCGAGCAAGCTAATTTCGAGGATCATTCTTCGGCTAAATAACAAACCTGATTATCGTCGACTGTTACTTGCCACGTTTTTAGACAGTGCGCTTCGTCTTCCAGACATTGCCCACTCTTTAAACTGAAGTGCTGTTTATACAGTGGTGATACAACACACATCTCACCATCAATATCACCGACAATCCCTCGACTCATCACATAAGCCTTACCTATTGGGTCCCAATCTTGAACGGCGTAAACACCGCTATCTGGAATGTAGAATAACGCAACGTGCTCGCCTTCAATCAATACAGTAGCACCGATAAACGGCATTAGGTCATCAAGCTGACACAATTTAACTTTGGTTAAAGCTGCCATTTACACCTCCTGTTTCACTGGAATACGCTGACCGCGCACACGCTGGTAAGGCAAGACTTTGCTGCCCGACGTGCTGTTCAAGAAAGGACGGAAGCGTTGCAGTTTTTGAGGATTACCCAGCGTACTCTTCCATTCACATTGATAGGTATCTACGACTCGTGCCATTTGTTCATCCAAAGAATCACGTAGATTCAGAGAGTTATCCAAAATCACTTGTTTAAGGTAATCTAAACCCCCTTCCATGTTCTCCATCCACACCGACGTACGCTGCAAGCGATCTGCGGTGCTGACGTAGAACATTAATACTCGGTCAATCATGGTGATCAACTCTGATTTGGATAAGTCAGATGCAAACAAATCAGCGTGTCTTGGTCTCATGCCGCCATTCCCGCAAACGTATAGATTCCAGCCTTTTTCAGTGGCGATCACTCCAATGTCTTTACTTTGCGCTTCTGCACACTCGCGAGTACAGCCCGATACGGCAAACTTAAGCTTATGGGGCGCTCGCAATCCTTTGTAGCGGTTCTCTAACTCAATGGCTAATCCGACCGAGTCATCAACACCATAGCGACACCAAGTAGAACCCACACAAGATTTCACGGTGCGCACCGATTTGCCGTAGGCGTGCCCTGTTTCAAAACCAGCATCAATCAAGGTTTGCCAGATTTCAGGAAGTTGTTCTAACTGCGCGCCAAATAAATCCACGCGCTGACCGCCAGTGATTTTGGTGTATAGATCGTATTGCTGAGCAACTTCGCCTAGCACGATGAGTTTGTCTGGTGTGATTTCGCCGCCCGGAACACGAGGTACAATCGAGTAAGAACCATCTTTTTGCAGGTTCGCCATAAAGGCATCGTTGGAATCTTGCAGAGATTGATGTTGAGGCTCCATGATGTGTTCATTCCACAAAGAAGCAAACACAGATGCTGCTGTCGGCTTACAGATATCACACCCATGCCCTTTGCCATGCAGTGCAATTAAGGTGTCGAAGTCTTTGATTTGTTCCACTTGGCAAATATGAAACATCTCTTGGCGACTGAGCTCAAAGTGCTCACAAAGGTGGTTGTTAACCTCTACCCCCATGGCTGCTAATTGAGTATCCAATACCGATTTGACCATATTGCTACAACCACCACAGCCAGTACCGGCTTTGGTGTTTGCTTTAAGGTCCGTCAGGTTGGTGGTGCCAGCTTGTATCTCGGCAACTAAGTCACCTTTTGTGACGTTGTGACAAGAACAGATAATGGCGCTGTCTGGCATCTCTCCATCAAGCATTCCGGTATCAAACAGCAGGTTCGCCGCGTGGTCTGGCAGGTCCGTTTTGTTCAAATAACACTGCAAAAGCGCATCGTAGTCACTGTTGTCACCGACGAGAATCGCACCAAGTAATTGGGTACCGCTCGCATCAACCACCAGCTTTTTGTAGATGCCTGCAACCGCATCTTGCAACACCATTTCCTGCGCGCCTTCGGTTTGCATTTGTGCATCGCCGATAGACGCCACATCCACCCCAAGTAGCTTGAGCTTGGTGCTCATGTCTGCACCTTTAAAACCTTCGCTTGGCATCCCAGTCAAGACATCGGCAGTGGTTCTCGCCATAGTGTAACCGGGTGCGACTAAACCAAAGATCTTCTGCTCCCAAAGGGCACATTCGCCAATCGCGTATATGTTCTCATCGCTGGTTTGGCATTGGTTGTTAATCACAATACCGCCTCGCTCGCCTATTTCTAGCTCAGCCAGCCTTGCCAGCTCATCTTGAGGACGAATGCCTGCGGAGAAGACAATCACATCCACTTCGAGAGGATCTTTGTCTTTAAACACCATACGATGCTTAGCCGTTTCACCATCGCAGATTCGTTCCGTACCCGTTGAGGTGTGAACGGTTAGCCCTAGCGCTTCAATCTTCTCTTTTAGCACTAAGCCAGCACCATCGTCTAACTGCACGGGCATCAGGCGGGGAGCAAATTCAATAACGTGAGTTTCTAACCCTAATAATTTAAGTGCGTTTGCCGCTTCTAAACCCAACAAGCCGCCGCCAATCACTGCGCCCGTTCTTGCGCCTTCACATGCTTTTTTGATTTGTGAAAGGTCATCAAGCGTGCGGTAGACAAACACGTTGTCTCGGTCTTTACCTTCAATTGGAGGCACAAACGGGTAAGAACCGGTCGCGAGCACAAGTTCGTCGTAACCCAGCACATCTTCACCATCAAGCAGAATGCGCTTTTGCTCTCTGTCGATGCCTGTTACTTGGCTGCCAAGTACGAGTTGGATGCCATGCATGTCGTACCATTCTTGGTTACTCAGCATCAAATCATCATGAGACTTACCCGCAAACAAAGAGGACAATTGCACACGGTCATACGCGATAAAACGCTCTGCACCAATCACGGTAATTCGGTGCTCCAAATGCGCGTTTTTCTGCACTAATTGCTCGACGAGGTGTTGCCCGACCATACCGTTGCCTACCACAACGATGTGGCTCAATGCGTTCTTTACTGGAATCGTTAAAGGACTGTTCATCGCTGCCTCCTTATGCCGTTTGCGCTGCGGTTTTGGGTTTGTCTTCTTTCGAAGCAGGAATCTCGACTTTGGATTGCTTCTCGTAAAGGAACTTCAGCACCGCTTGTCGACACTTCTGATACTGCGCATCATCCGCCAGTGCGACACGCTCACGAGGGCGCGGTAGATTCACTTCTAACACTTCACCAATGGTTGCTGCCGGTCCGTTGGTCATCATCACGATTTTGTCGGATAGCAGCACCGCTTCATCCACGTCATGGGTAATCATGATGACGGTATTGTTTAGCTCGGCTTGAATCTTCATCAGTGCATCCTGTAAGTGCGCACGTGTTAACGCATCCAACGCGCCAAATGGTTCATCCATCAGCAAAACCTTTGGTTGAAGTGCCAGTGCTCTCGCGATGCCGACTCGCTGCTTCATACCACCAGAGATTTCATCCGGCTTTTTGTGCGCTGCATGCTGCATTTGAATCAACTCCAAATAGTGGTTCACTTGCTCCTGAATCCACGCTTTGCCCTTTTTGCCGGCAATTTGTTTTACTGCGAGCTCAACGTTTTGATACACGGTTAACCAAGGCAATAATGAATGGTTTTGGAACACCACCGCGCGGTCTGGTCCCGGTCCAGCTACCTCTCGCCCATCGACTATTACGCCGCCGTCTGTTGGCATGTGCAGCCCTGCGACTAAGTTCAATACCGTTGATTTACCACAGCCAGAGTGGCCAATTAGGGATACAAACTCGCCCTTATTGATTTGTAAATCGACGTTCTTAAGCGCGATGAACTCGCCATCTGGCGTTGGGAATCGCATCCCTAAACGCGTTAGATCTAATAATGCTTTTTCCATGATCTTTTCCCTTATCTCAACGCTTGTTGTTTATTCCAAGACAGCCACTTTTGAAGTTGCAGCATGCCTCTATCGAGCATCAAACCGATAAAGCCGATGGTGATGACAGCCACCATGATGCGCCCCAATGATGCTGAACTGCCGTTCTGGAATTCATCCCAAACGAACTTGCCTAACCCTGGGTTCTGCGCGAGCATTTCTGCCGCAATCAACACCATCCAAGCGATACCTAAAGAGAGACGTAAACCGGTGAAGATCATTGGAATGGCAGAAGGTAAAACGATGGTGCGTATGTGCTGCCACCACGAAAGTTGGAGCACTTTGCTCACGTTGATTAAGTCTTTATCAACGCTCGTTACACCCACAGCGGTATTAATCAGCGTCGGCCATAAGCTACATAGCGCTACTGTGATCAGTGAGTTAATGAACGACTTAGCAAACATCGGGGCATCACTCACATAAGTGGCACTTACAACCATGGTAACGATGGGTAGCCAAGCTAAAGGTGATACGGGCTTGAGCAATTGAATGATTGGGTTGAACGCTTGATACAGCCCTTGATTCAGACCAAGCACGATGCCAAGTGGAATCGCGATAACCGTCGCCAGCAAAAAGCCTGCAGTCACAGTTACTAAGCTTGTTATGATTTGGTCGAAGAACGTCGGCTTACCTGTGTAAGGACGAATCTTCACTTCGGCGTCTGGATTCTTGGCTAACTTCGCGGCATTGCGTTTTTCCTGACGCTCGATAAACGCTTGTTCCTTTTCTCGCTCTTGCCAATGGTCATCGACAAGGTTGCTGAACTGCTGAAAAGTTTGCACAGGCCCTGGTAGCGTACCTAATGAGGTTTGCACTTCTCTCGCCGCCAAGTGCCACATTGCCAAAAAGATCAGCAAACCAATCACGGGCAAAAGCACCAACCGACTTCGGTTCACTACCTGCTTAGCAGGAAAAAGGGAAATGACATTACTAGACATACTCACTCCTAAGAAATTTACATCCTTGTTATTGCGGGCAGACTCACCTGCCCGCTGTATTTTTTGTAGGACTGCTAACCCTAAACTTTGTCTTTTCCTTTAAGCCCGATAGAGAACTTCTCTAGATATTTATTTGGCTCGCGACCGTCATAAACGATGTTGTCGATAAAGTGTGTTTGTGGCGCACGAAAACCATCTTCAGAACTGAAATCTGGGAAGTCTTTTTTGCTCAACACACCATCTTCAATCAGTGCTTGAGCCGCTTGTTGGTAGATATCTGGACGGTAAACCTCTTTCGCCACATCCATGTACCAATCATCGGATTTCTCGCTTGAGATTTGCCCCCAGCGGCGCATTTGGGTCAGATACCAAATCGCATCGCTGTAATACGGATAAGTGGCGTTATGACGGAAGAACACGTTGAAATCTGGCACGTCTCGTTTGTCGCCTTTCTCGTATTCAAATGTGCCGGTCATTGAGTTGGCGATAACTTCGGCATCCGCTCCAACGTACTCGCTTCTTGATAGCATCTTCACTGCTTCTTGGCGGTTGGCATTGTCGTTTTCATCCAACCAATGTGCCGCTCGAATCAAGGCTTTCACTACGCGAATGTGCGTGTTTGGATACTTCTCAGCCCAAGCTTTGGAAACACCAAACACTTTCTCTGGGTTGTTCTTCCAGATCTCGTAATCGGTCACGACTGGCGTACCAATGCCTTTGAATACGGCTTGTTGGTTCCAGGGTTCGCCTACGCAGTACCCTTTGATCGTGCCCGCCTCCATTGTGGCTGGCATTTGTGGTGGCGGTGTAACACTCAAGAGAACGTCAGCATCCAACTGGCCACTGTTATCGCCTGAGTCTGGTGCGTAAAAGCCTGGATGAATCCCGCCCGCCGCTAACCAGTAACGCAACTCATAGTTGTGCGTCGATACAGGGAACACCATGCCCATATTGAAAGGTTTGCCTTTATCCAGATAGCTGTCGACCACAGGCTTCAGTGCATCCGCTTTGATTGGGTGAACAGGTTTGCCATCTGGTTGTTTTGGAATGTATTGCTTCATCTGCTCCCAAGTATCATTGGAAACCGTGATTGCGTTGCCGTTCAAATCCATACTGAACGCGGTAATCACTTCTGCTTTTGTGCCAACACCAATCGTTGCGCCCAATGGCTGACCAGCAAGCATGTGCGCACCAGCAAGCTCACCATCGATGACTCGGTCTAAAAGCACCTTCCAGTTTGCTTGCGCTTCTAAAGTGACGTACAAGCCTTCGTCTTCAAAAAAACCTTTCTCATAAGCAACCGCCAGCGGTGCCATATCGGTTAACTTAATAAAACCAAACTTCAGGTCTTCAATTTCTGGCTCACCCAACTCTGCCTTTACGCTGACCGTGGTGAATACCGATAACGAAATTGCTGACACTTTCAGCATCGAACTCCATTTCATTGGTTTGCTCCCATAAAAAAAGCGCCACTACTCCGAAGAGCAGTAGCGCCGTTGCTAAGTCTACAATTACCGTCGTTGATAATTGAGATAAGCGATTCAACAATAAACCCAATTCTTCTAATCCAATTACTGTGCCAACTTATTTTTCACAGTAAATACAATAGATTAGTATATCTTGCTGTTTGTTATTCCCTGTTATTGCTTGCTGATAGTGCAACACGCACCACGTTAGAAAACGCACTCTAACCCCAAAGTGGTAGAGTAACTAATCAAGCACCTCCAAAGTAGTTATCAAATTCTTGGCAACTTGTGCGAGCGTTTGGCTCGATTGCATGGCTGAATTTCTAAGTGCTTTATACGCCTGTTCTTCATCAACACTGTGCATCTTCATCAGCAGACCTTTGGCTTTTTCCACCAGCTTGCGCTCTTCAATCTTATGGGTCAGCGATTCAATTTCCGATTGCATACTTTCGAATTTCGCTCTCACTAATGTCGCATGTTCAATCCAGGGTTGAAGTGCAAACTCACTATCATGTGGCATGAGAACATAGTCCATTTTTTCTGATAACCGATTGATATCATTAGATGATAACTGCTTTAAGACGATAAGAAGTGGGGCCGATTTTCTGCGGCAGAAATCGACGATCAAACGCAGTTCGGCCGTCGGCTGCTGCCATCCAACCACAACGCTTGCTGGCGGTTCTCGTTGCATAAGCGTTTCTAATTGTGCCAATTGGCAGCCGATGATGTTGTCGTAATCTTTGCTCAATAAGCCGGACAATCGAGCCTGCTCTTCGAGGCTATCACAGCATACTATGATGGGTGTTTTTGACGTTGATTGAGTCATGCACATTCCTTGTTTATATCTCACTCACTAAGAGAGACATAACAAGGAATGTGCCAACTAAAGTTGAAGCGTTCTAACTAGAGGCGAGATGTTCTTTGAAGAAGCCGAGTGTGCGTTCCCAAGCGAGCGCTGCTTCTTCCGGTGCGTAGCGTGCCGTTGAGTCGTTATGGAAACCGTGGTTGACGTTTTCATACATTAACGCTTGATACTGTGCGTCGGTCGCGATTAACTGCTGCTCATAAGCAGGCCATGTGTCGTTAACACGCTTATCGAGCCCTGCAAAGTGAATCATCAATGGCCCTTTGACTTGCTTTTGGATCTCTTGCGCAGCAGGTGTTCCATAGAAAGGCACACCTGCATCGAGCTCTTCTGGCATTACCGCTGCAAGCATGTTGACAATGTATCCACCGAAGCAGAATCCAACCGCTCCCAATTTACCGTTGCCACCCTCGTATTGTTTGAGGAAGTTAGCGGCTGCAATAAAGTCTTGTTCAATCTTGGCTCTGTTCATCTCTTTCTGCATGGCGCGACCTTCATCGTCGTTCCCCGGATAGCCGCCGAGTGGATAAAGCGCGTCTGGAGCGAAAGCAATAAAGCCGTCCTTTGCAAGTCGTCTTGCGACATCTTTGATATAAGGGTTCAGACCTCGGTTTTCATGAATCACCAACACGGTCGGCGATTTCAAGGTCTTCTTCTGTGGCATCACCAAATAACCACGCCCTTCTCCATGCCCATTTGGAGATGGAAAGGTTTCGTACGTTGCTTTGATGTCAGGATCGTTAAATGAAACTTGTTCTGCGAGTGCGTAATTCGGGGTTAACGCATCGACCAGTGCTGTCATGCTAAAGCCAAGCACCGCAAGGCCACCCAGCCTATTAAGAAACTCACGGCGCGAGATTTTTCCGTGGGCGTATTCGTCGTACCAATCGAAGGCTTCTTGCGGGATCGGATGAGAAGCCTTTTCACTAGGAGTGGTATGCTTTAGAACCATTATCCATGTCCTCTGTGTCTTACCATATGGGAATTTCTCATTCTCAAAAGCGCAGCGAGAAACGAACGCTATCGAGGCTAAAACTGCGGTTTCACCACTCTGATACGGAGCAAGGTGGTGAACACATCATTGGCGAGCTAGGATCTTTTACCTTCTTCAAACAATAGATAATGGATTCAGATTCAACAACTTTGCGTCGTTGGTTTTACATTAATTGACAATAGTGCATTATTGCTGACCGCAATAGGCTTGCCAGTAAGAGAAGGCACGTTCGAATGCTTTTTCCCTGTCGTGCATTTGTGCAAACAAGACCACTGTCATGGTAGCAAGAACCGTATTTGCCATTTGGTTCATGTCGTCTTCTGACGTCCCAAATGGGCAGTTCGCAGGCATTGGCACCTCAGACAGCATTTGCTCCGTCCAGTAGTGCGATGTCACGCCGCTTGTTTGGCTTAGCCATACTGTTTGGCTTACTTTCGGGTTGTATTCTGACTCACCCGATTGTCCTTTGAATGACACAACGGCGTGAGCGGTTTGACCAATCTCGTATTCGACTTCAGCATGAAGTTGTTGGAACCCAGGATGGAAGCTACCACGAATACCAACCGTCGCCTGCCCCGGATTCAATGCTCGAACCACGGTATTAATCGGCGTTCTAAGCCCATAACGATTCTTCCAACCGATCATGGTTTCTGCTTGAGGAGCAAACGCACTCAGCGGTAGATACACAATGTTTTGTGTTTCTAACACACGCTTTGCTTCTTCTGCTGATTCCGCTTTCGTAATAGCAAATTTGTCGAGGTAGTCTTCAGCGTGTAAACGACCAGATTGACGGTCGTGATAGCCGTGCATCAGCACTTTATGGCCATTATCGGCAAGGATCTTCGCTGCCAACAGATGCCAAGGCTGACCTGCCGCTTCACGTTTGCCTGCATAACATGGCCAATCAATATCTGCACCAATAGCTGGCATGCGGGATTGGAATGCTTTCACAAAGCCAGCGATTTCTTGTTGAGTCTCGTTCTGTACGCGGATCAGCATCAACAGCATTGCCATCTGATCGTCGTCGCACTCACCGTTTAGGTATTCATCCATAACTCGAAACGCTTGGTCAAAGCTCAGTGGTTTTCTACCACGTTCGCCACGACCGACTGTTCTAATACATTCCAAAATGCTGCTCATATTCCCTCGTATTCCGTCACTGACTGTACGGTTTCTATTAGTTGTTCGCGCAGTTTGACAACTTCTCCCATCACAATCAATGCTGGGCTCACGCCTTTAAGTGTAATCGATAAATCATTGAGCTGATTGAGTTGGGTAACATGAACTTGTTGCTGAGGGCTGCAACCATGAGTGATGATCGCGACTGGGAAATCTGCTCTCAAACCGGAATTGATTAAACCCGTTTGTATTTGCGATGACTTTTCTAACCCCATATAGAAGACTAACGTTTGTCCGCTTTGCATCAGTTGGCTCCACGCTTCAAATGCACCTGTTACCACTTGCCCTGTCACAAAGGTAACGCTGCGAGCAACGCCACGATGAGTCAGCGGAATCAAGCTGTTTGCGGAACACCCAATCGCAGCGGTAATGCCGGGGATGACTTCGTAAGCGATTGAGTGTTTGACGAGTGCTAATGCTTCTTCGCCTCCACGGCCAAATACGAATGGATCTCCCCCTTTTAAGCGCACAACTCGTTTTCCTTGTTGAGCAAGCGACACCATCAAATCACAGATTTCTTCCTGACCAATACTGGGTTGTCCGCATCGTTTGCCCACGTAGATCCAATCGGCTTGTGACGAAGCCAACTCCAAAATATCTTTGTTAACCAGGCGGTCGTACAGCAGAACCTCTGCCGACATAATCACTTTTACAGCCTTTACCGTTAACAAGTCAGGATCGTGCGGCCCTGCTCCGACAATCGAGACAAAACCTTTGTGGTTCGCGTCTAGGTCTACTGAATGGTCTTCTAAAAGTTGGTTCAGTTTGCTTGCTTGGTCATGCTTAGAAAAACGAGACGAGCGTTCTTGTTTCTGACTCGCTTGTCCTTTCTTAAACCAAGACTTTTGATAAGGCGCTTCCATGTGCTTATCCTCTTTATGACTTACTTTATTTGAATAGCCAGACTCTGCTGGTTCGCTTGCTGTTTACCCTTTTGATGCTGATGACTGTCGACCATCTGTTTGATTTGAGAAACGCACGAGCCACAGTTAGTGCCGCATTTGAGTTTGTTTTGAAGTTGAGTCAGTGAAGTGCAGTCTTGCTTATCCATCGCGTCATGTATTTGTTTATCAGTGACACGGAAACAACTACAAACCAGTTTGGCACTGCTTTGCGATTGAGTGATGGTAAGCAGTTGCGATAGCTCCATCGGCTTGCCAATCAAGCCAGTAAAGTTGGTGTAGTCAGTTTGAATCGGTTCGCTAGACACCACTAAAACAGAGCGAATGATACGAACGTCTCCAACAAGGTCGTAATCCACCGCTAGCCAACCCTGAGCAATATCTATCGTAATTCTGCGGCTCTTTTCCGTTCGACAAAAACTCTGCTTCTTTGGTCGCTTATCGTGTGCAAAGCGCCAAATACCCAAATTGCTTTCTGCTTGAAATGCGCTGTAGAGAAACTTGCCGGAATCAAATTGTGTACCGATGAACATACCGTAGGTTTTTACCGCCGCATCTTGCACTTCAACATAAGACGACTTAAACGCAGGTTGCCCGGAAATAGGGTCTTTTGCGCTGTTTACTATCGCGTTAACACTGCTTTCACCGCCATATCGACCCGCCCAATGCATTGACATAAACAGCTCTTGAAAACCCAAACCTTCATCAATGGCAACTTTGGCATAAATACTGGTGTTTGAAGTAGGCTGAAACAGCTTGGTGAGTTGTCCTGCTTTTAAGCGATTTTGAGTAGCAGAGAGTGTGTTCATGTACACGGTTGGTTCTAACTCAGAGGCGGCAAGGTGTGCGATATGCCCTGTGCGCGTCATGGTATGCCATTGATCGCGTTGCCTGCCCGTATTGAGCCACCAGCCTTTTGTTCTTTCTAAACGCGTTGGAGATTCACTGGTCACGACAAAGCGCGCTTTTCCATCTTGGTGCGAATAGATTCCATCAGCAAAAGGACGCTCTCCTCCCCATTGTGTCGGCACCCACTCTTCGTATTCTTGCTCGGTTAAGTTGGCGTATTGAGAAAGATCTAGCTTCAATGGCGAATCTGCATTCATGCCTGTCATCGCGGCATATTCCCTGAATACCGCCCGCTCAGAAGTAAACGCAAAGCCATTTTGTGTCTTTTCCAATGCACACAGAGCTTGTCCGACTTGGCTTATCGCCCACCAATCAGATTTTGCTTCACCGGGAGGCGCCTGAAATTGACGCTGCCTTGAAAGTCGACGCTCAGAGTTGGTGACCATTCCTTGTTTCTCCCCCCAACCAGCGGCGGGCAGCAACAGGTCCGCGTAATGCGCGACATCCGAATCCGCTGTGATATCTGAAACAATCACAAACGGACAAATCTCTAGTGCATGTTTCACCAATTGGTTATCTGGCAAAGAGACAACGGGATTGGTTGCCATGATCCACAGAACTTTAATCTCACCACGTTCTACCGCCTCAAACAGTTCAACGGCTTTTAAACCGGGCTGAGTGGCAATTTCTGGTGAATCCCAAAACGCTTGCACTTGCTTGATAGACTCTGCGTCAAAAGCACGATGAACCGCTAATTGATTTGCCAATCCACCGACTTCTCGTCCGCCCATCGCATTCGGCTGACCTGTAATAGAAAATGGCCCGCAACCTGACTTGGCAATTTTACCTGTCGCCAAATGTGCATTAATAATGGCATTGCCTTTATCGACACCATTTTCGGCTTGGTTAACCCCTTGGCAAAACAGCGTGATTGCGGTTGGGCTTTGCGCAAACCATTGGAAGAATGTCGTGAGTTTTTCTTCTGAAATGCCAATGGAAGACGTTAGATTAGTGACATCGTAACGCAAATCAGAAACTTCTTCTGCAAGCGCATCAAACCCGTCGGTATAAGAATTTATGTATTTAGAATCAATATATTGCTGCTCAATAAGAAACTTAAGCAGCCCATTTAAAAGTGATACATCCCCATCATTTTTAATTGGTAGATGCAAATCCGCTTGCTGTGCTGTGACCGTTTCACGCGGGTCAATGACCACCAGCTTTAGATTAGGATTGTTCTCTCTCGCTTGTTGAATACGTCGGAATAAAACAGGATGCGTCCAAGCGGTATTCGCACCGCAGATGACCAACAGCTCGGTATTATCAATGTCGTCGTAATTGACAGGAACGACATCTTCACCAAATGCTCGTAAATGAGCCGCAACCGCCGAAGACATACACAAACGCGAGTTAGTATCGATGTTTGCGCTGCCAACATAGCCTTTCATGAGTTTGTTGGCGACGTAATAGTCTTCCGTCAACAACTGGCCTGACACGTACATCGCGACGGAATCCGGTCCAAACTCTGCTTTCGCTTGATGAATCTTTTCTGCAATCAGATCCGTGGCTTGTTGCCATTGTAGTTCTTGCCCTTGAGGTCGCTGCTTGGTAACAAGCTTTGGATACAGCAAGCGCGAAGGCATATTCAAGCTCTCTGCCAACGCGACGCCCTTTACGCACAGTGATCCCGCATTTGCAGGATGACACGCATCCCCAACGATTCCTTTCGCATTGACCTCGACACCACATCCAACACCACAATAGGGACAAGTGGTTTTTTTGCATCCTTGCGACATTCCGCCCCCTGATTCTTTCCTTAGAATGACGAGCTACAAGCGAAAAAAAACCTCTCCCGAAACGAGAGAGGCTGCATTGCCTATAAAAGCTCAAAAAGTAATACCCTATCCGCTTAACCGCCTGCTAAGGGAAAGCGGCGCATCGAGTTAACGATGAACATAATCTAAATAGCAAACCCGATGCCAATTTTATATTGCATTACATTTCAATAACTTAACAAAATCCGTTTTCACTTTATAATTGGCAATGCACTGATTAGGTGCGAGTTTGAATCACAGAAGTGCAAGATTAACGGGCTAGTGCCATGACCAGTCTCGGCTCTCCATCACCGAAATAATCTTCTTCTTTTTCCAGAACCTTAAAGCCTAACGAAGTGTACAACTTGTAAGCCGGCGCATTGTTTGGATCGACAGTTAACTTAATAACAGAACCGGAACTTGCTTTTGCGATTACATTCTCCACAAGCGAACGTGCAATCCCCTTTCCTCGGTGCTGACTATCTACCGCAAGTGACAAGATCCAATGGGTGTTTTGTTCATCACTTTGTGCCATCAATACATAGCCTGTGACTTGCTCGCTTTGCTTGGAAACTACCAACCCCTGTTGCCAGCAATCAAATGCTTGTCTGAAGAAGAATCTTGGGTATGCATGATGCCCAAACAGCTTATGCTCAAGCTCGTATAGTGTAACTAAATCTTGTTTTTCTGCTGAGGTGATCTTCATAACAACTCACTCCTTCGGGACACATTAAGCAATATCTAAAGCCCCATTTCGATAAACTCCAATTATTTCAGTCAGATTCTAGTGCTTTACCAACTTTAGGCAAAGGTTGATTTTTCAAACAAAGAATCGTGTTCATGAGCACTCTTTCATATTAACGGAACGTCGTACCAGTTTTTATTTGATTGTTGGTTGTTTTTTGTAGAATAATCGCCGCTCTTATATACAAAAATAATAAAAACGATAAGGGCTAACCCGCCCACCATGAGCAACTGCAATCACCTTGCTAGGCGAATCATTATAAAAAATGAAGCATCCGTGCTTAAACGGATGCTTCCATTACGCTGTCAAAATTAGAGTTAAATAATGTCGATGTCTGGATTCGAGCAATCACCCCTGTTGCTCGATTATAAAAATAAAAAGTGGTGGCAGTTTTTAGGCATTCAAATCCTAATATTTTGCGCAATACAAGTAAGCTATAGCCTCTCCAACTTTTACGTGATAGCACAGGATCGTGTCCACGTACTCTCTTTTACGGCCGCTTTCGTTGTAACAGTGATACTCCGATACAGTTGGCGCGTTTTGCCAACAATCATTGCTGGGTTACTTTTCTACTATGGGTGCTTTTCCAAACGTCCGTGGGAAATGGCTTTGCTATTTTCTGTGTTGCTACCCGCATTGCCGCTGTTGTTTTGTCACCTCTACCGATCCGCATTAAAACGCGTTGCGGCGTATAACTTCACCTTAAAGCTCAGTTATTATGCGGTATTAATCGGCATTCTCTATCCTATTGCAAACACTGCTCTACTCATGCTGATTAGTGCCTTTTTAAGTGACGTGGCAAATCTCTCTTTTGAGTTTATCGCTTACTCTGTTTTGAGCGCCATTTTGACACAAATGGTACTAACTCCTCTGTTGTGCCTTGGTTTAAGCTATGTCCTTGATGGAGAAAATGCACCGTATATTAAGCTCGATCGTGCAATGATGGCGGCCTACTCTGATCCATTACACTATCGCTTATGGTTGATGGTATGTGCGCTATTTTTGGTCGCCAGCATATCCACACAAAACCCGCTGACACTTAATACGCTCAGTTTGATGTTACTGTGCCTAGTAGGCATGGGGTTAGGCAAATTAGGTTTACTGCGCCCCATGTTGATTGGTGCAACGACATTGCTGGTATGCGTGGAAAACATCATCAGTCGATACAATCTTGGCTTTATATCTCGTGAACAAGTTTATGCGATGCTGCTGGTTTTGTTTGTACTGACCATGCTCACTTTTATGCTTGGTGCTCATACAATAAAGAACTATGTCACGACACGTAATGCGATTCGAAAAGAACGCATCGATAGCTTTACGGGGTTATACAATCTCGCGCAACTAAAAGAAGATGTCGCAACGCAAACTCACGCGACATTGATCTACATCGATCTTGAACCAACCTTATCTAAACTTCATGGATTAGGACACCAAGGTCGAGCACAGTTAATGAAACAACTTAGCCAATACCTCGCGTATAAGACTGACCACCTAACTCGAGCTTATCTGCCGCCATTCGCTAGCGGTTTACTTTGTTTTGCACCACGCTTGCCAAACATGGAAGCAGAGTTAAACAAACTCATTGGGCTGTTAGACCGTTTTTATTTTTACTTCGACGACAGCGCGGTAAGCCTTGTAAAACGTACCATCCAGTGTGCTTCCATCGACGGAAACCACAATCTTGATCCTTTGATCTCCAAACTGTGCGAGCAACAAGGTCGCGACACCGCATGCGTGAACTGGGTAACACACAATCAAGAAGAAAATAAGACACTTAACCAATTGAGCTTCATCCAACAGTGCTTTCGCGAAAACGAATTTGAGCTCTATTGTCAGCCTTATCGAGCGCTATCGGATAACGCTCAAAATGCCCACTTTGAGATTTTGCTGCGCCTTAAACCTAAACAGGGAGAGCTTATGTCTCCGGCTGAGTTTTTCCCTTTAATCAATGAGTTCGGGTTAGAAAGAGAGCTAGACAAATGGGTAATCGAACACACTTTCAAAGCGCTAAAAAACCATATTAAAGATTGGGACTCGATCGGACGATGTGCCATCAACCTGACCGCCAAAGCGCTGAATTCACAGGGTTTAGCGGAAGACATTCAAACCGAAGCGGAGCTACACCAGATCCCGATGAATAAACTGTGTTTTGAAATTACCGAATCGGATGCACTTCGTAATGAACCAATTGCAATTCAAAACTTAAACAGACTTCGGGAAGCAGGTTCCACCATCGCACTGGATGATTTTGGCACCGGTTATGCGAGCTTCGATTATTTGCGTCGCCTTCCCCTTGACGTGCTGAAGGTGGACGGCTCATTCGTGAAAAACATTGTCGACAGTGAAAATGACCGAATCATCGTCCAAGCCATCAGCCAAGTCGCCTGCAGCATGCAGTTGGTCACGGTTGCCGAGTTTGTCGAATCAGAAGGTCATATCGATACACTGAAAGCGCTAAATATCCAGTTTGCTCAAGGGTTTGGGGTCGCAAGACCACTGCTGCTTTCGGAACACCTTACAATGTTATCGAACAAAGCTTAACCGCAACATCTAAAACCATAAAATCGTAATATTTCGCGATATAATTTCAATTTATAAACACCGAACTGAAACTATATATCGCTTTTTTCAATTTTACATGGTTCGATAGTTTACACCTTTGCCTCTTCACTAGCATGATTCACCATCACCTCCATGTGATAACAATCACTAAAACAGTTAACATCCGCGCGATTATTATTTTTATAAAGGCGAGTTTTAAGTGAAAGAATCTCGATATACATTAAATTTTAGTGAATTAAACACAACAAACGCTTGGACTAAACATGATACCCATTGGGTACTAAGTCTGTTTGGTACTGCCGTGGGTGCGGGTATTTTATTCTTACCGATTAACTTAGGTATTGGCGGTTTTTGGCCGCTTATCGTCATGGCGGTACTCGCCTACCCAATGACTTATTTGGCACACCGTGGCCTAGCACGATTTGTGCTGTCATCAAAAGTGAAAAACGCAGATTTTACCGATGTGGTTGAAGAGCACTTTGGCGCAAAAGCGGGACGCTCTATCTCTCTCTTGTATTTCCTTTCAATCTTCCCGATTCTACTTATCTATGGCGTAGGTATTACCAACACCGTTGACAGCTTCATGATCAACCAAGCGGGTATGGAGCCATTACCGCGTGCCCTACTTTCCGGCGTATTGGTGTTCAGCTTAATTGCTATCATGATGGCGGGTGAAAAAGTGATGCTACGTGCGTTTGCTATCATGGTTTACCCATTGGTTGCGATTCTGGCGTTTCTTTCATTTTATCTGATGCCGAACTGGAGCATGCCAGTGATGGATGCGCCGGAAATGTCGTCCTTCGCAAGCACAATGTGGTTAGCGATTCCGGTTGTGATCTTCTCTTTCAGCCACGCAGCAGCAATTTCCACTTTTGCAAATGTTCAACGTCGTCATTATGGTGATGCGGCCGATAATAAATCAGAACTGATTCTGCGTCGTACAAGCGTCATGCTGATTGCGTTTGTTCTTTTGTTTGTGTTTTCTTGTGTCTTGGCGCTTTCTCCAGAGCAACTGGCAGAGGCGAAATCGCAAAACGTATCAGTACTGTCTTACTTAGCAAATGCAACAGACAATCCATTCATTGCAACGCTTGGTCCACTTGTAGCATTTGTCGCGATCACCTCTTCTTTCCTTGGCCATTTCTTAGGTGCACGTGAAAGCCTAAATGGTTTGATCACTAAGCATTCAGATATGCCGAAACGCCGTGTTGATCACATCAGCGTTGTGGTGCTATTCGTGTCTATTTGGATTGCGGCAATCATGAACCCAAGCATTTTGGGTATGATGGAGGCACTATCTGGCCCGGTTATCGCGATGATCTTGTTCATTATGCCGATGTTGTCGGTGTACAAAGTGAAAGCGTTAAAGCAGTATCGTGGAAAAGTATCGACGTACTTTGTCCTATTGACGGGGATTATTGCAGTAAGTGCGTTGGTTTTTAGCTTGTTGAGTTAAGAAAATAGACGTGGCTTTTATTTTCAGGGGAATACCTTATTTTTTATTAAGGTAATTCCCTGAATTTTGCTATGGTTTTCTTATTCGGTAATAGAAAGAGACTTTCTCATTACATGAATGTGAAAACACCTACGATCATTAGTACAGACGCGATGCAAGTACGACCGATGATACCAAAGTGGGAAGGTTGAATCATTTCATTGTGCATAGGCAATCTCCTTTTTAGTGAAAACAAGCCGTTTTCTCTTGGCTTACTAACACTATGTCGAAAAAAGCATTTTTCCACAACTCATACAAAGATTAAATTTTTATTACAGTCATGTGAACTTTTAGAGATCGAACGATTTTTTAAGATTGAACTATCATCAAACGGCGTCTTTATTTTTGAATCGGTCAGCGAAAATATCCCCACCAGCCCTCCGACCCTTCTTATATAAATAACCGCTGAAAGACTCTACCTTCCTCCCTTACGACAAAGCTGAACTTTTTAAACGTTTACCTTGACCACATGCCTAGTTTCATTGGCTTGGTGAAGAGAATAATAAGCAGAATAAAACCGCTAAATCTATGGGTAATCGCGGTTAAGAGATGATAAACTTGTTACGTGTTTCATTATAAGAGTCAGCTTTTCTATCAACAGTCTGATGCCTTTTCCGTTAAAAACGCTGCGATTCCTTTTTACTATTATATTTGGAGTGCTTTGCTCACTACCCAGCCTAGCCGCTGACGCGCCCAAAAAGGAAAGCTACCTAAAGCAACATCTTGCTCGCGCAGATTATCCAATGCTGGAGTTCTACTTCGACTCCATTGGTAAACCTCGTTCAATTAAATCTAGCGATCTGTCACTGACACCTAATGCTTCGCCAGAATCTCAAGCGCTGTATTACTTTGCCCGTATCTATCTAGAACGCTATGAAGGGGTTCCTTTACCGAAACTTCCCAACCTTGTGGAGTTTGGTAAAAAGCACAAGTTGCCGTGGGTTATTGCAGAAGCCAAACTCAACCAAGCCGTAGAATTGGTAGAAGCAGACGAAGTGTGGCAAGGCGAACTTCTATTACACGAAGTCATCAACACCGCGCGTGAGATCGGTTATGACTCTTTGCAGGGCCGCGCCTATCGCTGGTTAGGTAATGCTGAAGTCCAACGCGCTCAAGTGCAAACAGGCCTAAGACACTACCGTACCGCTTACGATCTGCTTGAACACTCTGAGTTTGAAATCCAAATCGCGATGACGCTCAATAATATCGCTTCTCTTTACATGGAACTGTCCGATTGGAAGCGAGCGAAAACCTACTTAGATCAAGCGATTGATGGGTATTTAAACAGCGATGATCATTACGACAACAGCCTTTTCCTGGCGATCATGTACGCTAACATGAGCGTGGTTTATTTTGGAATGGAAGAGTACCTTGAGTCTGAACACTATTTCGAACAAGCAGCGAAACTGTCGATGGAAACCGGCTCAGTAAGAATCAAACATAATTCTGTTTCCAACCTATCTCAGCTTTTGAGTACGCTTGGTAAGATAGATGAATCATTAGAGCTAGCAGAAGCCTGCTTAGCCTTACCTAACCCTCAGAATCATAAAAGTATCAAAGCCGCTTGTTATGAGGCGTATGCCGAAGCGTACCTCGCAGACAATCAGTTTGATCAAGCAATCTTAAATGCGAAGTTGGCACTCGATAGCTTAAATGAATCGGCTAGCGCTGAAACTAAACAAAAAATGGACCTTCTTCTAGTCATGGTTCGAGCGAATCAAGAGTTGAAGAAGTTTGAAGCTGCATTTGATTACTTAGGTCAGTTACGCAGTTTGGAGCGCAACTTTTCTAGCCATGTCCATGGTGAAGAAATGATTAACATCAAGCTCGATCTTGAGGCAAAGTTAGCGCAAAAAGAGCTGACCTTACTAGAAGCAAAAAATGCGTTGCAAGCGTCTGAGCTTGAATCTCAACGCTATCGTGAAATCTTCTATTTTTGTGTCGTTGCGGCTATCGGTTTTTGGTTGTTCCGTTACATCCGCCAGATGAATAAGATCAACGAAGAGTTGGCGCAACAGAACACAACAGACCCGCTAACTAAAGTCCATAACCGCCGCTACCTTCCTAGCTGGTTGGAAAATATGGCTCGTCGCAGTCCAGATAGAAAGTTTGCCTTAGCGGTCATTGATATCGACCACTTCAAATCGTTCAATGACCAATACGGGCACGACTTAGGCGATAAGATGCTGATACATGTCGCCACTATTTTGGATGAGGCGACACGCTCTGGTGATCTTTTAGTTCGTTGGGGTGGTGAAGAGTTTGTATTATTGTTCGAAATCCGTCACGTCGACGACTGTGCAAAAACACTCAACCGTTTGAGACTTGCAGTAGAAAACAACAATCTAGAGGTTGACTCACAGTCGCTAAGCGCCACAATCTCTCTCGGCGCGGTCAACGAGTTAAGCGCTCAATCGATCAAACAAGAGTGGGATAAGTGGTTCTTTGCCGCGGACCAAGCTCTGTATGATGCCAAACAAGCTGGTCGTAACCAGCACAAAATTCACTCGACGTCATAGAAAAGCACAATGAAAAAAATATGGATTCTTGCTGCATTTGCCCCTTTCTTTTTGGCTGCATGCAGTAACCAACAAGCTTCCCAACTTGGAATGCGAAGTAGCAGTGTTAATGTGTACGCTCAGCAAATGAGTAACATGCAATTATGCGAAACGCTCTACTACAATCGCGCCACAAATCAAACTCGAGTAGCAATCGGTGCTGAATTCAACCGTCGCGGTTTGAACAAGAAATGGTGCGATAAAGAATTTAAGAAGTTTTATGTTGAAAAGGTAGTTGACGGTCTGCTGTCTCGTAAAGAACAAGCCCCTACAGAACCTGAGGCAACCATACAACCTGCCATATAAATCACCCCATTCCATAAAAAGCAGGAAATTACTCTAGTTTTCCTGCTTTTTAAACACGCTATCTTCCAGTCAAATATCTAGAATCCCAAGTGACTTCAAGCAGTTAACGTCAAGATAATGTCGTGCGTCGAAAAATGAACGTAAATAAGATGTAAACAGTTTTCGTCTCCTTAGTTAACCGCTAGCTTTGTTTAGACCTGTTTAAAGGAGTATCGAACAGGGACAAAAATTCCAAACAAAGACAATGAGGTCACAAATGGAAACACGCATTAATCGCCTATTCGCCGCGATGTTGGCAGTAGGTATTTCTCCTGCCGTCTCGGCATACGATCCGCTCTATTCAGAGCAATGGCACTTAAACAACACAGGACAAACGGCGTTCGCGGCCAATCCTGCGGTTGCGGGTAACGATTTAAACACCAACCTGACACAAGCAATGGGTATTGCTGGCGTTGGGGTGAAAGTTGCCGTTATCGATTCTGGTGTTCAAATCGACCACCCAGACCTTGCAGGTAACGTAGTCACAGGCAGCAGAAACTTTGTTGAAGACTCTTCATTCCCAGCCGACTACCCAGTCGATGCAAATGGTCACGGTACTGCCGTTGCCGGTTTGATCAGTGCTGTCGGTAATAACGGTGAAGGCGTTCGCGGTGTCGCTTCTCGCTCTTCTTTGATGGGCTTTAACTGGCTCGCTAACCAAACGCTTGAAGGTTGGTTAATTTCTCACGGTGCAGACGCGTCTACCAGCGACGTGCGCGTATTCAACCAAAGTTATGGCTTTAGCCCACTTACCCCTATTCCATTCGACGAGAATGATCCTCAGTTCAAACTCGAAATGGATGTAATGAAAGATGTGAGTGAAAGTAACGCATGGGGCCGTGGAGCAGTCTTCGTTAAGTCTGCAGGTAACGGTTATCGTTACTTCAATACTGGCCGATTCTTCGTTCTTCCAGGCGATTTCTTCGCCGGTGGTGGTAACAAAGGCTTACCAATGCACAACTCACAGCAGTCTTATGACAACGCAAGTTACTACAACCTAGTCACTAGTGCATTACGTGCCGATGGTACACGTGCAAGTTACTCGTCTGTAGGTACAAACGTTTGGGTTGCTGCACCAGCGGGGGAATACGGCCAAGACTTTCCAGCAATGGTAACAACGGACTTAATGGGCTGTGAAGAAGGTCAAAACACCAGCGCAGATTTGGGTATTAATGGCTTGCATGGCGGTACAGAGCAAGATCCAAACTGTAACTACACCAGCACGATGAATGGTACGTCTTCTGCTGCTCCAAACACCTCTGGTGCGATTGCCGCAATCATGTCGACAAACCACGCGTTATCAGCTCGTGATGTTCGTGCTCTTCTTGCAGAAACAGCAAGTGTCACGGACAAAGATCACCCAGGTGTTGCACTTGAATTTGTCAACAACCAAGGTGAAGTTGTCAGTTATGAAGCTATTTCACCATGGCAGAAAAACGCAGCGGGCGTTGATTTCCATTCCTTCTATGGTTTTGGTGCCGTTAACCTAGATGAAGCAATGAAGCGTGCACGTATGACAAACAACGTTCTACCTGCACAAGTCATTACGCCATGGGCAAACAATGCAACTGAAGTGAGCGTTCCAGATGCAAGCTTAACGGGCGGCTCTTCTGCTGTTGCGATCACTGAAGACTTAACGGTTGAGTCTGTTCAAGTTAAGCTAACGCTGGAACACTCACGCCTACCAGATTTGGCAATTGAACTAATTTCTCCAGCAGGTACGCGTTCTGTTCTACAAACGCCTCGCAACGGCCTTGTTGGTCAATCACTTGATCCAACAGTGGCAGGTTATGAAAACCAACTAATGCTGTCGAACCAGTTCTACGGTGAGAATGCGAAAGGCGAATGGACGCTACGCGCGATCGATACCAACGGTGATGAAGTATTCTCATTCATTGCATATTTCAACTCTTCTGCTATCTATGATGTACCGATGGCAAACAACGCACAACCAGGGGTTATCAAAAACTGGTCTATGCGCATCTTCGGTCACTAAGGAGTCAATCACATGAAATTTATGACTTTTTCTATTCTGGCTCTTTCAACAATGGCGGCAACTGCAAGTGCACAGCAATTGGCAGAGCAACCAACTCCTGAGCTATTCGTCGCTTCTGACGCGTTAGAAGTTAACGGCCAAGACTACCGTAAGCTATCAGTCGATAACTTATCTGAAGCCGCTGAACTGCATGCAGGTGATGAGGTGTTTAAGAACGCGTTTAGTAACGTATCTAAAGCCACAGGCCTTATCTTTGTAACAGTAAAAAGTCCTACGGATGCAAAGGCTGTAGCAAAGGAGCTGAAACTTGAAGTTGTCTTCGCACAAGGTGAATCCGCGGTGTTTAAAGCATCAGAAGGCCAAGATCTTCTTGGCATCAGTGATTACCTAAATGCGGACAGTCGCGTAAAAGCGTCTAAAATTGAACTAAACAGCGGTAAATACCGTGCACAATAATTCTCTAGCAAGAGAAGTTGGCTGATAAAAATGCCTCAGCAATCGCTGAGGCATTTTCTTTACTAATCAGCTTCAATCTAATTTATTGAATAAACCCGATCAACTTCTTGGCAATATCGGTATTGTTCTGTGAGCCCACAAACTTATCAGCCCCTTTCCCGTAAGCGAACACTTGAACATCAACAGCGGTATGGCCCTTCGTCGTCCAACCAGTAAAACTCTTCTTGTTGATGATGTCTTTCACTTCTTTATAAAGCGCTTTCGCTGGTTCTTCACTTAATTTCGCATAAGCGAGTTGCCTACCTTGCTCTTTCGACAATTCCCAATCCACAGAAGCATTCCATGTTTTGATCATATCGTGAGACTGCGCTAATGACATCGCTAAGGGCCATGCAGTTTGATGAACTCCTTTAATCGCCTCTGTATCCCATTGGTATTGTCCATTGGCACCGATAGTTAAACCGCCTGTGGAGTGGTCAGCCGTCACCACCAACAAAGTGTTTGGATGCGCATCGACATAAGCTTTCGCCAATTCAATCGATTTGGCAAAGTCATCCATTTCTGCCATCGCGCACGCAATGTCGTTCGCGTGGCCACACCAATCAATTTGACTGCCTTCAATCATAACGAAAAAACCGTTATCTCGACGTTGCAGCAGTGAGAGAGCTTTGTTGGTCATTTCCTCTAGACGAGTAGGATTCTCATCAAGCGCAAATGGAAATGCCTTATCTGCGAACAGGCCTAACGCAGGTAAAGTTTGCAATGCAGGAAGGTCTTTGAAATCGGTAATGTACTGGTAACCTTGCTGTTTAAATTCTTCAACCAAATTGCGATCTTCACGTTCAAAATAACGCACACCGCCACCAAGTAATAAATCAACAGGTAACTGATCATCGACTTTGTTATCAATGTAATCATTGGCAATCTCATCATAGTTTCGACGAGATTCATTGTGAGCTGCAAAGCTCGCTGGCGTGGCGTGATTAATTTGTGACGTTGCAACTAATCCAGTCGTCATCCCCTGCTCTTTTGCCATCTCAAGCATGGTTTTAACTGGCTTTTTATCGACATCAACCGCCACAGCACCGTTATAACTCTTAATGCCACTGCTCAGTGCCGTCGCGCTTGCTGCACTGTCAGTAACATAGGTGACGTCATCAGGATACGTCTTTGCCATACCAACTAAGATCGAATCAAACACCGTCGGCTCAATCTCTTTTGTGGCTGGGTCATCATGATAATAACGGTAGGCAGAGGTAAAGGCAGGTCCCATCCCATCACCAATCATATAGATGATGTTTTTAGGCGCCTCGCTGGCAAAGACAGGACTGGCAAATAAGCAGGCAGTTATTAGAGGGGTTTTCAGTTTCATATCTCATCCATGACATAATGCGATGATGCCAATATGGCACTCATCAACTTGAGTATCGTTCTAATGTTAAAGCATTAACGAATACTATCATGCAGTTAGGATGAAACATGGCGTTAGTTCATAGTTTTACAACGCACATCATTTCTTAAATAAGATAACCTCAGTGCGCAGCTCAGCCTGCTCAGTATCATGCGGACTGTTTAAGTAGCGTTCAATACCCAAAGGTTTGTTTTTCACTTTAACACCATCATGCCGAGTCACACTCATCGCCATTGACCACGCATTACCCAGAAACCAATATTCACCTTTATGCTCCACAACAAAGGTGTCACTGGCAGGAATGGTTCCCGCAACAAAATCCCTCATCGCGGCAACGCCAGCTTTAACTGGTAAACAGGTAATAAATTCAAAGTATCCACGCTTCATGTCCATGGATAAGTAATAGCAAAAGAGCTCCCCGGTCACAGGTAGCTTCTCTTTTTCTACGAGGTCAAATAATCGTTCAATGTGATCTTGCATGATTGGTCCCAGATCATTCATCATGCCGGAACCCGTTAAGCCAATGTAGTTAATTTCATTTTGCTGACGACTACCGACTTCAACCAATTCAGATAAGACAGTTCCGGTCTCTAATTGGCGCTTCAGCATGCGCAGCCCACGTTCATAGTCCATCTCAATCATGCTTTTAAACATGCCTTTCAAGAAGAATAAAAACCACGGCACGCTTGATTGCATCTGCCATTCCACCACAGATCCTTTCTCTGATGGCGTGACGATTAACGTCACTTTCGCATGACTTTTAAAAGGGCGGAAAAAGTGCAATTCCATATCTAAACGATGTTCTTGTGTGCTCTCTAAGACCATAGCCCCAGTACCAACACGCTTCCCGTTCCACTGATAGCCGGAACCGACCAGCCCCTGCTCATTGCTGTAAGTTAGCTCGCAATCCGGCTCTAAAATAAGCCAAGGAGACCATTCCGGCCAATTCTTAAAATCTTTGAGGTAATCGATAATCTCGCTTTGCGTCTTTTCGATTTCAACGCTCTTACTTACGTGGTACGAAAGCATAGTCGCTCCTTGAGTTTCCCTTCCACTCCCTAGAGTCTAATTCATATCAGTGTTTTTTCTTTTTTCACTGGCAGTTAGGTACAAAAAAACCAGAGTGAAATCTCTGGCTTTTCGTTATTCACACCGTTCGAAGCACTCCCCTAATCGAAGTGCTCAATCAGGAAACAAAGTCGATTTTGGCCGTAAACCTTACGCCATCATCCTCTAATTCAAACGGCCAACTCATGCGCTCACAGATGCGTTGCACAATCACAAGCCCACAGCCATAACCGGCATTGTAGGTCTCATTACCATCATGGCGATTCACAACCACCAATTGAGTGCTATTCAGTTCAATCTCGATGTCACCAACGCTGTAACTGAATGCATTCTTAATCAGGTTATTGATCACAATGGTGATAAAACTCTCAGGCGCATGCACCACACCACTGTCTTTTTCCCTTAACTGGTACTCTGCACCTTGTTTAGCAAACAGAGGAGCAAGCTCTTCTAGCTGTTGATTGAGGCAAACAATCAATTCATGGTCGCCGTAGTGCTGCGGCTCAACATTCTCTTTCCCTAACAGTAAGAAAGCTTCCGTTAGAACCCGCATTTCTTCACTGGCCAGTTGAAGACGCGCAATGGCTTTTTGCGCGACGCGTGGTTGATCTGGCACTCGGCTTAAAATATCTGCAGAGCCTTTTATTACCATGATGGGCGTTCGAAGTTCGTGTGATGCAAATCGGCTAAACTCTTGCTCTCGTCGGAAGTAACCTGCGATGTTGTTTTTACTGTCCAGCAAAGTTTGCTCAATATGTCGGGTTTCACTGAACTTAGTATCGACTTCAAACGCGGGTTGGTCCGGCGGCATACAGCCGATTTTGCCTTCAATTTTAGCCAGTGGACGAGAAAGAATTCGCACCATGTAAACACCGTAGCCAACCATGATGATGGAAAACAAGCCACCCAAGAAAAAAGTAAATTGATGCAACGAGCTTTCGTACTCATCCAGATAATCATCGGAATCATCTTGAAAGACGATGTACATCAATCCTTCACCAGATGGGTGCTCGAAGACAACAAAGTGCTTATCCTCTTCACCTAATAGGTATTCATAGAAGCCTGGAAACTTAAACGACAGCAACCAATCAGGTGTCGGAGCTTTGCTCCAGTAGGAATCAAACTCCATCACGTTTGGCAAAGGGGCATCCCAACCCTGCTTTTTGTAATTCTCTTTGTATAGAACCACTTCAGTATCGAGCCAGTGATGCAAGCTCAACACTTCCAGTTTGTTCTCTGCCACATAAATTAATGACCAAAACAACGTAAACATCGCAAACGTCATAAGGCCAAAACCCCAACGAATTTTGCGATAAATACTTGGGTAATCTTTATGCTTTAAGTCGGTAACCTTGTCCATGAATGGTCTCTAATCTAGAATCATCAAACCCTTTGTCGAGTGCAGTTCTTAGCCCGTAAATATGACTACGCAACGCATCACTGCCCGGAGGTTCATCCCCCCAGACATCCTCAATAACTTCGGTTCGAGATACCGATGCCGGAGCCCGCTTTAATAACAGTTTTAAGATCTTAGTTTGAATACGACTCAGTTTGAGTGCTTTACCCATTCTTGTGACTTGGTCGGTACGCACATCCAAACTAATGTCGGCAAATTTGAGCGTGCCAACATCTTGTCTCGGGCCTCGATTTGCCAGTGCATGCACACGTAAACTCAACTCTTGCATTGCAAATGGCTTCATCAAATAGTCGTCACCCCCAGCTTGAAACGCGGCAACTTTGTCGTCTAACGTATCTTTGGCGGTTAAAAATAATATCGGCGTACCACATAGATACTCTTGACGCAGTTTATGGACGGTACTGATGCCATCAAGTTTCGGCATCATGATGTCCATAATGATCACATCATAATGATTTTCTTGAATTAAATTTAGCGCGGCCTCTCCATGATAAGCGCAATCTATCGTCATCCCTTCCAATTCCAGATAATCGGCAATAGTTTCTGAAACATTGTGATTATCATCGACAATTAATATTTTCATAGGCTCACGTTTCTTCACGAACACTTCACGATACGCATCATAAGATACAACCAAATTCATAAATAAGCTTTCAAAAACAGGTATAAATCATGAAAAAATTAGCGCTTGTAGCCGCAGTGGGCATGGCATTATCGGGTTGTGGTGGTTCTGGTGACGGTGGCAGCTCTTCACCTCAACCGGCAGCAAAACCAAGCTCAGCGATTGGTACGGTTGAGTCCGTAAACGAAGCGAAAAGCACCATTACAGTAAATGGCTACACCTACCGCGTTTCTGAAGTCATGTATGGTTCAAAAGAAACCAACCTTGGCGCCGTTCAGCCAAACATGATGGTTCAAGTGGGTTCTGGAACAGAAAAATCAACAGAGGAACCGGTTGTTGTTACGCTAGAACCGACCATGACTGGCACGGTGACCGCGATTGACCACATCAACAAAACGTTCACGGTAAACGGTGTTGAACTTCATTTTGAAGGTTTAAGTGATGAAATCGACCAAGGCGACTGGGTTATGGTGTCTTCACTACCAACCGCTGATGCGGGCTACAAAGTGCTATCCGTCGTTAAGTTTGATTTCGATTACAACGGTCCTGATGAAATTGAAGGTCGTATCTCAAGCATTGACACCAATAACGGTACATTCAAACTAGGTGCGAACGTCACAGTCTCTTATGACCGAGTTGATGGTTTGAGCGTTGGCGAATGGGTAGAAGCCGAAGGTACGATGCAAGGCGATGTTTTCATGGCTACAGAAGTTGAAGTCGAAAACTACGACAGCTTGGTCGGTGATAACGACGTAGAAGGCATTGTTACTTGGGTCGCTAATGACTACAGCCAATTCTCACTAAACTACCGTGGTAACTTCGTTGTCGATAACGCGACCCGCTTTGAAGACGGGACTAAAACCGACTTGAAACAAGGCCAAGAAGTTGAAGTAACGTCTGTAATGAAAAATGGCGTTCGCACGGCGACCGAAGTCGAGATCGACGGCCCAGATTTTGATGGTGACCACGACAGTAACTGGCAAGGTAAAGAGTTTGAATGTGAAGGTGTGGTAACAAACTACAACGTAAACACGGAAACGTTCCAAGTTTCACGCTGTGAAAATGATGCAGACCAAGTCATGTCCAACAACACCGTTGTGATTGACGCTCAAACTCGCTTTGAAGGCTTAGAAAAGCACAATCTAAACGGCACTAAAGTCGAAGTTGAAGGTGTGATCATCAACAACCAAAACGTAGCACGTGAAGTAGAAGCAGAAAGTCACGACGACTAACGTAATGTAAATACACGCAAATATTTAAGAAGCATCACAATTTGATGCTTCTTTTCCTCCCGTATCGACTTTTCTTCTATCCTCTTTACAACAGATACGTATGACCAAATGAGGGATTAATAATGCGTAAAATAACACTGCCTCTAATGATGATTTTCAGCGCTTGTGCTTCAGCAAGCAGTTTTGCTGCAACAAAGGCTGATGCAACACCAGAACGAGTTGAATCTTTTGAGTGCACCGGTTTAGTAAACAGCTATAACGCAGACTCCCGAACGTTTGTTCTTGCTTGCCAAAACGAGCATGGGCCTGAATTTCAAACCAAAACCGTCGTGATTGATAGCAATACTCAACTCGAAGGAGTACAGGAAGCCAACCTAGATGGTGCAACGATTGAGGTTGATGGTGTGGTTGTAGGTGATCAAAATATCGCAAGAGAAATTGAGCTCGCGAACGACTAAACTTCCGAAATTACAACAGAAACCCACAAGTGTCGCTTTGGCGGCACTTTTCTTTTCCTGCAAATCAGAATCCCTCAGTTACACTTAATGCATGTTTACATAAATACGGTAACTGGAATGAAAATACGTAATCTGGCCCTCCTTCTTTTCTTGTTTGTTTCTACAGCCAGCTATGCAGGCGTAATGGACCCCGACTGTGATGCTGAAAAAGCCGCGAAAGCAACGGCAACCAAAGCGGTTGTTGGTGTTGGTGGTCGTTGTACCCCAAAAGAAGCGTTGAAAGATACCACCGTAGAAGCGGGCAAAGACGCTCTGCCAGATGAGGGGATTGCAGGTAAAGCAGTTGATGCTGCAATGCCAGAAAAAGAAAAGAAACCTCTTAAGAACACAACCAAGAAAATCATCACGGATTAATGCTGTGTTTCCGCGAACAAAAAGAGCGCCCAGATGGACGCTCTTTTGTTTTTCGCTCGAAATGCTTAAGCCGCTTCAGCTTGACCAATCCAATGGTAATGGTGATTCGCTTTCTTACCGACTAAACCAAGCTCAGCCAATTCTTCAAATACTTTATCAACTTCTTCTGCTGAAAGTCGGAACTGCTTCGCGACGGCTTTCTTAGTACATGTCACTTGATGCCCTTTTAGCGCATCACTCACTTGTTCTAATAACGTCTTTGGTTCTTCTGGCTCAATTGGCACAGACATTTCAGGTTGTTCTTCCTCTTTAATATGAGGTAAGTAACCCGCCGGTTCAAGTTCAATATCACGAACGTTCGCTAGCGTAATACCATCGTTTCTGCGGAAATAATGACGGAAGCGGTTCTCTTCACCAATCAATCCAACGAAAAACGCTGCGAAGAAGTCCAACAAGATTGATAAGAAGACCACCAAACCCAGCTGCGCTTGAGACGATGTAGTACCGAATGCTTTCGCCAAGCTGTCAATCAAGCCGATCACCGAACCTTGCGCGACTGGCGGTAAGCTGTCGCGTTCCGTCGCTAGGCGTTGCTGTTCTTCACGCAATTTCTTGTTTTGCTCTTGAATACGAGAGACACCTGTCGCGATGCGCTCCATTTCGATGTACTTTTGCGCCGCCATGTTGTTCAGTTCAATCTGTTTATCGATTGATGCAATCTGACGGTTGTAGGCTTCAACTTTTGCCTGCTCTACCGAGATATGGCTTTGTGCACTGTTGGTCGCACTGTTGATACCACCGATACTGCCACCAATAGAAATGGCAGCGAGAACCAAATAAAACACCAATGCCGTTAAGGCACCTGCGTAGTTTCGATGGGCACGACGCTCACCGTATTCATACCAAGCGTAAAATTTACCCGCTTCAAATATGATGGCCAAACCGCCAAATAGCGCCTGCATCATTGGGTTTTCATCAATCGACAAAAACAGTAAAAGAGAGAAAATAGTCGATGCTAAAATCGCTGCACCAGTAAACGCATACACGCTCACCATCGCAAAGCGACCTTTAGGATATCGATATCCGATCTGTTGTTCGTATTTCATTGGAGAAATTTCTTAAGATTCCGCAACCCTTATATGACGGGCGCTTCAGGCAACTACAAAGGTGCGGAGAATACCGTATCCTTTATTAAATTACTGTCATAATTCCGTTAATGGAAAACAAGTGAAGAATAGATAGTCACTTTGAATCGAATAAGCGCGATTCTAGCACGTAAAATCACCAATCAAATCCGCACCATTCAGCAAGCCAACAGGTTAAGCTGTGCTGTGAGCAACGCAATTTTAGATATTTATCTTTAGAACAATAATCCACAAAACAAATAAAACACACTCACATCACCTTTTTATAAACTACCAGTTACAATTTAACGCTCATTTGTTAGTATCCCGCGCCGAAACAATGAAGTATCGCGTCGTATGGGAACAGTCAAAATACAATCAGGAAAACCAACTATAAGCGCAGTAGCGATAATCATCGCAGTGCTGTTTCAGTTGTACCTGACATCCACCGTCGCGCTCAACCCTACGCAAATTCACGGTGAAAACTGGCTCAACCAAGTACAAGATGAGAAGGTGCTACTGTGTACTGCAGATGGCTTTAAATGGGTCGATGTTAACGAGTTAATTCAAGCGAATGCAATTCCCAACTCAGACTTCATTCAAGATCTCAATCTGCACGACAGCATCCAATTTGAATGTCCGTTATTGCAAGCCGCTCAATTCTTTATCTCCGTTGCGTTAGGACTCTTTCTTGCCACCATCTTTTGGCTGCGACGCCGCAAGCACACATTAATATCCTACGACTTCGCCCTATGTGGTCGACAAGTGTATAAACACGTCGCACCAAAACAATCACCACCTCGTGCTTTCCTTGCCTAATGCTCTGCATGTGGCGCACAACAATAACAATTAATCCGATCGCACAAACGATTCGGAGAAGCAAAATTTCAAAAGGAAAACACTAATGCTTAAAACAATGAAAACCACAGCCTTCGCTCTTATTGCTCTATTAGCGAGCCCACTGAGTCTCGCTCACGAATATGAAGCAGGCAAGATTCACATCGATCATCCTTGGAGTCGTGAAGCACCACCAAATGCGCCAGTAATTGGCGGTTTCTTCCAGCTAAGTAACCTAGGTGATGCTGATGACGCGCTGATTGCAGCTTCAACACCGATTGCTGACCGTGTAGAGATTCATACTCACACGAAAGAAGACGGCATGATGAAGATGATTAAGATTGATGAAGTCGTGGTAGAGCCTCAGCAGAAAGTGGAATTCAAGCCAGGCAGCTTCCATCTCATGATCTTCAACCCAACCCAAACGCTAAAAGAAGGCGACCGTTTCCCTGTGACTTTGACGTTCAAAAAAGCAGGTAAAGTGGAAGTAGAAATGGCGGTTGAGAAAAAAGACCACATGGAAAAGCACACGCACCACCATTAATCGCTTAAACGAAAAGAGCCCGCGACTTCAGCGGGCTCTTTTGCTTTCGGTGTTCAGACTTTAATTATGTGTACTTGAGAGATTCCCTACTCGCTCGTTCCCCGCTCTAGGGAATGACCCCATTTAGTCTTCTATCAAAGTTTGAGTGGCTTAGTGCTCAACACATCAACCAAACTCCACCCTCGTCATTCCGACGAGCCTAGGCGAGATCAGGAATCTATTAACAGCTAACTCAGTCTTACTTAAAGCAAACCTCTGCCCAGCGCGCTAGACCTGCGGTTACCGAACCAAAGTAGTTACCACTCACCACCGGAATATTTGGCAATACTGTCTGCACTGCATCACGCAAAATAGGTGAACGTGCCGAGCCGCCGGTCATAAAGATTGCATCCGGTTTTACGCCCGCTTGCTCTACCGCTTCTGTTACTAACGCTGTCATCTTATTCTTCGGTGATTCAATCGCTTCAATCATCTCATCACGTTGAACATCGACTTCAATCAACTCAGACAACAAGTTAATGCCCGCATGGTAAGACGCTTGTTCAGAAAGCGCGACTTTCGCCTCTTCCGCACGACGGACAATGTTATAACCCAGAGACTCATGGTAAACCTCTAACAAGCGAGCAAGCTTTTGTGGCTCTTGCGCTTGCTTGTGCAGAAGTTTCAACGCCGAAAGGTTCTCACGAGAATAAAAGTCACTCTGCGCTTCTACGTTGTTGATCGCAATTGGGTTCCAGAACTGTGTGGTTGGCATAACGATGCCCGACTCCATCTTACTCTCCATACCAAATGGGAACATCAGTTGTTTGAACGCCAATGCAATATCCAAATCGTTACCACCGACACGCTGGCCGCTGTGCGCCAACAGACTTGCTGTGCGATCCGCTTTACCACGCCAAGATGGTCCCATTTGAATCAAAGAACAGTCTGTCGTACCACCGCCAATATCGACCACCAGAATGGTTTTATCTTCCGTTAGCGTCGCTTCATATTCCAGACCCGCGGCAACAGGCTCAAATTGAAACTCAACATTTTGGAAGCCAGCACGTTTTGCTGCTCTTAAGAGAATACCTTCTGCTTGGATGTTCGCCGTTTCTCCTCCACGTCCGTGGAAATTGATAGGACGACCAATCACCGCATCAGTAATGATTTGCTGCGCATCGTTCTCAGCTTGCGACTTGATGTTGTCCATCATGGCGCACACTAGATCTTCAAAGAAACTTAACTGAACGTCACGCAGGCCCGATGCACCTAAGAAAGACTTCGGTGACTTCACATAGTAAATATCGCGAGGATCTTCTAAGTAACGATTCAGCGCTGCTTGTCCAAACGCCATATCTTCAGGCTCAAGTTCAATGCTCTCTTCGCGGTTGAAGTTTATAGCGCGACGCAGAACTTGCTCACCCACTTTATCAAAAGGCTTGATATTACGATGACGAAATAGGTGTTCAGACACCGATTCACGCGTTGGTGACGCAAGGGTGGAAGGAATGTAAGGGCTATTCCCCTCAAGATTAAGCAACTGAGGCTCACCTTGTTCCATTTTCGCCACCGAACAGTTTGCGGTGCCATAGTCAAAGCCGATGTACATAAGTCCTCCCACTGACAAAAAAGGTCGGCAATCCTACCTCAACAGTCGTGGAAATTCTAGCGCAACAACTTGAATTGAATCTGGCTTTAGTCTTTCTCTACAGGCTCTTTTTTCATTGAGGGCAGTACAAACGCAAGAAGCAACGCCAAAAGCAGAAATACCGGTGTGAGCGTAAGCCCATGCCAAATCGAGTATCCATCGTGGAAGAGCCAAAAAATACCTACTGTAAGTAAGTATGCAAAATAGCTACAAAACACTAAGCTAATCGCTACGAAACGAGTGCGGTTAATGATGAGTATGCGCACCAAATATTGGCTCATGATTCCTGCGCAATGGACAGCAAGCTGCCAATTTATAATAAAGCACGCCAACGCGACAAACCCTGAAACCAACAGCGCATCATGAGTATTAACGATGAAATAGCTACCAAAACGACTCATGATGATGGGATAGTCACCTTCATAAATGATCGACCACGAAATCGCATTCGCAGCCGCAACGAAGTTGGCAAAATAGGCGATGGCATAAAAGGTAGTTTGAGAACTGAATGGTTGAAAGACTTCTGAACAATAGCCTTGCCACTCTTCTTGGTTAGCGGTTGGTCCGACCCAGTTGCGTTTTTTACTTGGCACACGCTCGGCAAATGCAGGGCCATTACGAAACAACAGCCAAAAGATATACAGCGCTAGTGCCACCAAGAGTATTGTTAGCATCCCCTTTCCCCTCTAGAAATGTCCTTTCCACTGCCAATGGCGTTGGGGTCGTATACTGCACTTCCCTGATTTATATGCTAAATCTTGTTTTAATGCGTTGCTAAACATCAAATATAAGAACATACGATGGTGACTCTTTTATCACTATCGTTATTTAGGTTTAGCACACGATGGACGGAATTGCTGAATCTGGGTAGGACGAACAAGGAGGGGAAACGTCGCCTACCCCAACGATTTACGCTTCGAGCTTTTCCTCAAATACTCCGAGTTCGCGCCCGAGCCAAATCGCATGTTCTGTGTGATCACGTAATTCGTTATCGCTGACTGGATGGATTAAGACAGAGAAGCCACCTCGAATGGTATCTAACCAAGCGATAAATTCCTCGCTCACGGATTCAACGTGCAGTTCAAACATTGGCATCTTATGGGGCCCAACCAATTTACACACTAACGGAAAAACGCGCAGCACGTCTTGGCGTTCTTGACGAATAATTTCATTCAAGGCTTGAGCTTTTTCCTGCTGCTGAAGCGGAAAATAAACATGAATGTGGTACATAACTTCTCCATGAGTATCACAGACTTTAATTATGGGTCACACTACATGCATTCCCTAACCTTGGGAAGTGACAAGTGACTCTATCTAGTCAAAGCGTGACGACGAGAATAACGTGTTACTGAATTATCACCTCAAAGTGCTTAAAAACTATTCAAGTTGTGAAATTTCACAGCGTAATTTTGTCGCAAATTTCTGGTCAAAGTCAGTGATTCCATTCAATTCTGAAAACGTACAATTCTTAAAACCAGTGTTTTATCCTATAAAAATACACTGTAAGCGAAATTTTACTGTGGAGCATTGCGTAAATCAAAGCATAATTTAACATTTTGCTTACACTTACAGTGTCTGGTTATATCAAGATTCATCACTGGATTAGGCGGTGTAAACAGCAGTATCAAGCGACGCCTTGTGTTTTTCCAGAACACAGTTTTGTTAGAGAGACGAACGACAGATGCGTCAATAACTATCAAAAACAACTGCAATCCTAGGTATGACCTTTTGCGCTGATATCAAAGCCTGAGTACCCATACAGGCTGAGATCGAAATAATGAGCAGCTGCAGTCCAAAAGACCCGCAGCGTCAAAAGGAGCTTGAGATGAACGTTCAGGCATTACCCATGCATCGATTTATCGACCATGATGGGAACCTCGTCAGCCAACTACCCAACTGGGCTGATCTTGAAACTTTGGTCGGATTTTACCAAGACATGGTATTAACCCGGACCTACGATAACAAAGCCGTTGCCCTGCAACGCACTGGGAAATTGGGCACCTACCCATCACACCTTGGCTCGGAAGCTGTTGGTATTGCTGTGGGCAGAGCGCTTAACACCACCGATGTTTTCGTGCCTTATTATCGTGATATGCCCGCCATGTGGTGCCGTGGCATAGGAATGGAAAAGAACCTGCAATATTGGGGAGGCGATGAACGCGGCAGCGACTTCGCGCCTGAAGGCAGTCCTTTTCCTAGTAAAGATCTCCCCTTCTGTGTCCCAATCGCAACTCAGTGTACCCATGCCGTTGGTGTTGCGGCGGCACTGAAAATCCAAGGCAATCACGATGCCGCTTTGGTGATGTGCGGCGATGGCGGCACTTCCAAAGGCGATTTCCTTGAATCCATTAATTGTGCAGGCGCTTGGAACATCCCATTAGTCTTTGTGGTGAACAATAACCAATGGGCGATCTCCGTACCACGCATTTTGCAATGTGCCGCGGAATTTCTCTCAGAAAAAGCCAAAGGTGCCGGTATCCCCGGTATTACGGTGGATGGCAACGATGTCGTCGCGGTGTTTGATGCAACATTGAACGCCCTTGAACGAGCGAGAAAAGGCAAAGGCGCAACGTTAATTGAAGCAGTAAGTTACCGCTTGAGCGATCACACCACCGCCGACGACGCGACCCGCTATCGTAACAAGGACGAGGTTCAAACGGCTTGGCAATATGAGCCTGTTCGTCGACTTAAAGCCTTTCTCACCAATCAAGGCGTTTGGAATAACGAGAAAGAGCAAGAGTGGCAAGCACATTGCAAAGAACAAGTTGAACTCGCCGTTGAGCGTTATCTCAACATGCCAAATCAAGCACCTGAAACGGGCTTTGATTTCCTTTATGAATCCCTGCCACAAGAGCTTCATGCGCAAAGGGATGAGCTAATCAATAAAGCAATGCGAATGCAGGGAGGGAAACATGGCTGAACTCACGTTAGTTGAAGCAGTGAACCTCGCACTGCACCATGAAATGGAACACGACCCAAATGTCATCGTCCTTGGCGAAGATGTGGGTGATAACGGGGGTGTATTCCGCGCCACTGTAGGACTCAAACAAAAATACGGTCTTAAGCGCGTTATCGACACACCTCTAGCTGAAGCGCTTATTGGCGGAGTCACTGTCGGTATGGCAACGCAAGGTTTACGACCTGTAGCCGAGTTTCAATTCCAAGGCTTTGTCTTCCCTGCATTGGAGCATTTAATGTGTCATGCAGCGCGAATGCGTAACCGAACTCGTGGTCGACTTACCTGCCCTGCGGTATTCCGCGCGCCCTTTGGTGGCGGTATTCACGCACCAGAGCATCACTCCGAAAGCGTCGAAGCGTTATTTGCTCACACCGCAGGCTTTAAGGTTGTGATTCCTTCATCACCGCAACGCGCTTATGGTTTGCTCCTAGCAGCCATTCGAAGCAACGATCCGGTGATGTTCTTCGAGCCGAAACGTATCTATCGCACTGTGAAATCTGAAGTGGTGGATAACGGCGAAGCGCTACCTCTCGACACTTGTTTTACCCTTCGCAAAGGTCGCGACATTACGTTAGTGACTTGGGGAGCGTGTGTTGTCGAATCACTGCAAGCGGCTCAAACGCTGTCCAATCAAGGTATCGAAGTTGAGGTGATTGATTTAGCCAGCATCAAACCCATTGATACCGCGACCATCTTCCGTTCGCTAGAGAAAACCGGACGCCTCTTGGTGGTCCATGAAGCCAGCAAAACCTGTGGTGTCGGCTCAGAACTGCTAGCCAGAACCGCAGAACATGCCATGTGCCTACTCAAAGCGCCACCAAAACGCGTCACGGGCATGGATACCATCATGCCGTACTACCGCAACGAAGATTATTACATGATTCAGGAAGAAGACATTGTGCTCGCCGCGCGCGAACTCGTGGAGGATTGGAAATGAAGACGTTTAACTTACCCGATCTCGGCGAAGGTCTCGCTGAGTCAGAAATTGTGAAATGGCATATTAGTGTTGGCGATATGGTCAAACTGGATCAAGTGGTGCTTACTGTTGAAACCGCAAAAGCAACCGTGGACGTGCCTGCGCCTTATGGCGGTCGCATCGTGAGTCGCCATGGTGAAGAAGGCGACGTAATCAACATCGGTGCTCTACTTCTGGAAATCGATGAAACCGGAGCAGAACAAACCGTCTCAGAGCAGAAACAAACTGCCGATGCAGCAACCGTGGTCGGTAATGTATCCCAACATGCGCACAGCGTGAATGTGGACGATTTCTGGATTGGTGGCGAACACAATCCATCACCTGATAACCTCATCACGGCCCTACCTTCTGCTCGCTTATTAGCGAAGAAACTAGGTGTGGATTTAGATTTGGTCAAAGGCAGTGGTCCGGACGGTTTGATTGTCGATGCCGACATTTACGACGAAGCAGGCAAACAGCGTCCAGGTACAGAAGTACTCAAAGGCGCACGCCGAACCATGGTGTCGACCATGGCGGAATCCCATCACAATGTCGCGGCAGTGACCATTACTGAGGAAGCTGTCTTAGATGGCTGGAAGCAAGGTGAAGACATCAGTATTCGTCTGGTCCAAGCCATTGTGCATGCGTGTCAGGAAGAACCTGCTATGAATGCATGGTTTGATGCTGAGACCATGACGCGTTGTGTCCACAGCACGGTGAATATTGGTATTGCCGTAGACAGTCGACATGGTTTGTACGTGCCGGTTCTGAGACACGCTGATGAGTATGAGCCACAAGAGGTGCGCCGTTGGTTGGACCAAACCGTGCAAGGCATACGGGAACGTAAGATTGGTCGTGAGCAGTTACAGCACGCCACCATTACGCTTTCAAACTTTGGTGCGATTGCAGGCATTTACGCAACGCCAGTGGTCACGCCGCCACAAGTTTCGATTGTCGGTGCAGGTCGAATCATTGAGAAGGTTGTAATTCGAGACGGGCAAGCTGTGGCAGTGAAAGCCATGCCGCTGTCGATTACGTTTGACCACCGTGCATGTACCGGCGGTGAAGCAGCAAGGTTCACAAAAGTACTAGCAGAACACCTAAGAAAAGCGAGCGTTTAAGCAACGTTTGCCATGAATAACAAAGGGCTTCCGATTGGAAGCCCTTTGTTTTGAGAGTGAATTTGAAAAGATTCTGAATCACGCTCGTTCCTCGCTGTTCAGAATGACGACTTAAAGTAGTGAGCAAGAAGGTGATCCCCTGATCGTTCATTCTTCGTTCTAGTGAATGACGCTGAGTGGTGTGTACTCAAAAAGAAGCACCGTAACAATCTGATACTTAGAGGAAACTCTAGTGTGTCATTCCAGCAAGCCTAGGCGCGACTAGGAATCTAATGGCAAAATGCACTGAAGGGCTTTCATAGAGATATACCAACCGTGCACTTTGACGATAGATTCTGAATCACGCTCGTTCCTCGCTGTTCAGAATGACGACTTAAAGTAGCGAGCAAGAAGGGATTCCCTGCCCGCTCATTCTTCGCTCTAGGGAATGACGCCCGACAAATACCGAACTTAAACCTTCTCCAACAACTCCGGCATAATCTCAAACAAATCACCAACCAAACCATAGTCTGCAACTTGGAAGATTGGCGCTTCTGGATCACTGTTGATCGCCACAATCACCTTGGAATCTTTCATCCCTGCTAAATGTTGAATTGCACCGGAAATACCCACGGCAATGTACAGTTGAGGCGCGACAATCTTACCCGTTTGCCCAACTTGCAAATCGTTAGACACAAAGCCTGCGTCTACCGCAGCGCGTGATGCACCAATTGCACCACCAAGCTTGTCGGCAAGCTGTTCCACCAGCGCGAAATTCTCTTTGCTGCCTAACCCACGACCACCCGAGACAACAACGTTTGCTGCTGGTAGCTCTGGTCTTTCGCTTTCCGCTTTTTGCTGTGAAACAAACTCACTGTGCTCCGCCTTAATGACCGTTTCTAACGTCACGACATTCTCGACTACTGGTGAATCAGACACAGCAATAGCGTCAAACGCTGAGCTTCGAATCGTCATCACTTTGGTTGTATCGTCCGAACGAACTCTGGCTAACGCATTACCGGCATAGATGGGGCGAACAACCGTGTCGAGCAATTCAATCACAATCACATCTGACAACTGCCCAACATCCAATAAGGCAGCGACACGGGGCATCAAGTTCTTACCGAAAGTACTCGCAGGAGCTAGGATATGCGAATAATCCCGACCAACTTCGGCAATCAAAGTAGATAGATTTTCTGCCAGTGCATGTTGATATTCAGCAGCATCAATCGCAATGATCTGTGAGATACCTTGCACACACTTCAACTCATTCAATACTGAGCCGCATTGATGCCCGACTAACAAGGCGGTAACAGGCAAGGAGGCACCGTCTTGTTGAATCTGAAAAGCTGCGCTCAACGCACGTAGTGTATCTGCTGAAAGTGATTGGTTATCGTGTTCTACAACGACCAAGGTTGCTACCGGTTTGTTTTCCATGGTTATGCCTCCTAAATCACTTTCGCTTCATTTTTGAGCTTGTCGACTAACTCGCTCACATTGCCAACCATCTCACCGGCTTTACGAGCAGGCGGCGTCATGACTTCCAGCACTTGCTGAGAGTGCTCAACACTCACACCAAAGAAGTCTGGCGTCATTACCGATAGCGGCTTCTTCTTCGCTTTCATGATATTCGGTAGCGAGGCGTAACGCGGTTCATTCAATCGCAAATCCGTACTGATGATCGCAGGCATATCCAGTTTGAGCGTCTCTAAGCCACCGTCGATCTCTCGAGTAACCAGAACCGTTTCCCCTTCGACTTTCACTTCCGATGCAAATGTCCCCTGTGGACGATTCGTCAGTGCTGCCAACATTTGTGCGACTTGGCTGTTATCCGTATCGATTGACTGTTTACCCAGCAGCACCAATTGAGCCTGTTCTTGTTCCATCACAGCTTTGAGTAACTTCGCGACCGCAAGCGGTTCTGGTGACTGTTCAACATCAATATGAATCGCACGATCCGCACCTAATGCAAGCGCTGAGCGCAATTGTTCTTGACAATTGGTGTCACCAATCGACACCACTAACACCTCCTCTGCTACCCCAGCTTCTTTAAGGCGTACTGCCTCTTCCACCGCGATTTCACAGAACGGATTCATCGTCATTTTCACGTTGTTGGTTTCCACGTCGGAACCATCAGATTTCACTCTTACTTTAACGTAAGGGTCAATTACACGTTTAATCGCAACCAGTACTTTCACATTCCCTCCTAGCAGATCGCAAAGCGATACGCGTCCTAGCAATTGGGTCATGCGCGACAAAGACTTGTATTAAAGCTCAGTTTTTTCATTACTTTGCTAACAAAAAACACATTGTGACATTGTCACTATATATCTTTATCACGCCCTATGACGTTACCATTTGAGCTTAGTTTAGTTTACGTTTACGTCAACTGGACTATAGTTCTTTATACGAGCACTGCGTAATAGAAGAAGCACCTGAAACACAAAGAAAGGTTTCGCATAAAGGAAGCAAGAAGATGGAAAGAGAATGCATGGAATTTGATGTGGTGATTGTCGGCGCTGGACCTGCAGGTTTGAGTGCAGCATGCCGCTTAGCGCAACTCAACCAAGAGCGTGAAGATGAGCCGCTGTCTATTTGTGTGGTAGAAAAAGGCTCAGAAGTTGGTGCACATATCTTATCTGGCGCGGTATTCGAAACACGTGCATTAGACGAGCTTTTTCCTGATTGGCAAAGCATGGGCGCGCCGCTTTCCGCCGCTGTAAAAAACGATGCCTTCTTGTACCTAACCACAGAACTTAATCACATTCGTGTTCCCCACTTTCTTACCCCTAACCCAATGCACAATGATGAAAACAACTACGTCATCAGTTTGGCGAACTTGTGTCGTTGGTTAGCAGAACAAGCTGAATCGCTTGGTGTAGAGGTCTATCCCGGTTTCGCCGCATCCACGATTAACTACGACGCATTTGGCGCTGTTACAGGGGTAAACACCAGCGACATGGGTTTGGACAAGAAAGGAGAAGCCAAACCCAACTTTGAAGCCGGTATTGAGCTAAAAGCCAAATACACCGTATTCGCCGAGGGGTGCCGAGGTCATCTTGGTAAAGAGCTCATCCAACGATTTGGTTTAGATGGTGATAAACAACCGCAACATTATGCGCTCGGGCTTAAAGAGATTTGGGAGTTACCTACCGATGCCAAAGATCAATCTGGCAGCGTGTTTCATTCTGCAGGGTATCCCCTGAGTGAATCCAACACCACGGGTGGCGGTTTTCTCTATCACATGGAGAACAACCAAATCGCCGTTGGGCTTATTGTCGACTTGAATTACAGCAATCCTTACTTGAGTCCGTTTGACGAATTTCAACGCTTTAAGCACCACCCTGCTATCGAACAACATTTGAAAGGCGCTCAACGCATCGCTTACGGCGCAAGAGCCATTGCGAAAGGTGGGTTGTCTTCTCTACCGAGACAGCAATTCCCCGGCGGTTTATTGATTGGTTGTGATGCGGGCACCTTAAACGTCGCTAAGATCAAAGGCAGCCATACTGCGATGAAATCCGGTTTGTTAGCCGCAGAAGCCATTGCCGAAGCATTCACACAATCCAATTCGGAACCGGATTACCAAACCAAGTTTGAAGATTCATGGTTGTATGAAGAGCTTAGTCACACACGTAACTTTGGTGCAAACATCCACAAGTTCGGCAGTGTGCTTGGCGGCGCACTTTCCACCTTCGAACACAATCTGTGGCAACCTCTGGTTAAGAAACCAATACCGTGGACAATCACTGATCCTTCGCACGATCATGAACAGCTGAAACCAATTGATGAGTGCCAACCTATTCAATACTCGAAACCAGATGGTGTAATCAGCTTCGATAAACCCTCATCGGTATTTTTGTCTGGTACACAACACGAAGAAAATCAGCCTTGCCACTTGCAACTCGCCTATCCTCATATTCCGATTCAAATCCATTTGAAGAAGTTTGATGAGCCAAGCCAGCGCTACTGCCCTGCTGGCGTATATGAAGTGGTAGAAGTCGAAGGCGAGCAAACATTCCAAATTAATGCCGCAAACTGCGTGCATTGCAAAACCTGTGACATCAAAGATCCTTCGCAAAACATCACATGGAAAGCACCTGAGGGTGGCGGCGGACCAAGCTATCAAAACATGTAGCACTTATAATGTGATGGTGATTCGCTATCACGCCTCTTTTATCTGAACAATTGATAATTTAAATCCATCAAAAATCTAACAAATCAATCACGTGTACTATGCTTAGTTTGCCAATTAACTAAGCAGTTCACGGTCAATTTGCATAAATCACAACAAAAGAAATGAATTCTACTTATTGTCCAGGAGGACTCGATGAAGAGGATATTGAGGAAGTTTCTCGTATTGATGAGCGCGGTCGCGCCTGTCAGTCTGTTGGCAGCAGATAAACCCAACATTTTAGTATTTTGGGGCGACGATGTTGGTGTTTACAACATTAGCGCTTATCACAATGGCATGATGGGCGGTCGTACACCAAACATCGACACCATTGCCAAGGAAGGTGCCATTTTTACGGATGCTTACGCGCAACAAAGTTGTACTGCGGGTCGTGCATCGTTCATTCTCGGTCAGCACCCATTCCGTACAGGCTTACTTACGATTGGTATGCCTGGAGCAAAAGAAGGGATTCAAGCCAAAGACCCAACCATTGCTGAGCTACTGAAAAACCACGGCTACGTTGCGGGTCAGTTTGGTAAAAACCACCTAGGAGACCAAGACGAGCACTTACCTACTAACCACGGTTTTGATGAATTCTTCGGTAACCTCTACCACTTAAATGCTGAAGAAGAACCAGAATCAGAGTTCTACCCTAAAGATCCTGAGTTCCGTAAAAAATTCGGTCCTCGCGGTGTTCTTAAATCCACCGCTGACGGAAAAATTGAAGACACAGGCCCACTCACCCGTAAGCGTATGGAAAACGTTGACCAAGAGTTTATGGAAGCCAGTCTTGCCTTCATGGAAAAAGCCGTGAAAGACGACAAACCTTTCTTCATTTGGCACAACTCGACGCGAATGCACGTTTGGACACACCTAAGTGAAGAATACAAAGGGAAGTCTGGTTATGGCCTTTATGCCGACGGCATGATGGATCTGGACGATCAAGTTGGCGTGATGCTTAAGAAGCTTGACGAACTGGGCGTAGCCGACAATACCATCGTGATTTTCAGTACCGATAACGGTGCAGAGAAATTCACATGGCCAGATGGTGGTACAACACCATTTAAAGGCGAGAAAGGTACAACTTGGGAAGGTGGCTTCCGCGTACCTATGATGGTTCGCTGGCCGGGTCAAATCAAACCAGGTACGGTCATCAACGACATTTTCTCTCAAGAAGACTGGATGCCAACGCTATTGGCCGCCGTGGGTGAGCCAGACGTAAAAGAGAAGCTACTTAAAGGTCATGAAGCCAATAACAAAACCTTTAAAGCGCACCTCGATGGATATAACCAGTTAGACCTACTTACCGGTAAAACAGATACTGGTGCTCGTAATGAAATCTTCTACTTTGATGCTGGCGGCCACTTAAACGCTCTGCGTTATAAAGATTGGAAGATTCACTTCACCATCATGGAAGGGGCCATCAACGAGGCTTATCGTAAAACGCCAAGCTGGCCGTTGATCGTTAACCTACGTATGGACCCATTTGAAGTAGGACCAGACTCAGCGCTTTATGTCCGACACTTCTACGCAGACCAAATGTGGATGTTTGTCCCAGCGCAGGCTATCGTTCGAAAATTCCTTGAAACCTTTAAAGAGTTCCCTGCAACCAAAGGCAGCTCTTTGAGTATCGAGCAAGTCGTGGATGCCATGACGCAACCACAACGGAATTAATGTTTAACACTTAGTTTGATAAAGCACTAAGCCTACGGAGTACGGATATTATCGCTGGTATCTGTACTCCGTATTTTTATGTCTCAAGCCCTTATACCTCATCTCTAAGAGTCGCATAACCGACGTTCATCACGGTCGGATAGTTTTAGAGAAAAGCAGATATCGCCTGTCACCCATGGCGCAGTTTATCGCTGCTTTATTTGCTTTCGAAATACCCCTCCCTACTCCTGCCAATCAGCAAAATGGTCAAGTAGAAAGTTGATGGCCAATCTAGCCCTTAGAGGCAGAAAGTGGCGATTCTGATAAACGATCCAACTGCTATTACCACTTCCCCAATAAGACTCTAAGATTGGTACCAATCGCCCGGAAGAAATGGCGTCGTTAAAGCTACTCTTTGGTAGATACGCCACGCCTAATCCGTCTTCACAGGCTTGCAAAACCGTTTTAGCGTTGTTGCTTTTCCATCGTCCTTGGACTTTCACGCCATCTAGCGCCTTACCATCTTTTTCAAATAACCAAACGTCCTTGTTCGTGATGATGCAACTGTGGTGCTTGAGTTGTGTTGGATGAGTAGGAAAACCATGCTCGTCGATATAATTCTGACTCACCGCCGCTGCCATGGGGCGATCGACTAGCTTTCTCGCGACTAAACCAGAATCACTTAGGCGTCCGTAACGAATGGCAAAATCAAAACCATCTTCAATAAAATTGACCATACTTGTATTGAAGTTGACTTCTACCGTGAGGTTCGGATGTTGTTTCGCAAACGCCATCAACGCTGGTGCAACGTGATTTTCAGAAAACGCACCAGCAGCACTCACTCGTAACGTACCACTCAATTGAGTTTGCTGTGTAGTGAGTTGCTCATTGGCTTGCTGAAGCCCAATCACCAACTCTTTACATTGTTGGTAATACGCTTGCCCTGCTTCCGTTAAGCTTACCATTCGTGTCGAACGTGCTAGCAAGGCAACGCCTAAACGTTCCTCTAACTTTGTCACTTGTCGACTTACATGGCTGGTACTGCAACCCAATTGTTTCGCAGCAGAAGAAAACCCTAAGCTCTCCGCAACCGTAACAAATTCGTTGATACCTTCAAAACTGTCCATAGTCACCTTTGCCATATGGCAATAATGTTTTGCTAATTACCTCTATTATCACCCATCTGATTAGCAATTAGTATGAAGGTGCTCAACAAAATACAGCAACCCAAAAGGACCCCATCATGAAGAAAGTACTCATTGTTGTAACGAACCACGCGACACTCGGCGAAACCGATCAAGCAAACGGCACCTACGCACCAGAGCTCACCCATGCACTTGCAGAATTACTTGGTGCGGGCTTCGATTACGACATTGCTTCTATCAAAGGAGGCCAAGCCCCACTGTATGGAACAGACATTGAAGGTGATGCGGTAAACACAAAAATCTTGGCTGATGATGATTTCCAAAACCGTGTCAACAACACGATTCCAGTTTCACAAATCAACGCTGACAACTACGATGCAATCTTCTACCCAGGAGGTTTTGGTCTACTTTCTGACTTAGCGACCAATGAAGATTTCGCACAAATCTCTGCAAAGCATTATGAAGGTGGCGGCATCGTTGCTGCCGTTTGTCATGGCCCTGGCGCCCTACTGCCTATCACGCTTAGCAATGGAGAGAAACTGCTTGCGTCTAAATCGGTGACAGGTTTTACCCGTGAAGAAGAAATCGACTTTGGTACCATCAATGATATCCCTTTCCTTTTGGAAGAATTCCTAGCACGTGGCGCAGCACGCTACTCAAAAGTACAGCCGTGGCAAGAGTTTGTGATTGTTGACGAACGTGTGATCACTGGTCAAAACCCAACTAGCGCACACGGTGTAGGGAAAGCAATTGTGGAACTATTGGGGTAATCAAACGATTGTTAAGCAGCGGATATAGAGCGTGGTAGATGCCATATAGCAACTTCCACGACTTTAATGTTCGCTGCTCAGTACTGCCATAAACCTGTGAAGTATAGTATTAGAGCTGCGAAGTATAATGGTAGCTGTGCTTCACATGTTTATCCCGATATCAATTCGCCCCTTCCACGCCATAACCACCGACGTCACCTTGATCACCATTCGAAAACTTTAGATGAAAAAGCTAATAGTTCCGGTAGTTTACCTACAGTTTTATTTTGAGAAATTGCGTAAACTGCTAAAGATCTATTCAATGTTGCTCTATTCATTGTCGAAACCGTATTCACTAACGGCAAGGCAATTGAGCACCTAAAACTAAAAAGAAAATACTTCGAAAAGGATTCATGTATGAAGGCGTCAGTGGTAAACCGAATCCGGTTATCCGGTAAAATGGTGATGGCAACAAGTGGTTTGGCGTTATCCGGTTTTGCTTATTGTTCCACTCCAGAAACTATTGGAGACATTCAGTTCGTCGACCCAAACTTTTCTGATTGCTTTTCTGGCTACGAAGCGTCTCCACCAAATATTTTGACCGAACTCGACTGCTCCAACAATAACATTAGCTCTGTGGAAGAAATTAAATTTTTCCCTGCACTAGAAGACCTGATTCTCCTAAATAACAATATTAAAAGCGTCGATACTACACATAATCCAAAGCTCAAACGCCTGATCTTGGCGAACAACCAATTGACAGATATCGACCTCTCTCATAACCCAGAGCTTGAAACTCTGACTGTTTCAGAAAACAACCTGACACAGCTCAACATCAACAAGAACTCGAAGCTGAAAAGTCTCTACGCCTACAAAATGCCTATTGCAGAAATAGACGTTCGCCACCTATCACGGTTGCGTGACCTTGGATTCAGTGCCCATAAACTGACAGAACTTAACGTTAGCCAAAACTCCGAACTCAAGACGCTCTTTCTTGGAAGTGGCAGCCTAACTACGATCGACTTAAGCCATAACCCAAAGCTTTCACACGTATCTCTTCAATCAAACCAATTGCAAGAGATTGATTTGTCGAAAAACGCGAATCTTAAGCACCTTAACGTGCGCAATAATAAGCTCACCAGTTTGGACTTAAGCCAGCAGACACAGCTGCAAGAAGTTAAAGCAGACTATAACCAGTTAGCTGAATTCCAATTGGGTAAAAACCCAGACTTAACGTCACTAGAGCTAAACAATAATAAATTGACCAAACTGGACCTGACTCAACAACTGGCCTTGAAGAAGTTCACAGCATTCAACAACCCACTTTATGATATTACATTGCCTAAAGGTCATGAGTTTGATCTGTTTTCAGTCGAGGGTTCACCTTATGCCGCCGCTCTAACGACAACCTCTCAAGCAAGCGAAGAGAAAAACATCTCAAACCTACTATCTCCTCGTGTCAGCATCATTGAAGGTGGTGTAATAACGCAAGAGGGAAATGAGTACACCGTGACTCCAACACAAATGGTGATGCCAAAACTCGGCCAATACATTGGCTTTCGATACTCGGTTACGTTGCCCAAGAATGCACAGGGCGAAGTAGAGCCTAGCCTTGCAAAAACCAACAAATTCCCAATTACCGTCCGGATGACTCATCCAAAGATTGTCGATCCTAAAACGGGCAAAGGGTTCACCGAATCCACTTGGCCTGACACCATGTTTAAGCATGATCGTAACCTCGCGATGTGGTATTTCGGCGATAAAAGCGAGCTGGTGTCCGGCAGTTGGAAACTCGAGATACTTTACCGCGATAGCGTGGTAGCAAAAAAAGCCTTCCAGCTAGTCAATATGGATGATCCGAAAGAACTCACTTCAATCAAGGAAGCTCTGGTCATGCAAAACTTATTCAGCAAAGGTTCTAGTTATGTTTGTAAAGAAACCGCCTTTCAGCGCTGTTTTGGGTTCGATAGTACTAGTAAATGTGAACAAGCTCTTGAGCCTTATACCAAGAGCTGCCAGTCAGTAATGGCACGAGAAATCAAAAAACAAAAGGGCAAGTTTGACAGTAAAGACGCTCTGAAAAATGCTTTTCTCTTTTATACAGGGTGTTTAATGGGAACCTACGCAGAAGAAAATCATTTCGAGCGAACAGAAGTACTTCAATGTATGAAAAGTAAATAAGGTATTTTTGAATAGAGCCTCCCATCAAGTGAGGCTCTAGTACCGTTAAACCTCTACCCCTGCTTCATCTTCTTCTACGATATCCGTTTCTTGGCTCGCCTCTTCCAACCATTGCTTTAGAGATTCACTTGCTAGCACCTTATGTTGGTAAGCTTTGGCACCTTCCGATAACTCGATACCATAAGTTTGGAAACGCAATGCCACAGGTGCGTACATGGCATCGACGATTGACCATTCTCCAAATAGCCAACCATTCGGATGCAGCTTGGCTTGCTCTGCCCAAATGGCGTCAATGCGTGCAATATCTTTACGTGCACCATCCGTTAGATCGACTTTTCTGCGCGCGCGGATGTTCATTGGGAGTTCGTTTCTTAAGTCAAAGAAACCCGAATGCATCTCTGAGGCAATGGCGCGTGCATTAGCTCGTTCTACGGAGTTGCTTGGCCATGCTTTGCCTTGTAAGTATTGCTCGTTAACGTATTCCAAAATCGCTAATGAATCCCACACGGTTGCACCACCATCCACCAAGGTAGGTACTTTCGCCGTTGGCGTAATACCTTCCAAGGTCTTATAAAAATCTTCCGTGAATAATCTGAGCTTGGTGACTTCGACATCCAATTTGAATTGAGAAAAGATCAGCCATGCGCGCAGTGACCAGCTTGAGTAGTTTTGGTTAGCAATAAACAGTTTCATGACGCCTCCATGCGGTTCGTGTTTTGATTACCCAATCACAATATCTGATTGTATTTAAGGGGACTAACGGATAGTTTTGATGGAACACTTCAACAAAAACGATGGATGAGTTTTAGATATGGATATCGATGCGTTACGCAGCTTTCTGGCTTTTGTCGAAACGGGCAGTTTCACTCGTGCAGCCAAGCAGATCAATCGCACCCAATCAGCGTTCAGTGCACAAATGCGTAAGCTAGAAGACGAACTCAGCGTCAGCTTGTTTGAAAAAGAAGGTCGCAATCTTGTCTTAAGTGAAGCGGGATTGGCACTACGCTCTCATGCAGAGCAACTAGTCAGCTTACACAATCAAGCGCTGAAACAGGTGAAACGCTATGAAAATAAGCGTCCTCTTCGCTTAGGTTGTCCAGAAGATTACAACGACATTATCCTGCCTAAAGTCATTCGTGTATTACAACAATCTGAACCCACGTGTTCGATTCAAGTCTTCAGTGAGCCCAGCATCACCTTGAGAGAAAAGCTGGATGAAGGAAAGCTAGACGCCGCTATTGTGACTAGAGCACCGGACAGTGAAGAAGGTTACTGGCTAGCAAGCGACAAAGGTGTGTGGATTGCTCACCCTGACTTTGACATCGAGCACGCTCAACCTCTCCCTCTCGCCCTATTCCAAACCGACTGTAAATACCACGCAGCAGCGGTAGACGGATTAACCAAACGTGGTATTCCTTATCAATTACTGGCGTGTTGCAATACGGCCTCTGCACAACGAGCGATTGTACGTTCAGGCATGGCTATCGGTGCGATGGGCAGTATTAGCGTTAGCGAGGATCTTAAGATCTTAGACGATATGCCATCGCTGCCTTCAGTGGATATCGTTTTGGTCACAAGTGTCGAGCCTCATCCAATACTGGACAAAGAATGCTTAACGCAATTGGTTGAGTTAATGGCTTAAATGGATTCGCTAGCCAATCACAAAGTTAAATTCGCCCGTTAATCGCCCGTCGATTCGTATAGTTTCAAACTGTAGAGAATCACGGGCTTTGCCGCCCCACCATTCATCACCAGTATTGCCTTTTAAGTACAACTGAGTGGTCAGCAGCTCTTGGTTATCACGCCACAACTTGACGTGAATGTGCGGCGGACGAGAGGCATAAGGCACGGGATACAAAGTCTGGAATAAGTAGCGACCATCATCCGATTGAGTTTCTGCAGCGCCAAAGCCAGCAAAGTGAGCATCAAACTTATCGTTATTTGGCTGCTTAGGATGATCGTAAATCCCCTGCCCATCGCATTGCCAGATTTCTACTTTGATGCCTGAGAGAGGATTTCCCATTGTATCCACGACTTTGCCTTGCAACACGATAGGTTCACCGACCAAGCCTTCTGATTGCAGAATCAAGTTTTGACGAAGAGGAACATCTGCGACTGGATAAAATGGCCCTTCTGTTTGTTCTGGCGTTGGTTGCATTGGTGTTTTCGCTTTTAAAGAGGGTGCGAACAACAATGTCCACAGCGCTAAAAAGTGTCGTCGTTCCATAATGTCACCAATCGAAAAGTTTTGAGTTAAGTTTGGTGGAACTTGAGCGATTTGCCATGACGAATATAAAAAATGCTCCTGCTAGAGAGTCATTTGCAGAGGCACTGTGGAACTAAATGATGAGTGTTTGATTGAAGATTTATGCGGCTTCGAACGCCAATGCTTTCTTCTCTACCTGACGGAAAATGAGAGTCAGCACACCATTCACCGTTAGGTAGAACGCGCCAGCAATACCAAATACCGTCAACGTATCGTAAGTTTGCGCGTTAATGCGCTGCGCATAGCCCATCAGATCCATGATCGTAATAGTGCTTGCTAGGGACGTACCTTTGAAGACCAAAATCACTTCGTTCGAGTAAGCCGGAACAGCACGACGAATGGCGTATGGCAACAGCACTTTCAGCGTTGCCGTTTTGTTCATACCCAGAGCACGACACGCTTGCCATTGGCCAGAAGGAATCGCGTTAAACGCTCCTTTGAACAACTGAGTACTGTATGCCGCGGTATTCAGCGCTAGCGCTAACATCGCACAGAACCAAGGTTGGCTTAACCATGTCCAAAATACACTTTCTCTTACTGCATCAAACTGACCCGGACCGTAGTACACCAAGAAGATCTGCACCAACAAAGGTGTACCTGTGAACAAGGTGATGATGCCACGGCTTACCCAATGCAAACCCGGAGTACGTAGGATCAGAGTCAGCGTCATCATCAAAGCTAAGAGACACCCCACGACCAAAGAAGCGGCGGTCAATTGAAGGCTAGTGCCTAAGCCATCCAGCATTTGCCAAACGTGTTGTTCGTTCATGCGGTCGCCTCCTGTCCCATGCTCATGCCTTGAATTGAGAACTTCTTATCAATCACTTTCACTGCACGTTGCGTAACAAGCGTAATCACTAAGTAAATTGCAGCGGCCGTTGCATACCATGTAAAGGCTTCGTGCGTGGCGGCTGATGTTAACTGCGCTTGCTTCAACAAGTCCGTTACACCAATCAATGATACAAGTGCGGTATCTTTCAGCAGAACCAACCATTGGTTAGTTAAACCTGGCAGTGCATGCCTTACTGCTTGTGGCAAAACAATGCGAACAAAAGCGTGTGCTGGACTGATGCCGAGTGCACTTGCTGCCTCTCTTTGCCCTCTTCCAACCGCTTTCAATGCGCCACGTAGAGTTTGAGAAGCATAAGAAGCGAAGATCAATGACAACGCCACCACGCCAGACAAGAACGGGCTAACTTCAATAAAGTCGCCGGTGATTAAAAACAAAACCTGCGTCGAACCAAAATAGATAAATAACACGACAAGGATTTCTGGCAAGCCACGTACAATCGTCACAAACGCCGTCATTGGCCATTTAACGAAAACGCGGCGAGACATTTCACCACTGGCGAATACCACTGCCAGAATCAAACCGACTAAAAGGCTTGTGAAGGCCAGTTGGACAGTCATCCAACTAGCTTGAACAAGCGATAAAGAGTAACCCGTTAGTGCCATATTACTTACCGAAGTACTTGTTGTAGATTACGTCGTATTCGCCGTTCGCTTTCACTGTTTTCAGTGCCGTGTTCAGCTTGTTCACTAGCTCGTCGTTACCTTTGTTTACCGCGATACCGAAACCGTTACCGAAGTATTTAGGGTTAGTAACGTGCTCGCCCACGTACGCTAGGTTATCTTCTTTCTTGAACCATTCTGCTACGACTGCCGTGTCACCGAATACAGAATCAATACGGCCATTCTTCATATCGATGAATGCGTCTTGATAGCTTGAGTAAGGAACCGCTGTTACGCCTGGCATTTGTTCAATCAGGTAGCTTTGATGTGTTGAACCGTTTTGAACACCAACACGCTTACCTTCTAGTGCTTTTTGATCAGCCACTTTTTCTTTGATAGAAACAAACGCTGCTGAGTTGTCGTAGTAAGGGTCAGAAAAGTTCACTTGCTCCAAACGCGCATCCGTAATATCCATTGCAGAAATAGCCGCATCGTAACGCTTGAATTTTAATGCAGGGATCAGGCTGTCAAAAGATTGGTTGTGGAAGGTACATTTTGCTTCCATTTCTTTACATAGTGCGTTCGCCAGATCCACATCAAAACCTTGGATTTGGTTGTTTTCATCCATGTATTCGAACGGTGCGTAAGTTGCTTCCATCGCGAATTTGATCTCTTCTTGTGCTGCTGCGTTCGCTGAGACAAGACCGATTAGTGAAGCTAGTAGAATCTTTTTCATTGCAATACTCCGTGTGTACTTAGTGGGCTGACACTCGCAATGACAGCCGAGCTTATCTGTTAAATAGACTGAACTTTAAAAACGTAATTTAGTGATTTAGGTAATCGGCAAAATGAGTGGTTTGCGGATTAACAAATGCGTCGTGCGTGCCGTGTTCTACGATGTGTCCTTGTTCTAGGTATAGAACATGGCTAGCGATTTTCTTGGCGAAATCCACCTCGTGGGTCACAACTACTTGTGTAATTCCGGTTTCGCTTAAATCATTAATGATTTTGACCACTTGGTTCGTGATTTCAGGGTCAAGCGCCGCGGTAGGCTCATCAAAAAGCAAGACTTCTGGTTTCATCATCAGGGCTCGGGCAATCGCCACACGTTGTTGCTGACCGCCAGAAAGTTGCATCGGCCATGCATCCGCTTTGTCTGCCAAGTGCAGCGTTGCGAGAATTTGCATTGCCTGCGTCTTCGCTTCTTCTTTATCCATGCCAGAAACTTTTACCGGAGCCTCAATCAGGTTCTCCATCACTGTCATGTGTGGCCATAGGTTGTACTGTTGGAACACCATGCCCACTTTACGACGAAGCGCTAAACCTTGCTTCTCTTTGATTTCAGTTGAAAAGTCGAATGCGTCATCAGCGATGTTTAACTGGCCGTTATCCGCCCCTTCAAGAAGGTTAAGAACACGTAGTAGAGAGCTCTTCCCTGCACCACTTGGACCGAGTAACACCAACGTTTCACCGCTTTCACAATTAAAACTGACATCGTGTAGAACTTGGGTATCGCCGTAAGACTTATTGATACTTTTAACTTGAATACTCATGCTGCCATACTGCATTAATTGTCATCTGGGAGTTATACTAGCAAGAAAGAGATTTTATGCAATAAAAATGTATAAAAATTTAGATTGTTAATTTTTTGTATGAGAATAAACCACCAAAGCAGAGCATCTGACTAGTTAGATTTTAGATATGCACACACCGCAATTGTTATATCGATCAATTATTTCAACATTTATTGTGATTTACGTTGCATATGACTAGTTTATTCAACACGATGTACTAGACTCTGTTTTGTAAAATTCCTCTCGCGAGTATTAAGCATAAATTAAGGCAGGCAACACCTATGGATTACGACCTTGAGCATTTTTTTAATATGTCTATCGATTTGTGTTGCGTTGCCACTCTTGAGGGGCAATTTAAATATGTCAATGATGCCTTTGAAAAAACACTTGGTTGGTCAAAAGTTGAATTAGTAGACAGAGACTTCATGCAATTTGTTCATCCAGAAGATATACAAGCAACAATTCAAGAAGTATCAAAATTATCATTAGGTATACCTACAATTGCATTTCGCAATAGATACATTTGTTCATCGGGAGACTACAAAGATCTGCTATGGACTTCGAATCCAGAAAGAAAAACAGGGTTGTTATACGCGGTAGCCAAGGACATTACTTCTGAAAAAAACTCAAGCAGCTATTCTGACCTCAACAATAAGCAACTAGTTAGTATGAATAAGTCGTTGCAAGAAATGGCGTATAAAGATCCCCTGACAGGTTTATTTAATAGAAGAAAGTTTCTTGAGAGTATTTTTGAATTTATAATGCGAGGCGATCACACCTTCTCACTAGTACTTGTTGATATTGATAACTTTAAAACTTTTAACGACCTATACGGGCACTTAGCAGGAGATGAAATTCTCACCATAATTTCAAGCTTACTAAATAATACTAAGCGTATTGATGACATCATTGCTCGATATGGAGGAGAAGAATTCATTTTATTGTTACCACGAACCGATGAGTTATCCGCTCTGGGTTTGATACGCAGATTACAAAACGCTCTCTACAAACTAAAATCACCTTATAAAAAGGTTACTTGTAGTTTTGGAGCGACTACTTTTACAAAAAACTCCTCACATCTATCTTATGGGGTCGCAAATCACATTGTTAAAGATTTGATTCACCAAGCTGACTTAGCTCTATACCACTCCAAAAATACCGGCAGAGACAAAGCAACACACTTCAGGTTAATCCACGGCTCAACTGATTAGGTCTTCACTTTGAACCAACAATTGCTACTATCTAACTCTCTCATTTTGAGAAAAATCTCGCGTAGCAAATCCCCTATCCTTCAAGATTCAAAATTGAGAATGCCCATACTTACTTTAGAAGAAGCTGATTCACAAAGATTATTCGAACCATAAAGAATTTATAAAGCAGTTACATTCCGGCCATTTCTTGAATTGGTCATACCTATCGCTAATACTTTTCTCGTATTTTGACTCGCAATTTGAGTTATCGACGTTTTTGATAGGGACAAATCAATGATGAAGCCATATCGTCTTGCGCTCGGTTCTTTGAGCCTTCTTTCGCCTACTATTTTGGCCAGCACTGCGGTCATATTACCCGGACTACATGAGCAAGGTATCGATTTGCGAGATACTCCTGTTTCCGCTGCCGCGGCACTTGAATGGGAGTTGGATAATGCCGATGTTGTATTTGGTGCTTATCAAAACAAAAGTGATAACGAACGCGTCAACGCCATTGGTTACATGTACAACCAAAAACTAGAGCTCAATTCGAGTTGGCTGGAAAACACAATTCGTAATCAAGCAGACTTAAATGGCATCGATTACGAAGATTACTTTCTGCATTTTTCTGAAGACACCATCATTGCAGAAGTCGATAAAACCCATGGTGAAAACACATTGCTCAATCGAAAACCAATGATTGTCGGTTATACAGCAAGTGCCGACCATGCCGGTTTTTCGCTCTACCAGCAACCGCCTTGGGATGCAGATGTGTTTGAACAAACCAATAATGGTGGCGCATTGTATGTCTACCATTCCGAGCAGTTCGACCGCTTAGTATTTAAATTCTCTCAGTTTGCTCAAGGCGGCACTTTCAAGATTGAGTACCCTTCTGCCGCCAATGCATTTGGTCAAGTATCGCAATGGAAAAGCGTCAATATTAAGAAAGACAAAACCGAAAACATGACCAAAAACCAAACGGTAAACTGGTCTGTTCCTTCGGATTGGGTTCGCGCTACAACACACGATGGCAGCGGACAAACCTATGGTGGTGGTCAGTACTTTGGCTCCACCTTTATACGCGATGGCGGCCGTCTTTACGTTGCGAAAATTACCTGGCAGGACGAAAACATCGAGAATCGCCCTCGTCTAAAAGAAGTAAAGCTCAAAAACAGCTTCCAAACCGTTAAGTTGACCGATGCTCCAACGGCAACACCTGAAGGTCAAGCCATTCAACGCTGGCGCAAAATTCGTGGCTTCGACAAATCTGCGGATCTCAACCAAGACAATTATCTTTCTTGGAGTGAATACAAAAACCGTTCGAATAAGAATGCGACAGCACGATTTCGTTGGGAGTCACGTGTTATTCCATTTGGTCGTATGTGGAACCAAACCTCTTCTTGGGCATTAACCAATCTCGGCAACCCCGACTTTGCCAACGCTATGCACCACTATTACCAAGCTGAATGGGCGAAGCAAGGTTTAAACGGTGCGTACAACGACGATACGAATAAGTTACTCGGAGCAAATCAGTTCTACGTTTATTCCGGTGGTACAGTGGGTGAACTTGGTTTGGTGGCGGGTAGCCAAGTTGCTGACGATGCTTACAAAGCGCAATTCTCGGCGTTTTTAAACAAACTGGCGACGCTGGGTGCGGATGCGTTAATTGGCCTCAACATCGGCACGGCAAACTTATTCGGCCGTAATGGACAAAACCATTTGGTTGAAGCTGGCTCTTTGTACTTACGCGAGCACTACCTTTTCCCTTCTACTGGCTTTAGTGGCTATGCTGGTTTAGCTAAGTTTTGGGATAACTCTGCACTCGCCAAAGCGGGTCAGAAAGTGATTTATCAAGCGACCACGCGTTATGGTCGAGTTCAGTACTTTGGCAACACTGAAGATAACTGGAAGCAGGACCAATACTCTGCACTGGCGGCGTTTTACTTAAATCATCACCCTGATGGCAGTTACTTTAATCAGTGGAACAATGGTTACCTATATGGAAGTAATAACACTACAGGTGATAACTTCTGGAAGGCAGGCATACCAAAGAATATTGCCTATCAACCAAGTACCTTACTTGCTGTTGACTTGGGAGAGCCCGCCAATCAGCTACCTGAGGGCGCAGAGGCCATCCCACTGATGATGTCCACCAGCACGCCTACTCCTTCGGATTACACCGTCATTGGTGATTCAACTATGAATGAAGTCGTTCATGCCGATCTTCCTGATGGGTTAGCTTACGTATTGCCTACCTATACATACTTTGCTTATCAGTCAGAAACCAATGTAGTCCCTCAAGGCCCAACAGAAATGGTGTTAGCTCGTGAGTTCAGCAAAGGCCGTGTGTTATATCGCACTGACTTTTTCGGTAAAAGTGCAGACTATTTCTCAGCGCCGAAAATCACCATCCATTTAGATAAGCCAATGAGACCAGTAGATAGAAACGGCGACATTGGTGAGTATGTATCGCAAATCGAAATCGGTGGTTACGAAGGTCTGTTTTTGCTGTATTGATAATAGTTTTTTAATCCTTCTTCCTGCCCTACCAACAGTCATTATCAAATCATTTTTGACAGTGACTCAAAGACAGCGCTGTTTATCCTTCTTCACCGCAAGCCTACTATTTCCGTCACAAAGCAGTGCATGACTCTCCTTCGCACTGCTCTATAGTAAGGATTTCAATATGACTGGTACTCACGCGTCAAAAACGATAAAACTTGGTGTCACTAACCTTTCTTTTCACCGCGTTACCGCTTCTCTTGTTAGTCACGTGCTCAATGATATGGGCTTTGAGGTTGAGCGCGTTTACTCTCCGCATGAAGAGAACTTTTCAAAACTCAAAACCGGTGAAATCGATATGCTTTCTTCGGCTTGGTTACCATCAAGTCACGGCATTTACAAAGCATCGGTAGAAGAAGTACAACCCTTGCTAGAGTTGGGCTTACACTACGAGCCTTACGCGCTTTGGTGTGTGCCTGATTACGTGCCGGAAGAACTGGTATCAGAAGTAAGCGACCTGACAAAACCAGAAGTCGTAGCGAAGATGAATTCGGATATTCAAGGCATTAACACTGGCGCAGGCATTACGCGCTTTTCGATTAAGATGATGGACGAATACGCTCTGACCGAAGCAGGTTACCGTTTCCATACGGGGACGGAAGAAGATTGCTTTACTGCATTTGAGAAGGCGGTAGAGAACAAACAGTGGGTTGTCGTGCCACTTTGGAAGCCTCAATTTCTTCACTATAAGTACGCAATTCGAGAAATCGCAGAACCAAAAGGTTTGCTGGGTATTGTCGATAAAGCCGTTTTGCTATTGCGCCAAGACAAATCAGATAAATTTACTCAAGATGAGTTGAATAGACTGGACGCGTTACGTTTCTCAAACGACATCATTGCGGAATTGGATTACAAAATTAGTCGTGAAGGACGAGAGTTAGACGCGGTGACACGTGAGTGGTTAGACAACCAACGCTAACAAGCTTTACGCGATTTATAGTGCTTTGCCTTGCTTACATTGTTACGTTACTCCATTGCTAAATTGCATGGCAAAGCATGTTAGGTTAGTACATGGTGTTCCCGTTTGCCGACTCTTTCGGGATTTCTTGCAAGGCATCCCAATGCTCGACAATCTTGCCGTTTAAATCAAAGCGGAAGAAATCCATCGTTACGTATTCCACGTCATCAGGCCAAGTTTGGTGCGTATGCAGCGCCACTAAATTGCCCTCTGCGACTGCGCGAACAAACGTAATGTCTTTCTCTGGGTATTCTTCCTGCATTCTCTCGAAGTAAGCGATAAAAGGATCAGGGCCATTACCCACTAATGGGTTGTGCTGAATATACTCGTCCCCTACGTAAAGCTCGACCGCTTTTCTTGGGTTTCCTCGATATGCCATTTCATAGAAAGCAATGGCATTGCGTTTGTTCTCTTCAATATCGATTTGCAAGGTGCTCATGGTTTTCTCCTATTCAACTCGCGATCGTCTACAAAGCGTAGTTGAGAATTAAAGCGCGGAGCATCTCCCTCGTAACGAATTCGCAAAAACGCCGCACTGTGTCATGCGGCATTCTAGAGTTTGATGAGAAGTGCTCCTTACGATCAGTTGGTCGTTTTTTCAAACCTTGCAACAAGACTGGTTTGGTCGAAATTGCGATAACCTCGCACCATAATGCTGAACGTCCCTGCGGGTTTATTTAGAACACATTGTTCATTGCTCCCATTTTGGAATGGACGACAATCAAAGTTACTGACTGACACTTGATCGTTGTATTTCACAAAAAGATCCGCATCGCCACTTCTTGGCCCAGACAAGGAAATGGTCACCTTACCCTCCTCTTGAGTTTCAAAACTAAAGAACTGCTCCTCTCCATAGCCTGCTCGTAAATTTTCAACGGGCTCACCATCTTGTAAGGGGGTCACGCCAGTCGTGCTATCCATGCTTGATTCAATCAAATAGGCGATAGCAAGCTTTGCAAAGTTACTGGCATGCGAGGCGGTCGGGTCTGAATTTTCCAACGTATCAAATTGGGTATGAATATTCGGGTTGTAGTCTTCAAACAAACTTTCGAATGGCATGGCCGCCGGATAACCAGCATTGTGCCAGGAGGCATGGTCAGAACATGCATAGCCACAGCGATCAAACTGGTAGGTGATTTCAGGCGTGTACACGTCAATCAACTCAGACAGAAATGCCGTCAAGTTACTATCGGTGTAATCGGTGATGAATGTAATATCATGCGCAGAACCGCTGTAGTTGGTCATGTCTAATTGCAACACGGATAGCACGTTGGCTTTTTTGTCTTTCAGCATTTCAACGATGTCTTGCGAGCCTCTCAGCCCTACTTCTTCCGCGGCATAGCCATAGAATTTGATGGTTCTGTCTGGCTGGATACCGCTGGCAATCATTAAGCGAAGTGACTCAGTCACCGTTGCAATACCAGAAGCATCGTCATCAGCACCCGGAGATATGGTTCCCTCTTCTGTCCATGCGCCAGCTGTAGAGTCGAGATGCCCACCCACGACAACAATTTCTTCGGGATATTTCGCTCCCAGCAACGTCACTTCGACAGATTTTTGTGGGTAGCCGCGATGGGAAATTTGCTCCGCAGAAGCATAAGAGACACCTTCAATTTCTTGGCTCCAACGCGCCAGCAACCAATCAGAGGCTTCAACACCCGTAGCGGTGGTATAAAAACGATTGGTAAATGACGTCATGCCTTCTATGGTCTTCACCAAGTTCGTCGGCTCTACTTGATTGATGAGAGCGTCAACCGTGTCATGATGGCTGATCATCGGTTTGTTAAACGCCTTCAATGTGGTTGGCATGGTTGCAGCTTTCAATGCACTGGCTTTGTCTGGGTGCACCATATAACCACCACAGCGATGTTTTTCATGGTGCATGTGACTGGATAGCGTCGCTAATTGATCTGGCGATATTTTTGCGACCACGGCGGGACGAGCACCAAAGAAGTCAGAATAAACTGTCGCTCCGTGTTTGGTAATAAGGTGCACCGCATCCGCATCGGTGGTGATCCAAATTTGGCCTTGATCGGTCAATTCGTTTGCGACGACGCTACTGTTCAACGTACAGCTCAACAATGCCAATGCTAAAAGACTCTTTTTCATGTTGGTATTTTCCTTTACTAACCTTACTGACGAAAAAAGGGCTCCGTCTGGAGCCCTTTGCTATTGCGTTGTTATTTGTTTGGTTTGATGAATCGGTAACGCTTGGTTTCAGAACATACGTTGCCCGAAGTACACACTTGGTATTCCACGTCGATAGTGCCGTTATGCTCAAACTGGTCGACGTAAGACTTAAAGTCTGTTGCACCTACGTTCTTGCCATTACGTTTAACAATGAAGTAATCGTTAGTGTCATACTTCCAAGACAGCTTCACACGAGCCTTACCATTCGGGAACTTGTTACCGAAGTTGAGTTTCAGCGGGAACGCATCTGTTTGACCTTCTTCAATCGTCACCGTTTGTGTGGTTGATGTGGCACTGCCTGCATCGTCCGTTACGGTTAACGTCACCGCATAATCACCTGCTGCCGCATAAGTGTGCGTCACCACTTCGCCGGTTTGAGCGCTACCGTCACCTAGGCTCCATTGGTAAGAAACGATGCTGCCGTCGCTATCGCTACTGGTGCTATGAAGTGTCACCGTTTTGCCAGAGACAGACTGATCAAACGAGGCTACTGGAGGAAGGTTTGCACTGCTATCGTCGTACGTTGCCGTTAGCTCTGCACCGTCATACCCAGCGTAACCAAATACGTTCACGGTATAGCGACCTTGCTCTGGGTTCTCAATCACACAAACTTCATCACTAACAGACAAGCTAGAACAAATGTTTTCATTCGAGCTTGGTGCGTAATCTAAACCAACGTAAATGTCTGGGTCACCGTTTGGCACCGTTAGATTGATCGTAAGTTGAGGTTTGCCTTCCGGCACTTCGATATCAAAATAGGTTTTCGACCCAGTTGCGCCATCTACGGTCACTGATTGACCGTTTTCAAGACGCTGATATTCTGGCTCTGGCGGCAGTGGCGGCTCAGCACATGGCTCAACACCGACAATGCCGAATGCCTCCATAACCGCAGAGGCGTCATACCCTAAGTCGTTTGCTGCGTTCTTGACGCCACATGCGCCTTGCCAAAAGTCACTATCTTGTGACCAGTAGATTTGGTTCGCGAGCACAAACAATTCAAACGCCTTTTTGGTATCCCAACCCGATGTCGTTGCTAAGTGGTAGAAGGCTTTGTTGAAAACACCCGAGCTGTAATGCACATTCAAACCATCATAGTAGTCTTGTGCATGGTTGATGGAAGAGCCATCTCGTGAAGGATCATCCATGTAACGCAATGCCCCATCCTCTTTAAAGATGTCTTTGCCGACCATCCAGTCATTCTCGCCCTTCATGTAAAACTCGGCAGCTTCGCCAGCCATATCTGAAAAGGCTTCATTCATACCGCCAGATTGATTGGCATAAACCAGCCCCGAGTTTTGCTCGGTAAAGCCGTGGCTCACTTCATGAGCTGAGACATCAAGGCTGACCAATGGGTAGAAATAACTCTCACCGTCACCAAACGTCATTGCTTGGCCATCCCAGAACGCGTTTTCGTAACCCGTTCCATAATGAACACGCATCATCAGTTTAAAAGTAAGTGGCGCAGTATCGAACCAGTTTTTGTACATGTCGAATACGATATTGCCAAAGTACTGAGCATCGTTCAGTGGAGAGTAAGCACCGTTTATTTCTTGGAATTCATTGCGCGGACACTCATAACTGTATGGTGTAGAACCTTCAGTTGCACCATTTAAGTTAACCGTGACAACGTTCTCCGATTCCATTACACAGTTGGTGCCATCTTCTTGTACGTCGAGGTAATGATAGTCGGTGCCATACTCATACATGCCTGTTTTTTCGTTACCACCAGGGCCTGTACCGATTTGCGCATGAGCAATCCCTTCCCAACGATCAATAACTTCGCCGCTGTGCGCATCTAACATGGTAAATGGGCGAGAAGGTTGAAGGCTGTTTGCGAGCAGGTAGGAAACTACGTAAACCAATCGCGTTTGTTTGCCATCTTGATAAATGAATAACTCATCTTCGACATTTCTTAGAAACTTGCCTGCGATACCTTTATTCTCAAGGTTCTTTGACGCAACTTTTAACGCTTCTGCTCGGTTCAATTTAGGCTTTACAAAGCTTCGGTCTAAATCGTTTACACGTAAATAATTGCCTTGCACGGCCTTTAAAGCGCCGCCTTTAAAGCTTTGGGTTGCGTTCAGTGAATGTCCCCAGACAGGAATACCCCAGACATTTTGCTGAATCTTTACCTTATAAACACCGCGTTTTTTTAGGTGAATGCTCTTAACCTGTTTAAAGCTCGATGCATTATTAACACCCAATTGTGAATTAAGCCCAGAGAAGTTGGTAAAGTTCACTGGCTTATTTAGTGTGACTGATTCACCTGCATGTACTGACATCGTCATTACACCTGCAACAGCGATAGCTATCAGACGTTTCTTGATTTTCATTTATCTATCTCCTTGATGTATTCGAGTCGAATCTATCAGAAAAAAACACACCGAAGTCGATAATTAAAATCAATAAAATAGTTGTGATACATCAATTAAATAAATTCATGCAACTGGTAAAAATAAAAATTACAAATTTATGACAAGGTCTTTTTTTAGGAAAGAAGATCTCATTTATAAAATGAAGAAATATTATTTTTATCACTAGATATTTTTATTTAAAAATATTGTTTGTTTTATCCAGTTATGAATAAGGCATACTACTAACACTAAATGATTAGAAATACATAAGGAGGGGCAATACTGAACCAAGCGGTTAAGTTAGCATAATTGACTTTATAATTTCAAATACAAAAACCAATAATCAAATATCACTCTTAAATTCAGAATGAATGCCATCCCAATTAAAAACCACCACTGAGATTATGATTATAATCGCACTAAAGACTGTTTAATTTAAATGACTAAGTAATACTAAAGTAGATACCAACCACTATAATCCACATTAAAATAAAGGTCATTAGTCGAAAGTAGTCAACATAGAGAATATAAAAACAATAACTCTGAATAGATAAATTACAAATAAGATAATAACAAACAGGTTTTAAACAAGAGGTAAAAGGATAGATTTATTAAAACCATTAAAAACAAAGACTATGTTTATTGATAGGACAGAATCAAACAAAGTGGATAATAAATATAACCACCCAAGTCCGTTATATTTAATAATATTAACAACGGTGGAGTTACCTAAGGAAGAGAGCAACGTTAAGAAAATAAAAAAGGCTACCCTTGGGTAACCTCACACTTTTATTCGTTAATGCATCAATATCAAACTAATTCGCCTGCACCTTGAATAGAACGTTCACTGTTCTCGACAAGGAAAACCGTAGCAGTTTGCTTTAACGTCTCCCACTCGGCATCTTCGACAGCAATACCCTCGTCCCAAGATTGCTTTTGTGCACGGCTCAGTTCTTCCCCTTCTATGTGGATGGAGTACCCTTGTGAGCTTGCTTCGATATCAAAATCATTGACGGAGAGCTCAATTGTCATGCTGTGGTAATCCGTACTGTGATCTTCCACTTGGTCAGAGAAAAAAACCTCTGGTGCAATATGCCCTCGGTTAAGTACATACAAGGTGCGTTTTGGGCTAGTCCCGTTTACCCATTGAGCACGACAGGCAATCCCCTTTGCTGAAAGCCTTGCGAGCTCACTGTATGCTAACCATCGATTGTGACATTGTTTGAGTGTAATGGTGACCGATTTCGTGTTAATCATTTTCTCAAGTGCAAAGTCCAACACTGCAGGCAGATGACATGCGACGCTACCATTATGCAATTCGATTTCGATGCTTGAATCCGTATTTCCTGTAATAGTCACTGCACAATCGGAGTCCAAATTAAGGAATAAACTCGCGTTGTTAAAGTGACGAACACCATTCAAACCAACCATCTGTAAATCGGCAACCATATTGGCAATCACATCGGCTTCACCACAATGGCGACGCATACCAAGAAAGGCTTTGTTTACTGCTGCTACCAGCTCGTTATGCGAGACGATCATAATGCAAAACCTCCACTGATTTGTTGATTGTCACTTTGCGCGATTTCTTCACGCTCGGGCATGATGGGAAAGATCCATGTATCGTTATAAGCTGGGTCACGAACCTCATCCAAGAGCGGCGCGCCTTGGAAGAAGGTTACGCGCACCCATCGGTCTGAACGCGGGTCAAACTTGGTCGCGCCAAACACAGCTAGCTTGCAGCGTAGCAAATGCATTGGCAGCGCATCTTCTCGCAGCACATTCATTTGAATGTCGCCCATTTCACGGTTACCAAGGGTCCATACTCGTCGTGTAATCGCTCGGTATTGCGGATTTTGCAATAAGAATTCCGCAAGTGATGTTTCAGGCAGACATTTCAACAATGCATGGTAGTAGCGATTAACTTGTCGACCTATATCCAGTGGCAGCTCTCGCTCTTCACCAATCTCCTCACCTCGAACTCCCATTCGCGGCTCTTCTTTATCTTGTGAACGATACCAAAACCAATAGTTATTTTCTGACAGTGTGTAATCGGCATCAATAGACCAACGATATTTGCTTTCTAGCACCTGAAGAACATCTTGAACACACTTCCCACCCGGAATCGACAAAGATTCATCGGTATTCATTTGGTTCTCAAATTCGTCCACCAAAGACGGGTACAGCTCGATCAAACATGATGTTAGGATTTCTTGGGCTTCCAAACTCATTGTTGTCGTTTGTTCGATCAAGCCTCCCCAATTGATGTGATTCGAAATCAAAGCATTTAGATTAATTTGTAACGCTTTAATGTCTTCTATCGCTTTATAATTCAATTGGTCTTGATGTTGATTGATGGTAATCACTTGCTCTAAGTGGCGCTGCGCTTTTGCCAATAACGCGTTTAGTGGCGATTCTTGCTGAGTCTCGCAAGGCATCGCACACACTTGAGCAATAGCACGTTCACGCGACGTCATCCATTGGTCAACGATACAAGGATGGTTAATAAGGTATGGTGCCATGCCCAGTCCTGTTGCGTTCCCCACACCAAGATAGCGCTGTAACCCACGATGTAGTGCGATGGCATTATCGCCACCCTGTTGTTGCGCTAAGTAATGAACCCAATCTAGGCTGAACTCACGCAATAGATACACGGCACACATTTGCGCACTGAACGACTGATTGAAATCGGGATTGTTCTCAAGCAACTTGAAATCTGCAATACCAAACTTACCATTTCCATACACCGCGGTCGTACGTAGGATGTAGCCTACTTCCGCCAGTTCTTTCGGCTCGGGTTGTTGACCTTTAGATAACGCCGCAACAATATGTTCAAACACGCGCACGCTCTTATTCGCTCGCGCTAAAACTAATACATTATTTGGGTTTCGTCCGGCTTCCTGCAAAGGAACATTAGCTCTTAACTGCTCTAAAAGTTCGACATTTACGTCGCCTTTCACTAACGCGAATGTCACGTCCCATTTCTCTGCAATGACTCGGTCATTACGCTCTTCATCGGCAATTTCATCGCAGAAGACAACCAAATGATAAACGTATTCTGGCGTCGCCAGTTTGTAGATCACATGACCAAACCCTCTAGGGCAAAGTTGCCATTCATGCTTGTTGACTTGCCACTCTTGGCTCGCCATTTTACGAATCAGGCTTCGTACAAAGCTAATTCGATTTTGGTGCATAGCCCCTAGCCTTTCTGGCGCCATGACAATAGCAGCGTCGCGTAGTGTTGTTTCAGTGTAAGTAGAACGATGTGCATCCATTTTGCTCACCACCTATTTTTTATTGTAAGAATATAGACTTATGCGGATGCAGGAGGAACCACCCGCACAAGCTCCACGTTATTGTTTATCAGTTATGGGTTATCGCTTTTTAGCGACTTATAACCCTTGTTCTTTTGCCATTTTGATAGCAATTTGTGGCGCGTTCCAAAGTGATGGCAGCAAAATAAGCGACACAGGAACTGCCGTAATGACAATGAAAGATTGCAAGGCAGAGATACCGCCAGACCCCAGCGAAATCAAAATCAATGCGGTCACACCCATCGCGACACCCCAGAAAGTACGAATGATGGCATTCGGTTCCGTTTCCCCACTGATGACGACGCTGATGGTATATGTCATCGAGTCACCCGTCGTTACGATAAAGATGGTGGTAAGAATCAAGAACAAGATAGAAATCAGCATCGGCATTGGCAGTTGTTGTGTTACCGCAAGCAATGCCCCAGGTAAGTTAAAGCCTTCAAACGCGGCACTGACACTGCCAGGGTTTGCGATCTCAAACGCTAGGCCAGAGCCACCGACAATGGTGAACCAGAAACACGTCGTAAGCGGCGCGATGATACTGATGGTCGTAATCAATTGACGAATACTTCGACCGCGGGAAATGCGTGCGATAAAGATCGCCATCATTGGCCCATAGCCTAAGAACCATCCCCAGAAGAACACTGTCCACCAGCTCAACCAACCTTCATCACCACGGTAGGTCGCCATTGGGATAAAGTTGTCCAACATACTACCTACACCTTGAATATAAGCATTAAAGATGAAATCTGTCGGACCGAATATCAGGATGTAAACCATCAACGCCATTGCCAATATTACGTTGTATCGGCTAAGCATTTGCATACCACGATTCAGACCACTTAATGCTGAAACGGTGTAAAGTACGATGGCAAACAAAATGATGATCAATTGCGTGGTAAAGCCATCTGGGATATCAAATAGCACATTTAACGCGTAGCTAACCTGCAAACCTAAGAAGCCGATTGGACCAATCGTCCCTGCCGCTACAGCAATGATGCAGCACGCATCAATCAAAGCACCTGTTTGGCCTTTCAGTGCGCGTTCACCCAATATTGGGTAAAGTAAGATACGAGGTTTAAGCGGCAAGCCTTTATCGTAGTGAAGGTGCATCACCACGATAGACGTCAAGCTGCCAACAATTGCCCACGCTAAGAATCCCCAGTGCATGAAAGACTGTGATAAGGCATTCACCGCACCTTGCTGTGGATTTTCTTGTGGGCCATACAATGGCGGCGGACTCACGTAATGCGCAATTGGCTCTGCAGCTGCCCAAAAGACACCACCACCCGCTAGTAAGGTACAAAAGATGATTGCCATCCAGCGGAAGCCGTCCATTTCAGGCTTGGTCGTTCCACCTAACATCACCTTGCCTGTTCGCCCTGCTGCCAAACCAAGACCAATAAGAAAAGTGAGAAGAAGCAGTAATTGCCAATATGGACCGAAGACTTTTACCGACCACGCGAATCCAGTATTAACCAGTGTTGAAAGGAGTTCTCCATCATACAGTGCGATGGCAACGAACAGGGCAATAAAGCCGCCGCTATACCAAAGTGCGGGATTACTAAGCCCCAACTTATCAGGTGAGTTTTCTTTTGCTGTTGTGTCGTTGTGATTTGCTTGTGACTTCTTTGATGGCACGCTCATCGTTGAAGCTTTCACGCTATTGGTTAAATCAGACATACTCTGACTCCAGAGGTTCATTGCAGCTGCCATTGAACGGCTACAAACAGTGACTTTAACACCCGCCTATTATTGTTTTTTAACGGGCTATTCCTTGTTTAGTTGGGTTAGCTCTCTCTTGCCTCCAGACCTTCTGTGAGGAAGTTGAACCAGTTTTCACCCAGAATTTTTCCTGCCTCGGATTCAGTAAATCCGTGGCGCATTAAGCCGTTGTAAATGTTTTCCATGCCTTTGCTGCCGCTGAACCATGGCAACGCATCTGGCCAACCAGAGTTGTTTGCTGAGCCTTCGCCATAATCCATAGCTTTCGACCAACGACCGTTGCGCATCCACTCAAGCACTTGCTGTGGTTGGTTTAAACAAAGATCACTGCCGATACCTAAATGATCCACACCGAACAGGTCAGCAGTTTTCGCGACCATTTGGCAGAAATCTTCAAGTGTGCACTGGCTACCATTTGGTAAGTGGAATGGGTACAAACTAAAGCCAATCAAACCACCTCGTTCGGTGAGTGCTTTGATGACGGTATTCGATTTGTTGCGCAGCGCATCGTGAGCAAAGGTTGGATTCGCGTGGCTGATACAAATTGGGCGAGAAGAAAGGTCTATCGCTTCCAACGTTGAGCGCTCTGCACTGTGGGACATGTCGATGATCATACCGACACGATTCATCTCTTCGATGGCTTGTTTACCGAAACGTGTGACACCCGAGTCATTCTGCTCATAGCACCCCGTCGCCAATAAGCTTTGGTTGTTGTACGTCAGCTGCATAATCAGCAAACCTTGGCGACGCATGACTTCTATTAAGCCGATTTCATCGTCAATTGGGGAGCAGTTCTGCGCACCGAAAAAGACACCAACCTTACCCTCGACCTTTGCTTTCTCGACGTCAGCCATCGAGTAAATAGGCATAATCAGGTCTGCATTTTGTTCGAATCTCAGGTTCCATTCGGCAAAGCGAGTTAAGGTTTCTCGTGCATTTTCGTGATAAACGATCGTTGCATGTACAGCCGTAATACCGCTCGCCTTCAGCGTTTGGAAGTATTCTCGATCCCAATTGCAGTACTGCAACCCGTCAATCACAATCCGTTGTTGGTACATAACCACTCCTTAAACGTTAATGAGCCTTTAAGGTTGGGCAGCGGAATCCTCGGCTGCCCTATTTCACTTAGTAAGGACGTTGATAAGCGGTTTTCACCACGGTGTAGAACTCTTTCGCGTACTGACCTTGCTCGCGTGGACCAAAGCTCGACTCTTTACGACCACCAAACGGCACGTGGTAATCCGTACCCGCGGTTGGTAGGTTGACCATCACACAACCAGTTTGTACCTGCTGTTTGAAGATGGCGCTGTTACGAAGGCTTTGTGTGATGATGCCGCCCGTCAAACCAAAGCGAGTATCGTTCGCTACAGCAATGGCTTCATCCAAATCAGAGACTCGAATCACACTCGCCATCGGTGCGAACACTTCTTCTTGGTTCACTTCCCAACTGTTTTGCGTATTGAGGAAAAGGGTTGGTGACATGTAGAAACCGTCATGCTCCAAGTTCAAACGCTCGCCACCGAATGCTAACTCTGCGCCACTTTGGCGTGCTTTCTCAATCCATTCGAAGTTCGCATTCAATTGGTTTCCATCCACAACGGGTCCCATGAACACACCGTCTTCTAAAGCGTGACCGACTTTAAGCTCACTCATTCGTTTGATCAGTGCTTCAACGTAAGCATCGTGAATACCATCCATGACGACGAGACGAGATGACGCGGTACACTTCTGACCTGCACCAGAAAAAGAACCTGCAATGGTTGCTTCAACTGCAATTTGAATGTCTGCATCGTCGGCAACCACAAGTGCGTTCTTGCTGCCCATTTCTAACTGACAGCGGACAAAATTCGGTGCCGTTGCTGCCGCTACTTTACGTCCGGTATCAACAGAGCCAGTAAAGCTCACACCATTTACGTCTTTCGAGTTGATAAGCGTGTTACCTACTTGCGAGCCACTGCCCAACACAAGGTTGAATGTGCCTGCAGGTAAGCCTTGACGATGGATAATCTCAGTCAGTGCAACCGCACTTGCTGGCGTTAAGTTCGCAGGCTTCCAAATGACGCTGTTGCCGAAAGCAAGCGCTGGCGCGATTTTCCATGCAGCCGTAGCGGTTGGGAAATTCCAAGGAGAGATAATGGCGATAACGCCAACGGCTTCGCGAGTTACCTCAACGGAAACGCCTGGACGGACGGAAGCCGCGTTATCGCCAATTTGACGCAGCACTTCAGCCGCAAAATATTGGAAGAATTGACCAGCACGGTAGATCTCACCGCGACCTTCTGCAAAAGGCTTACCTTCTTCACGAGAAAGCAACGTACCAAGTTCATCACAACGGGCAATCAACTCATCACCGATTGCTTGCAATACCGCTTGTTTACGCTCAATTGGCGTTTTTTCCCATTCGGGCTGTGCAACTTTAGCAGCTTGAATCGCTTGCTCTACTTGCGCTCCACTCGCCTGTGCAAAGTGACCTAAATTTTCACTGATGTCTGAAGGGTTAATGTTGGCAACCGTATCAACGCCCGATTGCCATTCGCCTGCAATATAGAGGGATTTTTCTGCTTGAACATTATTGATAAAAGTCATTGTTCTGTCCTTGTTCTTCCTGACGTCCAGTGGTCTTCCACCAGTTCATTAATCTGACTTACAAAACCAACTAAGTATTGGCTCTGTGCTTTTATAATTTACTCGGGCTGGCTCGCCGATGCGTACACCACAAATTCCACCAGCATTTCTTCGCGAGCTAATCCTGCTACCACCATCGCGGCACGGTTTGGATAAGGCGCCTCAAAATACTCCGCGTACACTTGGTTAACCGTTTTGAGATATTCACGATCAGTCACGTAAATCAGTACTTGTAAAACGGAGTCTAACGATTCACCCGCGCACTCTAAAGTATGGACGAGGTTATTGAAGGTTTGGCGTGTTTGCGCTTCGATACCACCCTCTACAACAGCACCTGTATCATCAATCGGAATTTGTGCCGTGTATAAAGTGCCATTGTTAACGATGGCCCACTCGAGTGGTGCTTTAGAAGCAAACAATGCGGTTTTGACTGGGTATTTTTTCGTAGAAGTATTCACGTGCCTTTCAACCTTTGTAACAACCTTGTTTCAAGATAGTTAAATACTGCACATTGACAGGCGATAAATCGAACGGTAAATTTTTTACATTTGATAAGAAAAATCTATCACCTTATTAAGACTAAGGTAAATAAAGGGATTGCAGAGGTTTCGCCATGAGTATCAAGCTTCAACAATTAAAGCATTTTGTGATGGTGGTCGAGGAAGGTGGTTTTCGAGCGGCATCACATAGAGCGAACCGCTCGCAAGCGGCGCTGTCAACGTCGATCAAAGAACTGGAAAAAAACCTAGGGCAAACGCTGTTTGAAACGGGCAACAAATCCAAACTCACTCCCTTCGGTGAAATCTGTTTGCCTAAAATTATTCAATTTCTCAACATCTACAGTGCATTGGATAATGACTTGAAAGCCGCCGCCGCGGGCCAACAAGGTCGAGTACGCATCGCCAGTGTCCCTTCTGTTGCAGCCAAGTTGATCCCTAGCGTGCTTGGTGCATTCTGCGAACAGCACCCGAATGTAGAAGTCAGCTTGATTGATGATAACGCCGCTGGGGTCGAAGCGCGTTTGTTATCAGGAGAAGTCGATTTAGCGCTGGGTAACCCATCACATTTAGACGAAGGCGGTATCGAGTTTACCCCGCTAATCTCTGACCCCATTGGCGTGGTGTGTTTGAAGGATAACCCTATCGCTCAGCATCCAGAAGGGATTGAGTGGCAAACGCTGTTAGAACAACCTTTTATTCGCAACGGAACTTGCACCCTACTCGATCCCACGCCTGCGCGCGCACTAAGTGAACAAGCTTTGTATTCTGTTGAAAACATCACGTCTTTATTCTCAGTTCTTGAGCTTGGTATTGGTGTCACCACCTTGCCAAAATTAGCGTTCCCGACCAACGAAACTCGACTGGTTTGGATTCCACTGATCGATCCACCTTTAGAAAGACAAGTTGGCATCTTTACTCTGACGGATAGAACCATCTCCCCTCAGGCAAAAGCGTTTCATGATTTGTGCATTCATTACTTGAACTACCAAGAAGAAGTCGAAACTTCATAAGCATAAAAGCCCCTGACACGTTAAGCATCAGGGGCTTTTTAAAATTTCATGCGTCAGAACACGTTACTTTCTGCGCTTGTAAACCACGCAGAAGTTGCCGCGCTTGGTGCGACACTTAGAGCAACGTTCGCAGTCCACTTCGGCGCGGTTACCGTCTTTCCAACGCTTGATCAATTGTGGCTCTGCCAATAACGGACGAGAAAGCGCGAAGAATTGAATCTTAGTGTTTTCAGCCAAGTCTTCAATCGCGCAGAAGTCGTTTAAGCCACCTACGGTAATTACCGGAACGTTCACATCTTGGCTGATCACTTGTCCGTACTCGTGGAAGTAGCCTTCTTCTTGTAGCGTGTAACCGTCGAACGATTCACCTACCATGGTGCTTGCATTGCCATGAATGTTACCCGATACGATGATCGCATCCACGCCCACTTCTTCTAGCTTCTTACAAACAATGCGCGTTTCATCGAACGTCAAACCGCCATCGAAGAACTCTGTTGCTGTCAGTTTCACCAGAATCGGGAAATCGTCACCAACTAGCTTGCGTGTTTCGGCATAGATCTCCATAAGGAAACGCATGCGGTTCTCAAGGCTACCGCCGTATTGGTCTTCACGACGGTTGTAGTATGGGCTTAAGAACTGGTTGATCAAGTACGTGTGCGCCGCGTGAATTTCTACACCATCAAAGCCAGAATCTTGTGCACGCTTGCTCGCTAGCGCAAATGCTTTAACGATGTAGTCGATCTCATCTTGAGTCATCGCTTTGCCTTCAGTTTTGGTGCCGCGCTCTGGCACTTCACTTGGAGCAAAAATCACACGCTCGCCAACGTTGAAGGTCGTTTTTGTGCCGCCGTAAGCGATCTGCATGACGATCTTAGCGTCATGTTCGTGGACAAGGTCAGTCAGCTTTTTGTATTCATCGATGAAAGAGTCGTTGTAGATCCCCACCATGCCTGCGTTCGGCTTCTCTTCTTCTACGATGTTTGCGTAGCCGGTAACGATCAGCCCCACTTCACCTTTGGCAAGTTCTTCATAAATGTCGTACAACTTCTCGGTCATGTGACCGTCTTCTGTCGCCATATTTTCCCACGTTGCACTACGTACAAAGCGGTTCTTTAGTGTCATGTTGCCAATGCGGGCTTCTGAAAACAAAATGCTCAAGTCCAGTCCTCTTAAAATCTGTCTTTTTAGATACATCACTACCGAGCAGGAACGAAAAAGGAACAGCGATACACAAAGCATGGCTGTTCCTTCTCTGAATTTCTGTTCAGTGCGATGAGCGACGCGAACCTTACCGCCGAAACTGCGGCAAAACTTTAATCTGGATTAAGGTTTGGTGAGATTTACGAGTGTTGACAATTATATTACAAAAAAGCGTTTCTTAACCATCTGAACAACTTTTAGAACTGACCCATTCATATACATTTCTTAGCCTTTCAAAGCCTTCATTTAAGTTCGCTAAAGGAGACTCCGGATTAATTTCTAGCCAAATCGTTAGATGTGGTGATACCCCCATCTCCCTCTCTGTTTCCTTGCCATTTTTGTCGACCAATGTAACTGATTGAATAGCCCGACCACGATATTTTGAAGTCTTATCTAAACACTCAAGACTTTCGGCCAACAAGGCCTCCCACACTTCAGTATTCAGCTCAGAGAATGTATATGCTCGCTTACCAATATACTTTTCAACTATCTCTGGTCTTGAAGTTACCTGCCACGCATCTCTCGTAAAGCAGATAAATATTTCATTCGCCCCGTCGATATCCTTAATAACGTTTTGAATGGATGGTGAAGCTAGCTCGTTTTGAATAAACGTCGAAATTGGCCAGTTTATATACTTCATACCTTCTAGGTTGACACCCAAACAGATCTGGTCGTTTATTTTATTGACTGATAAATTCCATTGAACACCTCGGTTTCCGTCACTGACACCATAAACAGGCTTATTCTTCTGCCCAAACTTTCTAGCACTAAGGTCTAACTTTGATTCAAAAGCTCTAAATAACTCATCGTCATCTATATCTGATTCTTTTTTACCTTCATCTTTTGTTTTAGCTCTCTCGACGTTTATAGAGTCACTGCTTATTTCGTGTATGTCCCTTTGATTCTGAAATATTGATGTTATTGCTTTCAGTGCGTTTTCTGGCGTTAAGTTAAAAAACTCTCGCCCCTTTTGTCGTAAAGGGGCAAGCTTGTTATGAATCAACGACTCGAAGCCGTTACAATCATCGACTGCTTTGAAACTAAAAACGGACCATTTAAAGTCGCCAGTCGAGCTTCTATTTATCTCTAAACACCGTGTATCTGGATGCCGCGTTGTTTTTCCAATTTTGCACACCGGCAAGTCAATGTCCTTTACTTCGAGAATATAAACATAGCCTTTTTCTTTTTGAGTCATTTCTTTTTGATTTGTAAAACTATCTATCGTGTAAAGCTAACATTTATGAATTCATAATACTTTCACGAAATATAAGCTCTCCAAATTGAAACTGACTTAAACTATTAAAAATCTGGGTGCTCAAGAAAACTAATTAATGAATAAACGGCAGTGGAATCAACTCTAAACCAAGCACACCACTGATGCTCATTACGACCAATAACGACACCTTAAACACCGCTTTGGACCATTGGATATAGTTGTTGTAGTTCACTTTTTGGAATGTAACCCGTGTCCACATAAAGCACACCGCTGCCGAGACCGCTAAATACTCGTACCCAGCTTCACCCAACATAAACAATCCGATAGCAACTACACCAAAAGCAACCACGTACGCTTTCATATGCTGATGCGCTTTAGCGATCCCCTCTTTAACAGGAAGTACTGGAATGCCTGCGTCACGGTAATCTTGCATGCGGAACATGGCAATCGCGTAGGAGTGCGGCATCTGCCAGAGACAAAACATGATGAAGAGTAAGATCGCTTCTAAGCTGATGTAGTTCGTCACAGCAAGGTAGCCCACCAGCGGAGGAACCGCGCCAGAAATGCTGCCGACTAAGGTGCCGTAGACTGAATTTCGCTTGTACCACATGGTGTAGAAGAAGACGTAAAACACGTAACCCAAGAGTACAACCACAGCCGAGAGCGGATTCACAAGTTGAAACAGTAACGCTGTGCCATTCAACAGCAATACCAAAGCGTAAACAAACGCCGCGTCGATGTTGATGTTTCCCATCACCAATTCACGGTTTTGTGTGCGCTTCATTTTTTGGTCGATATCGCGGTCGAAGATGTTGTTCACCACGCATCCTGATGCAATCACAAGCCCGACACCAACTAACGTTGTCAGCAACAACAGAAAGTTAGCGGGTTCTGATTTTGCGGCGAGGAAGAACCCCGCCGCAACAGAAATCAGGTTGCCGAAAATGATGCCCGGTTTAGTAATAGACAAATAACTTTTCAGCATGCCCTAGCCTACAACTTCATGTTGACGTTCATGTTGTAGATGATCCAGATCGAACCAGCGATCAGAATCAACACAACGATGGCGGTAAACATCAGTGACACCACGTTCCACTGACCTTCTGACGTTTTCACTTCCATGTGCAGGAAGTACTTAAAGTGCACGAAGATCTGCACAATCGCACAACCAAATAACACGGCATAAGTCGCGGTATCTGGCAGCACTTGCGCCCACACACAGTAGAAAGGAATCACGGTCAGGATCAGAGACGCAATAAAGCCTTTTACGTAATCAGAGGCACCTGTATCTAGATGTTGTTCCATTACATAACCCCCAATAAGTAAACGATTGTGAATACACAAATCCAAACGATGTCTAGGAAGTGCCAGAACAAGCTCAAGCACTGGAATCGCATCGACATGTTATCGTTCAAACCCTTGGTAGAAAGTTGGTGGTAGCACACGGCTAGCCAGATCAAACCAAAGGTTACGTGCAGGCCGTGTGTTCCAACCAAAGTGAAGAACGCAGATAGAAACGCACTTTGTTGTGGACCATAGCCTTCAACAATCAGGTGATGGAACTCATACACTTCCATCCCGATAAAGCCAGCACCAAGTAAGAAGGTCACTTTTAACCAACGCTTTAACCCTGCAACGTCTTTGCGCTTCATCGCAATCATGCCGAAGCCAAACGTGATACTACTGAACAGCAGCAACATGGTTTCTACAAACACGAACGGCAGTTCGAAAATGTCTTTACCGGTGGGACCCGCAATAGAGCCGCTTTCTAGTACCGCGTAAGTCGCGAACAAGGTCGCAAACAATACACAGTCACTCATTAGGTAAATCCAGAAACCAAACAGCTTAATGCCGGCAGAATCATGGTGATGATCGTGGTCGTGAACCGCAACATTAGCTTGCATAAGTCACCTCCAGATCGTCTTTCTTATCGTTGTCTTTCACTTCGTTTTTCTTCGCTTCTTCAAGTTGAGCTCGACGCTCCGCTTCAATCGCTTTGATTTCTTCTACTTCAACGTAGTAATCCACGTCGTCGTTGTAGCTGTGTTGGATACACGTAACGATGATGCCAACAAAGCTTGCTGCTGCTAACCACCAGATGTACCAGATCATCGCAAAGCCAAATACCAATGCCCATGCAGAAACATAAATACCTGTTGGTGTGTTCTTTGGCATGTGAATGCGTTCGTATTCCACTTCTTTGGTTGGATCGAATTCGCCACTCTGCTTTTGGTACCAGAACGCGTCTAGGACATCACCTTTTGGTAGGTGCGCAAAGTTGTAGAACGGCGGTGGTGAAGACGTCGCCCACTCAAAGGTACGACCGCCCCATGGGTCACCTGTTAGGTCTCGGTTTTGCTCGCGGTCACGAACACTCACGTAGATTTGGATGAACTGACAAGCCACGCCAAGCGCAATCACTGCCGTACCCGCTGCAGCAACTGCCAACAGTGGGAAGTACTCTGGGTTAAGATCTTGACTTAAACGACGCGTCATGCCCATAAAGCCCAGAGCATAAAGCGGTAGGAACGCCATTAAGAAGCCAACAATCCAGCAAATGAATGCACGTTTGCCCCATGTTTCGTTCATGGTGAAACCTGTCGCTTTCGGGAACCAGTAAGTGATTGCCGCGAAACAACCGAATACCACACCACCAATGATTACGTTATGGAAGTGCGCAATCAGGAACACTGAGTTGTGCAGAACAAAGTCCGCGCCCGGAACCGCCATCAGTACGCCCGTCATACCACCTACAGAGAAGGTAATCAGGAAGCCAACTGTCCACATCATCGGCGTGGTAAAGCGGATTCGCCCTTTGTACATGGTGAATAGCCAGTTGAAGATCTTCACCCCGGTCGGGATAGAGATGATCATGGTGGCGATGCCGAAGAATGCATTCACATTTGCACCTGAGCCCATGGTGAAGAAGTGATGCAGCCAAACGACGAACGCCAAAATCGTAATTACAATGGTCGCCCATACTAGCGAGGTGTAACCAAATAGCTTCTTGCGTGAGAAGGTTGCCGTTACCTCTGAGAACACACCAAAAATAGGCAAGATCAGGATGTATACTTCTGGGTGACCCCATGCCCAAATCAGGTTGACGTACATCATTACGTTGCCACCAAGATCATTGGTGAAGAAGTGCGTGCCGATGTAACGATCCAGCGTCAGTAGCGCGATGGTTACAGTTAGGATTGGGAATGAAATGATGATCAGAATGTTGGCACACAGGGACGCCCACGTGAACACTGGCATCTTCATCATTGGCATAGACGGCGTACGCATGCGCAAAATAGTTGCAAAGAAGTTCACGCCTGTCAGCGTGGTACCGACACCAGATATTTGCAGCGCCCATATCCAATAATCCACCCCAACTCCGGGGCTTGCCTCGATACCAGACAGCGGCGGATACGCCAACCAACCAGTACGACCAAACTCACCCAAGCCAAGTGACATGTTGGTGAGGATCACGCCCACAACAAACAGCCAGAAACTCAGGTTGTTTAAGTAAGGGAATGCCACATCACGCGCTCCAATTTGCAGCGGTACAATGATGTTCATCAAACCAATCACCAACGGCATTGCCACGAAGAAAATCATGATTACGCCATGGGCAGTAAAGATTTGATCGTAGTGATGTGGTGGTAGATAACCGGTCTCACCTGCCGCAGAAAGCAGTTGTTGGCTACGCATCATGACCGCATCAGCAAAGCCACGAACCAACATCACCATTGCCACAGCAATGTACATGAAGCCTAGTTTTTTGTGGTCTACCGAAGTAAACCATTCATTCCATAAGTATTGCCACTTACCCGCTTTGGTTATCGCCGCAACGACAGTCAAACCAACGATCGCGATCACCGCTAGAGTGACGACAATAATCGGCTCGTGATAAGGGATTGATTCAAGTGTTAATCTTCCAAACATTGCGATTATCCTAGATTTTCCGGCAAACAGTTCATTGAACCCGGATGCTGGGTCACGACGTCGGTGAACAAAAATGGTGGAATACTAGAGAACATCTTCACAGGCTCCGCCACCGTAGGTGATGCAAGCGCACGGAATTGCTCCCAGTCTTCGATTCGATCAGGGCTGGCTTTCACTTGCTGTACCCAATTCAGGAATGCAGTGCGATCTTCCATTACTGCTGCGGTAAATTTCATCTGCGAGAAACCCTTACCGCTGTAGTTAGAAGCAAAGCCTTTGTAATCCCCAGTGTGGTTAGCAATCAGATTCAACTTGGTCACCATGCCTGGCATCGCGTAAATCTGAGTACCGAGACGCGGGATAAAGAACGCGTTCATGATGTTGTCTGAGGTTAGTTTGAACTGAACCGGAACATCTTTCGGAAACGCCACGTAGTTCACTGTCGCAATGTTCTCTTCTGGGTAGATGAATAGCCATTTCCAGTCGAGTGACACCACCTCAATGGTGATGGGTTTGACGTCACTTGCGATGGGCTTGGATGGCTCTAACTCGTTAGTAGAACGCCAAGTGATGGTTGCCAGAATCGCGATGATGATGATTGGAATCGTCCACACCACCACTTCGATCTTGGTCGAGTGCGCCCACTCTGGAGCGTATTCCTCGCCAGTGTTCGACTCTCGGTAGCGGTAAGCAAAATAGATTGTCATTAAAATCACGGGGATCACGACAATCAGCATCAGTAAAAGCGCTGTAATGATCAGTTCTTTTTCCTGAACGCCAATACTACCTTTCGGGTCAAGTAGAGCAGAGTTACACCCTGAAAGCATAAGAATGGTTCCTGCCAAACTTATCCTCGCTAAGATGCGTTTGTATCTTGAAGCTTCCATTAACTTTCTCGATGGTTAGCCAACAACAGAGCAAGCCCTGCGATTGGTTGTCTTGGTCATTAGAATATTTTTGTGTTGAGCTTGTGCAGCAATGGACTTCTTGGTGGGAGGTATCAAGTTGCTTGATGGTTAAAACCACACTCACAACGTGAGTTTATTGTTACACTTTGAAATACATTGTTACATTCGAGCGCATTATGCGGAGGGAAAAAGGAAAGCTCATTAGCCACAGATGGAAACTAACGTTCCATTTATGAAAGCTAATATTGATATAGGAATAGCAAAACAGGTGCACAACATTAACGTACTACAGCAAATATTCTTTTCTTTACAGTAACTTAATCAACGCAAACGAGAAGAGTAATCAGTTGCGTATTCGGCGCGAGAGTGTGAGCTACATTAGAAAGTGCGAATTAAGGAAAGCGTGACCAGTATCATAGTTATGAATTCACATACTATTTACATGGCATTTCTTCAGCAAATGATTACTTAGACAATTTAATTTACCAGATTAATACCAAATGCTTTTTAAGAGTGATATTTGGTTCAATTGTTAATCGAATGAACTCACTAAAACGAAACGAGCGCTACTTAACTAGCGCTCGCTACCAGAAACCAATGGCTCAATGCTACATTCTCATTCCGCCATCCACTTCGAGCACTCGCCCTGTGAAGTAGTCGTTTTCAAGAATGTATTTCACGGCATGAGCAATCTCACTCGTCTCCCCCATCCTACCGACGGGTATCATCTTTTGCAGTCGGTCTATGGCTTCTGGTTTCATTTGTTCTGCCATTGCCGTTTTGACGACTCCGGGCGCAATGGCCGCAGAGCGAATACCATATCTGGCGAGTTCTCTTGCCCATGTTGTTGCCATGGTTGCGACGGCAGCTTTTGATGCAGAGTAATTGGTTTGTCCAATATTGCCTGCTCTCGCCACGCTGGAGATGTTAATGATGGCACCCTTCGAGCCACTCTCGATCATTTTGACTGCCGCTTCTCGACCACACAAGAAGGTGCCCGTGACGTTGACGTTCATCACTAGGTTAAACTGCTCAAGCGACATCTTGGTGATCTCGCCGTCTTTGGCTTTGACTAACAATCCATCTCGCAAAACCCCTGCGTTATTAACTAAGCCGTTTAGCTGCCCAAAATCTTGAAGAATCTCATTAAAGGTATCCTCTACTTCAGATTCATTGGTGACATCAAGTCGATAGATCAATGCTTTGGCACTGAGCATCCGGCATTGTTCTTGAGTATTCAGCAGTCCCGTTTCGTTAACATCAAGCAATGCTAAATCTGCGCCCGCTTGAGCAAGGCTGACTGCCATCATCTGCCCTAACCCTTGCCCCGCACCTGTGATTGCAATGACACTGTTTTTTAAATCCATATCTGTACTCCATTACTGGATAACTTCCATGCTTAAACGCCTGATAGGGAATCTCGCTTTTAGCCCTTCTGGTTCTTATAGAATTCAAACAAGCTTGAAAAGTCGAGTTCTGCATGACCTGCTGCGTTATGGAATGCATAAAGGTTACGAGCCAAAGAGCCCATCGGAACAGAAGAGTTGGTTTGCAGCGCCGCATCCAAGCCTAAGCCAAGATCTTTGAGCATCAACTTGCTCATAAAGCCTGGGTTGTATTGATTGCTCGCTGGTGCGGAGTCCATCACGCCTGGGCATGGGTTATAGAGCTCCAGCGCCCAGTTTCGACCAGAGCTTTGCAACATGATATTGGATAAGACTTTCGGGTCGAGACCATGATCAATGCCGAGATTGAGCGCCTCACAGGTTCCCGACATCAAGATACCCAACATGAGGTTATTACAGATTTTTGCCATCTGACCGTCGCCCGCTTTACCAGCGTGGAACACGTTCTTGCCCATGTATTGCAAGATCGCATTGGCTTTGGAGAACGCCTCATCCGAGCCTCCAACAATAAAGGTCAGCGTTGCTGCTTTTGCGCCTGCTACACCACCAGAGACGGGAGAATCGACAAACAACAATCGTTTGTTCTGAGCTTCGTTCGCCACTAAGCGAGCAGAATCTGGATCGATGGTCGAACAGTCAATCAGCAATGCGTTGTCCTGCACAATATTGAGCAGACCGACACCACCGTGTAAATCCCCTAAGTACACCGCGCGCACGTGTGCACCTGCTGGTAGCATGGTGATGATGGTTCCCGCGCCATCCACGGCTTCTTCTAACGTGCTAGCAACCACCGCGCCAAACGGTTCAAGTTGCTTCGCCGCGTTCACATCCACATCGAACACTTGCACGTGAAACCCCGACGCCAATAGGTTTTGTGCCATTGGACTGCCCATGTTGCCCAAGCCAATAAATGCAATGGTACTCATGTTGTTTCTCCTTATTTTCCTAGTTGTGCAAGTGGATGTTCTTCTTCTGACCAAAGAGAAGTGAACAAGGTATCGATGACGCTCTCATCGACTTCACTGACGCTGTTAAACATCCATTTTGGATTGCCATCTTTATCAACTAATCGAGAGCGCACGCCCTCTTCAAACTCACCGAGTAATGCGCTGCGAACTGACAAGGTAAGCTCTAGACGGAAACAATCCGCCAACGACAAACGGTGGTACTCTTTGACTTGTCTAAAACAGATATGCGCGGTGATCGGACTGCCCGCAACAAACGATTTTTGTGCGTTCTCAAGCCATTGAGTCTCGCCTTCCATTGCTTGAATATTTTGGGCAATCTGATTTAAGTCATAGCCTTTGCAGGCTTCTTTAATTTGGTCGAGATAAGGGCAAATCTGAGTTGTCGGCTTACTGTCGATGACTTGATCTTCCATCAACTGAAGTAACGCACTGACAAGCGATTTGGCATCGGCAGAGCCCCAGTCGACTTGTTTCAGCTCTTCAAGCAGCGCCGGATATTGCTCTTCCAGCAGCAACCATTCCGCCAACCCTATAGTGACAGCGTCACTTGAATTCATCATTGCACCGGTTAACCCAAGGAACAAACCTACCTCTGGGTCGATTTGGCTTAAGAACCAAGTGCCGCCCACGTCCGGGTAAAGTCCGATATTGATCTCTGGCATCGCGAGACGAGATTTAGGCGTGACGACTCTATGGCTGGTGCCCATAAATAAGCCCATGCCACCGCCCATCACAATGCCCTCTCCCCAACCAATGATTGGCTTTTGGTAGGTATGAATCAGGTAATCGCATTCGTATTCGAGCGAGAAGTAGTTAGAACAGAACTCGGCAGTCTCTTCTTTGCTTTTGTCGTGCATGACGTGGTACATGGTTCGTACATCGCCCCCTGCACAAAACGCTTTTTCACCCGCCCCGTTGAGGATGACACACACCAAATCAGGGTCATCTTGCCATTCGATAAGTTGGTCGTTGAGCTCTGCCAACATGTCGTAAGTCAACGCATTCAAAGAAGCCGTGTTGTCTAACGTCGCGATACCAATTCGGTGCACGCCGTCTAAGCAATCTATTTCGCTAATGGTTACTTTCCCTGTCATGCGACCTCCTATTGATTCTTCCAGTTGGGTTTACGTTTTTCTAAGAAGGCACGAACCCCCTCGGTTTGATCTTCGGTATCGAATAAGTTTAGAAACAGTTCTCGCTCTTTAATCAGACCATGTTTGAGTGGCGCTGAGCGCATGTTTTGGATAAGCGCTTTACATGCGGTTACCGAGGACGGCGATTGATTGGCAACCGACTCTGCAAGCTCAATGGCCTTATTAAGCGCTCCACCTTTTGCAACAACTTCTTCTGCTAACCCGAGTTCTCGCGCTTGTGCTGCACCGACTTGTTCACCGCACAATATGATGCGTTTCGCCCAACCTTCACCGACCAATGCGGTTAGGTTTTGCGTACCACCAGCACAAGGCAGTAAGCCCACTTTCGCCTCTGGCAGTGCCAGCACAGCTTGCTCTTCCACCACGCGAATATCACACGCCAATGCGACTTCTAATCCGCCTCCCATGGCGTAGCCGTTGATGGCAGCGATAGAAACCCCTCGAAATGCAGACAGCGTCTCAAAGGCTTCACCAAAGATGCGCGCCATTTCTAACGCAACTGCTTTATCGCCATCGGCAAACAACTTGAGGTCTGCACCTGCAGAGAAAAACTTCTCACCATTCCCTGTGAGCACTAGAGCGTAAACGTCTTTATTGTCGTTTAGCGCCAGCACTAGCTCTTTCAACGCGGTTAAGCTTTGTGACGTCCAAGTGTTGGCGGGCGGGTTGTTCATGGTCACCACCGCAACATGATTGCTGATGGTATGTTGAATGGTTTGTTGTTCTGTTAGTGACATATCTCTGAATCCTTTCTTGATGAAAATGACCTGAGCTTTATGAATAAAAGCAGAGCTTGTCGGCTGCACTTATAGCAATGCGGACTCTTCTGCGAGCAATCGACGCGCGATGATCAACCGCATGATTTCGTTGGTGCCTTCCAAAATCTGATGCACTCGAACATCACGGAAATAGCGCTCCATTGGGTATTCTTTGATGTAGCCATAGCCACCGTAAAGTTGCAGCGCTTGGTCACAGACTTGAAAGCCGACATCGGTTGCAAAGCGTTTTGCCATGGCACAATAAGTCGTGGCATCTGGGTCACCTCGGTCTAACTTGCTGGCGGCGTGCCGTACCAGTTGGCGGGCAGCGACAAGCTCGGTTGCCATGTCTGCCAGTTTGAATTGTAATGCTTGGAATTGAGCTAATGATTTGCCGAACTGTTTACGCTCTTGCATGTACTGCGCCGCTTGATTCAGCGCTTGCTGAGCCGTACCGACCGAACAGGTCGCAATGTTGATGCGTCCGCCATCCAAACCTTTCATGGCAAACACAAACCCTTGTCCTTCTTCACCCAGCAAATATGACGCTGGAATAGAAACACTATCGAAAGTCACCGCGCGTGTCGGCTGACTGTTCCACCCCATTTTCGGCTCTTTACGTCCGTAGCTAATACCGTCTGCATCGGCCGGAACAACAAATGCAGATACACCTTTCGCGCCAGCATCGCCAGTTCTCGCCATCACGACTAAAACGTCAGTATCGCCTGCGCCAGAGATAAAGGTTTTGCCGCCGTTGAGTATGTAGTTACCACCTTGCTTAGTCGCAGAAGTCGTCAGAGACGCCGCGTCCGAACCTGCGTTTGGTTCAGTTAAGCAATAAGATCCGAGAAATTCACCCGTAATGAGTTTTGGGCAGAACGTGTCTTTCACTTCTTCGGTCGCAAAGCTCGCGACCATCCAAGTTACCATGTTGTGAATGGTCATAAATGCGGTGGTCGATGTGCACCCCATAGAGAGCTGCTCGAAAATGATAGACGCATCTAACCGGCTTAAGCCCAAACCGCCTTGTTCTTCTGGGGTGTAGAGGCTCAAGAAACCGAGTTCTCCTGCCTCTCGTAGGATGTCTTTCGGGAAGATTTGTTTCTCATCCCACTCTGCTGCCATTGGCGCTAAACGCTCTGCCGCAAACTGCTGAGCCGTGTCGGCAAACATACGTTGATCTTCGTTGAGTTCAAAATCCATATGAGCTCCTTACTTCATTAGCGCAGGTTAATGGTGAGGTTTGGACCGGTTGGGATATCATCATCAAACCAACGAGCCGTCACGGTTTTGGTCTCGGTGTAGAAGCGCACCGCTTGTTTACCGTAGGCGTGCAAATCACCGTAAAAGCTGCCCCGCCACCCAGTAAACGAGAAGAATGGCAGAGGCACGGGAATCGGCACGTTTACACCTACCTGACCGACTTGAATCTCATGTTGATACTTTCTCGCCGCCGCACCATTCGCAGTGAAGATGGAGGTGCCGTTGCCGTATGGATTGCGATTTACGAGATCTATCGCTTCTTGTAATGTGTCTACCTCAATACACACCAAAACAGGTCCGAAGATTTCTTGGGTATAAATCGACATTTCAGTAGTGACGCCACTGAATAAAGTTGGACCGACCCAGTTACCTTCAGGGAAACCTTCCACTTCACATTGGCTACCATCAAGTTCACACACCGCCCCTTGTTGCTTACCTTCTTCAATCAAACCGAGCACACGCTGTTTTGCTTGTGCACTGATCAAAGGACCATACGCTGCATTCTCGTCATCCCAGGCGCCAGGATGCACTTTCGCCATTTCTTGTTTTAAATCGGCAATCCACTCTTTCGAACTGCCTACAAACACAGCCACGGATATCGCCATACAACGTTGCCCTGCTGCACCAACCGAAGAACCAACTAAGTTATTCACCACTTGGTTTTTGTTCGCATCTGGCATCACTACCATGTGGTTTTTCGCGCCAGCAAAGGCTTGAACACGTTTGAAGTTCTGCGTGCCTGTGGTGTAAATGTATTGCGCTACGGGTACAGAACCAACGAAAGAAACGGCTTGGATATCGGGATGTTTCAGCAACAAGTCGACCTGCTCTTTTCGGCCATGTACGATTTGCAGCACACCTTTTGGTGCTCCCGCTTCTTCGAACAGCTCAGCCAAGCGAATGGACGTTAGCGGCACTTGCTCAGAAGGTTTAAGGACAAAGGTATTTCCGCTCGCAATCGCGATTGGGAACATCCACAAAGGGATCATGGCTGGGAAGTTAAACGGCGTAATACCGCAGCACACTCCAAGCGGTTGAATCAGCGAATAGCTGTCGATATCGGTCGCAACGTTCTCGACGGTTTCTCCCATCATGTTGCTAGCGATATTGGCAGCTTGCTCGACGACTTCGATCCCGCGCCATACATCGCCTTTTGCATCCGCAAAGATCTTACCTGTCTCGTGAGAAAGCAGCGTCGCCAGTTCATCGTGATGTTCTTTAAGTAGATGTTGGTAGCGCAGCATTAAGCGCGCACGCTCCGAAACCGCGACATCTTTCCAGCAGGTAAAGGTGGCTTTTGCACTTTCAATTGCCGCATGCATCTCTTCATCCGTTGCGCACGGCAAGCGCGCAATCATGTCGTTGGTGGCAGGGTTTGTCACTTCTACCCAATCCGTTGCTTGAGATTCACGAAACTCACCATCGATGAATAAGGGAACCGTGCGAGTCATAATCTAGTCCTTCTTTACGTTATTTGATAATTGGATTTAAAGCGGTATCTCGATACCAATGGCAGTGGCTTCACCACCACCGATACACAGTGATGCAACACCTCGCATCACCTTTTTATTGTTGTTGTCACCATCTACCCCAAGCGTTTGCAGTTGGCGTAGACTATGAATGAGAGTTACCAAAATACGAGCACCACTTGCACCAATTGGATGCCCGAGTGCACACGCCCCACCTTTGATGTTTACTTTGTCTTTATCGATGCCTAATTGGCGTACCGCGATTTGCGTGACAACGGCGAACGCTTCGTTGATCTCCCAAAGATCAACCTCGTCTACTGACCAATCGAGTTGAGATAACAACTGCTCTATTGCAAATACTGGCGCGAGGGTAAATTCGGCAGGCTTTCTGGCATGGGTCGAGTGTCCTTTGATGATTGCTAATGGCGTTAAACCTTGATGCTGTGCCACCTGCGAGTCCATTAACACCAAGGCTGCAGCACCATCGGATATCGCACTTGAGTTTGCAGCCGTCACCGAGCCGTTCTTATCGAACGCAGGTTTGAGTTGAGGGATCTTGTCGAGCTTGATGGAGCGTGGATGCTCGTCGTAATCCAATGTTGAAGTGCTATGACGAGTCGTGATTTCTATCGGCGATATCTCGTCGTCAAACAAATGCTGCTCTTGCGCTTCCAATGCTCTTGTCGCGGATAGGATCGCCCATTCATCCATTTGTTCACGAGTAAACTCAGAACGGTCAGCCGTTTGCTGCGCATAAACGCCCATCAAGTGCCCTTCATATGCATCTTGAAGACCGTCTAGAAACATGTGGTCATAGGTAGATTGGTGACCCATTCGCATGCCATTACGTGCTTCTTTAAGCAGATACGGCGCATTGGTCATGCTTTCCATACCACCAGCGACGGCGCTGCGAATGCTCCCCGCTTTGATAAGATCGTGAGCCAGCATGACGCTTTTCATGCCAGAGCCACACACTTTATTGATGGTGGTACAGCCTGTCGTCAGTGGAAGATCTGCACCTAGCGCCGCTTGCCTGGCTGGTGCTTGTCCGCACCCCGCAGGTAATACGCAGCCCATATAGACTTCGTCGACTTCGCTAACCCCGCTCGCATCCATTGCCGCTTTGATAGCAAATGCCCCTAATTGAGGCGCTGAATAACCTTGTAACTGACCTTGAAAGCGCCCGATTGGCGTTCGCTTTGCACTGACAATCCAGATGTCGTTTCCCATGTTCTCGTCCCTTCTGACGATAATTCACAGCTCACGAACTCATCCCTCACACCCGCTACCACGGAGCTTTCACACAGAATGTGGTGTCACCCCAGTCTCTCATAAAACGATGAATTTTCGCACTGTGATTTCTTGACGTTTACGTAAGCATAGCACTAACATTTACGTTAACGTAAAGAAACACATTAATAACAACACAAATTTACTCTCATGCTTTTAGCTAGCCCGTTTAGTTCAAGGCTTGAAGGGATTTTAAGAAGCCAAAACTATTCATTAGAGGGAAAAACCGAGTGGATAAATTCAAGATAAGTGACCTCGCCAAAGAGTTCGACATCACGACCCGAAGCATTCGTTTTTATGAGGATGTCGGGCTGATAGAGCCGGAACGAAAAGGCAACATTCGCGTATACCAACGCAGAGATAAGATCCGTCTAAAGTTGATTTTACGTGGTAAGCGATTGGGCTTTTCGCTTGCGGAAATTCGAGAGTTGTTTGAGCTGTACGATACCCAACAAAGCGATGGTCAGCTGCTTAAAATGCTAACCATCATTGATGAAAAACAAGCGCACTTACAGCAGCAACTGGATGATATTAGCGTTGTAATGAACGAGCTAGAAACCGCCAAAGAACGCTGTAAACAAGCACTAATCGACAATAAAACTAACAGCCAATAACTAAAAACTTGTAACGACGAAAACAAACAAGAATAACCATAATTTCCAAGCCCAAGCAGTGTAACTCGAACCTTATCCGTACTAATGAGTACTTTCAACAGGGAAATGTTATGAAAAGCAGCTACACCCCTCTCAACTTTGGGCTTGGTGAAACCATCGATATGCTCCGAGACCACGTCAATGCGTTCGCCACCGAGCATATCGCCCCCATAGCCGCAGACATCGACCGAGATAACCAATTCCCCAATCATCTGTGGTCCAAGTTCGGTGAAATGGGCTTGCTTGGCGTAACCGTCGACGAAGAGTTTGGCGGTGCAGGCATGGGCTATCTTGCTCACGTTGTTGCGATGGAAGAGATCAGCCGAGCTTCGGCGTCTGTTGCTCTCAGCTATGGGGCACATTCCAACCTTTGTGTTAACCAAATCTTTCGCAATGGCTCCCCTGCACAACGAGAAAAGTACTTGCCCAAATTGATCGATGGTTCTCATGTTGGCGCACTAGCCATGAGTGAGCCGAACTCAGGTTCTGATGTGGTTAGCATGCAGCTTCGTGCTGAAGATAAAGGCGACCACTATCTGATGAACGGCAACAAAATGTGGATCACCAATGGTCCCGACGCCGACACCTTAGTGGTTTACGCAAAAACCGATCCCAATGGCGGCTCTCGTGGTATCACGGCATTCATTATTGAACGAGAATTCGAAGGCTTTAGCCATGCTCAAAAGCTCGACAAACTTGGTATGCGCGGCTCCAACACCTGTGAATTAGTGTTCCAAGATTGTGTCGTACCGAAAGAGAATTTACTGGGAGAACTAAACCGTGGTGTCGAAGTGTTGATGAGTGGCTTAGATTACGAACGTGTGGTTTTAGCAGCTGGACCGCTTGGCATCATGCAAGCCTGTATGGACGAAGTGGTTCCGTATGTTCATGACCGCAAACAGTTCGGCAAATCCATTGGTGAATTCCAACTGGTACAAGGAAAGCTTGCTGACATGTATTCACGAATGAACGCTGCCAAAGCTTATGTTTATGCTGTTGCAGCCGCCTGTGACAGAGGGGAATGTACACGTAAAGATGCCGCTGGCGTGGTCCTTTACAGCGCCGAACTTGCCACACAAATGTCGCTCGATGCTATTCAACTTTTAGGCGGCAATGGCTACATCAACGAATACGCGACCGGGCGTTTACTCCGCGACGCCAAACTGTATGAGATTGGTGCTGGCACTTCTGAAATTCGCCGCATGCTGATTGGACGAGAGTTGTTCGAAGAGTCTCGCTAACCCACCGACAAGGAAGTCACTATGGCAATCATTAAAAGTAAAACCAAGCCAACCGACGAGCTGTTTTTGTCGAATAAAGCGGTCATGACCGAGTTGGTGAGCAACCTTAAAGCCAATATCAAAGCCATCAAACAAGGGGGCGGACAAAAAGCCATTGACCGCCAACGCCTAAAAGGAAAGCTGCCCGTTCGTGAGCGTGTCATGCTCCTTTTGGATGAAGGCAGCAAGTTTCTTGAAGTCGGACAATTCGCCGCGTGGAACGTCTATGAAGAATCGGTTCCATGCGCAGGCGTCGTCGCCGGCATCGGCACTATTGAAGGCATTCAATGCATGGTGATCGCCAACGATCCTTCCGTCAAAGGCGGCACCTACTACCCGATCACCGTGAAAAAGCATCTACGAGCGCAAGAGATCGCCCAACGTTGCCAACTACCTTGCGTCTATTTGGTGGATTCCGGTGGTGCAAATCTCCCTCATCAAGCGGAAGTCTTTCCTGATAAAGAGCACTTTGGGCGCATCTTCTTCAACCAAGCCAGAATGTCGGCACAAGGCATACCTCAAGTCGCGGTTGTGATGGGGCTTTGTACCGCAGGCGGCGCTTATGTACCTGCGATGGCAGACGTTTCCATCATGGTCAAAGAGCAAGGCACCATCTTCTTGGCAGGACCACCGTTAGTAAAAGCCGCAACGGGAGAAATCGTCACCGATGAAGAATTAGGCGGTGCCGACGTGCATTGTCGTAAGTCTGGCGTTGCCGATTACTACGCAGAAAACGACCAACACGCATTGCAACTGGCACGCGAAGCCATCTCGAATACCAACCAATCACTCCCACTTCAAAGCGACAAACCGGTTTTACCACCACGTTACGACGCCGAAGAGATGTACGGCATCGTCAATGCAAATCTGCGCTTGTCTTTTGATGTTCGAGAGATCATCGCTCGCGTGGTGGATGACTCAGATTTTGATGAATTCAAAGCACTTTATGGCAAGAGCTTAGTATGTGGCTTCGCCCGAATCCACGGCAATCTGATTGGCATTGTGGCGAACAACGGCATCTTGTTTTCTGAGTCCTCACAGAAAGGCGCGCACTTTATTGAGCTGTGTGCCAAACGCAAAATTCCCCTACTGTTTTTGCAAAACATCACTGGGTTTATGGTGGGCAAAAAGCTTGAAGCAGAAGGCATTGCCAAACACGGCGCGAAACTGGTGATGGCAGTTGCGTGTGCAGATGTTCCCAAGTTCACCGTGATTATTGGCGGCTCTTACGGTGCAGGCAACTACGGCATGTGCGGTCGCGCTTATGACCCAACCATGATGTGGATGTGGCCAAACGCACGAATCTCCGTCATGGGCGGAGAACAAGCCGCTGGCGTGCTCACTCAAGTTCGTCGAGAAGTGAAAAAACGCCAAGGTGAAGAATGGCCAGAGCCCGAAGAAAGTGCATTCCGAGAATCTATCGTAGACTTGTATGAGTCTCAGGGTCATCCCTACTACGCCAGCGCGCGTTTATGGGATGACGGCATCATCGACCCGAAAGAGACACGTCAAGTATTGGCTCAAGCCTTAAAAGCCGCGCTCAATGCGCCAATTCCTGACAGCAACTTTGGCATATTCAGAATGTAGAGAGAAAAGGACGTCACATGCAGGATCATCAACCGAGTATCATCCCCAATACCCAACGACAAGATGAAGTACTTTGGAACGTCGATGAATTCGGCGTTGCAACACTTACGCTCAATCGCACAGAGAAGCACAATGCGTTTGATGCTTGCATGATTGATCTGCTGATCCACAGGCTGGATTACCTCGCTTTGCGTACCGATGTTCGATGCTTGGTGCTTCGAGGAAACGGCAAACATTTCTCCTCTGGGGCTGATTTGAATTGGATGAAATCCATGGCAAGTAGCACCAGAAAGCAAAACCTAGAAGACGCGCAAAACCTTGCACGCCTGATGCATACACTGGACGCTTTCCCTCAACCTACTATTGCGGTTGTGCAAGGTTCCGCTTTTGGTGGTGCATTGGGCTTGATCTGTTGCTGTGATATCGCAATCGCAGCGGAGAATGCAAATTTCTGCTTGAGTGAAGTCAAACTGGGACTGGTTCCCGCAACCATCTCTCCTTATGTCATGCGAGCGATGGGCAACCGTCAAGCTCGTCGTTATATACTCAGCGCCGAAGTGATTAACACCGCCAAAGCTGAAAAGTTTGGCATTGTGCATGAGGTTCATAAGCTGGATAAAATCGAAGCAGTGGTAGAAAGCTTGATTGATTCTTTGCTGCTCAATAGCCCAGATGCTATGCGAAAAGCCAAAGCCTTATGTCATCAATGCCACCAAAATCCGATTGATGGTCAGCTTATTCAATACACGAGCCAGCTTATCGCCGACATTCGCGTATCACCGCAAGGACAAGATGGCTTACAAGCCTTTTTGGAAAAACGAGAACCAGGTTGGATAAACAAACCAGCTAAGGGCAAGAAATGAATTTGCCAAACAAGGTAAATATTGTCGAAGTGGGTGCGAGAGATGGTCTGCAAAACGAATCACCGGTGTTCACGCAAGCCAAGATCCGCTTAATCAACCTGCTCTCAGATACAGGACTCACCCATATTGAGGCAGGATCTTTTGTCTCGCCTAAATGGGTACCTCAAATGGCGGATTCACTCGATGTAATGAAGAAAATCACCCGCCGCCACAACGTCATCTACTCAGCACTAACGCCTAATGTACAAGGCTTTGAAAAGGCGCTTGAAGCCGGCGCTAACCAAGTCGCGATCTTCACCTCTTCATCGGAGGGCTTTTGCCAACACAACATCAATTGCTCGATTGCAGATAGTCTTACCCGCTTTGAACCTGTAATGGAATTGGCAGCAAAGCATAACATTCCCGTTCGGGGTTACTTATCTTGCGTGGCAGGTTGCCCTTATGACGGACCAACCAAGCCCGAGCAAGTCGCAAGAGTTGCCAACCTGCTGATGGAGCTAGGCTGCTACGAGGTTTCACTTGGAGACACCATAGGTACAGGCACGCCGATACGCATCGCTAAAATGTTAGAAGCCGTGCAAGTAAAAGTCCCAACCCACAAGCTCGCGGTGCATTTTCACGACACATGGGGACAAGCGTTGGCGAATATCTACCAAGCCTTAACGATGGGCATCAATACCATCGATAGTAGTGTGGCTGGGCTTGGGGGCTGCCCTTACGCTCATCGCGCTTCAGGTAATGTTGCTACCGAAGATGTGCTCTACCTTTGCCAAGGCTTAGGAATCGAGACCGGAGTAGATTTGGAGTTGCTGGCAAAAGCCGGATGGATGATCAGTGAAGAGTTAAACCGCCAGCCGACCTCAAAAGTCTCGCTGGCGTTAAAGCAGCGTTAGATCTCGTAATTCGCTTTGATACCGATATCAAAATGCAGCGGCATACGCCACTTAGCAAAAGACAGAAAGCCCATTACCAATCCAGCCAACAACATAGTGATGGCAGCAAGGATTGGAAGGTTAAACCACAATGCAAACGTAGCTACAGCGAGAAACGCGGGCACCATCTTCAAGCCTGGCACTTTAAAGCAAAAAGACTCTTTAAGCGCAATGCCCGAAAAGGTCACAAAGATAAAGCCAAGCCCTAACCAAGTGCGCTGAAACTCCAAGTCACTCACCATCAATACCAAGCCAATCCAAGACGCCCAACTGATCACAGCCCGTACGTGTTTGCTGTAAACGTGAACATTCGCGGCAGATAACGCACCAGCCATACAAAGCGTAATGACTGAGGTTTGGTAAATCAACGGTGAACTAGAAATTGCACCAGAGACAAGAACCGAAAAAACAAGCAGCGCCATAGCAAACAAAGTAATACCAAAGCGATACAAGCACACGCTGATTTTATCAAGTGAATCCAACGTCTCTTGATGTTCTGTGTTTGCCATGGAAAGCATCCTGCCTAAAAATGAAAAGGAATGAAAAGCCAACGAGGGTGAAACCGCTGGCTCTATAAACTTGATTACGCCCGTTTTGGAAAGCGGAGTTTACCGCCAGTTCGGTAGATCACCAAAGAGAATAAGATAAGAGCGCAGCCGACGAGTTTATTAGAGGTCAGCACTTCGCCATACCAAATCACACTCAGAATTACAGTCCACACGGGTTCAAGGATCATAATCAGTGCAGCGTTACCCGCTTGGACAAACTTTTGCCCCATGGTTTGCATCACGTAACGCAAACTAGTTGCCAAAAGCGTGCTTAGAGCAAACCACACCCAAATTGATGTAGAAACTTCTGTCGGCGTGGTTTCCAATAGCGAAGAAACCAACAACCCAATCAAGCCTGTCACAAACAGTTGAATGCAAGTCAGCAAAAGTACGGGTAGCTTCTGTGAGTATTTACTGTTGACATTAAAATGCAGTGCAAGCATCAGCGCCGCGCCCAAGAACCAAAGCTGGCTGCTTGATTGTTGCCAACCACCAGCCAAAGACAAACACCCTAGGCCAAGAATCGCGATCGGTAGTGACACCCAAAAAATTCGTTGAGGTCTTTGACGAAACATAATCCACGCGACAATGGGTACAAACAGCATCGATAGGCTCATGATGAATGCACCCTCACCTAGCGTGTCACTGATTGAAATCGCGTAGATCCAACACATCAGTGCGCCACCTAAAAGCACACCCACACCTGCCGCGGCAAAAATATCTTTCTTATTAGCAGCACGAAACGGTTTGATACACAGAGGCAGCAAACACAATGAAGCGATGGTGAATCGCAGACCGATAAATCCGAATGGTGGGAGACCTTGAATGGTTTCTTTGGAGAAGATCCACCCTAATGCCGCGATCATCGTAGTAGCGACGAGCACGAATGCAGCTTTGCGTTCTGAGTTAAGCATAATTACTCACAAAAAAGACCCTGCGAGGGATTCGCCAGGGGTTATTTATCATTGATTTTAATGCGTGATAGCTAGTTATATTTGCATCGCAAATGCTGACTTTATATGTAATTAGAAAGGAGGGTGTTAACGTTTGCGAAACGCTCACAGTATACATGGCAGCTTGATTATCATCGAGATAATTACTGCATTTATCAGCGATTATTTATGCAGTTTATACCGAATGAAACCCCTATCAAATCATCAGGCTAAAGCTCAAATATTGTGCGGAATAACCTCCCTTTCTGGCATCACGAAAATGGTATAATTCAAAAGCAATAAAACAGACATCAGGAGGTGCTTTATGAGACATTCGACCGTACTCTTTTTCATTCTGATTGCCTTACTTATTATCGCGCCAGTAGGCCTTGGTTCCTTATTCAGTTTCGTCTCTTCTATACGATCTAGTCACTTAGAAGCTGATCCGGTTTCTATTGCCCATATTTACGACATGATGATTTATCGCGGGCGTTAGTTTGTTTTCGATCCTATCTTTCATTCATGGGGTCTTCCGTGAAAAGAAGGCTCCCAGACCTTGAAATTCCAACTCACCTAAAACTTTCTTCAAAAGCTCTTTTGTTTGATTTTGTATCAATTCCCATCCATACCCTATTCAACCGTAGCTAACCCGTTATTTTCCTGTCGATTTTATTCACCAAAATTTTGCCCTAATCGTTACGTGTTCACGTATTAAATAGAAAAATTCACAACTAAATCGGCTCGTACGTAGCGATATTGTCAGTACCTGCTTACTCTTTAACCTACAACTATAAAAAATACGCCAGTGCATTCACGCCACCAATAACAGTGAAAATCTGGAATATCAGCGCCCAAGTTAGTGAAACACGCATTCAAATTACTAGGGAATCAGTGATGAGATTAAAGAACACCCAAAACATGAGCGCAGCTTTGAGGACGGCTCTCGTCGCTGCTGTGTGCTTCTCTCCCCTCACCTTTGCTGCAGAAGGTGATGAGCAATTCGAAATCGGCAAAGAAAAAGCGAAAGTTTGTATGACTTGTCATGGTGTCGATGGCATATCGACCATTGATGCATACCCAAACTTACGCGGCCAGAACAAAACCTATCTGATTTCTTCCCTTAAGGACTACAAAGCGAGGGAGCGAACCAGTGGTCTTGCGGTGCTGATGCAACAGCAGGCCGATGCCCTCTCTGATCAAGACATTGAAGACATTGCCTACTACTACTCCCAGCTAGGCAAAGAAGCTCAACCTTAAACGAGGAGCGTTCTTATGGAACAAGCAGCAACTCAATACAACACTAAAGTTGTGAAGTATTTTGTGTTGGCATCGTTAGTTTGGGCTATTGTCGGGATGATCATTGGTGTGATCCTCGCGGCGCAGTTGTATTGGCCGGTACTTAACTTCGATTCTCAATACTTCCAATTCGGTCGACTCAGACCACTACACACTTCCGGCGTAATATATGGCTTTGTAGTCAACATTTTGATGGGTACCTCTCTCTACATCGCTCAACGCACCGGACGCTGTAATCTCTTTAACCAAAGCTTATCTTGGATGGTTTTCTGGGGTTGGCAACTGGTACTCTTTTTGGCGTTAATCAGTTTGCCCGCTGGCTACACAACTTCAAAAGAATACGCTGAGTTAGAGTGGCCAATCGACCTTCTGATCGTCTTAGTCTGGGTGCTCTACGCCGTGTTGTTCTTTGGCACGATTGCGAAGAGGAAAGTTGACCATATTTTCGTAGCCAATTGGTTCTTCGCAGCGTTTATCATCGTCATTGCCATGATCTTCATCGTGAACAACTTGGCCATGCCTGTATCGTTGATGAAATCTTATTCCGTCTTTGCTGGAGCGCAGGACGCCATTGTGCAATGGTGGTGGGGTCACAACGCAGTGGGCTTCTTACTGACTGCTGGTGTGATTGGTATGAATTATTACTTCATACCAAAAGTGGCAGACCGCCCTATTTACTCTTACCGTTTATCTGTCATCCACTTTTGGGGCTTGGTTGGTTTTTACACTTGGGCAGGTACCCACCATTTGGTTTATTCATCGGTGCCTATTTGGGTGCAAAACATCGGCATCATCATGTCACTCATTCTTTGGCTTCCATCTTGGGCGGGCGCTTTCAACAGTGCGATGACACTGCTACAAAACAAAGAGAAGCTTAAATCTGACTACATTTGCCTGTTCTTCTTCTCTGCCATTCTTTACTACTGCTTAGCCACATTCGAAGGGCCTCTACTGGCAATTCGCTGGTTCAATATGCTCGCGCACAATACTGAATGGGTCATCGGTCACGTACATTCCGGCGCATTAGGTTGGGTCGGTATGTCAGGCATTGCGGTGTTCTACTACTTCATCCCTCGTCTATGGAACAAAACAGAGTTGTGGTCAAAGCGTTTGATAAAATGGCACTTCTGGCTCGCGCATGCTGGTGTTGCGATTTACGCCATCGCGCTGTGGGTTGCTGGTATTGGCGAAGGCTACATGTGGCTAACTCAGAATGAGAATGGCGAACTGGTTTACAGCTTTATTGAAGCCATGAATTTTAAAGCGCCATGGTTGTTCCTGCGGTTCTTTGGGGGCGCACTCTTTGTACTTGGCCTATTCCTGATGGCATTCAACTTGTACAAAACCGTGCGTTCTCCATCGGTGTTAGTGGCAAAGGAGGCATAAGATGAGCAAAGACTTTACTCACTCAGTGGTCATTTTGATCATCACAACAGTGGTTGTGGCCTCCTTCTCACTCGCAGTCTGGGTTGTGCCGAATATTCTTCGCACTGACGACATCGCTAAGGGCAGTTTAGCCAAGCCGTTGACCGCCATTGAGCTTGCGGGTCGCGATATTTACATCAGTGAAGGGTGTCATGTCTGCCACACGCAGATGGTTCGTCCTCTAGAGCCTGAGACCAAACGTAATGGTCGTGCAAATAAGGAGTCAGATGACATTTATGAATTCCCTAACCTATGGGGTTCAAAACGCACAGGTCCGGACTTAACCAACCTTGGCCGTAAATATTCTGACCAATGGCATGTATTGCATCTCATCGATCCTCGTCAGGTCATTCCAACGTCCATAATGCCGGCCTATCCTTGGTTGTTCGAACAAACTCTCTCGGGCGATGCAATTGTCGACAAGATGGAGACACTACGCACATTAGGGGTTCCATACACAGACCAAGAGATTTCCGACGCGCGCTTGCAAGTTCGCGGTAAAACCAAAGGCGAAGCGCTGATCCGTTATCTTCAAAGTCTTGGCCAAGATACAGCACAGGAGGTGGCTCCATGAGCACATTCTGGAACTGGTGGGCCGTTGCCTGCACAATAATCTTCTTTGTCCTGATGGTGGGCGTTATCGTCAAGTATTGGCGTAGCAACCATAAAGCAGACCAAGACCACACTATCGCCTCTTTTGATGGGATAGATGAAAAGGACGCGCCACCACCTAAACTCCTCTTCATTAGTTACGCTGTCGCGTTTTTACTCTCCGCAGGCTATTTGGTTCTGTATCCAGGGCTTGGTGAATGGAAAGGCTTGGCGAATTATGACCAAGCGGACGACAAACTTAGCTCGCCATCAACCACACTCGACCAGCAATTTAGTCAAGTAACCGACACCTCTTTGGCTGCACTTGCACAAGATGCCGATATTGTCCGTAGCGGTCGTATATTGTTTCAAACCCATTGCGCAGCCTGCCATAGAGATAATGCACAAGGTCAAAAACACTTTCCTAACCTTATCGATAAAGAATGGATGTACGGCGGAGATGATGAAGCCATCATTCATTCCATAGCGAAAGGCCGTAACGGTGCGATGCCCGGCTGGGTTGAAGTGATGAGAAAGGACGAAGTGGACAAGGTTTCTTACTATCTTGCGTCGCTCAATCAACGCCACAGCAATGTGCCTGAAGTTAAAATAGAGTTGGGTAAGACCTTGTTCGTTCAATACTGTGCCTCATGCCATGGAGACGGTTCTATTGCTAATCAAGAAACGGGAGTGCCCGACCTTTCTGATAGCGTATGGCTTCATGGTGGCAGTATTGAAGAGATTCAACACACCATCAATTACGGTTTGAACAACTTGATGCCTGCGTTTGAAAACCAACTCTCAGAGCACGAGATCCTCGCGATTGGTGCTTACATCCGCAAAGCCGGCGAAGAAGAAGAGCAGAAACTCGCAGTACTTAACGCTCAATCTGTCGAGCGTGGTGAATATCTGGCACACGCGGGGGATTGCGTCGCTTGTCACAGTGCAGAAGGTGGCGAACCTTTTGCCGGCGGCCTACCGTTTGTTACGCCATTTGGCACAATCTATTCGACCAATATTACTCCTCACGCCAGTGAAGGGATTGGTGAATACGATTACGACAACTTCCGTGATGCTTTGGTACACGGTAAAGGCAAACATGGTTACTTGTACCCGGCGATGCCTTACACCTCTTATCAATACCTTACGGAACAAGACATGACGGATTTGTGGGAGTATATGCAGTCTATTCCTGCCGTGGCGCGTCGTAACGATGAAAACCACATGATGTTCCCATCAAACATTCGTCTTGGCCTCCTTGGCTGGAACATTGTCTTTATGGACACCGACCCTATCGACTACAACCTACCCTCAGAACTTGAGGGCGCGGTGGATGACGTAGAGAAGTGGCAGAAAGGCAAATACTGGGTTGCAGGCTTAGGACACTGCTCAGAGTGCCATACGCCGAGGAATATTGCTCAAGCATTGTTACCTGAGCGCATCTTCCAAGGTAACTTGATTGACGGCTGGAACGCACCTGACATTACGTCCACGGAGCTGTATGTGGGCGGTTGGGATGAGAAGACTCTGACCGACTTTTTGCACACAGGTCACTCAGACAAAGGCACTGCTTTTGCTGGGATGGCTGACGTGGTCAAAAACAGTTTGAGCTTAATGACTCGTGAAGACGTTGAGTCTATGTCTTACTATCTACTCAATGGTGACGTAAACAACTTCATTGCCGCCGATGCCGTTCCTTTGGAGCCTAAAGGGTTTGATGAAGCGGCTTATCAAGAGCCAATCTATGCAACTTACAAACAAACATGTGGAGCATGCCATGGTAACGATGGTAAAGGACGAGATCCGATAGCACCAACGCTCTTGAACAACGGCATTATCATGCACAGTGACCCGTTTAACACCATTGCTGTAACGGTACGAGGTTTACAACCAACTTACATTGACCCTGAACGTAACTTTATGCCAATGGCAAGCTTTGAAGACATTTTATCAGACGCTCGTTTGGCAGAATTGATTACCTTCGTACGTAAACACCTCGGCGATCAACAATCGCCTGTTACGCCAGCAGACGTTCGAGAAGTAAGGGAAACCTTAGAAGCCGCAGGTTATGCCGGAGGACTGCATACCACACCAGATATGTATGACCGACGAGATAACAACATCCATATCAAGTAACCAAAGTGGCGAGTATCAGGTACAAAAAAAGCCCTTTCCAATCGGAAAGGGCTTTGACTTAGTTCCCAAAATTTTTGCCGTTTTACAGCAGTTCTACCGACTGTTGAGCGATAACCCACTCTTCATTGGTAGGAATAACCAGTGCTTTCGCACCAAGCAACTCAGATGTAGCAACAACACCTGCGTTACCAAATCGAGCGTCTTCGTTACCTTTCACATCTTCAACAAAACCTAGCAGTTTAAGGTTGTTTAAGATTTCACGACGAATTGGCATAGAGTTCTCGCCAATACCGCCAGTGAAGATGATGCCGTCAAATGAATCTAGAGCAGCAAGGTAAGACGCAATGTATTTAGACACACGGTATGTAAACACTTGGAACGCTAGAGTTGCACCTTCGTGCCCCTCTTCCATCGCTTCCAAAATACCGCGTGCATCACTCGTTAGGCCAGAAACACCTAAGAAGCCTGAAGCCTTGTTTAGTGAGTTAAACACTTTCTCTTGAGACCAACCTTTCTTCAGAAGGTATTCAATGATACCTGGGTCTAGGTCACCACAACGTGTGCCCATCATCAGGCCAGACAGCGGCGTGAAACCCATAGATGTATCTACAGACTCACCGTTGTTGATTGCACAAACAGAAGCACCGTTACCTAGGTGAACAGAAATGAAACTTGATTCTTCCACTGGTTTATTCAGCATCTTCGCAGCTTCACGGCTTACGAAGTAGTGGCTCGTACCGTGGAAGCCGTAGCGACGAATTCCAAAGTCTGTGTAAAGTTCTTTAGCAATTGCACCGGTGTAAGCTCTTGCAGGCATTGTTTGGTGGAACGCAGTATCAAACACAGCAAACTGAGGGAGCTCAGGGAATGCAGCCATAGAAGCACGCATACCAATCGCATGAGCAAGGTTATGTAGAGGGGCTAAGTCACTTAACGCTTCTACGTCTGCAATAACAGACTCATCTAAACGGACTGTCTTGGTAAACTTCTCACCGCCGTGAACCACTCGGTGGCCAACAGCAACAACATGGTCAATTAATTTGTACTCTTTTACTAACTCAACTAATTTTGCTACTGCAAGTTGATGGTGGTTCTCATTACCTTTAATAGCAAATTCAAATTTTTCACCGTTGAATTTCCAGCTCATACGAGCGTCTGATAGACCAAAGCATTCGCCCAGACCACTTAGCACAGCATCGCCAGATTGTGAGTCGATGACTGCAAATTTTAGTGATGAGCTACCTGAGTTGATCACCAGTACAAACGAATTAGACATGAAATAGTTTCCTGTTGTGGAGCAAAGGTTGTAATTGCGCATCCGCGCTTCGTACTTCTTGTTTGTGCTCTCTATTATTCAATAATTTTTTAATCTTTCAACTATCTTTTAGTGTTAGTTGCTCGTTTGCGTAATTTTTGTTGATCTATGACAAGTTTAAAATTTATTTGAGCAGTGAAATATATCGAGTTCACTCAACTAAAGTGGAATCAGACACTTAAAATCATCAATATATGAGTAAGAAAACAAAAATATTACGAATTTTTTTGAATGAATAGAGTATAGAAGAGCAGAGACAAAAAAGCCGAGCATTTCGCTCGGCTTTCATATTCAACTATTTTTTAATGCAATAGTGTGCAGATATTATGCGTCTTGCGTGCGACGACCACGGCCGTGACCACGTTCACCACGGTGTGCACCACGGTGATCACCACCACGGTTACGGTCGAAACGACGCTCGCCACCTTCACGGTTACCTTCGCGGTTGCCACCTTCACGGTTGCCATCGCGGTTACCACGGAAGCCACCTTCGCGACGACCGCCTTCACGACGATCACCACCACGGTTGCCGTTGCCGCCTTCACGGTTGCCACGGTAACCGCCGCCATCACGACGACCACCATCGCGACGACCACCGTCACGACGACCACCACCACGAGACTCACGGAAGTCATCAAAGTCACAAACTACAGCTCCAACTTCTTGTTGACGGATGCGAAGCTTGCTTAGCTTGCTTGCTGCGTCTGAAGTCATTGCTTTTGGTAGCTGAACAAATGTGTGACCTTGAGCTAGCTTAATCGCACCGATAGAGCCTTTGCCTAGACCAAGCTCGTTAGCTAGAGCACCAACGATGTCTTTCACTTGAACACCTTGCTCACGACCAACTTGAAGCTGGTAAGTATCCCAATCTTGTGTATTGAAGCTGCGACCGCCTTCACGACCACCTTCGCGGCGCTCTTTACGACGTTGCTTGTCACGTTCAATCGCTTCAACCATTGGGTCTTCGCCAATGTAGAATAGAGGACGTTTACCTTGTTGACGCTTAAGAAGCATTGCCGCAAGCATCGCTGGGTCGATTTCTAGAGAAGTTTGTAGTTTCTCTACTAGCTCAGCGAATTTGTCTAGTGACTTGTGCTCTTTCTCTGCTTCCAGTTCAGCAGCTAGCTTGCTTAGACGAGCTTCAGCAACTTGGTCACGTAGAGGAAGTTGGATTTCTTCCATAGATGACTTAGTTACGCGCTCGATAGTGCGAAGCATGCGGATTTGGTTAGTGCGAACAAGCAGGATCGCTTTACCTTTACGTCCAGCACGGCCAGTACGACCGATACGGTGGATGTAAGACTCAACATCGAATGGGATGTCGTAGTTAAATACGTGTGTAATACGTGGAACGTCAAGACCACGTGCAACAACGTCTGTTGCAACTAGGATGTCGATAACACCTTGTTTGATGTGATCAACAGTACGCTCACGTAGAGACTGAGGAATATCACCGTGCAGTGCAGCAGCTTTAAAGCCACGTGCAGATAGCCAATCAGCTAGACGCTCAGTGTCTTGACGAGTACGTACGAATACGATTGACGCGTCAGTTTCTTCAGTTTCAAGAAGACGAGACATTGCTTCATCTTTCTCTACACCCTTCACTACCCAGAACTGTTGTTGAACTTTGTCTACAGTGTGGTTTTTACCAGCAACGTCAACAGTTACAGGATCACGTAGGAAGCGCTCAACAATGTTTTTCAGCATTGGTGGCATAGTTGCAGAGAATAGAACGCGTTGAGCTGATTCAGGAGCGTGCTCCATGATTGCAGTTACGTCGTCCACGAAACCCATGTTTAGCATTTCGTCCGCTTCATCAAGTACGAAAGTGCTAACTTCGTCTAGATGTAGACGTTCACGGTTGATAAGGTCTTGAACACGGCCAGGAGTACCTACAACAACGTGTGCACCGTTTTTAAGAGCACGCATTTGATCCACGATAGAAGCACCACCGTAGATTTCTAGAACTTTAAGACCTTTGATATTTTTACCAAGGTTTTTCATTTCAGCCGCAACCTGAATCGCTAGCTCACGAGTTGGAGCAAGAACGATTGCTTGTGGTTTACGTTGATCAAGATCTAGCTTGTTTAGAAGAGGCAGAGAGAATGCTGCCGTTTTACCTGTACCCGTTTGTGCCTTGCCCAGCGCGTCAGCACCTTCCAATAGGTGTGGGATTGCCGCAGCCTGAATTGGAGTTGGTGACACGAAACCCATTCCGTCTAGAGCAGAAAGGATAGAATCATTCAGAGATAAATCACTGAATTGAATAACAGAATCTTGCATTGGGATCCTACTTAATTAAACAAAAAAACAGTCCCATATGCTCTTCCAATTCGATACTGATCCATCCAGATACTAAATCCATTCAGAAAGGAATTAGCACAGTACACAACCGCGATAAGCCATTAGGGACGACTAAGGGAGGCGGATTATTCCTTAAATGCATAAAAAAAGCTAGAAAAAATTGAATTACATCACAATTTATTCTCACTAATGGTAATATTCGCATAAAATTCCACCTACCCCTCCATTCTCCGTAGAGAAAAGCACCACAACGCTGTTCAATTCATCAATAATTCACAGTGAATTTGGGGGCTTTAGGTAGTAATAATAGCCCGCAATGATTATAGTGTGCCCAATTCCATTGGTAAGTTAAGAAAAGATGTTTCAAGATAACCCTCTATTAGCTCAGCTTAAGCAACAAATCCAAGAAAACCTGCCTAAAAAAGAAGGCTCAATCAAAGCAACCGATAAAGGCTTTGGCTTCCTGGAAGTGGACAGCAAAACCAGCTTCTTCATCCCACCAGCGTACATGAAAAAGTGCATGCACGGCGACAAAGTCGTTGCCATCATCCGCACTGAAAACGAACGTGAAGTCGCAGAACCACAAGAGCTGCTAGAACAAGCTGTAACTCGCTTTATTGGCCGAGTAAAAATGTTCAAAGGCAAGCTAAACGTTGCACCTGATCACCCACAGCTGAAAAAGCTCTCTCTTAAAGCGAAACTAAAGAAAGGCTTAAAGCCTGACAATTTCGTTGAAGGCGACTGGGTTGTTGCTCATCTTATTCGTCACCCTCTTAAAGGTGACAACTCATTCTTCGTAGAGATTTCTGAGAAGATTACCGATGCAAACGACAAGATTGCACCTTGGTGGGTAACGCTTGCACAAAACGATTTGCCAAACTCAGAGCCTGCTGGCATTGATAACTGGGAATTGAAAGACGATGCGGATCTAGAACGTGTTGATATGACACACGTACCTTTCGTCACCATTGACGGCGAATCAACCAAAGATATGGACGATGCGCTGTTTGCGAAGAAGACAGAGTCTGGCGACTTTGAACTGACCATCGCAATTGCCGATCCAACTGCATACATTACACCAGAAGACGAAATGGATAAGGTTGCACGTGAACGTGGTTACACTATCTACCTTCCAGGTCGTAACATTCCTATGCTTCCACGTGACCTTGCAGATAACCTATGTTCACTGATTGAAGATGAAGTACGCCCTGCGATTTGCTGTACTGTGACAGTAAGCAAAGAAGGTGTCGTTGGTGATGATATCAACTTCTTCGCAGCAAACATTAAGTCTCATGCGCGCCTTGCTTATGACAATGTGTCAGATTGGCTAGAAAACGGCAGCTCAGACAAGTGGCAACCATCAGAAGAAATCGCAACCATCGTTCGTGACCTATATGACTTTTCTCTTGCTCGCGCTGATTGGCGAGAAAAGAATGCCGTTATCTTCCCAGATCGCCCAGACTACCGTTTTGAACTAAGCGAAGACAACGACGTTATTGCTATTCACGCGGACATGCGCCGCAGCGCAAACCGTCTTGTAGAAGAATCGATGATCACTGCAAACATCTGTGCAGGCCGTACACTACGTGACAAATTTGAAACGGGCGTGTTCAACACACACGCAGGCTTGAAAGCTGAGAAAATCGAAGAAGTCGTTCAAATGGTAAACCCTGAAGGTACACTTGAATTCACAACAGAATCAGTTGCGACACTAGAAGGCTTTGCGGCACTTCGTCGTTGGTTGGGCGAACAAGAAACGACATACCTAGATAACCGTATCCGTAAATTCCAAACGTACAGTGAAGTAGGCAACCAACCACTTCCTCACTACGCAATGGGTCTAGATATCTACGCGACTTGGACTTCACCAATCCGTAAATACGGCGACATGATCAACCACCGCATGCTGAAAGCCGTCATTCTTGGCAAAGAACCAGTTCAAACACCTGATGATGAAGTCGGCGAAGAATTAGCACTGCACCGTAAGCACCACAAAATTGCCGAGCGAAACGTGTCAGATTGGTTATATGCTCGTACTCTTGCAGAAGAGCCAAGTAAGAAAACGTGTTTCACAGGTGAGATTTTCGATATTAATCGTGCTGGTGCACGTGTTCGACTTCTCGAAAATGGCGCAGCGGCCTTTATTCCTGGTAGCTTGATTCTTGATAATAAAGAAAGAATTGAGTGTAACGGTGACAACGGTACCATTTCTATTGATAAAGAAGTGGTATACAAACTGGGTGATACATTGGAAATTGTTCTTTCGGACGTAAACCAAGAAAACCGCAGTTTAGTTGCAAAACCGACCCAGGTATTCGCTGATAAGCCAGCGACACAAACAGAAGAATCTGTGAGTGAATAATACCGGTTAAAGTTTAAAGGCGCTCAACTGAGCGCCTTTTTTATTTGTCATGTAAAAACGATAAGAACGAATATGCCGAACATTGAGATCATTCGCTTTAATCACTTCACTGCTCGCAAAAGTGAACGCTACACCGCCACCCACAACGGGTTATATGTTGTTGAGGAAGGCACCCTTGTTATCAACCAGCCAAGTGGCGAACAATTTGACCTGAAAGCAGGAGATTTCACCCTTTATAATTCAGCGGACTTAAGAAGTGCAGAAGCCAAACCTGGCGGTTTTAAAGCGATTGCCTTGGTCTTTGACATTGGTTTGTTCAGTGAATTCAAATCGGCCCACCCTACGATTACATCAGACACCGACGATCGTCGCTTTTATCCATTTTCAGCTCAAGGCCACCTAGTTATCTCGCAACTTAAGAGCGCGTTAATTGAATTAGCAGATAACAAAGCACCACAATACGCTCAAAGCCATATTGCCCTCGCCCTGTTGTCACTGATGGTAGAAGTTCAGCCAGACATCTTATCTATCATTGATGACGCAAGCAGCCTAACCGCGTCTCAGAAGGCGATTAAGTATATTGAAAAGAACATAGAAAAAGACATCACGTTAGAAGCGTTAGCAATGCACATGAGTATGTCTATCGCCACACTCAAGCGTAGATTGGCAGCGGAGAACCTTTCGTTCTCTCATATTTTGAAAGTGAAGCGCATCAACCATGCAGCAACCCAACTTCGTGTCTCTCAGAAATCCATTACTCAAATTGCCTTTGAATCTGGATTTAAAAGCGCAGCACATTTTAGTACCGCATTTAAATCGATTTACAGCATCACGCCAAAAGAGTTTCGTAGCCAAATCGCAAAATAATAGGGGTTGAAGATAAGTTAGCCATCAATCCCAAAAACACGCTTGAGGATCGCTTTCCAGTTCGGCGAGAAGCACCTCAAGCGTTTGACTACTTGGTAGCTTCTCGTAAGGTATCCATACCACTTCTTCTTCACTATAGGTCGGAACATAAAAGCACCAAAGCTGAGTTTTAGCATCAAATAGGATTTTAGCGATGGGAGATGTGTACTCACTGTGTTGTGAATCAAGTAAGAAGTGCGCATGATAAAGCTCGACACCGTTCTCTATAGGCTCGTACAAGCACTTCCCCAGCGCTTCTACTGGCAAATTGACATTTCGTCTAGCGCAAAGCGTTTGAACCAACTTATGTAGGCGACTGGTCGCCATTTGAGACACGGACATGAGCGTACTCCTGATATGTTGTTCTTAGTATATACCCAAGTGCCTAAGAGAGGCAGAAATCACCATCGGGCATGCGCCCGCTCAAGTCTAGAATAGCATCGCATTTGATGCCGAAAAGCTAAGTGCGTCACCTCTTTCACTTCAAATCAGTGAAACCCTCCCATCCGAACTTATTGATAGTTATCAACATAAAACGAGCGCAATCGATAATTCGCTATCGATATCAATCTGCATTCACAAAAGTGTAACTTGAACGAAATATGATGAGCGCTGCGATATACCGTATATGGAGTTCAATATGTTACGTTTTACTGTGGCAACTGTATTAGCCATGGCTCTTTCCCTTCCTTCTGCTGTAGCAAAAGAAGTGAATATTTCAGGTTCTACCTCCGTTGCACGAGTAATGGATGTACTTGCAGAAGAATATAATAAAACACACCCTGATGATTATATTGCCGTGCAAGGTATTGGCTCAACCGCTGGTATCACTATGGTAAATAAAGGTGTGGTAGAGATGGGGATGAGCTCTCGCTATTTAACAGAAAGAGAGAAAGGAGAAGACTTAAACGTATTCCCTATCGCTTATGATGGTCTTGCTGTTGTTGTTAATCGAACAAACTCTGTCATCAACCTTTCAGAACAACAACTGTTTGATATCTACAAAGGTAAAATCGATAACTGGAAGCAAGTTGGCGGTACAGACCAACCTATCGCAGTCGTCACGCGTGAAGCCTCTTCCGGTTCTCGTTACAGCTTTGAAAGTCTACTTGGATTAACCAAGATCGTGAACGACCGCCTGGTCTCTGATATCAATCCGAACAACCTTGTCGTCAACAGCAATAGCATGGTAAAAACCATCGTAAACCATAACCCTCACGCGATTGGTTTTATCTCTGTTGGCTCAGTTGACCGGTCAATAAAAGCGATTCAATTTGAAGGCACTGCTCCTACAGCAAGCAATATCGCCAATCACAAATACAAGCTAGCTCGCCCATTTTTAGTTCTGTACAAGGTCGATGGATTGGAAAAAGCAGGCAAAGACTTCGTGAAGTTTCTGAAGTCGCAAGAAGGTCAAAAAGCGATTGCAGATTACGGTTACACACCGGTAAAAAGCTTCAATCAGTAAACCGCAGATACAAAAAAGAGAGCCTAGTTGAGCTCTCTTTTTTGTTTGAATCTTTTTATTCCGATTAGAAATGCAACTGAATCACAGAAACAACTACCGCTCCAGGTCGACGAATACCTTCAATTTCTACTTTGATTTCACGCTCAATCTCAAGGCCTTTCTTGATTGGTGTGATTTTAGTAAGCGTACTTGATGCACGTACATTGTTACCCGCCTTCACAGGGTACGGGAAACGTACTTGGTTTAAACCTAGGTTCACGACCAACTTTGCTGTTGGGAACATTGGTTTTTCTGGATCAACAGAGTCTGTCAACTTCGGCAAAAGCGCCAACGTCAGGAAACCATGAGCAATCGTAGTTTTAAATGGTGATTCTGTTGAAGCACGTTCTGGATCGGTGTGGATCCATTGCATGTCTTCCGTTACCGAACCAAATTGGTTGATACGTTCTTGAGAAACATGAACCCAATCACCCACGTGGATCACTTCACCAACCTTGTCGCTCAACTCATCGAAAAGCACTTGTGCTTCTGGTTTTAGGACAATTGGATCAGGTTGAGAAATCACTTCCTCATTCACAGCAGGCTGCTGATGATCACGTACTTTAGAAAAAAGAAAACTGCTTTGTGCTCGACCTAAAAAGTCACCCCAATAATCGCGTAGCGTTGGAGACATCCAATTCATAAACTCTGATTGGTGAGCAGAGATCGCACCAACTTTGTCTTTAAATAGATTCGTGACTTTCATAAAAACCCTTCGATAAATTCAAGCACAACTGGCTATACCAGTTAATTTTGAATTAACTCACACTATGTTGCAAATACTTTCGGGCGAACACATGTATACTCAAAGTCATTTAATTCTTATTTTTCATGAAGATAGCAATAAAACACTATTTTATTAAGTAACCACAACATAAAGTAAATACTCTACAAAATACTGTAACAACTATCCTTTTTGGTGCCCTTTCATACTAATCCTCTCCATGGATGTGACCACAAAACAAGCAAACAGTTCTTTTTCATTAAAACAATGCTTTACAACGTTTCTACCTCACCCTATTATACGTCCCGCAACGGAGAGATGGCTGAGTGGTTGAAAGCACCGGTCTTGAAAACCGGCATACGTTAATAGCGTATCTAGGGTTCAAATCCCTATCTCTCCGCCACATTTAGAAAGCCCGTTGAGAAATCAATGGGTTTTCGTCGTTTTAGCATTTGGAAAATTACGGGATTTCTAACTCCCTAGTCGTGTGCGACCCCAGCACTCCGCCACATTCTAGTAAAAAGCCCGCTAAGGGATTAGCCCAAATCCCTCCTTGAATGCAAGCCCAGATTAGGCGTCCCCGAACTCCCCCACATTTAGAAAGCTCGCTGAGAAATCAACAGGCTTTCGTCATTTTGAATCTTGTAAGATACAGAACAGTTTGTTCCCTAGTGGTTTGCTCCCCCACTACATACTCTTCCCTTTCACCTTCTTTTAGATTTACTGGCCAACTCCGCACTTATCGCAATCGACGAAAAAATCCGCACATCAATTCGTTCTATGCAGACTCAAGACTTGTTATAACTAGGAGCAAGATAACAATAAATCATGGAAGACAGACACAATGCCGATTCAATTTCATCAGCTTACTGCAAAGGAAAACACTTCTACTCTCTCTATCGACGATTGGCAGATTGAAACCGGGCAATCTTGGGGTATATTCAGTTCTGAGGGCGATATTGGTTCGATGCTTGGTGACTTACTGTGTGGTGAGATTAAACCTGAATCAGGTAAACTGAACATCGAAGATTGTCATATTGCTCAGGTCTCCCTTTCTGAGCAACAACGATTATTGGAACTGGAGATAGAAAAGGACGATACCGACTTTCTCGACCGTATTGACCAAGGCAGTTCCGTTTACCAGTTAATTTTTGAAGTCTGCCAAGATGAAGCCTTCACACAGACTCTGATTGAAGATCTCGACTTATTATATTTAGCAGAAAGCGGTTTTCGAGTGCTTTCAACGGGTGAAACACGACGCGTTATGCTTGCCCGAGCGCTAGCGACCAAGCCTGACTTAGTGTTGCTAGACAACCCGTTTACTGGTTTAGATATCGCTCACCGCGCCTCATTGGCGGCTTACCTTCAAACACTTTCTCAATCAGTGCAAATGCTGATTACCTTCTCTCGTGAATCTGACATGCCTGACTGGATAGAACGTATTGCGCTGTTCAACGCAGGCAAGCTTGATAGCACCATGGATAAGCAAAGCTGGGACCTACACCCTGTCATAGCGCAGATAAAAGCGCAGTCAGAGAAACAAAGTGAAGAGATGATGGCGTTGATTCGTCAGCATCAGCACTCGACGCATTTCGACAACCCTATCTTTGAGTTAAAGAACGGTAAGGTGGAATACACCGAGAAAACCATTTTCACCGATTTGAATTGGCGTATCGATAAAGGTCAACACTGGCAAGTGAAAGGACCAAATGGCTGCGGAAAAAGCACACTACTAGGCCTGATTTTTGGTGATCATCCCCAATGTTACAGCAACGACATCCACATCTTTGGTAAAAAGCGCGGTACTGGCGAAACCATATGGGAAATCAAGCAATACATTGGCATGGTTTCTTCCGCACTACATCTGCAATATCGAGTCAACTGCAGCGCACTAGATGTCATTCTATCAGGGTTTTATGACTCAATTGGGTTGTACTCCAAACCAAGTAAGAAAGAACTCAATATAGCTAAAGAGTGGCTGACAATCTTGCATATGGAGCAGTATGAGAAAACGTCGTTCAAACAACTGGAATATGGTCAACAGCGCTTGCTCTTAATAGCTAGAGCGATTGTAAAACAACCAACGTTGTTAATACTGGATGAGCCCTACCAAGGTTTAGATTACCTTGGTCGAGTGCTGGTAAAAAACACCCTTGAGTTAGTTGCAAAAGAAAACCTAAGCCAGCTCCTATATGTTTCTCACTATCAGGAAGATGGCTTAGAGAGTATTCAGAATTATCTAGAATTCAAATTCGACGAACAGACTCAATGCTATAAAGGGAGTACTGAGTAAGCATTTACTGAGAACCAACCACTTCCGAATAAGGAAGTGGTTTAGCATAGAAATAGCCTTGGTGTAGGTTCACACCTAACATCGTCAAGTGTGCTGCTTGCTCCCGAGTTTCGACACCTTCTGCAATCAGATCGACATGTAGATCCTCAGCCAATCTAACAATTGCATTCAATACCGTGGAATTAACGCTGTCAATCCCGATGGTATCAACAAAGCACTTATCAATTTTCAGATAATCGACCTTCATATGTTGCAGAACTGCCAATGCGGTTTGCCCTGTGCCAAAGTCATCGATCAACACCTGAATCCCATGTAACCTGAGCGCCGCAATATGGCACCTTGCCTCCCCATCAATCAATTGCCTCTCGGTAATCTCAATGCTCATCTCAACATTGTATTGTTTCAGTTTCCGATGAATGGTCTCGATTTTTCTTATTACGTGAGCGCCAGCAAGATAACCTGGTGGGACATTGATGCCTAGATGGACTGGCTGTTCGAACTTAAATTGAGAAAAATCCTCACACGCTCTTTCTAATACGAAATCAGTTAGCATCTCCACCAACCCGCTCTCTTCTGCCGCAGGTACAAATTCATCAGGAGAAATAAAACCCTTCTGTTTGTGAGGCCAACGCACTAAGGCTTCATAGCCAAACGTTTTACCAGTTCTCGAATCTACTTGAGGTTGGTAATGCAATAAAAGCTCCCGCTTCTTAATCGCTTTGCGTAAGTCAGAAACTAAACTTCGCTGAGGATCGATGAAGCGATTTACCAAGAAAATTAAGAGATAAAAGAGTAATAATATTGGAAGCGCTGAAATCACATATGAAAAGCGCTTCTGCTCAACGTAAAAATCGCTGGCTTCCACTAGAGCCTCGTAGTCAAACAACTTAGAGTAGCCAAGTGATACTGCGTTTTCTCCCTGCATAGAAGCATCTTTGGGCGCAGAATCCTTACCAACAAACATAGCCGAACGCTTTAAACGTACATCATTACGATAACCAATCGTCGCGCCAAAGTAGTCTCTATCCACGATAGTAACGGCTTGGTATTCCGGTGCATCCTCTTTGGAGGTGATCAGAAATAAGACCTGGTCAGCATAGCCAGTGATATGACCTAGCGTAAGTTCACCTTTGCGATATAGCTGAACATAGTTCTCCATCGGACGATTCATTGATCCCAGTTTCGAGGAACAAATGATCTGACCATTTTTTACAATCAAGGTCTCGTCAATGTGTCTCTCAAACATTAAATTTTGTTGTATTGCTTCACAACGCTCCGGATTGATCAATGCTGTCCGGTTTTCTGTCTCTATTTGAAACAGGATTTCATCCGCAACTTGCAGATTTTTATCAAGAATATGGTCAAGGTTACGTTGAACACTTTGATGCGCTAAATAGAAAACTTCCGCGACAATAAGGGGCAGCGGGAGCAAGTAAATGATGGCTTTTTTCAAAAGCTCTTTATTTATCATCGAGGAATAATCTCTTCTCAATCAAACTTACAAACAAAATACAAATAACGCTTCCCTATCAGATACTTAAGAAACCACTTCAAAAGTAACCGCCAGAACCTTTCCATTGATTGAGTATGGTTAACAAGTAATAAAGCTGCAAATATAACAATGAGTTATTGATATATGGCTCATTTGAGAGACAGAGTTTACCAACTTTCATAACTGGAATGCGATCTGTGAAGAGGAATTCACACAAAAATTGCTAATTTAACCAGTAGGTAAAGGTGAAGTCTGCAGGAAGAAAAATCATGACCCGATGCTTAAATGGCGAGCCCTCCTCTTAAAGGAAAAACATTAATATGGCTTTTTCTCATTATATGAGAATATCCAATCCCAATTATTTTCCTTTTCTCAACGTTTAAGAATTATAGTTGTTGCATACCCATTATCACGTTACAACATGCTCATGACGACAAACAAAGCCAACGCTAATCAGGTAAACGAAAAGGCGCTGCAATTGCTCATGCAAGTCGCAGTTAGTCCATTCCCAGTCTCTGCGAAAACGCTCAGTGAACAACTGGCTGTTCCTTTGAGTAGTCTTTATCGACATTTAAAGCTGCTTAAAGAATGGAACTTGATAGAGGAAAGTGTCCACGACAAGACATTTGTAGTCGGCCCAGCCGCTTTGTTGCTAATGCATAGCTATGAGACCGCGCAACATGGCTTAGATATGGTGGAAACCATTTTAGCTCGCCTAGTTCAACAAACAGGCGAAATGGCCGCTTACATGGTGCCTTCTGGTTACCGCGCGCTTTGTGTCAGACAGAAAGAGAGTATGCAGGCGCTTCGATGCAGCTACGTCCAGGGTCAAAGTCAACCATTGCTTCGTGGCGCCTCATCTAAGGTGATGCTGGCTTTCATGCCTCAAAGCCGTTGCGAAAAAATCTTGCGTCATTTTGGGCAAGATCATCGCCTCAGCGAATGGGAACAAGAGCTCAGTACCATCCGTAAGAACGGATACGCTGTCAGTACATCAGAAATCGATCCTGGTGTTTCTGGCATTAGCGCACCAGTCATGAAAGGAAGTAAATTGATTGGCGCAGTCTCGGTAATGGCTCCGGCTCACCGGGTCGAAAAGGATAAGCAGCGTATCATTTTGCATGTGTTGCAGGCAGCGAGAGCGTTGCCGCCAGAAAGGTAATTCATCATGTTAGGCTTTTTCAAACGCTACAAACTTCATCGAGCTCATAAGTCCGTCCACCATTACCCTTTTTCTTTTATGACGGTTTGTGAGCATTTAGCCCCGATGAGCAATGGCACGTTTGATTTGGCCGATCAAAGTTTAGAGAATGCCAGTGACTGGCTCTATCAACAACACGATCAAGGCTCAGCCGCGAACCTTGGGCACTTTTCCCATCCCCAGATTGAGAGTGGCGATTTTCAAGAGGCATTAAGCTTGTCTCTTTCGCGCCACTCAATACCGGTTGTCTTATCGAATTGTACGGAAGCCATTCTATCCATGTTGCCAGTTGTGGTTTGCGATAATGACGAAATAGGCATCATAAATATCGGGCACCGAATGAGCCTAAAACCGACACTAGACCCTCGCCTTGGCTCCGCTTTTCATTTTGCGCTGTCACGCTACCCAAATGTCCGCATGTTCTTTGCTGGCGCGAGTGAGCAAGATACCAAACAAGAAGCTTGGGACTATGCCGAAGATCAAGGGTGTGATTGGGTTACCGACCGCGAATTTACCTTTCGTTACCGCAATCACCTCAAGCAACAAGTCGGAAGCTATTTAGACCATTGTGATCAGATCGTCATATCAATTGATTTGGCATCACTACTGACAAAAAACAGTCTAGATGGAACACCCGCGCTGGATATACAAATGGTTCTTCGTACGATTCGTTTGTGTCTGGTATCAGGAAAGGTAAAAGCGGTACAACTTGTCGGAGACAAAGATCGTCTTGTCTATTCGAAACAAACGAAAGCGATTCTCCAAGAGCTTTATCAAATGGCTCCTTTGATCGACCATGCCGCATAAGGCGTACTTCTACATCAGAGCCAACATTAAGGTGTTGGCTCTATCCGTTTGGTCACATATAACCCTTTCTTATTATTTTCTAACAATTTGATACGCTAAAAGTGCGACACATACCCACCAAAACTATTGAACTAAGATCACATTCACGCTTTAATAGACTCATATGAACTTGGTATGACATACGAATAAAAAGCAACCAAAGTTCAATAACTAAGCGGGCATACTATAAAAAACTAAACCGCAAACTTAACTTCGATGAGCCTTTTGCTCACACTCGCTTGGTGCCATTAAGTTCCACTAGATTTAGGACACTTGATGATGCGCTTTTTCAGCATTTTAAGTACAGCATTACTCTTCCCGGTAATGGCAGAGGCAAAAGTTTATGACCTCGCCGATATCGCCACTTTGAATGAAATCTGTGTGGGCGACACATTCAAAGTTCAGGGAACCACTTATACCTGCTCCAGTGCTATTCGTATCCCAGAAGGCGCTCATATTGAAAACTCAACTCAGCCTCAACAGACTGCAACCATCGTTGCCTATGGCAATGTCTTGCTCAAAGGGCAAAATAATATTGGCTCTGGAACAACGCCAATCAACATAAAGACAGAAGGCGCAAACCTAGAGATCGTCGTTGAAAATACAGGCCAACCGAGTCAGATAGTTGGTAATTTGACCTCACATGGTCTGCTTTCTATCGAAGATACGATAGTTTTTGGTGATATCAAGAGCTCTGGTGGCAGTATATCGCTTAAAGGGCAATCAAACTTTGTCTTCGGTGATATCCATGCTTTGAGAAAAGTTGAACTTGAGCGCACTCAGATAGACGGCAACGTTTATGCAGGCTCTTCTAGCTCCAACATAGTAGATACTTCTCTATTAGCTAAAGACAGCGTCGTCAATGGCAACCTGACCAGCAATGGCAATATCAAGTTAGTTCAAGCAAAAGTTTGTGGTGACTTACAATCAATCGGCCAACACATCTCTTCAGAAGGTGGGCGAAACCTAATTGTTGGTAACACTAACGCATTCTCGACAGTAGACTTTAAGAATATAGATATTTTCGGAACCAAGAATTTAACGAACAGTGTTAAAGGTAATAAAGTTACCATTGATGCCATTAGTAACGTATACGCTCCAGAGTTGGCGGTAAATTCATTTCAGCAAGCCTCTCTCCAAGACACATCAATATGTGGCTTCATATACTCCGCAGTACCCGTCGAAACGGTCTCAAAAAACTATTGTGGCTTCGACGACTTAGACTGTACGTATGGTAACCAGTTACCTAAACAGTGCCCTATGCCGGACGAGATTCCGATATGCGATATTACCCCGCCAACCGATGATGACTTCGACCTTGTCGTTACGCCGGCAGAGGATATGGCATTAATGTGTGGTGATGAATTGCCTCAGTTTACTGTAACCACAACCAATAATGGTGAAATGACGAGTGCTCACGTGTTGGCTTCTCTCTCTGATCCTGACCTATTCACCCTTGAGATGGTTGAAGGAAAGCAGAAGATTGATGACAACAACTTTATCTCAAAAGATGACGGTACGCTGATAGTAAAAGTCGTCCCTAACAACATTGATGCTATCGCTCTCGATGCAAACTATACCCTCACCTTTACCATGGTGGACGACACAAACAAAATGCAGACTGTCCAGTTTATGTTTACGCCATATATGTTCGAAGCCTACGCAGAGGACCTAAGTAGCCTTAAAGAAATCCACGTCATTGCTGGTAAATCACAGACCGTGGACACTCGCTTGTTGGCGTGTGCAACTACCGGTGAACAAGTCATTGCAACCAATTATGATGGCAAACCGCAAATCACTCATCCTCTGATCAAACCCGCAGGTGGCAGCGAAGGCAACTTCAGTTATTCTGCAGATTTTAAAGACGGTCTCTCGAGTCACGGCTTAATCACGAATGAATCCGGATTGTTCTCTGTAAAAATGTCCGATAGGTTCGAGTGCTTAGGTTTCGCAGAATGTCCAGATGATGGCTCTGTATACGTTGAAGGTACATTTGATGTCAAATCTCGACCATGGACACTGGCCATTTGCGACGGTTCAACCACACTAGCTTCCGGTACTTCGAAAAGTGGTCCTGGATTTATTGCCGCTGGAGAACACTTCTCACTGACCGTTAAACCCATCATTTGGCAAAGTGGTGGCTCTGTTACTGGTGAAGTAAATACAAAGAGTTATTGCGATGCAGATGTTACTGGCAACTTTATGTTGGAAGATGCACCCTCGGCAAGCATCGTATTAAGCAGTAAACAAAAGACACCGACCGAAACAGCAAACCAATCCGAGAAGTTACTGGAAAGTACCTTGTCACTCACTCGCAGCCATACCGAGAGTGAGAACTCTAAATACACCTTCTCCGGCTTGTACTGGGAAGAAGTTGGCAGCCTAAAGATCAAAGCAAGTTTAAGTAGTCAGTACCTTGATATGACGGTTAACACTGGCTTTCGAAATGTTGGTCGCTTCTACGCCAAATACTTTAAGGTGAGAGAGGCAGAATGGACGTACCCGACGAAACAAAACTTCATTTACATGAATCAACCATTTGAAGAGGTTCGTTATGACGTGGTCGCCCTTAATGCCAAACAAGAAGACATCGAGAATTACGTGTATTTCGATGCCAGTCTTCGAGAACACTTCCATTTGGGTGAATTGAGTGACTACGTAGACCGTTTCATTCCACCAGCAGCGCACTCGGTTGAGTGGAACTTGGTGGGTGACGCAAGTGTTGGCAGTTTCACAATTGAAAAAGCTACTGGCAATGCGAATTGTGACAATAGCCCTTGCTGGGAGAAGGATGCAACTGATGGTCAGTATCCAGACGGCCCATTCAATAAAGACTCAAAATCAACAAAGAGTGAAATAGGTCTAACTCACACAAACGTCGTCGATGAAATACACTTCTTTGATGACCGACATATCTTAAAAGAACAACCGGATATCCGCTTTGGCAGGCTTAATTTTAAAGACGTTGGCGGCAACCAAGGTATGACCATCAAGGTCCCACTTGACGTCGAAGTTTGGCAAGGTAGCCGCTTTGTGACGCACTTTGAAGACAGCGCAACCACTGCCAACGGAGAACATCACTCCAGAACCCCTATTTGGTCGAATTCTTCACCAAATAACACCAAGCTATCTGGCGAAGGGACGATGCTAGCAGGCAGAACGTATGACCTTGTCGCAAGCCAAGTGGACTCTGCACGAGAACAGGTTCGCTTTCATTTAGACCTAAGCGGTGGCGGCAATAACTTACCTTGGTTGAAATACAATTGGGATAAGACCAATAAAGAAGAAGATAACCCGCCAACGGTCGTGACCTTTGGCATTCATCGTGGTAATGACCGTATCATCTATCGAGGAGAGCCCAATTTTATAGGGATGAATTAACCTCTTCATTTCATAGATAAAAAAGCGCCCCTCGGTTGAGGGGCGCTTTTCGTAGAATGTCCTTTTTCAATAAACGATGATTAGTTTGATGAACGACGTGCTTTCAAACGTTTTACCATCGCTAAACGACGTTCTGCTGAGCCTTGGTCCGTAGCCGATTGGTTCGGGTTATTACGTCGACCTTGACGATTTTTGAATGCCGGTTTTGAATTCAACTTCTCGATGTAAGCTTCACGTTGTTTTGGTTCGTAACCAGCTAGTTCGATTCGACGAATATGCTGCTGGATTAGGTTTTCCACCTGTACAACCGTCAACTCTTCTTCACGGTTAACAAACGACACGGCATGACCTTGCTTACCAGCGCGACCAGTACGACCGATACGGTGAACATAGTCTTCTGCTAAGAATGGCATGTCGTAGTTGACTACGTGAGGTAGGTCTTCGATGTCCAAACCACGAGCAGCAACGTCCGTCGCTACCATTACGCGTACTTTGCCTGTTTTGAACTCTTCCAGAGCACGACGGCGAGCACTTTGCGCACGGTCACCATGACAAACCACCGCTTTAATGCCATCCAGCTTCAGCTCTTTAACTACGTCGTTTGCGGTTTCTTTATAGTTGACGAAAACCAGCACTTGCTTCCAGTTTTTACGACCAATAAGTTCAGAAAGTAGTTCTGTCTTACGCTCCTGGTCTACTGGGTACAATACGTGAGCAATAGTTTGAGCCGTAGTATTCGCTCGTTCTACTTCGATACGCTTTGGCTTACGTAGAATGTCTCTTGCTAGAACGTTCAATTGGCTAGAGGTTGTTGCTGAGAACATCATGATCTGTGGGTCGGTATCCACATCTAACATGATTTTACGAACCGCATTGATAAAGCCCATATCCAAGATTCGGTCTGCTTCATCAAACACAAGAAAATCAATGTTTGCTACTGAAACGTTACCTTGTTCAATGTGCTCTTCTAGGCGTCCTGGCGTTGCAACCAGAATATCCACACCATTTTCTAATGCTGTCACCTGTGATGACATCTTGCGACCACCAAAAATAGCCGCAACAGAGAGGTTCGTATACTTAGTGTAAGCTTTGATGTTATCAGCGATTTGCTCTGCTAATTCACGAGTCGGAGCCATGATAAGTGCACGTGCTGTCTTACGAGACGCGTTACGACCACTATCAAGCAAACGTTGAATCATTGGCAAAGAAAAGGCTGCGGTTTTACCCGTACCCGTTTGTGCAGTAGCGAAAATATCATGGCCTCGACGAGCCATTGGAATCGCCTTTTGTTGGATTGGCGTTAACTTCTCATAACCGCATTCTGCCAGTGCTTTAACCACTTCTGGCGCAAAACCTTGAGATGAAAATGACATTGAGCGTATTCCTTAAACAAACCACTAGATAGCTTTGAAAATTTAGCCGTGCACTATACCCGAATTCAAGTGATTTATCTCACTTTTTTCAACACCTAATCTGCAAAAAAGGTCACCTTTTTCTGGGTTTTACACCTAGGTTATTTCTTCCTCATTCATAAATTAGCATTTTATAAAATGTTTTTTCATAATGCCTACCACTTGATATATATCAAACTAGTTGTACATTTATAAGCATACACTGCGCGCGTTTTAATCAACCTAATCAATCTAACTATAGAGAATAGAATCATGAACAAATGCTTGTTGGCTCTCGCAATGGTTTCTTTAAATTCATACAGTGCAACCGCGACGATGGGCTGGTCGGGCGTCGTACCTTCGATCGCTCAAGTTCCCGCTAATATTACCGTCGAGAAAGAAACCGTACACTTTGATCTCTACGGAAAACATGTCGAGTTATCAGTAACTAACCTGACAAAGGATCAGATCATCATCGATCAGGCGAACGTTCCTATGCTGGCCTTAGACCTATAATCTGCTTGCCAAGGAGTGGCTGCCTACCTTCTTTTTGGTCACTTTAATTGTCATCTATAATCTCACCAAATTTAATCATCCCCGCAGTCCGGTCGCCTTACATACTGATAGTAAAGAATTGTGATGTCTCATCACTTCAGTCAATAATTAGCATTAAAGAACTTTTTTGACTGGCCGCTATAAAGACGTCGCATAAACAAGGAAGGTTATCATGACAAAGCAAATATTATCGCTAATGCTAATCGCCCTCTCATTCAACGTGAATGCAGCAGGCGCTTTGATGAACTGGTCAGGAAAAGTGAAATCGGTCGCCGTTCTGCCGACTAACATAGAGGTCAAATCAGGTTACCTCGATTATGACCTTGACCAAAAACACGTCCGAGAGAACCTCGGCCTTGATCACATTGATTACACCGCACCCACTCTAGAAAAAGATCAACTTATCGTGTACCAAGCGACGGTACCGATGTTATCGCTAGAGCTTTAAGCAATGGTTTTTAGCCATTTCTAAAGTTAAGGCGCATTGGAATTCCTTCGCAGTATGCGCCTTACTTGTAAAATGGATTATTTTATAAAGTAGTAACGGTTCTTACCTGACTTCTTCGCTTCATACATCGCCATATCAGCTTGATGCATTAGCTCGTCGAGTGTGCAATCCTGCCCTTTTGTATAACAACCGCCAATCGAGGTAGTCACTTGATGGAAGGTCCCTGGTAACACTTCAATTGGATCTTGAATCAACTGAATCAAAGATGCCGCGTAGTGTTCAGGGTTTTGCATATGCTCTTGAGAGCTCAACAAAATAGCAAACTCATCACCGCCTAGACGTGCCAGCAAGGCTTTACTACCAAATACACGATGCATTACGGACGCAACATGAATTAAGGTTTTATCTCCTGCTGAATGCCCATATTCATCATTAATGAACTTAAAACCATCAAGGTCGAGGTAGATCAAGCAGACCATTTTTCCTGCTTTTGAGTTTTGATCCAGCGTATTCGTCGCTTGATTTTGAAATGCGCCACGGTTAACGAGACCAGTAAGGCTATCGTGGTGTGCCAAGTAGTGGATACGTTGATTATCGGCGAAGGCTCGCAGTTGGAAACGCGCAATAAAGTAAGCCAGAATAATGCTCAATACCACGCCAACCTGCATTAACCATTTTCGTTCGTATTGTGAACTGACGATGTCCTTCCTTTCGCTAAAATCAACATAAGAAACTAACTTCCATGCCGTTGAGCTGTTTTCGCTAACGTGGTAGTCCTGAAAGCAGTATGGATTGATGCGATCAACAGCACCAACGGACTCGATCGTCATGATGCCTTTATCCGTCTCGATCTGACCTGTAGACATATTGCGAATTTTTTCGGCCAACTCTGGAAATGCACTGTAGATGGTCTCATCACTTCGTTGGTTATACATAAATGCAAACTCAGAATTGCGATGCTGTTTGTTAAACAAAAAATAACCGTCTTTGTTGAGCAACATGTAGTTAGTTCCCATATCGAGATTAAACAACGCCATGCCTTCCATTAGGTATTTCGCGAGATAGTTAACCACAACGATGCCACGCTTTTGCCCTTTTTCATCAAAGACAGGAGTGGCCAAACGAATCATAGGTTTAAGCGGTACTTCAATCTGACCATGCTCAACATTCAAATCTAAAGGCGATACGTAGATCTTTCGGCAACCTAGCTGCAATGCTTTATTGAAGTAGTAACGGTGGCTTTTGTTTTGTAGCTGCTCGGTCGGTACGACCTGTGAGTGTCCATCGTTAAAGTTAATACGAACCACTTCATTCCCTTCCAAATCGAGATAACGAAGTTGGTCATACACTTCTTTACGCTGACTGACTGTTTCCAAAATGGTACTCAGCCTTGTGAGTTCAACATCGCGCTTGGCCACAGGCAACAACGCCACCACGTCGTACACCTTTCTCGCTTCCATAATGTCGGATAACAAAGCAGTTTCTCTTACCACGGAGCCCATTACCCACTCGATGTATTGCTTCTTGCCTTCTAACAGTGCTTTTTGTTGAACACGGATGTTGCTCTTCTCTGCCTCTTCAGACGCAGACTTATCGTAATGAATGATGGCGCCAAATACCGCAACGAGCAGAAAGAAAATCGCGATAAAGCGTAAGCAAAAGAACTTCAACTCAGAAAAAGTAAAGGTAGAATTCAAGTGGTCTCCGGTTTCTTACCTAGTGATAAAACCGGCAATTATAGTGATACAAATCACATATAAATAGGTTCGTATCGATAAAAATTTTCTATCGTCTCAACAGTGAAAGCGAATAAAAAAGGCCCGAGTATCCACTCAGGCCCTGTTCCATCTTGGTTGGTGTCTATTCTGAGATGTCACAAAGCTTTAGTAGAAGCGCTTCCAACTGGTCCCAAGGCATCAATTGAGAGTCAATAACCTCAAGGCGTGATTCGAAGCCCTGTAGGCTCATTTCATTGACTGAAACCACGCCATTCGCCACGTTAAACGCGTAGCAACCTTGGTCTGTGTTCATCACTGCTTTCACACGTTCAGCAGTTAGCTCAGATAGCATGGAGAACAGTTGATCAAAATTGAATGAGTATTCCGCGCCGAACAACCAACCACAGCTGAAGTAACCCTGCCCTTTGTTCTCTTTACGAATGAAAGCCTCACCCGGAGGTAGTTGGAATTGAGGCTCTTGGTGAGCATGATCATGATGATGCGCTTCAATATGAGAAGAAGCACTGCCGTGCACCCGTTCGATATCTAGCACTTCAATCGATAAGTCACCGTCGTGAATCAGCTTACTGAACACTTTAGAAGGCGTTTGGTCTGTCACCCAGTCATTGAAAACATCAATATCATGGCTTGTACACAGGTCAACTTTGCTACCAATGACCACATCTGCGCTATCAAGCTGATCAACAAAGTTTTTGTTAGAAAGGTACTTCTCGTTACTTAGGTTACGCGGGTCCACCAGCGCAATCGTCGCTTTAAGATCCACATACGGTTGGTACTGCTCAGACGTTAGCGTCGCAACTACTTGCTTTGGATGGCCCAAGCCCGTCGGCTCAATAAGAAGACGGTCAGGGTTCTGGCGCAGCAAAGCCGTAATACCAACAGACATAGGCACGCCAGCCGTGCAGCACATGCAACCGCCCGGCACTTCTTTGATCATCGCGCCTTGGTCAGTCATCATCGCGCCATCGATACCAATTTCACCAAACTCATTGACTAACACAGCCCAGTTCTCGTTCTCTGGTTTGTTTTTCAATAAATTCAAGATAGCGGTGGTTTTACCGACACCCAAAAATCCTGTCAGTATATTGGTTGGTACTCGATTTGACATGCTCTTCTCCGACAAGCTTGTGCTTAAATGCTTTTGCCAAAGTATACGGAGAATGTGACTTGCTTCAACGCTTTTTATCGCGAGGGTCTAAGCCTTTATGCAACGCATTCGCTTTTGTCTGCTGAGATTGTTGGTAATAACCAAATGAATCCGCATTTTTAACACCAGAAAGGTGCATGCTGGTGTGAATCACACAAGTAAAAAACGCGACAATCGCTACAAGGATTGGAAGCAGTCCGAGGGTGTTTTCAAATTTTAAAGCGGCAATAGCCAAAGCGAAAACAACCGCAGAGGAAAGTGCAATGATCTTACTTCTATTGCTTTTCATGATAGTTCGCCTTATTTGAACGAGAGATCAAAGTGAATCGGTGTTACTTATCCATTTCACAGGTCAATGCTACTCCTTTCATACCCCACAAAATTTGAGCGACTTAACAGATACAAAAACACCGAGCTTAATGGTGCTCGGCGTTCATCTAAGGATTTGAATTTGGCTTGTGTATCAACAAATTTGGCCTGCGCTGACTGCAATGTCAGATTCGTTGTCAATCGCTGCTTGAGCCAAGAGTGCTAACCCTTCAAAAATCACATCCAACGACATGGTTGGCTGGTTGCCTAAAGCGTCTTGCTCTGGCAAAAGAGGAATATGCACAAAGCCATGACGTACCGATTTATCACGCAAGTAATGCTGGATACCATAAAACAGGTGATTGCATACAAACGTCCCTGCCGTATTTGATACTTGGCATGGAATGCTCGCGTTTTGTAAAGCGTTTGTCATCGCCTTGATGGGCAGCGTTGTGAAGTAAGCGTCTGGGCCATCTTGAACTACTGGCTCATCGATCGGTTGATGGCCACCATTATCAGGGATACGGAAGTCGTCTACATTAATTGCCACACGTTCTGGAGTAATCGCTGCACGCCCTGCTGCCTGCCCTACTGTGATGACAATATCTGGTTGGTATTGCTCAATCGCGTTAACCACGGTATCGATAGATTCATAACGTGTGACGGGCACTTGGCAAATCATCACCTCGCCGCCATCGAGTTTCTTTCTATCAAGTCGCTTTACTGCTTCTAAAGCAGGGTTGATGGATTCACCACCAAATGGCTCAAAACCTGTCATTAACACTTTCTTCATCGGACTATTTTCTCTTGATAGTAAAACTCAATGGTTGATACTCGAATTTACAATAACTTAGCGTCACAAAGCCAAGTATTATTACATCGCGGCAATGAACTGCACAAAATCGCGACTTACATTTAGCGTAAAATTGGAGATAGCCCCTATCTTGAACTTGTAAAGCAATGTTCTGCTGAGCAAATCCTAGCTTGGTTTCTAACGGTAAGTTAGGTAGAGTACGCGACCATTGAGTATCTGCAATTCGAAGAGATCGAAGATAATGAACATTGATAATCACGTTATCGAAACATTGGAAGAGCTAGAAGCTTTCCTACATCTAATTGAAAGTGGCGCGCTAGGTCTTGAAGGCGTCGCTGGCGTAGCATTAGCAACAACCAACACTGATGGCCGTCCATTTGTTGCAGTATTGGACGAAAAGCATCAATTAGTTCTTGGACGTTGGGTTTCTCAACACGTTTACGAACACGGAAAAGACATCGTTCGTCACGGCCCGCAGCGCAAGCATTAATCCTGCTTTTAAATGACAAAAAGCTCGCTTATATCGCGAGCTTTTTTGCACCCTCCGTAAGGCATTTCAGCCCATTCCTACAATGCCCGCTGGCTTTCTAAGCTATTGTTCAAAAATAAAAAATAAGCTTGTCTGCATGGTAACCAGTCGTGACATTTCGCTGACAAAACAAGATAAGAAATTCCTAGAATTTATCTCGGAGGCGATTTCTAATTGTCGTTTCCAGACACCATCGCAGAGCAGTGATCCTAGTTGCTCTGTTTGCCCCTTATAGTCCGCTTGACAGCCTTGGGCTATACGGGGCTTTTTTAGAGATGTCTGTATGCTTGTTATTGCCACTTGATATTAGACAGAAACCTGTCTCAACTTGGCGTGGTGAATGTCAGGAAGTAGCACAGAATTATCGCCTTGAACAACTAAATTTCTACTACGTTCTGTACTTGATAGTGATAGAATCTCCGCATCAAAACTATCGAGCAACTCTATGTTTATCCATCATGTAAACGGCATCGACTGGCTAGTGATTACAGCTTTTGAAGAACTGAAACCTATATTCATCGAAGACGCTGGTGCGATCCCCTCTTGTTTCTCTATCGACAGTGAATTGAGCCTGATTGATCAAGCCAAACGCACTTATGGATATTTGCCTGCACTCAACGGTGTAATCACGGATACTGGCACGTTTGAAAGCCAAGATAACGAAGAAGATTTGAACCCACAGCTAGCATGCTTAGTCGAGGGACGCGGGCGAGTGTTTATCTATCACGGCGGATTTGTCGCTTTTGTGGATGATGAGCAAACATTTATTACCCGAATGAACTGAAAATTATTCCACGAGAAAGGCAATGCTGCGGTTAACTAGCGAGCAGCATTGCTTACAAAGAATGGGGCAAAAAAAGAGTCAGCTTGATAGTCTGACTCTTTTGTATGAAGCCGAGGGTATTGCGAGAAAAGTGGTAGGTAGTTGAATCGGTTGAATCCCCTTATTACTGAGGCTGGTGGCCAGTCTTCTTTGCAAACTCCTGCATCGCTTCGGCAAACGTTGTGGTCCCGCCTTTCGCTTGAACCTGTATCACCTTGTACCCCATCTTTTCCAACGCTTGGCGTTCTGCCAGAACCGCTTTGTCATCTTGCTGACTGCCCTTTGCAGGTTGATGAAGGTAACACCCTTCTAGTTGACCATCTTCGACCAGTTGGTGGTGTTTCAGTGCATTAATATCAAAATTCATGGTAATTCTTTAAATCAAAAATCGGGAGTTTCTGTGGCAGGTTACATGCGCTTTAAAGGCTTAACAACACTGTCCAAGCCTTCAATTTTAAGTGCGAGGCAGAGCTTTAGCAGTTCGCCTAGCTCCCCTTCCGGAAAACCTTTTTTATCGAACCAGAGTAGGTATTCTTCTGGAAGATCAATAAGAACACGCCCAGCGTATTTGCCAAACGGCATTTGCATTCGAGCGAGTTGAATAAGGTTTTCTTTTTCTAACATATACTACGGAGTCTGTTGGGATAAATCTTGGCTAAGAGTAACACCCAAGCGATCGACCCACCAGTTAATTGCATCTTTAGCATCGTCTAAAGAGTCAATCATAGTCGAGAAGTCTTTATTTCCTGCTTGACGATCAATCGCGGCGAACAAAGGCGCATCACTCTCAGAATCACTCACCAGTAACTCCACGGTCGCAGAACCTACATTAGTGTGCTCTCCTGTCGTGATTTTTGAGATGGTCGAGATCCCTAAACCAACTGGAAGAATGCTTGAGGTAACCGCAAGAAGAGGGTTAGGCGTTTCTACATTACTGACTGCAATGCTCAAGCGAAGTGTTTTTTCACCGGGTTGGTCGACAATCTTTTTGACCGGTGAGATGCGCGCTTTTAACTGCTCAACCATGTAAGTCGTCAATTCATTGATTTCTTCATCATCGAGCTCAGATTCTTGAACTACAACCATTACTCGGTCAATCACCACGCTATCGTATTCATCCATTTTCTCTTTCAATCGAGTAGCATCGCGCAAACCAACTCTGGCCCAAACAAGATCAACGCCACCCTCTGGTCCGGGACGAAAATCTTCATAACTGGTGAATTTCGTCGCACTGACGACAGGACCACCTGCACATCCACTCAAGATGAAACCCAGAGTTACAACAACCGTCGCCTTAAACAAGCGCTCAACCAATGACTTAAACATACCAACTCCTCAAACTTTGATTATACAGCTTACCATTCCATATAAATTTGACCAGCATTTATTCACTCAGTGGATATTTTGTTGAATCAAGTATTGAGCTTCCCGCTGCACAATTTCATGTTAAAGTACGCCGCTTACTGGAAAGCATAACGAGAAAAATAATGAAGTCACCTTGCCGCGCGGCCTGTAAAAACAACGGTGGAATCTGTTCTGGCTGTCACCGAACCATGGAAGAAATCGTGCAGTGGAAAGATAAATCTGATGCTCAACGAGACGCGATCATCGAGCAATTGGTTGGAAATGATTCAACCCACTCTTGCCCTGAATGTGGCTCGAACGCGCACTGCGATATTGCTTCGGGGAAAGAGACGTGTTGGTGCTTTGATATTGAGACCAGAGATCTACCAAAGCCAGAAGCGGGGCAACTTTGTTTGTGTCGTAAATGTTTGGAGAAAAAGCCAGTCGCCTAGTTAGTCGTCCTTTGCTGACTAGCTTGTCATTGAAATCGAGACTATTAGCGCGCTATTTCTGCGCTAGCGCTTGAGATTCAAACTTCACGCCATCCCAGCCTGTCACCATAAAGTTACGAATGTTTTGATGGTCGTTGTTCTCTGGGTGCGCCAATACATCTTCACGGTAGAAGCGACCAAAACACGCCAACGTTGCTTCTTTGCTTAGGTTGTTCAATTGACCAAAGGCGAAGATCTTGCACGAGCCGTTGTTCTCACCTGCATTATTCTGCGTTTCACCATTCACAAAAGCCGCTGGCGTAAACGCGTAGTTTGCCTCAATGGCTGCCATTGTCGTTTCAAATTCTACTGTCTCAGGTGATACCGCTAGCGCATCCAAAAATTCTTTAAGTTCCATTATTTCTAGTTCCTAGTGTCTTTTCATCTTAAGTGTTCGACATACGTTCAGATTAAAACTGACACATTTGTTTCATCAAAAGCCAATATAAGAGTCATAAATCATAAATATATTCAGAGCCTTATTTAATAACACATCAATCAATGCACTATTCCTCACTGTTGTAGTGAATGAATAGATATCTAATTTAGGTGCATTGAGCAACATTGTATCTGCTTAATAAGGAAATATCATGACCACCCCATTTAAGGCAATAGGCGTATTGGCATTATCTTCACTTGCCATCGCATGTTCATCTCAACCTGACGACTCTCTCTCTTCGTTTGCAGCTCAGTGTAAAGCATCGATAGCACCTGTTGCTGGGGAGACATCCATCCAAGGTTTGACCTTTATGGGAACGTCTATCGCTGACGCACCGTTCGATACATCGGCAGCAGAAATCGTTCAATATGATGCGTGTACTGACAAGCTTTACGTGGTCAACGCTCAAGCGAAGCGTGTCGATGTGCTCTCTATGGATGACAACGGCTCGCCAACGCAAACCGCACTCATTGATCTCAACAGCGCGGGCGAAGCGGCAGGCGTTGGAATTGGTGCGGCAAACAGTGTTGCTGTCTTTAATGGTTTAGTCGCTGTTGCGATTGAAAACAGTAATAAGCAGGCGAATGGCATTGTTGGCTTGTACCGCTCGGATGATTTGTCGCTGATCACCACCTTCCCTACTGGCGCACTGCCAGACATGGTCGGCTTCTCAAAAGATGGCAGATACATTGCGACAGCAAACGAAGGTGAGCCAAATGGTGACTACAGTGTCGATCCAGAGGGCAGCATCACATTGATCGACTTGAGCCAAGGCGTAAACCAAGCAGAAGTCACGCAGATTGGTTTCAATGAGTTTGATGGTACTCGTAAGTCTGAGTTGCCTGTTGATGTTCGAATCTCTGGTCCAAATGCAACGGTGGCGCAAGATCTAGAACCGGAATACCTCACCTTTGCTGACAATGGAAAAATCTACGTTGCACTGCAAGAAAACAATGCAATGGCAATCGTGAACCCTGAAAGTAAATCGATAGAGAGGATTGTGGGTCTGGGCGAGAAATCTTGGTCTGATTCAAAACTGGATGCTTCGAACAAAGACAAAATCATTGGCAACTTTAAGAGCTACCCTCAACTGGTTGGTCTGTACATGCCAGATACCTTGGACAGTTACGCGGTAAACGGTAAAACGTACATACTCTCTGCAAACGAAGGTGACGGTCGTGAATATGGCTTCAAAACAACACAAGCTCTGTGTGACCAAGCGGGCTTTAAGTGGGATGAAGACGATTTCCTCGGTACAGATGAATATACTTCAGAGCGAGGCACCTATTTAAGCCATGTTGACGAAGTGCGCGGCAAGAAGCTGAAAGTCGCAGCAGATCACCCGCTGGCAGAGGCGCTAAAAGACAACAAGCAACTCGCGCGTCTAAAAGTGATTAAGCCTGAACAAACGCTTTCTGCGCAAGACAATGTTCAAGCGTATGGCGCCCGTTCATTCTCTATTTGGGATGAAAACGGTGAGTTGGTTTTCGATAGTGGTGACGATTTCGCGACCATCGCATTAATGAATGAAGGTAAGAACTTCAACAGCACCAACGATAGCAATGACAGTGGCGATGACCGCAGCGATGACAAAGGCATTGAGCCAGAAGCGATTGAAGTAGCACAAATCAATGGTCGTCATTATGCGTTCATCGGTTTGGAGCGCCAAGGTGGCATCATGATTTATGACATCACAGACCCGAAGCAAGCGCAGTTCTTGCATTACGTAAACCGTCGTGATTACAGCCAACCAGTTTGTACAGAAGTGGAAGATGGCGAATGTGCGAACGACACTTACAATCCAAAAGCAGGTGATTTGGCGCCAGAGTCAATCAACTACTTTGCTCGTAACGGACAACACTTTATCGCAGTAGGCAATGAAGTGTCAGGCACGACGTCTGTGTTTCGAATTGAGCTTTAATTCTCGCTCTTCAAGAGAACAAAATTAAAAGTAAAGCGCCCGAACTTCAGTCCGGGCGTTTTTTATAACGCGTTAACATTGTTTGGCATTGAGATTCCCGACTCGCTCCTTCGTCGCTCTCGAGAATGACGGAAACTAGCTTAGCAGTTCAGAACGATACTAGCCTACAAAGTGGAAAAGCTGTCTTCCAGCTCCAAGTAGTACCATCACAACCAACGTCATTCCGGAATCGAGGAACGAGATGTCCGGAATCTCTCTTTAATCACTCGGCTTTACTTTTCAATAGCCAATGCGTCACACTTCGAAGCACAGATAAAGTCGTTTTTATGCAGGCCTTTAATAGAATGGCTCCACCAAGTGATGGTCACTTTGCCCCACTCTAACAAGATGGATGGGTGATGGAATTCATCTTCTGCAAGTTCAGCAATCTTGTTGCTAAACGCCCACGCTTGCTTGAAGTTCTTAAACTTATAGACCTTCTCAAGTTGAGGAATCTCATCTCTCTCAATGATCTGCCAATCAGACAATTGCAGCAGCAAAGACTGTTGTTCCTCTTTACTAAGTGCAATGGCATCGATACTACAAGCTTCGCATTTTTGTTCATTCAACATGAGCAGGTTCCTTTGGTTCAAAAAGTGGTGGAAGCAATCCGGCTTCAATCGCTAGATCAGCTTGTTTTAATAAATTCAGTTGGCTAATTTGGAAAAGCAGGGACAAATCTTCAATCACGTAGTATTTCGGCTGCATGATGTCGATGCGGTAAGGGGTTCTTAGCACAGTTTGCAGGTCAAACTCGTCTCTAATCGCGATGTCGCTTTCCAATGAATAGATGGTTTCTCCCGGAGATGAAAGGATACCGCCACCGTAGATTTTGGTTTTATTACCCTCTTGAACCAAGCCAAACTCGACTGTAAACCAATATAGACGCGCAAGGTACCCTCGCTGCTTTGGTGTCGCGGCTTGTCCAAGCTGTCCGTAGTGCTCGGTAAAGGCGGCAAAATCAGGGTTGGTGAGCATGGCACAATGACCAAAAATCTCATGGAAGAAATCTGGCTCTTGTAGGTAATCAAACTCTTCTCGCGTTCTCAAGAATGTCGCTACAGGGAAGCGTTTATTGCCAAGCAAATTGAAGAAACGATCAAAGTCGATCAATGCAGGTACTGGCTCCACTTGCCAGCCCGTTGTTTCCATCAAAACACGATTGATTTCGGGCAGTTGTGGCACGCGGTCATGAGGTAAATCGAGTAGCTTGAGTCCATGCAGATACGCGTTGCATGCACGGTCTTGAATCACGCTCATTTGTCTTGTTACCAAGTCGCGCCAAATGGCATTCTCTTCATGGCTCCATTCTACCCTTCCATCCTGATCGACGGGTTTTGAATGATACTGAGTCATTGCACATCTCCATTAACAAATCCTTTACATTAAGCCTATCTACACTCTTTTGTCCTTCCAATCCCCTGACCATTTTCCACTCAAAATTCAGGTGTAACATTTTCTTTACATTAACACCTAACACATTGATATACATAAGGAGCTAGTTTCTCCAACGAGTTTGACTTTATTTCTGGTTCACCTCAGACTGAAAACGTTAAAACTTTGTTATAGAGGGAGCTATGCGCGAGAGCAACAAAGTCTGGCAGCCGACGGAAGAACGAATCGAGCAAGCCAATATCACGCAGTTTATCGAGCACATTAATCGGCAGGGGTTCGAGCTCAAAAACTACTCTGATTTGCACCAATGGTCTTTGGCGTATAACGAGCATTTCTGGAAAGAGGTTTGGCAATTTTGCGACCTAATTGGCACGCAAGGCGATACCGTAAAAGCACAAGGTGAAAGCCGTTGGCAATCACCAATGCAAAATCGAGATGCTGTGTGGTTCCCTCAAGCTCAAGTTAACTATGCGGAGAACCTGCTAAGTTTGGCAGAGCAGCAAGCCGATGAGCTGGCGATTTGGTTTGAAAACGAACGCGGCGACAAACATACTTACACATGGAAGCAGCTTTGTGATGAGGTCTCGAGCGTTCAGCAGTGGTTAGTCGAATGTGGCATTAAGCAAGGCGATGTGGTTGCAGGTTATTTACCACATATGCCACAAACCGTCATTGCAATGCTAGCCACCACCAGCTTAGGAGCAACTTGGACGTCTACCTCCCCTGATTTTGGGGTAGAAAGCGTTATTGAGCGCTTCGGGCAAGTGAAGCCAAAGGTTCTCTTTACCTGCGATGGTTATACCTTTAATGGAAAAACCTTCGAGATGTCGGAGAAGAACCATCACATCGCGGATCATCTTGATGGACTGAAACAAGTGTGCCAGATCGGTTACCTCAAACCGCATGTATTCGAATGCGATGTTTGTACTCACGATTGGCAAAACATCCTTAATCAATATTCCCCTGCTCCGTTGCATTACACTCGCGTGGAATTCAATAGCGCGCTGTTTGTGCTTTATTCCTCCGGCACAACTGGCAAGCCTAAGTGCATCGTGCATTCTGTTGGTGGTACGATTCTCAATCACCTTAAAGAGCATCAACTTCATTCAGATATTCAGCCTAAAGATCGTGTCTTTTATTACACAACCTGTGGTTGGATGATGTGGAACTGGCACGTATCTGCTCTAGCGAGTGGCGCATGCTTGGTGATTTTTGACGGGAGCCCAGTTTACCCAGCACCTCACGTATTATGGGATTTAGCCCAGCGAGCAGAAGTAAGTCTCTTTGGTACTGCCGCCAAGTATCTAGAGGCGATAGAAAAAGCCGGATTGTCACCTATCAAAGATTACTCACTCCCAGCTTTGAGAACCCTGTGCTCCACGGGCTCAGTGCTTTATCCAGAGCAGTTTGACTACGTGTATCAACGAATCAAGCAAGATTTGCACTTGGCTTCTATTTCAGGCGGAACAGACATTTGTGGCTGCTTTGTATTAGGTAACCCTATCTCGCCTGTTTATCGTGGTGAATGTCAGTACGCTGGCTTGGGGATTGATGTTCAAGTGTTCGACTCACAAGGTCAAAGCGTCAATGAACAACGTGGTGAGCTAGTTTGTACCAACTCCATGCCCAACTTCCCTGTCGGCTTTTGGAACGATACAGGGGAACGCTACCACAACGCTTACTGGGACAAGTTCGATGATATCTGGCATCACGGTGACGATGTCGAACGCAGCGCCAAAGGTGGGTTTGTTTTCTACGGTCGTAGCGATTCATTGTTGAATCCTGGCGGTGTGCGCATCGGCACAGCGGAGATTTATCAGCAGGTAAACGCCATTGACGGTATCGTCGATTCCATTGCCGTAGGTAAAGAGGTCGATCGCAATGAACAAATCTGGCTGTTTGTGCAGACCGCTTCGGGTGTCACTTTAGATGACAGGTTAGTAGCAGAGATTAAGTCGCGCCTCAAAACGTCCTGCTCGCCAAGACACGTGCCAAGCCAAATCTTCGCCATTAGCGACATTCCTAAAACACGCTCAGGGAAGTTGGTGGAACTTGCAGTCAAACAAGTCATAAATGGCAAGGAAGTCGAGAACTTAGGTGCGATTGCGAATCCAGACGTTTTAGAAGAAATTCGACAACTCACTTTTGTCTAGCGAATCGAAGGAAACAAAAAAGCGAGCTAGATTGCTCGCTTTTCTTATGTTCTTTATCGGAGATTAACGGCGACCTACGCCCATTAATACTGACATTGTGTGCCCGTCTGATGTGATTTCGAAGACCTTCTTCGTTTCTACCTCAGCAAAGCCTGCTTTGATAAGTGCATTCTCTGATTTCGCTAGAGTGAAGCCCTCTTTCGCTGAATCTGCAACCCAATCGAAGTGAACAAAATAGCCACCTTTATTGAGTAATGAATGCGAAATCTTTAATGCGGTTTCAAAATCATCAATGAATGCAAGCACAGAAGATGCCACTACAAGATCAAACTGATTACGAAACGCTGGATGTTGAGCAACCAAACCACGGGTTAACACATCCACTACCGGTTCAACGTTTACAAGTTCTTTCTTATCGAGCTCTTCGATCATAGCTTCGGACGCGTCCAATGCCACAATGTCTTTAGCGGATGGTGACAACAGCTGGCTTAACTGCCCAGTCCCACATCCAAAATCCAATACTTTAATGCCATCAAGCTGAGTAAGCTGTTGTAACTGTGCAAACACCGACTGAGCAAATTGTTCTGTTGCTGGGTTTGATTCCCAATTCTTTGCTAAGCCGTCCCAATCTTGTGCCATCGTGGCCTCCATGTTCACTTCTTGTAACCCCCATAGATTACCGCAAAAACGTTAAAACACCATAGACTTATCTGGCGAATCCGTGTTTTTTTCGATAATCTTTCTTACCATTAGAAAGTCAATTCCAACGTACTGCGCGTTATTACCATTTCACTTTAGGTCTCGTCTAATCATGAACTTAGCTCAAGTTGAAGCTTTTTGTACCATTGCCGAGTGTGGTTCCGTCTCAGAGGCGGCACGCCAATTAGACTGCAATCGAACCAAACTCAGCATGTCGATTAAGGCGCTTGAAAAAGACTTAGATGTTGAGTTATTCCTTCGCACGGGCAATCAACTCATGCTCTCTGAAGCAGGAAAGGCGATTTATAAAGATTGCGAAAACCTGCTTGTTACAGCTCAACGTATCAAGAAAACCTGCGCTCTAGTGTCTGATGGGTTCAACGCAGAAGTTTGGGTCGCACGTGATGACTCCCTTCCTGATGAATTATGGCAAGAGCTATCTCACACACTCAATAATCGCTTCCCCTCAACCACCTTCAACTTAATATTGGCGTCCAGTGGTGACCTTTCAAATTTAGTCAGTACACAACAAGTCGACTTTGCATTTGGTGTGGACTACGAACGTGTCGACGACCCGCATATTGTCTACAATCCATTAGGCAAAATTCGAATGATGTCGGTCTGTGGCTTTGATCACCAACTGAGTAAAATGCGCCGCGTAACCGATGAAGACCTGCGTAACCAAATGCAAGCTTTGATGGTGTACTTGAATGAAAAAGACAACCCGGAACTCCACCCCTTTTCTACTCGATACATTGGTTTTTCCAGTTTTGACTACATGCTAAACACCATTTTGGAAGAAGACGCATGGGGTGTATTGCCAGAGCCTTTGATCCGACATTATTTGAGACATCAGAAACTTGCAGTGATCAAACACACCTATGGTTTGACGCAAGAGGACTACTGTATGTTTGTGCCAAACGGGCAAACAGAGCACCCTGCAATGAGTTGGCTGGCTGATAAATTAAGCGAGTATTTATTCGACTTCTAAACATATTTCACTGAGCGTCAAATATATTGACAGAAAGAAGCAAACATAAGTCACTGAATAATAAGAAAACCACCAAAGAACCATCTCATATCGATTAAATGTCACGCAGTTTTAATTTGCTTAAATTCGCCCAGAAGAGAACAATGTAAGGGTGTAGAAATAAAAGGCATATTTTATGTGTGACAGGACAAGCAAAAACGAAAACCGAATCTTAACCTTCTCAGCCCTTTTAGCTTCTGGGTTTGCAGTCGGTGGGATGGTACTTGGCTTGCTTGTTGGGTCGATCGTCATCGTATTTGACGGTGTTTATTCTCTGGTCAGTCTGCTGTTAACTTTATTGTCACTGGCAGCTTCTTACTACATCAGCAAGCCATCAAAATCTATTTTTCCTTTCGGCAAGGCTGTACTTGAACCTATCGTTATCGCTATCAAAGCAGCGGTTATTCTAATTGTGGTTGCTTTCTCGTTGTTCTCAGCGGTAACCGCGCTGATGTCAGGCGGCCGAGAGGTTGATGCTTCTATTGCAACTATCTTCGGTGTCGTTAATGTAGTTGGTTGTGGTTACGCTTGGTGGTTTATGGCGAAGAAAAGCCGTCGCTTCTCGTCAGGTTTAATCGAAGCTGAGAAAAAACAATGGCAAATGGATACGCTTTTAAGTGTTGCTGTTACAGCAGGTTTTATCGCTGCTTGGTTAGTATCATTAACATCATACGCCCACTACGCCGTCTATGCAGACCCAATGATGATGCTATTAATGGGCTTCTATTTCCTTAAAGTACCATTTGATATGCTAGTTGGTGCCCTACGCGAACTGTTAATGATGACACCAAGCAAAGAGTTGTGTCAGAGCGTTGGTAAAGACGTTTCAGACATCGAAAAAGTGACTGAGCACCAATTGAAACTGGCTGGCGTTACTAAAGTTGGTCAAGAGCTACGAGTAAATGTGGACGTGCATGTTGATGACGACACACTAGAGCTTGATACGCTAGAGCACACTCGTAAGCAGCTTACTAAGCGACTATCGAAGCACAGATTCAAGCTTCAATTACAATTGAACGTCGCGTATTAGAGCACCACCAGAAATCATTAGAACTCAAAAGAAAAGCTCCCAATCTCGGGAGCTTTTTTATTTCTTCGATTGATGCACTTACAACCCCCTCCAACTCCCCCTTTATCGACTTGAGTTGCTTCGCATTTGAATACGGCGATTAAGGGGGAGAGCTATTCTTTATTAACTTCAGCTACCCGCTTTTCGACTGACCCTGCGAATGCTAATAGTGCGCAATGGACTAACCTCAGATGTAGGACGAGTCCCTCCCCTTTGACTCGGGGTGTTGAGAGCTTAGATACCAAATACAAGGGGAGGTTAGGAGGGGTTAGTACATTGAACTGTGACTTGTGAACTTGTACCCCCCTCCAACTCCCCCTTTTATCGACTTGAGTTGCTTCGCATTTGAATACGGCGATTAAGGGGGAGAGCTATTCTTTGCTAACTTCAGCTACCCGCTTTTCGACTGACCCGGCGAATGCTCATAGTGGGAAATGGATTTATTCTCGGATGCAGGAACAGTCCCTCCCCTTTGGCTCGGGGTGTTGAGAGCTTAGATGCCAAATACAAGGGCAAGTTAGGAGGGGTTGGTACATTGAACTGTTGCTTGTGAACTTGCCCCCACCAGCTCTCCCTTTTATTGACTGAAATTGCTTCGTGTTTGGACGCGGCGTTCAAGGAGGAGAGCTATTCTTTGCTAACTTAAGCTCGCCACTCTTATAGTGATCCTGCGTATGCTAATAGTGCACAATGGACTAACCTCGGATGTAGAACCAGTCCCTCCCCTTTGACTCGGGGTGTTGAGAGAGTAGATGCCAAATACAAGGGGAGGTTAGGAGGGGTTGGTACATTGAACTGTGGCTTGTGAACTTGCCCTCTCCTACAGAAAACTTATCCAGCAGCTTCGCGCTTCTCTTTAGTGACCAGCCAACACATCAACGAACCAACCGTTACCATTACGACCCCTTGCCAGAAACTGTGGCTTAGAGTGACACCCAGAATAATAGAAGAAAACAGAGCAGAGAAAATCGGCGTAAAGTAAGACAAGGTTGCGAGAAACACCATATTGCCGCCAACAATCGCGATATTCCATAATCCGTAACCACCCGCCATTAAAGCTGCAGAAGCCACTAAGTACCCCATCGCTTCCCAACTGAATACCATTGGCGGCTCATCAGTAAAGGCGTATTTGATCCACAAAGAGATGGCTGTCGCAATAAAAAACAAAGTAATGGCATTGTGCTTCGATTGTTGTCTTTGAGTCAGATTGCAATACACAGCCCAGATGACTGCGCCTGCAAATGCCATAAAGTAAACAATCGGATTGCTGCTGATGTTCGCCAATAACTGCGTTGGTGATAAACCGCTATCACCACTGACCGTCCAAGCGACACCAATGAATGCCAACATAACTGCCGAGTACAGTAGCCAGTTCGGCTTTTTGTTACTGCCCAATACCGCAAACAAAACGGTTAGTGCAGGCCATAGGTAATTGACGATGGAAACTTCAATCGCCTGAGAGCGAGAATTGGAGTAGCCCAACGCCAGCGCAAGGAAGATCTCGTAACAGACAAACATCGCCCCACCGAGAACTAAATACTTGGGTGAGAAATACGACCGTTTTGGGATGCCAACCACAATCAACAGAAAAATGGAGCTCAGAGAATACAGCATGGCTGATCCGCCCACAGGTCCCAAACTTTCTGTCACCAATCTAGCGATGCCTAGCAAACAGCTCCAAGAGAGAATGGCGATACAACCATAAAGGGTGAAACGAAACTGATAGGATTGCATGTTATCTATGTGACCTACTGCTCATGAATGCCAAAGGAAACTGCAGCTTAACTCAAAAATGATCCGCTTCAACGTACTCTTTTTCCAAAATCGGTATAAAAACCACTCTATTAAGCGGTTGGAGTCGATATGAAACATTTTCTGCCTTCGAGTGTCATTCTGACACCGTTTGTTGTGCGCTACTATGAGGAAGACGACGAAAGTGAAAACGTTGAAACACATTCGGAAACGCATGGTCTAGATAGTAAAGAACAATCTAAGGAACGTTCAGAGTAAAGGAATCCAATCATGAAAAAAGTCGCAGTCATTTTAAGTGGTTCAGGCGTTTACGACGGTTCTGAGATCCACGAAGCCGTATTGGCGCTCTACGCCATCGAGAAGGCAGGTGCAACTTGGCACTGCTTTGCACCTAACATTGACCAACTCCACGTCATCAATCACCTAACCGGTGACGAAATGGATGAAACACGCAACGTCTTGATCGAATCAGCTCGTATCGCTCGCGGTAACATTGACGATGTCGCCAAACTTAACGTTGATGAATACGATGCCCTACTGCTTCCAGGTGGATTTGGTGCCGCGAAAAACTTAACCGACTTCGCCGTCTCAGGCGCAGAATGTTCGATCAATACTCACGTCGCCCAAGCGTGTCGTGCATTCGCTCAAGCGGGCAAACCTGCAGGTTATTTATGCATCGCACCAACTATTATCCCTATGATTTACGATCAAGGTGTAAAAGGCACCATTGGTAACGATGAAGCCACTGCAGCAGCATTCGGTCATATGGGGGGTGAGCACGTCAATTGTCAGGTGGATGAAATCCATTTCGATGAAAAACACAACGTGCTTTCAACACCAGCTTATATGTTAGCGGAGAATATCTCCCAAGCTGCGTCAGGCATTGAAAAACTAGTAGATAAGCTAGTTAAAATCGCCTAAGTCGAAAACGTTTGCTTAAAACACACCATACGAATACCCATTGATAGACTACATATTAATGGGGATTTTTTATACTTTAGTCTAATTGAGAGATAAACCGTACGAATCTTGTTATTTTTGCCAATCGTTTGCGTAATAAATGAGATATTTCAGCTACGTTAAGTAGGTGTTGCACCATCTCACTGTGCAACAAGACTGCCATCACACTTTCAGCCCTCAAGATACCCCTAAGGGGTTAAACTTGTCCTAGATCAATCTAAATCAAGAACGGGGTATGCCAGAGTAAATGCCAGATTAAGAAAGATTATTAAAAATAACGACGGAGCAATCCAATATGACAAGTGCATTTTTTATCCCTACCGTAAACCTAATGGGCGCTGGTTGTCTGAAAGACGCAGCAGACAGCATCCAATCTCAAGGCTTTAAAAAAGGTTTGATTGTTACGGATAAGATTCTTAACCAAATCGGTGTAGTAAAGCAGGTTCAAGATCTACTAACAGAACGCGACGTAGCAACTGTTGTGTTCGATGGCACTCAACCAAACCCTACTATCAGCAACGTTAACGACGGCTTGGCACTTCTTACTGATAACGAATGTGACTTCGTTATCTCTCTAGGCGGTGGTTCACCACACGACTGTGCGAAAGGTATCGCGCTTGTTGCTTCTAACGGCGGCAAAATCGCAGATTACGAAGGCGTAGACCAATCTGCAAAACCAATGATGCCACTTATCGCAATCAACACGACTGCGGGTACGGCATCTGAAATGACGCGTTTCTGCATCATCACTGACGAAGAGCGTCACATCAAGATGGCTATCGTTGATAAGCATACAACACCGCTTATCTCTGTAAACGATCCAGAGCTAATGCTAGCTAAACCTGCTTCGCTAACTGCGGCAACAGGTATGGATGCCCTAACTCACGCGATTGAAGCTTACGTGTCTATCGCGGCAACACCAATCACTGATGCGGTAGCAATCAAAGCGATTGAGCTTATCCAAGCTTACCTACGCACAGCAGTGAAAAACGGTGAAGATCTAGAAGCTCGTGAACAAATGGCATACGCACAGTTCATGGCGGGTATGGCGTTCAACAACGCGTCTCTAGGTTACGTACACGCAATGGCACACCAGCTAGGTGGTTTCTACGACCTTCCACACGGTGTTTGTAACGCGATTCTTCTACCTCACGTACAGCGTTACAACGCACAAGTATGTCCTGAGCGTCTACGTGATGTAGCGAAAGCAATGGGCGTAAACGTAGAAGGCATGTCTGCTGAAGCAGGTGCAGCGGCAGCAATCGACGCTATCGTTACTCTAGCGAAAGATGTGGGTATCCCAGCAGGTATTAAAGAGCTTGGTGCGAAACTAGAAGACATCCCAACACTAGCAGACAATGCACTGAAAGACGCTTGTGGTTTCACTAACCCTAAACAAGCAACTCACGAAGAAATCTCTAAGATCTTCGAAGAAGCGATGTAATCTCGCTACATAAACAATTCTCTAGCCTTAATTCAATCCCCGATCTCGTATCGGGGATTTTTTACATTCTTATACAATCCATGCTCTGCAAAACGTTCTCTTTTAGTGTTAGCTTTTAAGCAATAATACGATTCATATTGGAAGGAACCATGAGAACGATTGCTGCTGCCCTACTCGCTTGTTTATCCTTTTCTGCCAACGCTGCCGAATACCGCGCTAACGAAGTGGCGAATGGATTTCAGATCCCTTGGGGGATCGAGTTCTTAGATAACCAACGCGTTATCGTCAATGAAAAGAACGGTACGGTTTCGTTGCTAGATATCACCACAGGCAAACCTCAAAAGCTGTTTAACGTCCCCGATGTGAACACCAGTGGACAAGCTGGCTTATTGGATGTCGCGCTCGCACCGAATGCCGATACGCAAAACCCGCAACTCTTCTTTACCTACAGCAAGCGCACGAGTAAAGGCAATACGGTGGCGTTAGCGACGGCGCAATTGCAAAACAATCAGCTTGTAGGTTGGAAAGATCTCTTTGTTGCTGATGCCATCACCGACACAGGTCGCCACTACGGCAGTCGACTTTCATTTATTGACGACAAAGTTTACTTCTCAATCGGTGACCGTGGCGAACGTGATAATGGGCAAGACACTCAAACCCATGCTGGTAGTATTCTTCGACTCAACCTTGATGGTTCGGTTCCGCAAGACAACCCATTCAAACCTTCCGAAGCTCGTCCTGAGATATGGAGTTACGGGCACCGCAACCCACAAGGTATGTTTTACGACGAAGCAACAAAACAGCTGTGGTCGATTGAACATGGACCACGCGGCGGCGATGAAATTAACCTAATCAAGAAAGGCGCGAACTACGGCTGGGCTAAAGTCTCTCATGGTAAAGAATATTGGGGTCCGTTGGACGTCGGGGAAGCTAAGTCGTTACCGGGAATGGAAGATCCCAAGCTGGTATATATCCCTTCTATCGCACCAAGTAACATGATTTTGTACCGTGGCGATAAATACCCAGAGTTGGACGGAAAAATCCTCACCGGAGCCTTGAAGCTGGCGCACATCAACGTGGTCTCTATTGAGAATGGCAAGCTCACCGAATCAAAAAGATTGATGGAGAATCTTGGTGAGCGAGTAAGAGATATAACCATCAGCCCCGATGGCTATATCTATTTTTCTACCGACAGCGGCAAAATCTTTCGTCTTGAGGAGAAATAGTTTTCTCTGACGAACTATTCAAAAAAGCTAGCTCTTTAAACTCACTGCTACCGTTTCATTGTCAAAATCGAGCGTCATGGTCGAGCCCAATGGAACGGTAAGCATTGGGTGAGTATGGCAGCTATCAAAGTCATACAAAATCGGTAGTGGTTGACCGTTAAGCACTTCTAGCAACACGTCTATAGGTGCTCGTCCTGTGCCTTTATCGTTGAACTTTTCGTGCTTGCCGAGCACAACCGCACCAACTTTATCAAACACACCAGAAAGCTTGAGCAGCGCAAAAGAGCGTTCGACCGTTTCAATGCCCTGCAAGCAATCTTCCAACAGCAAAATATCACCGTGTTCGATAATCGGCATAAACTCACTTGCCCAGATGCCTGTCATGGTATTGAGGTTTCCGCCAACCAAACGCCCAGTGATGTTGCCTTCGCCTCTGAAATGCCACTGGTTTTGCAAGGTTTGCTTTGCGCGGTCTTGCTCGCCCCACTCTATCCATTCATCCGTCCAACCTTGAGGCATTGCGTATTGATGATCCAAGCCCTCTAACGTATTCACAATCGATTCGAACGAAGCGAAGGTCTCGTCCACCGTTGGCGGGAATTCACCCAGAGATGCCACCAAAGCAGGACCATAGAAAGTGACGATACCGGTTCGTGCATAAATACCCATGAGCAGTGCCGTCACATCCGAATAGCCAACAATGATCTTGGGATCTTTCTTCAGCGCCTCGTAATCAATGTAAGGTAGCAATGAGTTACTGTTATAACCACCAATGGTCGACATAATACAGCGCACTTCAGGATCACGAATCAACGTATTCAATTCTTCTACTCGATCTTGAATCGAACCCGAGCGATATTGATCAGTTTTACCCGTTAAGCAGCCTGCTTTTAGCTGGTAACCATGGGATTCCACATACGCTTTAGCGCGCTCAAAACGCGTTGGTGCAAATACCGTGGCTGGGGAGGATGGCGAGAAAAAGCCGATGGTGTCGCCTTTTTGTAATGGTTTAGGAATGATCATGCGCGTCCTTGTTTTGTGATACATGGTTGATTTATTTTCGTACAATCTAAGCAGAAGAATCTAAACTTAACAATAACCTTTTGTTTTTTAAAACGATAGTTCGGTTAAGTTGTACGAGGTCATTATGATTCCATTCCCTTTACAGCTCGATAAAATTAAAGCCGTGGTGTTTGATTTAGACAACACCTTGGTAAGTTCTGATATGAACTTCGGCGAATTGCGACAACAGCTTGGTTGTCCGCAGAGTGAAGATCTATTGGATTTTGTCGAGACACTTGAGCACCCTCACCATCGAGAGCACGCTCATAACGTTATATTTGATTACGAGATTTCTGATGCTGAGCAGTCTGCCCCAATGATTGGATGTCATGAACTGCTCGCTCACTTGCATCAAAATGAAATCAAAACCGCTATCGTGACGCGCAACTGTCAAATCGCCACGCAACGCAAGCTAGAGCACAACCAAATTTCAGTGGAGCGAGTCATCACTCGTGAATGCTTCCCGCCCAAGCCAGATCCTTTGTCTCTGCAGGTATTGGCGAAAGAGTGGCGTTTGATGCCGGATGAAGTGCTTTATGTCGGCGATTACCTTTACGACTTACAGGCGGCGTATAACGCTCAGATGCCCTCTTGTATTGTGCATCATGGTAATCAAGAAACCTTCAATGACTCAGCCTCGTTGGCGCTTAATGAACTCAGTGATTTATTGAGCCATTTCCAATCTTTACCGCGAACATAAAAAAACGCAAATAAAGCACGCACACAAAAAAAGGGGCACCAACGTGCCCCTTATGACTTATTCCCGATTGTTTCATGCGTTCCCAAGGATTGCTTGAGTGATGCGTCGCTTAGCTTTGTAGGTAAGCGTTAAGCATCCACATTAATTTTTCTTGTTCACGGATGTAGTCACCCATCAATGCCGCTGTACCTTCGTCATCTGCTTCACCCGCGTTTTGTAGAATCTCACGCTGTTTTAGAAGTAGAACGCTAAAGCCTTGAACCAGACCTTGTACACACTCCTCACCAGAAGTCGCGTTTTGATGTTCTTTAATTTCACTTGCTTCCAAGTAGTTGCTGAATGCGTGCGCTGGCGTATGACCCAAAGTTAGAATACGCTCTGCAAGCTCATCGATTTTTGTTTGTAGATCAGTGTAGATCTCTTCAAATTTTACGTGCAGTTCGAAGAATTGCGCACCTTTAATGTTCCAGTGGTAACCGCGAGAGTTCATGTACAACACTTGGTAATGCGCTAGCAGTTGATTTAGCTGTTGAGCTAGTTGTGCTGATTGTTCGCTGTCTAGACCAATTAGGCTTACTTGTTTGTTCATAATCTTGCTCCTAGAAGGATGATACCAATCGTAGTAACGAACGATTCTCTTACCGGGATTGGTATAAAGTTTAAAAATTCTTTTGCAGTATTTGCTGCCGATGGAGTCATATTACGACTCCGGCTCGGTGAAGAAAATTTGGTTTTAACTATGATTTAAATAGCTAAATCCAATGAGCAAGTAGACGAATATCGGCGTATCATCCAACAAAAAGCCCCAACCCTTTTTGTGTAAAAAGAATTGGGGCTTTTTTACTATTTGGTTAACGTTCAAAAGTCGATGAACAGACGTAAACCTTATCTACGCCGTTTTAAAAGTTGCCATCTGTTGATTCAGCTCGGTAACTTGCTCTTTTACTTGCAATGATGTCTCTGATGCACGTTGGCTGTTATTCGAAACCTCATCCACTGATTGAGTAATACCGGACATCAATCCAGTGATCGAATTGGTCGCATGAGATTGCTGCTCTGCCGCTGCCGCAAGTTCTGCCATTTGTTCATTCAAAGAACCAATTTGTTCAGTCGTGACAAGCAAACGAGTTACCGCTTTTTCAATGTGCTCAGCGCCCTGCTCCGCCAGTGATTGACTGTGTTCAATCTCCTCAACCACCGAATTGGTCGAGCGTTGAATCGCATTAATGATGCCGTTGATTTCTGTCGTCGATTGAGTAGTGCGAGTCGCTAACATACGTACTTCGTCCGCCACAACCGCAAAGCCTCGTCCTTGGTCGCCCGCTCGCGCTGCTTCTATCGCGGCATTCAATGCCAGTAAATTGGTTTGCTCTGCCAAGCCTTCAATGACTTCCGTCACTCGGCCAATGGCTTCACTCTCTTTGCTTAACTGCGTCACTTGCGTACTCGCGGTTTCAATGCTGCCGTGCAAGCTTTCCATGGTGACTTTGTTTTGCTCTAAAGCATCACGACCTTGTTCAATCTCGCCTTTTGAATCAGAAAGCTTCTGCACCGATTGATTGGCTTGATCTAGGGTGTTACGCGCGGCTAAAGCGATTTCATCCAATTGGCTTCCCATTTCAACAATGCTGGTCTGTTGCTGTTCAACATTCGATGAGGTGACTTGCGCCGATTCCAACAAAGCCCCCATACTGGTATCCACTTGGTGCGCTTTTTCACTCACCCCTGCCACAATGCTCGCTAACGATTGGTTCATGCGGTTAATCGAATCGGTAAGGTCTGCCAATTCATCTTTCCCAACAACAGTTAACGGAGGCTGAGAAACATCTCCTGAAGCGATCGTCTTTGCACGCTCCGATAAGTTTTTCACTCGGCGACCAATGGTGTTGCCCATGTATTTTGAAATCGCTACTGCGGCAAACAAAACCAATGCCGCTGCAATCAGCATGGTGGTGAGTACGTTTTTGATCGACTGATTAATGCCCTGTCCGCTTTGATCTGCACGACTTTGTTGAGCCAATACGATCGTCTCTAAGCTTTGGTCTAGTGCATCCGCTGCTGGCAACAGTTCATTCGCCATTAACAAGTTTGATTCATTCCACTCTGGCGATTGACGCAATGCAATTACCTGCTCTCCTAAAGGAGAGTACAGTTGCTGCATTTCCTTAAACAGTGACCACAATGATTGGTCGTTATCGGTAAGTCTGTCGAGTTTGCTGTCGATTTCCGCCACAGACTGATTGTGGTACTTAATCAAGTCGTGGTATTTGTCTAGGTGATCTTGCTGCCCGTACAACAGGAAATCTCGCAAGGCGGACAGTGCATTGGCGAGGGAGGTATAACTGTCGGCGTAAACTTTAAACAGACGCTTTCTGTCTCCACCAAATGGGTTTCCTGACTCTTCATTGATTAAGCTTTGAAGCTGATCAAGTGCCACTTCTGCAATGGGTGCAGCTTCGTTAATAAAGAGGTTATGCGCGGGTAAGTTCTCATCACTGTGACTGAGCTCAATCAACTTGTTTAGAGAGACTTTTACCGCATCCCACTGACTTTGAATCGCTTGAAAATCCTGTTCAGAGATCAAAGCCTGCAACGTTGGAAGCGACTCGTCTGTTGACGCCATGATATTGCGTACGTCCTCACTCAGACGTGCGCTCGCCTCTTCATCGCCACCTAGCAACATGTAGGCTCGAATAGAAGACAGCGACGCTTGAACGGACTGTTGGATACCGCGGCTGGTGTCGACGGTCGGTAAATCGGATTTAAGTAATGAAGAGGCGTATTGCTCTACGGTGGTGACGTTGCGATACGTGAATACCGCTGATGCCATAAAAAGTACGGCTAGCAGCACAAAACTGAGCTGCAACTTCCCTGATATCGTGAGGTTCACCCATAAACTCCTGAGAACGATGAGCCTTAAATATAACGATGTTTACAAAAATGTTAAATACAGGTATCAAAAGTTACTAAGAAAACCATGTAAACCACTATTTCAAGCCAAGAAATGGGACTTATTCGAAGTATGGTATGCGCTCACTACGTAAAATCAGATAATTAACGTAAGTCGTTTCTAAGCAGTCTTGCTCCCACAGCGAAAGAATCCGCTTGGTGGCAAAGTAGTAATCTTTATTACGCAGTAGCACGCCCACCGTACGACTGAGCTGCTCAAAGCGCTGTTGCTCATTAGCAGAGATGTAATTTTCTTTATTTTGAATGATGGGCGCCAATCCATCGGCAAACCAGTTGTTCAGAATTTCACGCATCTCAAGTTCCGACTCCGGCACATCGATACTCGACAACTCACGATGCTGTGGTGGTGGCACTATGTACTTCGATGCTTTTGGCGAACTGACATAACGGTACATGTCGTTCCTCCTTGTAAATGACTCTTATACCCAAGTGACTTCAAGATGCAGGATTCAGAGCGTTGTCATTGATTCGGGGTCAAGGAAAACAACGCAGCGTAATAGTCAGCTCTTTCCAAGTTGTTTGACACAGAAACCGAGTCAATGACACGCTCCCGAAGGGCGAGCTGTCTTGGTTTGTATACTTTGTTGTCGATTCTTGATTTAGACCCACTAGACCTTTAAATCGCCGCCGCGTCTACAAACCAAGCCATTCTCGCTGAACCTAACATCTCGAGGTTACTTGGGTATAAACTAACTAAGAATACTTTTTTCAATTTCCAAGTTTTTTCTACAGCTCATAGAAAGAAATCCGACAAAAAAGCCATGCAAAGTAGACTCTGCATGGCTTTGGTTTGGGCAGCAATGACACTGCCCTCGTCTAGGACTGGTTACATTGAGCTTTGATCGAAATCGTTGCCTTGGTCAGTACCCGTTTGAGTATCCGAGTCGAAGCTGCCAGAGTCATCCGTGAAGTCAACACCTTGATCTTGGCCTCCCGCACTTGTCCAGTCGCTGCCGCCAGATTCCATACCCGCCATGTCTGGTTGCTGATCTTGAGCAGAACCTTGCATGGTGTATTGATCATCGACTTCAACTTCAACTGTGCCACTCGCACCTTCTACCGCGCTGCCCAATTCGTCGTAACCTTGGAATTGGATTTCGCTCGTACCTTCGTAACCTTCTGGTAGGTCAACCGATACTGGTTGGTTCAGGTTGCCACTTAATGTGAAGCTGCCATCGCCATTATCCAGTGCGTTGCTTACCGATGCGCCATCAGGTAGACCGGACATTTCTGCATAATCCACCGATTCGTTACCGCTGACCTCATCTGGAACCGAGATAGAAATGGTATCGCCTGGTGCTGCAGTCACATCAGCTGCGCTCTCCTCTTCACTGTCTGCACCGTTTGCTGCTTGCTCTTCAGGCTGTTGCGCTTCGCCAACTTGCTGCTCTGATGATGCTTGAGCAGTTTGAATTTGTGGCTCGTCACTTTGCCCTGAATCGTCCGCAACTTGGATGCTCAGATTCTGAGTCGATACTTCACCGTTATCGTTGACCTGAACATCCATAGCCAAATTGCCATCGAAGTCATCGTTCGGCCAGTATGTCCACTCTTCATCACCTGATTTCGCGAAGAAACCTGCATCGTTTGCATCGGCGACATCCAACACTTCTGCTGAAGGGCTAATGCCAAGCTCATCAATCAACTGTGCTTCCGTTAGTGTTAGTGAACCATCATCAGCGAGTGCGTAGCCTTCGCTGGTAGTAGTTTCACCTTCACCTTGGATGTCGACATTAAAGAAGCTCTCAATGCGGTTTTCACCGTCAGTTGCAATAAAGCCAACTTGAACATCTCCGGTGTAGCCTTCTGCTGGTGTGAATTGGTAGTTACCTTGGTTATCGGTCTCTATCACACCTTGACCTTCCATTAGGCTCACTGACTCAATGCTCAAGCTGTCGCCTTCTGCATCGCTCAAGGTCGATAGCATGTCATCATTGGTGAACGACAAGGTGCCATCCGCTGCCATTTCTGTGGTAGAAATGCTGTCGATTTCTGGAGAAGCATTCTCTTGTGGTGCGTCTTCTTTCACGACCACACCTGTTTGCTCATCATGAAGCACACCGTCTTTATCAATCACGTAAGCGATATCCGCTTCACCAGTAAAGCCTGGTGCTGGATTGAATGTCCATGTGCCATCACCGTTATCGACAATCTCACCTTGGCTGCGATCAGCTAGGTGAACGAATTTCACTTCATCACCCGCGTCAGCGTCTACGTTTTCTGCCAATCCGATTAGGTCATCAGCGGTTAGGATAACTGCTTCACCCGCTAGGGTTTCGAAGTCACCTGAATCGATACCATCTTCGAACTCTTCTGGCTCGTCACCATAATCCACCGTTGTTGCGGTCACGGTTACGAAAAACTCACCATTAAAGTCAGCCGGAGGCGTCATTTGCAGATCTGAGATATCCCACTCGTTCAAATCGATGTATTGACCCGGTTCCGTAATGGTAATGGTGTTCACACCATCCGTAACTTCGAAGCCAACAGGGAAACCAGTCATCACTAGGTTACTTAGCGTTTCTGAATCGTCGATTAGACCAACATTCAAGCCGAGGTGACCCGTTTCGTCCTCACCGAAGACTAACGGACCATCGTGGTCAGTTGTGATGACCGCACCATCCGCAACAGGACGAACAAACACTGGTACATCAAGTACTGTTTCAAACTCACCGTCACTCACCACAACTTGCAAGTCAGAAACCCCTGCAAAATCGCCAGTCGGTGTGAATGTCCAAGTACCGTCACCGTTGTCTGTTACCTCACCACCATCTTCACCTTCTGCGGTTATAATGCGTGATACGACTAGGTTTTCAGTGTCGATATCGCCGAACAAGTTCATCAGGTCGCCAGCGTCAAAGGTGAATGCGCCATCCTCGTCGGTTGCCATAAAGGCATTACCCACATTGAATGGAGCATCGTTGACTGGAATAACATCCACATTCAACGAGCCTTCAACCACTTCTTCACCATCCGTCGCGGTGTAGCCCAGTTCCACCAAACCATTGAAGTCTTGAGTGGTCACCAAGTGGTACATACCATCTGGTTGCTGGGTTAATGTCGCGTTTGCAGGCGCACGAACCGTGATGCTTTCTACGCTGATTTCGTCACCATCAAGATCCGTAACTTGATCAGCGATGTAAGCTGGGTCAATCACCATGACCACATCTTCTTCGCCTTGCATCTGGATGGTTGGCGCTTCTGGTGCATCGTTAACCGCTTCGACGTTTAGATTGCCTTCAACCGGCGTAACTAAATCACCATCGCTGACGCCGAACGACATTGGCACATCACCATTGAAGTTCTCAGCCGGACTGAATGACCAAGTGCCATCACCGTTGTCTAGCAAGTCACCGTATTGCTCATCAATCACTAGGTCGACAGCAGACAGTTCGTCGTAGGTGTTGTCGATGTCTGTCGCGTTAGCAAGCAACATGTCCTGCGTGATAAGAATGGTGGTATCTTCGGTGCCAGCAATATTCACTGGTGTTGATTGCGGCGCATCGTTAATTGGGTTCACCGTTAGGTCAACGCCCACTTCCACGCTCGCACCATCGTTATCAATCAAGTCGAAGCTTAGGTCGATATCGCCATTGAAGTTCGCATCAGGCGTAATCGTAAAGCTACCATCTTGGTTCTCAACAACGGTCGCATTGGCTACCGCGGTTAAGTTCACTGCTTCTAGATTATCGCTATCGACGTCACCCGCTTGAGCCAGTAACTGCTCTTGACTCAATGTGATTGAACCGTCTTCATCGACGCTGTAAGCCAAGTCGCCAGATACCGGAGCATCGTTGACTGGCAATACATCAATGTTCGCGTTGGTTGTCGCAGTTGCACCGTCTTCATCAGCGACTACTACGTCTAGGCTTACGCCACCGTTGAAGTTTTCATTTGGCGCGAAGCTGTAAGTGCCATCGTCATTCGCCGTTAGAATGCCGTCGCTACCACTGTAAGAGACGCTCTCTAGGCTCACGTCACCTTCCACATCGCTTGATTGCGCTAGCAGTTGCTCTTCCGTGAAGATAATGACTTCGTCTTCATTGACAGAGTAACTTGTCGCACCTGCGATTGGTGGATCGTTCACCTCAAGAACGGTAATACCCGCAGTGGTTGAGTCTGTCGCCCCCTCTTCATCGACAACTACAACGTCTAGGCTAACCTCACCATTGAAGTTCTCGTTTGGAGAGAAGGTGTACGTACCATCACCATTGTCTTGGAAGACGCCATCGTTGCCACTGTAAGTCACACTACTGATGTCTACGTCGCCTTCAATATCCGACGAATTAGCCAGTAGTTGCTCGTCACTAATGGTGATCGAGTTGTCTTCATGTACTGTGTAAGACGTGCTGCCCGCCACCGGTGGATCGTTCTCTGGCGTCACACTCACATCAATGTTGGCAGAGGTGGTATCCGTACCGTCTGATACATCGAACGTGAAGTTCACGTCGCCATTGAAGTTCTCATTCGGTGCGAAGCTGTACGTGCCATCGCCATTGTCGGTTAGGACACCATCGGCACCTGTGTAAGTCACACCTTCAACTGTTAGGTTGTCACCTTCTACATCCGTCGCGCCTGTTAACAAGTCAGCATCGGTAAAGGTAAGAAGACCGTCCTCACCCACGGTGAAAGCTTGATCTTGTGGCTCTGGCGCGTCATTGTCTGGTGTAACGGTTAGGTCAAGACCTGCCGCAACCACTTCTTCGCCATCCGTGACATCGTAACTAAACTCAATGTCACCGTAGAAGTTCTCGCTCGGAGTGATGGTGAAGCTGCCATCCTCGTTCATTTCAACCGTTGCATTTTCATCATTGGTGCTCAGGTTGATTGCGCTTAGGTCGTCACCATCGATATCAACAGCGTGCTCAAGTAACTGCTCTTGAGTTAGCGTAATGCTGTTGTCTTCGGCAGTAACTGCGCTGATATCACCAGTCACTTCTGGTGCATCATTGGTTGGCGAGATATGAATCGTCACATCTTGCGTTGCTGTCGCCGTGGTTCCGGTATCCACATCCGTAGACGTAGCGTTCACGATTAACGTCACATCGCCATTAAAGTCCGAAGAAGGGATAAACTCTAGTCCTTCTAGCTCGCCTGGTTGTAGTGACCAAGTGCCGTCCCCGTTATCAACACCAGCCGATAGTGCGCTGCCTTCTGGCACATCTTCAATCAAGATAGAGAGGTTTTCTGAACCATCGGTATCGGTTAACGCAGCATCGATATCAAGCGGCACTGGCGTATCTTCGGTACCGATGATTTGGTAATCCGCGTCCGCTACCGTGATTTCGATGTTGTCGATACCAAACGATTCATCCCAAACGTCTTGATTCAAGGTTGAACCGAAGCCAAGCTGCAATTCACCATCCTCGACAGGAACCGTCAGGTTGATTTGGTGAGCTTGGTCATTCCAACCACTGAAACCTTCGCCTTGTGAAGAGCCGTGGACAACTTCACCTACTTCGTTGCCGTTAGAGTCGTAAAGCGTTGTCGTACCATCTTGAGTAAGGAACGCTGAATTCTCCAAGGTGGTTAGCTGTTCGCCGCCGACAAAGATTTGGAACGACTCGCCATCCCAAGAATCGATTTCGTAGAAGCTAAACGAGATATTCACTTCGTTGACATCGCTTGGGATCTCGTAGATTTTGCTGACCGCTTCATCACCGCCAGTGCCACCAATACGACCCAGCATATCGCCCGTTTCGAAGCCTTGAGAGCTCTCAGTGTTCGCGTTCCAACCGTTCGAGCCAGACTCGAAGTTATCAGACGCAATCACCAAGTCTGAAGCAATCGACAGCTCTGGCATATCGACCACAGATTGAACATCGATGTTCGCTTCTGCTGGTACGGTTGCGGTGCCATCGTTGACATCAAACGTCACGTTCACGTTGCCATCGAAGTTTTCATTCGGTGCGAAGGTGTACGTGCCGTCACCGTTATCAACCAAAGTACCGCTGTCAGAAGCAACGTTTTCAACCGTTAGGTTATCACCATCGATATCACCTGCATTTTGCAGCAATTGCTCTTCGGTAAAGGTGAAGCTGGTGTCTTCTTGCGTAACAAACTGTGGCTGACCAACCGTTGGCAGGTCGTTCACTGGGTTCACGGTCAGATCGGCAGTCGCTTGAATGGTTGCATCGCCGTCCGTAATGTCGAAGCTCAGATCAATGTCGCCATTGAAGTCAGCATCTGGTGTGATAGTGAAGCTACCATCATCGTTCGCAACAACGGTCGCATTGCCGTCAACAGTCAAGTTCGATGCGGTTAGGTCATCACCATCCACGTCGCCGGCTTGAGCAAGAAGCTGCTCTTGGCTGAGAGTGACAGAACCATCTTCATCCACGCTGTAAGCCAAATCACCTGATACTGGAGCATCATTGACTGGAAGAACATCGATGTTTGCATTGGTTGCTACCGTTGCGCCATCTTCATCAGTGACAACCACATCAAGGCTGACATCACCGTTGAAGTTTTCGTTTGGTGCGAAGCTGAATGTACCGTCACCGTTATCGGTAAAGATACCGTCGGAACCGCTGTAGCTGACACTATCAATCGCGACGTCACCTTCAACATCCGAAGCATTCGCCAATAGCTGCTCAGAGCTGATGGTGATGACTTCGTCTTCGTTCACTGAGTAGCTGGTCGCGCCTGCGATTGGTGGATCGTTCACCTCAAGTACTGTAATACCTGCGGTAGTTGAATCCGTCGCACCGTCTTCATCAACCACGACAACATCTAGGCTGACTTCACCATTGAAGTTCTCGTTTGGCGAGAAGGTGTAAGTACCATCACCATTGTCTTGGAACACGCCATCTGTGCCGCTGTAGCTGACGCTGTCTACAGATACGTCACCTTCAATATCTGACGAGTTCGCTAGTAATTGCTCATCGCTGATGGTGATCGAGTTGTCTTCGTGTACGGTGTAAGATGTGCTACCTGCCACCGGTGGATCGTTCTCTGGCGTCACGCTTACATCGATATTTGCGGTCACGGTATCCGTGCCATCGGAAACATCGAAGGTAAAGTTCACGTCGCCATTGAAGTTCTCGTTTGGCGCGAAGCTGTAAGTGCCGTCACCATTGTCGGTTAGGACACCGTCAGCACCTGTGTAGCTCACACCTTCAACCGATAGGTCATCGCCATCGATATCTGTTGCGCCATCAAGCAGATCTTCATCAGTGAACAACAAGACGCCATCTTCACCAATGGTGAACGCTTGATCTTCTGGTTGTGGTAGGTCGTTAACTGGATTAACCGTTAGATCTGCCGTCGCGACCAAGGTGTCAGAACCATCACTGATATCAAACGTGATATCAATGTCACCATTGAAGTTCGCATCAGGCGTGATGGTGAAGCTGCCATCGTCGTTAGCAGTCACTGTCGCATTACCATCTACAAGCAAGTTTTCAGCAACAAGGCCATCGCCGTCCACATCGCTCGCTTGAGACAACAATTGCTCTTGGCTTAGCGTGATTGAGTTGTCTTCGTCGACACTGTAAGCCAAGTCACCCGATACTGGAGCATCATTGATTGGCAGAACATCAATGTTTGCCGTCGTCAAAGCGGTCGCACCATCTTCGTCCACGACCACAACATCAAGATTCACTTCACCATTGAAGTTTTGGTTTGGTGCAAAGCTGAACGTACCATCACCATTGTCGGTAAAGATACCTTCACTGCCACTGTAGCTCACGCTATCTAGTGCTACCTCACCTTCAATATCGGAGGAGTTCGCCAACAACTGTTCTGCACTGATGGTGATGATTTCATCTTCATCAATGGTGTAACTGGTTGTTCCTGCGATTGGTGGATCGTTCACCTCAAGAACGGTAATACCCGCTGTTGTTGTATCAACCGCGCCGTCCTCGTCAACCACGACAACATCTAGGCTAACATCGCCATTGAAGTTTTCGTTTGGTGAGAAGGTGTAAGTACCATCGCCATTAATTTCTAGCACACCGTCGTTACCGCTGTAGCTCACGCTGCTGATCGCAACATCACCTTCGATATCAGACGAATTAGCCAGGAGTTGCTCATCACTGATGGTGATCGAGTTGTCTTCATGCACTGTGTAAGACGTGCTGCCTGCCACTGGTGGATCGTTCTCTGGCGTGACTGTCACATCGATATTCGCGGTCACGGTATCCGTGCCATCAGAAACATCGAAGGTGAAGTTCACGTCGCCATTGAAGTTTTCGTTTGGAGCGAAGCTATACGTACCATCACCATTGTCGGTTAGGACACCGTCCGCGCCTATGTAAGTGACACCTTCAACCGATAGATTATCGCCATCGATATCCGTTGCGCCATCAAGCAGGTCCTCATCAGTGAACAGCAAGACGCCATCTTCGCCGATGGTGAACGCTTGATCTTCCGGCTGTGACAAGTCATTAACTGGGTTAACGGTTAGGTCCGCCGTTGCAACAATAGTGTCGCTGCCGTCGTTGATATCGAACGTGATATCAATGTCGCCATTGAAGTTCGCATCTGGCGTAATGGTAAAGCTACCATCATCATTTGCAGTTACCGTCGCATCGCCATCAACCACTAGGTTAGACGCAGTCAGCGCATCACCTTCCACATCCGATGCTTGAGCAAGAAGCTGCTCTTGGCTCAGTGTGATTGAATTGTCTTCGTCGACGCTGTACGCCAAGTTCCCCGATACTGGTGCATCATTGATTGGTAAGACATCGACCGTGAGGTAAGTATCGACCTCTGAGCCATCTTCATCACGAATGGTCACATCCAACTGCACTTGGCCGTTAAAGTTTTCATTCGGTGCAAAGCTACAAGTACCATCGCCGTTTACTGAGAAGATACCATCTGGACCGTCGTAGCTGATGCCTACTAGCTCAACATCGCCTTCAACATCCGAAGCATTCAGTAGCACTTGCGATTCACTAAACGTTAAAACTTGGTCTTCATCGATGGTGTACGCAGTTGGACCTGCGATTGGTGGGTCATTTACCTCAATCACAGTAATGCCAGCAGTGGTAGAGTCCGTTGCACCTTCTTCATCGATAACGACAACATCTAGGCTCATCTCGCCGCTGAAGTTCTCGTTTGGTGAGAAGGTATACGTACCATCACCGTTGATTTCTAACACACCGTCGTTGCCGCTATAACTGACGCTGTCGATCGCCACTTCACCTTCAATATCAGACGAGTTCGCTAATAGTTGTTCGTTGCTAATGGTGATCGAGTTGTCTTCATGCACTGTGTAAGCCGTGCTACCTGCAACTGGTGGGTCGTTCTCTGGCGTCACGCTCACATCGATATTTGCGGTCACAGTGTCCGTGCCATCGGAAACATCGAAAGTGAAGTTCACATCGCCATTGAAGTTCTCGTTTGGAGCGAAGCTATACGTGCCATCACCATTGTCAGTTAGGACACCGTCCGCGCCTGTGTAAGTGACGCCCTCAACAGATAGATCATCCCCTTCAATATCGGTAGCACCTGTTAGCAGGTCTGCATCGGTAAAGGTCAGTACACCATCTTCGCCAACAGTAAACGCTTGATCTTGTGGTTCTGGTGCATCATTGACAGGCGAAACCGTTAGCTCTAAGTTGGTTGAGACAACATCATCACCATCAGACACATCAAACGTAAAGGTAATATCACCATTAAAGTCCGCATCTGGCGTTAATGTGTAAGTACCGTCGCCATTATCCGTGATGGTGATGTTTTCGTCATCTGTTGCCAAATTCAGCGCTGTCAGTTGATCACCATCCTGATCACTAGCATTCGCAAGTAAATCTTCTTGCGAGATAAGGATAGAACCATCTTCTTCAACCAGTGCTGATACTGGCAATGCTTCTGGCGCATGTTCAATAACAGCGCCTGTGGCATTGATATAAATAGTTTGAGAAACCGTCTCAGCATCACCGTTAGACAACTCAGTGGCTGTAGCCGTTACGTTTACCTCTAGCTGTTGATTGAAGTCTTCTGGAAGCTGAATCTGTAACTCTTGATCAATAGCAGTGGTCGGCAGTGTTACAGAGCCATCAGGCCCAACCGTCACTTCGCCACTGTAGATCTGGCTATTTACTTCACCAACATCAATGGTGAAGTTGAAATCGGAATAATCAGCATCACCACCACCGTAAAGATCCTCAAAACCGTAGACCAACTCACCGTCTTCGTTCACAGTAGTTCGGGTATGTTCAATGCCATCTTGGTTGAGCTCAGAGCTCGAACCACCATGGAAGATCGCATCTCCAAACTGGCTTTGAATCACCGTTTCTGAACCGTCAACACCAACAAACACCAGTTGTGGGTCGACGGTATCCATATTGGCCGGCGAACCATCCGTTGCACGGAATTCATATTGACCATCTGGCAGAGCGTCGAAGTTATTGTGGGCATGACCATTTGGAATTAAGAACAGATTGAAGCTTTCCCCTTCCGAAATTTGGAAGCTAAATTGGTCTTGTCCCGGAACAAGGTCACCACCACCGCCAACTTGAGAAGCGTTTTCGTACACCACTTCAACTCCAGTGATATTGCCGTCTTCATCAACTTTGTAATAACCAGCCGCGTTTTGGTAACCCGCCGTCTCACCTTCAAACGTAACCGTGATTTCAGTATCGTTGAAACTGGTGATACCGTTATCTTGATCGTTAAGTACACCTTCGTTGTCGTAACTGATGACGGAGCCTTCTGGCACGCCATCAACGGTCACAGTCAGCGTTTCAGAAAGGTCTTGGTCTACGAGCGCAGCCGCAATATTCAGCTCAACAATGCCGCCTGGATCAACCAAAATAGCGTTATCATCGATCACAGCACCATCACCATCTGTAATGGCAAGATCAGGTGCATCCGCAACCGCTTCAATGTGGACATTGATGTCTTGTTCTACTTCATCCGTGCCGTCAGAAACCGTAAAGCTGAACTGTAAATCACCACTAAAGTGTTCTTCTGGAACAAAGCTAAACGTACCATCACCGTTGTCGGTGACCGTACCTTCATCACCTGAATAATTAATACTGGTAACGGTTAGGTCATCACCTTCAATATCGATAGCGCCATTGAGCAAGTCCCCCTGAGTAAACAGGATACTGCCATCTTCTTCGATGCTATACATGGCTGGTGCGACAATTGGGATATCGTTGACGGGATTAACCGTCAGCGTCATTTCGGTTGATGTGCTTAGCTCGCCGTCGTTCACTTCATAGGTAAACGCAATTTCACCGTTAAAGTTCTCAGATGGCGTCACGGTATAGGTACCGTCACCATTATCAACAATGCTTGCATTTGGATCGTTAGTCTCAAGCGCGGTCGCGTATAGATCATCACCGTCTTGGTCGCTTGCATTCTCAAGCAACATATCTTGTGTCACGAGGATAGAACCGTCCTCGTCCACATTTGCAATAGTTGGCGCTGCTTCTGGCGTGTCGTTGACAAATTCCACTTTCAAATCGATATTCGCCGCCACCACATCGGTGCCATCGCTCACATCAAACGTGAGGTCAACATTACCAAAGAACCCCTGCTCTGGCGTTAACGTGTAAGTGCCATCACCATTGTCTGTTACTTGAACCGTATCGCTCAAGCTCGTCACGTTCACAACAGATAAGTCATCGCCTTCGATGTCCGTCGCTTGAGCCAGCAACTCTGCTTCAGTAATCGTGATGGCTTCGCCGTCTTCTGTGGTGAAGGACAAATCAGGCACATCTGGCAGGTCGTTCACTGGGTTAACGGTGAGGTTTAGATCCGCAGCGACGGTTTCAATCGCGTCAGTTACGTCATAAGTAAATTCGATTTCACCAAAGAAGTTTTCGCTCGGTGTAATCGTGAAGCTACCATCAGCGTTCTCAACGATGGTTGCATTAGGATCGTTGGTCGACAGGTTCACCGCTTCAAGATTGTCACCATCCACGTCCGTCGCGTTCGCTAACAAGTCTTCTTGAGTGATGGTAATCGAGCCATCTTCGTCCACGACTGCATCAATAGGACCGCTGACTTCCGGTGCTTCATTGACGATCTCGACATCAATTGAGGCGGTACTTGGTGCACTTGCTTGACCATCACTGATATCGAAAGTCAGATTTACGTCACCATAGAAGTTCGCTGTCGGCTCGAAGGTAAAGGTGTTGTCGCCGTTGTCTGTCAACGTACCTTGTGACTGGTCAACAAGCAGTAGATTCTCGATATGCAGAATGTCGCCATCCACATCGGTCGCACCTGATAACAGGTCTTTTGCTTCGATGATGATGGTGCCGTTTTCTAGCATTTGAGTATGCAGCGGTGCACCAGGAACTGGCACATCGTTGACCGGAATAACGGTCAGATCTAGATGAGTATCGACTTCATCGGTGCCATCGAAGACTTTGTAATCGATGTCGACTTCACCATTGAAGTTTTCATTCGGCATAAAGGTGTAAGTGCCGTCGCCATTGTCGACAAGCTCACCGTTATCACCGCTGTAAGAGATATCAGAGATAGACAGCGCATCGCCTTCCACATCACTTGCATTGGCAAGCAGATCGTCCGCGCTAAACGTAATGCCCACATCCTCATCTGTCGACAACACAATCGGACTAGAAACGATTGGCGCATCGTTTACTGCTTCGAAGTTGATGTTGATGATGTTGTCGTCAGTGAGTTCACCATCTGTAACTTGGTAACCAAGCTCAATCTCACCGTAAAAGTTCTCAGCAGGTGTGACTGTCCATGTACCATCGCCGTTGTCGGTTAACGTCGCGTGCTCCGCATTATCCCCCACCAGCTCTAGGTTTTGAATATCAAGAACATCGCTATCGATATCACTCGCTTGTGCTAGAAGCTGTTCTTCTGTGATAACCACAGAGGCAAACTGCGTAGAACCTTCGGTATCGATGGTCACATTTGGCAGATCAGCAGTCAGTTCGATTTCACTGTCACCTTCACGGATATTCAGTTCGACCGTTTCAGTGATTTCCGTGCCGTCCATACCAATAGATGTAAATACTGCTTCATCATGACAAGTTTGCGAAACCGTCATGTTTTGAACCACATAAGTACCGTTACCTTGAATCGTTCCTAACTCAAAGTAAGACACTGGCTCGTTCACCGTTAGAGTGTAATCCGTCTCATAGCTACCACGATCTTCTTTGTGGTAAGTCATTGAGTCGATCAAGTCACCCTCAGAGTTGAATGCTCGAATTTCGACTTCTGTAAAGTGGCGAGACTCTTCCATAAACCAGCCGCCTAGACCATCTAGATGGAAGCTGATTTCGTTGATGTCTTGACCTTCAACGGTCACAGTTAGTTTTTCATCACCACTCAAGCCTTGGCGGTCGGTATCGCCAATACCATGCCCAATGTGTGTGTTACCATTCCACGCACCAAGAGGGTCGTCGTTACTCTGAACGGTAACCGTCAAATCACCATCAGTGAATTGACGCGTATAAGGGTCAACTTCATCCCCCCAATCATCCACACTCGCGTTGTCATCAAACGTACCGATTTGTGTCGTATGTGTACCGTTGGCTAATGCCTCATCGTCTGGGATAAAGCGCACTTCCGTATCCGCAGGAACCTCCTGCCCGACTTCTAGCTGTACCCATTCGTCATTTAGATTCGCTTCAATGATGCCGTTTTCAGGGGCTTGGTCGAGACGTAACGCAGGCTCTTCACGCAGAGAAACACCCACGGTTTGGTCTTCTTCCGCTTGAATAAAGATTTCGTCGCCCGCTTCTGGCGCATCGTTGACAGGGTTAACGGTCAGATCCAGCGTGGTCAGAACATCATTTTCGCCATCGCTGATGTTGTAAGTGAAGTCCAACTCACCATTAAAGTTTTCGGTGTGCGTAATGGTGAAAGAACCATCGTCGTTGGCTACGATCGTCGCATCTGGATCATTGGTTTGCAGGTTGCTGGCAACAAGGTCATCACCTTCAATGTCTGTCGCATTCGCAAGCAACTGTTCTTGCGTGATGGTGATGGAGTTATCTTCATCCACCTCCGCTTGAATGCCTGACGTTTCTGGTGCATCGTTCACCGCGATAACGTCGATGCCTGCGGTTGTTGTATCCGTTGCGCCATCTTGGTCGATGACCGTAACGTCGAGCGAAATGTTACCGTCAAAGTTCTCATTTGGCGTGAAGGTATATGTGCCGTCGCCATTGTCCACGAAGCTACCGTCGTTACCAGAGTAGCTAACATTCGCCAAGGCTACGTCGCCTTCCACATCAGAAGAGTTGGCTAACAACTGCTCGTCACTAATGGTGATTTGACCGTCTTCTTGAACCGTGTAAGACGTAGAACCTGCCACCGGCGGATCGTTCACTGGTGTCACGCTGACATCAATGAATGCTGGTGTTGAACCTGTGCCGTCAGACACATCGAATGTGAACTGAACATCACCGTTGAAGTTCTCATTCGGCGCAAAGCTGTAAGTGCCATCGCCATTATCGGTAAGCACGCCATCCGCACCTGTGTAGAGAACGTTTTCGATAGACAGATCATCGCCATCAATATCCGATGCGCCTTCCAATAGGTCTGCATCCGTGAACAGCAAGGTGCCATCTTCTTCTACCGTGAACTGTTGATCTTGCGCTTGTGGCAAGTCATTCACAGGATTAACCGTAATATCCAGACCAACTTGTACCGAGCCACCATCGTTATCAATGATATCGAAGGTCAGGTCTAGATCGCCGTTGTAGTTTTCATCCGGTGTGATGGTGTAACTTCCATCATCGTTGTATTGAATCGTCGCGTTGTCATCTGTCGATAGATTGATGGCTTCAAGGTTCTCGCTATCAATATCGCCCGCTTTGGCAAGCAACTGCTCTTGGCTTAGCGTAATTGAGCTGTCTTCGTTGATGGTGTAAGCCAAATCACCCGAGACTGGTGGATCGTTGATTGGTAAGACATCGACATTGATGTGCGTATCAACGGTTGCCCCATTCTCATCTTGAATGGTCACATCCAACTGAACTTGATCATTGAAGTTCTCGTTTGGCGCAAAGCTACAAGTACCATCGCCATTGACGGTAAAGATACCATCCGAGCCTTCATAGCTGATGCCAACAAGCTCTACATCACCCTCGATATCAGATGCGTTGGCAAGAATTTGTGACTCACTGAATGTCAGTACTGAATCTTCATCAATCGTGTAAGACGTTGGACCGGCAACTGGAGGATCATTCACTTCAATGACCGTAATGCCTGCGGCCGTTTCGTCAATCGCACCTTGCTCATCCGCCACAATCACATCAAGGCTGATATCACCGCTGAAGTTCTCATTCGGCATGAAGGTGTAAGTGCCGTCACCGTTGTCTTGGAATACGCCATCCGTGCCTGAATAGGTCACGCTATCGATAGACACTGCGCCTTCCACATCCGAAGAGTTAGCCAGAAGCTGCTCGTCGGAAATGGTAATCGCATTATCTTCATCAACCGTGTAAGACGTAGAACCCGCAACCGGAGGATCGTTCACTGGAGTGACGCTCACGTCCACATTTGCTGGTACGGTCTCAGTGCCGTCAGAAACACCAAAGCTAAAGCTGACGTCGCCGTTGAAGTTTTCATTTGGTGCAAAGGTGTAAGTACCATCACCGTGGTCAGTCAACACACCATCGCTGCCTGTGTAGCTAATGCCATCAACCGTTAAGTTATCGCCATCGATATCGGTCGCGCCAGCAAGCAAGTCTGCATCGGTAAACTGCAGCGTGCCGTCTTCTTCAACGCTGAACTGCTGGTCTTGAGGGACAGGAAGATCGTTAACCGGATTAACCGTTAGATCCGCCGTTGCTTGGATAGTGTCTGTGCCATCTGTAATGTTGAATTGGATATCAATGTCACCATTAAAGTCCGCATCTGGTGTAATCGTGAAGCTGCCATCGTCGTTCGCTGTGACGGTTGCATTTCCATCTACAGTCAAATCGCTAGCAGTCAGGTCATCGCCCTCAATATCAGACGCTTGAGAAAGAAGCTGCTCTTGGCTGAGTGTAATCGCGCCGTCTTCATCAACGCTGTAAGCCAAATCACCCGATACTGGCACATCATTGATTGGCAATACATTCACATTGATGACGGTATCAACTTCAGCTCCATCTTCATCTCGAATGGTCACATCAAGTTGAACTTGCCCGTTAAAGTTCTCGTTTGGCGCGAAGCTGCACGTGCCATCATCGTTAACGCTGAAAATGCCATCCGGACCATCGTAACTAATGCCAACAAGCTCTACATCGCCTTCCACATCCGAGGCATTCAACAGCACTTGCGACTCACTAAACGTCAGAACTGAATCTTCATCAATGGTGTAAGAAGTTGGTCCAGCGACTGGTGGATCGTTCACTTCCAGCACCGTAATGCCAGCAGTGGTGGCATCCGTTACGCCTTCTTCATCAGCGACGACAACATCAAGCGTCACTTCACCATTAAAGTTTTCATTTGGAGAGAAGGTGTACGTACCGTCACCATTGATTTGCAACACACCATCGCTGCCAGAGTAGCTCACGCTATCAATCGAGACATCCCCTTCTAAATCCGAAGAGTTTGCCAACAGCTGCGCGTCAGAAATGGTAATAGAGTTGTCCTCGTGAACCGTGTAAGACGTTGAGCCAGCCACCGGAGGATCATTCACCGGCGTGACGCTCACATCTATATTTGCTGAAACCGTATCTGTGCCATCAGATACGTCGAAGCTGAAGTTCACATCACCGTTGAAGTTCTCATTTGGCGCAAAGCTATATGTGCCATCGCCATTGTCAGTTAGAACGCCGTCGGTTCCTTCGTAGCTGATTCCCGTTACAGAAAGGTTATCGCCTTCAATATCGGTAGCGCCAGTAAGCAGGTCAGCGTCCGTAAAGATCAGCGTGCCGTCCTCTTCCACACTGAATTGTTGGTCTTGAGGAACAGGCAGATCGTTGATTGGATTAACGGTTAGGTCAACGGTTGCTTGAACGGTATTCGTGCCATCTGAGATATCAAAGCTAATGTCGATATCACCATTGAAATCTGCGTCTGGCGTTATAGTGAAGCTGCCATCGTCATTTTGAGTCACCGTCGCGTTGCTATCTACCGAAAGATTAGATGCCGTCAGTGCATCGCCTTCCACATCAGAAGCTTGCGACAACAACTGTTCTTGGCTCAAACGAATCGAGCCATCTTCGTCCACCGAGTAAGCAAGATTGCCAGACACTGGCGCATCATCGACTGGCGTAACACTGACATCAATGTTGGCAGAAACCGTATCCGTACCGTCGGACACATCAAAGCTGAAGTTTACGTCACCATTGAAGTTTTCATTTGGTGCAAAAGTGTAAGTCCCGTTACCGTTGTCGGTCAGGATGCCGTCGCCACCATCGTAACTCACGCCTTCAACGGTGAGGTTATCGCCTTCAATATCGGTAGCGCCAGCAAGCAAATTTGCATCGGTGAAGATCAGCGTGCCGTCTTCTTCCACCTCAAAGGTTTTATCTTCAGGCACTGGTGCGTCATTGATTGGACGAACAGTTAAATCGATAGAACTTGAAACGGTTTCTTGACCATCACTGATATCAAACGTTAAGTCGAGCTCACCATTGAAATCAGCGTCCGGAACCACAGTGAACGTACCGTCACCATTATCTTGAACCGATGCATTCGCCCCGACTTGGACGTTAGACGCAACAAGGTCGTCGCCATCAACATCACTTGCGTATTCGAGTAATTGTTCTTGAGTGAAGGTAATGGTGCCGTCTTCATCCATGATGTAAGCCAGATCTTGTTCTACCTCTGGCGCATCGTTTTCACCTTCGACTTTAATTTGGAACGTTTCGCTCGTGGTTTCAGAGTCGAAATCATCTTCTACTTGCGTCGTGGTCTCTTCACTGGTGTCTTGAACGTCCACCGCAAAAGTTTCTTCTGTGGTTTCTGAATCTAGGTTATCACCACCTTGTGAACCTTCAGAATCGGATGAAGAAGCACTTGGCGCAGCCGAAGTTTGTACAGCTTGTCCTTGTGCTTCATTGCCTTCTGCGTCCGAACCACCTTCAGAGCCAGAGGCATCACCGCCACCAACAGCTTGTGCACCCGCACCTGAAGCTGCACCGCCGCTGCCCGCCGCTTCTTCACCAGACCCACCGTCTGATGCCACGCTGTCTACCACGTTCGATTGAGCGGCATCCGAACCACCGCTACTCTCTGGCGCGTCTTCTTGTACCGCACCACCGGACGCCGAGGCTTCTTCCTCTGCTCCGGCACCACTTGGGTTGTCTTCCATCGCCTGATTGGCTTCGTCTGCTGCATCGGTATTTTCAGCACCCGTCGCTACGGTCGAAGCAATCGTATTCTGTTGGTTTTGTTGATTCTGCTGCTGGGAGGGCGTACCCGCGTCATTGGTTTCCGTTTGTTCTACCGCGTCGTTTAGGTCTTTGTTTTGGTTATTTTGATTGTTGTCACCTGCCATTACAGCCTCCGTTGCCATTAGCTAACTGATCGTGTTTAGAGGCAGTAAAGGACACCATTCTGGAAAACCAACTTTTTTATCCAACTTTTTTCATACTCTTGTTGCTTAACCAGAAAGAGGTAAAAAAATTTGAAAACGCAATTTAAAGATCCTTAGTTATTGTCATTAAAGCAATTAGGGCGGTGGAACAATGATAAACATGACGAATCTGTTGCGCTCAGTCGACAACAGCCACAAAGGGCTGCAATTGCTATTGGGAGATTTTTACAAGGATTTCAGCAGCGCGGCGATCAACATCGAAATGCTGCATAAACAAAACCGTTTTGAAGAGCTGAGCGGCTACTCAAAAAAGCTGAAAACCATTCTGGTCTTGCTTTGTGATGATGATTTACCACCCAAGATGGCAAAGCTAGAGCATTTAAGTAAGCACCACTTTCCCGCACCTAATGAATTGATTGAGGACATAAAAACTGAGCTCAACAACGTGAACAAACAAATAAGCCAGCTGTTAGATATCGAGAACTCTATCGATGACAGTGCAGATGATGAATAACCGGGGTGGATCATGAGTAACAAGCAGATCGAGCACCACCTCAGAAAAGCACTCGTTTCCAATAACGAGTCTTCGAAGGTGACCGCAGACGATACGATCGTGCTAGCCAGTGCGATGACCAGCGTACACAAAACATTGCTGGTTATCTTTTTGCTTTCAATGGTGGCGATCGCCGTAGCGTCTCAAGCTCGTATCGACATTGTGGTGTCGGTGCGCGGTGAGCTATTGCTGGAATCTGACGTAGAAAAAGTGCAACACCTTGAAGGCGGTATTCTCGAAGAAATGTTAGTACGCAAAGGCGAAGTGGTTTACGAAGGTCAACCCATTGCGCGCATCCGGTCTTTGGATAGAAACACTCAACTCGATACAGTAAACACAGAAATCATTCAGCTTGAGTTAGACAAACTCAGGTATGAAAGCCTGCGCGATATGGTAGAGCCCGACTTCTCTGCCTACATCAAAAAATATCCAGAATTGGTTCAGGTAAACATGAATACCTGGCAGCAAGAGTTTTCCAAAAACCGCTCTAATGAAGAGTTGATCACCCACGACATCAATCATAAGAATTCGTTGATTGATTCTATGCTTAAGCGCCGCAAAAGCTCCGAGAACCAGCTTTCTTTGATTCGTAAGCAGCTCAATATCAAGAACACCTTGTACAAAGAAGAAATGGCATCTTACGTCGATGTTCTTAATATGCAGGTTCAAGAATCAAACATGGTGCGTGAGATTGAAAACCTTGATGAGTCGGTCATGAATGAGCGCTTCCAACTCGACAAGCTAGAGAAGCAGTACCGAGACTTGGTGGAAAATCGCAACTCCGAATACCAAGCACAAATCATTCAAGCGAAGAAAGATCTTAAGCTGAAACGCATTCTTCGCCCTCAACACTCAGACAAAGTGGATCGCCTCGTGGTCTACGCCCCTATTGATGGCGTGGTCGATAAAGTGCACTTTAACTTCCGTTCTGCCGTGATACCGCCGGGGGAAAGTATCGCGGACATTGCGCCGATCAATAACTCCCTTCATGGCGAAGCGAAGATTCCACGTAAAGACATGGGCTTTGTTGAAATCGGACAGGCAGTCAAAGTGAAGATGGACACCTACAACTTTGCCAAATACGGATTTTTGGAAGGCCGAATCGCATCGATCAGCCGTTCGTCCTATGAAGAAGAGGATGCTGAATTCTACCTCGCTGAAATCCAAATCAGCCAAAACTATCTAGAGCGTGGAGGCACACAATACAAACTATCCCCTTACATGGAGTTTACCGCCGACGTGAAAACAGGGTCACGTCGGGTTATCGAATACGCTGCGAAGCCGGTTATGTCGGCTATCGAAGACGCGTTCGATGAGAGGTAATGGATGAGTAACAAACCTTCCTACAATATTTCCGTTCCTGTTATGCGCCTAAGCATTGCTTTCAGCTTGGTGCTGGCTGCACTCGCCTTCTATTTGTATGTCTCTTGGGAAAAAGTGGATTCAGTGGAGCAAGTGCAAAACGCGCCTCTCTTGGTTCAAGCTCAACAACTCAACCAAACCATCGAACTTGATATCCAAACGCTTCAACGCTGTTTAGCCGCGCGTTATTGCAGTACAACAGAGCTCGATTTTGAGGTTCTGAAGAACGAAATTGACCAGTTTAAATCTCTCGCGTCACTCAACAAAACCGAGTTTAGCTTGGTGGGCGCGACCGAATATACGCAACTTGAATTGGCGATTAATCGCTTCTCGGACAGCTCAAAAACACGTGACGATGTGTTGGCACTGTATCTCTCGCTCACCAATAACTACCTACAAATGGACGACAACTATCGCACCATGTTTAACAACCATGCGAGCGACCTAATGATGGAGAAAAACGAGTTCTTCATTTGGTTGTTTATGGTCGTTATCGTGCTGGTTGGTATCGCCGTCCTATCGAATTTAGTGGCAATTCTAAAACTGAAAAAATCCAGTTCGAATGAGCGAGACATTGACCAAGAATTCGATGGGCTTTATCAAGAACTCAAACAACTGGATTTACAAAGGTTGGAAGAGTTGCTGAATGAAGTGAGCATCAATCCGAAGCAGCGTCAGATCTACTCTCACCTCAAACTGATTTTCAGCAAACTCGAAGAGCAAAAACGCAATAACGATCTCTACAAGCAGCTCTATGCTCTGATTGGTTACGAGATTCGAGGCATCACCAACACCATTAACGGCGGCGTGCAATACCTCGTACAAGAGACCGATGAGAGCGGCGTGTTGATGGCGCAAGATATAACCTCGGCTGCCAATACCCTGTCTGAGTTGGCAGAGAACTACAACCGACTCATTTCACAAGGAACCGAGAGCAAATCGAAAGAGTTTTCACTGCTTAATGTGCTGTCTGAATTGATGATTCACATCAGTTCCAAAGTGCAGCGAAATGAAGGTGAGCTAGACTGTTTTATCTCGGATAACTTGCCAAACCGTGTTGAAGGGCAATCCACCAGCTTATTCTGGGTGTTGTTCCTACAGCTATCGAATGCCATCCAACTCAAAGCCGATAAGAAACTGTTTGTCACCATTGAGTCAGGCGCGGCGTCAGACATTGAAAACACTCGCCTGACCATCAATCTAAACTTCTTAACCACACTGGATGTGCCGTTTGCCAAGCTCAATACCCTACACTGGAGCGACCATAAACAGCACACTGCAACCAAAGACGATTTGGCGAAAAGCGTACTGATGGATTATGGCTATTACGAGAGCCATTGGTATCAATCGGGCAATCAGGAACGTTTTCAAATTCAGCTCGATTTAAAAGCCAAGAGCTTCCACACCGAGAAAACTCGCTTCGACAATAAACGTTTGTTGCTATGTGCCAACTCTCAGCTGCGCATTGATGTAATGAACAAAATGTTGGTCAACTTAGGATTAGAGATCACACCAATTCGCACCCCGAACGAGCTCTTCTCTGCTGCAAAAACCTTTGGCGAATACGATGCCATTATGCTGACCGACACGTTCGAGCCAAACAAACTGCCCTCACTGAGCAAAACGGTGAAATCGCAACTACGCAATCACCCGAATACTAAATTGCTGCTTTCAGTCACTAGCACTCAGCAAGCGCAAGAGAGCCATACCTTTGTCGACAAGATTCTGAACTCTCCTGCGATTCCGTATGAGTTTATCCCCAATCTGTTGGTAATCATGGAAGCGGAAGCCTCTGAAGATCAGATGGAGAACAGCTCCTTCCTTATTGTGGAAGATGACCGTGTTCAACAGATTCTACTCAAACGTATTTTGAGCAAGCAGGAATACGAAGCCGACACCGTTGGCGATGGCGCAGACGCTGTTCAGCACTTCATGAATCAGCGCTCAGACATCATTTTTATGGACTGCATCATGCCGGGCATGGGCGGTATTGAAGCAACCAAACGCATTCGACAATACGAACAAGAAAGCGGACAAAACCCTTGCACCATTATAGGTGCGACAGCATTGACCAGCAGTAATGAACACCAAGCTTGTATCGAAGCTGGAATGGATTACGTGATCAGCAAACCTTATAAAAACGACGAAATCATCAAGGTGATCAACAAGTATGTGGCGGTACAGAAACTTAACTAGCTGCGTATTGGCAGCGCTAACATTGAGCAGTGCTCCTTCGGCAATGGCGACCACCTTGCTTGAGGCGGTCAAGCTCGGCTTGGAAAACAACTTATCTCTGCGCGCTAGTGACAAAGGCGTAGAAGAAAACGAATACAACATCGACATTAGTCGTTCTAAGTTCCTGCCCTCTTTAAACGGTGCCGCTGATACTACATGGAATGAAAACGAGACCATATTAACGGGAGCACCGGATACACGTTCAAGCTATAATTCAAACAGCTACAGCGTGTCTTTATCTCAATCGGTGTTTAACCTTGGCGACATCTTCAAATACGGCACCGCGAAGCTGGATTTCAACATTGAAGAAATCAAACACGAGAACAAAATCCAGAACACCATTTCTGAAATCGCGACGCAATATTTCGAGTACCTGAAAAACAACGCGCAAATCAAAGCCACCAAAGTCGAGCTTAAATCGTCTGAAACACGTGAACGCCAAATGCGTCGCAACGTGGAGCTTGGCAACACTGCGGCGAGCGAGTTGTATGAGGTAATTGCTCAGAAAGAAGGCATTGCCAACCGCTTAAGAACCTTAGAGAAAGATCGACGTGTGATTTTGAACGGTTTAGAGATTCAAGTTCAATATCCAGTCACCCCATCGCAGGACATCTACGAAAGCGTGCCCTTAGCAGAAATCAGCGAATCCGAACAACGCGCGATTCTTGAACAAGCTTTGAAGCTCAATAACGATTTATTGGTTGCGAAGAAAACCGTAGAACGCAGCCGAAGAGGCTTGAAAGAAAGCGGTTCAAACTTCGTTCCGACCGTGTCGCTCTCTGCCAGTTACCGTTACGACGATGCGAACAACTATGACCGAACCGACCCAACCGCAACAGGGGACAGTAACTCCACCAGCGTCAGTTTGAACTTGAATGTGCCGATTTTCTCCGGCGGTTCGGATTACTACGGTTATCAAAAATCATCGACGGCCATCGAGCGAACGGAGCTACTGTACCAAGATTCGTTGTTCACAACGCGCAATAGCGTTAATACCTCAGTGCTCAACATTAATGACTTCTCCCGCGCCATCAGCAGCTACGAGAACATCATCCGAGCCAACTACGCTTCCTACAAAGGCATTCAACGCGCTTACCAGCTAGGTACGCGAACCATTACCGACTTACTGGCAGCGGAAAGTAAACTGTTTAGCGCGCTACGCGATTACGAGAGCGCGCGCTATGACTACATCATTGAATCGATCAATCTTGAACAAATCAAAGGCATGTTGTCGGTGCAATCCATCGAAAGCATCATGCAGTTGATGAGCGATATCGAAGGCAGAAGCAATCAAGACTTAGTTCCAAAACACCTTCTCTCCAAACCATCGATTAAGAAAGGAGGTCGCAATGCAAACTGAGCATTTTTCCCAGAAGATTAACTTTGCTGACAAGTGTTATCTGACTTTCTCAACGGTCATCTCAACACTGTTTGGTTTAGTGTTGCCCTTTTCGATACTGATTATTTTTGACCGAGTTTTACCTAACCAAGCCAAAGACACGCTGTTTCTTCTGTTTGCCATTATCTTGATCACAATCTTCCTCGACTATCACTTAAAGAATCAGGAAGAGAAGATTTCGTCTGTGATCATGAAGCAATTCGAAACCAACTTAACCAACAAGGTGTTTCAATCCATCTGTTTGGCTGAGATATCGAAGTTTCGTCGCCTAGAACCCGGTGAATACTTAGAGCGTATTGCTACCATTGCAGAGATTAAATCCTTCTTTGGCGGAGAATCTGTACGGGCACTGATCAACCTTGCAGTCAGCATATTGACCATTCTGATTATCGGTCTGATCAACATCTGGGCGGGGGTGACCATCTTACTTGCCTCCATCGTTTTGGCCGTGTTCGCACTCAGCCTTTCCAAGCAAAAGATCAACAGCCTAGAAAACAAATCCGACATCGAAGGCTTAACCACCTCAAAAATCATCGAGATCATCTCTAGCCCACTCGATATCAAAGCGCGCAATATGGAATATCGCGTTGAGAGCTTGATGACACAAATGGTGGAAGAGCGTGAAGTCGAGAACATCAAATACGAGCAAATCGAATCAAACTTCAGCCTTATCTTGTCGCTCATACAACAGCTCTCCATTGCTTGTGTGGTGGTAGTTTTAGCAACGGCAGTTATCAACATGCAATCTAGCCAAGGCATCATGGCAGCCATCATCATGCTTACCAACCGCTACTTCGCCCCATACCAACAAGTGATGCGCACGGTGAGCCGCTGGGAGTTGAACAAACTTCATATTCAACGAATCGCCGAGTTGCTTGAGCTTGCTGCGTCTGTAGAACAACAAAATGACACAACAGAAGTCGAGCGCATCTCGGTGAAGTATTCGGAAAAACAACGCATCGAGTTTGAGCGCGGTCAGGCTTACTTGCTAACAGGGAAAAGCGGCGCAGGCAAAACCCACCTCGCCAATTGCATTACGCGGCAAAACACTGACAACAAACTGGACATTAAGATCAACGAGACACCACTCGATGACGTCAACTACAACGTCTGGCGTAATAGCGTGCTGATGGTCGACAAAACCAGCTCATTCGTTGAAGGCACCATCATCGACAACCTGACTTGTTTCCGCCCGAGCTTAAACAACACCGCATTTGCGCTTTGCGAAACCATGAACATCAAAGCACAAATCGATGCCCTTCCCGCGGGTTTTTACACCGAGCTTAAAGGACATTTACGCAACCCATTCTCACGCCAAGTCGCTTATGCCTTGTTGTTAGTACGAGCCTTACTCGCGAACAAACGTGTGTTGATCTTCGACGACATCGACTGTGTTTATGATGACGACTTTGCTCGATTGGTTTTGACCAGTACCGCCTATCGTGCCAACGACAAAATCCTCATCATCGTCAGCAATAAGATGGACAAACTCAATCATCGCCTCAAACGCGTCAAACTTACCGTAGGTGACCAATGAGTATTTTGGTTGATTTTAATAATGTCCCTCAGCGCTTGTTGGACTTTGAGACTCGCAGTTATGACGAGCGATACAATCAGTCGCCTTTGATTCGTGGTTTAGCTTACACCCTCATTGCACTTGAATGGGAAGGCACACCTTCTATCCTCAGCGACGCTTTTATTCCTAAGCCAAAAGACAGCGACAGTTTTATTGCCACGATTGAACGCCTTGGTTACCGTTGTGACGTCACCAAATTAAAAACATTGGAACACATCGAGGGGCACCCTCATCCTTGTTTTATCGAGATAGAAAACCTCACTGCGATTTTCTTGGGCACTAAAGACGGCAAACTGATCCTGTTTGATTACACCAATAACAACACCATTGAATACCCGCTCTGTAAAAAGCCGTGTTTGTTGGTCTCGATCAGCGAATACTCGCGCTTGTTCCGAGAACCGCCACCTGAATCTCAAGACCGAAGTAACTGGATTAAATACGCGTTTTATCGCTACAACAATGAACTCAAAAGTCTGATTATCCTCAGCTTCGTGATCAGTATCTTGGGCGCACTCCAACCCTTCTTTATTATGAGTGTGTACAACTTCGCATTGACGTCTAGCTCCCAAGCCACGCTCTATTGGCTCACCTTGTTTGCGGTGATTGTTGGGTTCTCGGAATACTTTTTTAAGAAGATGCGAGTCAACATCATTGCCACGTCAGGTAAGGATTTGGCGGTGCACATTTCTCAAGCAGTTATTTCCAAGCTGTTATGGCTCCCTTATGCGATGACATCCACCGCCGGCGTGTCTTCTCAGTTGGCGCGTTTAAAAGACATCGACACATTTCGCCGATTGGTAACGGCAGAGTCGACCTTGAGCTACTTCGACATGCCGTTTGTTATCGTGTTCATTATCGCGATTGCCATCATGTCAGGAACCGCTGCACTGGTCGTCATGGCGGGTTTGATTCTGATGTTGGTGTTCTGTGTTTATTCTCGTTACATCTATTCACAAGCCACGTCAAAGAGCTCTCGCGCCAACGCCATGGTTTCTTACCAATGGAATGAGATTCTTCGCGGCATCAAAACCATCCAAGGCTTGCCACTGTTGCGCGTTATTCAATCTCGCTTCAGCGCTTCACACATGCAAAGCACCAACGATACAGAGAACGTTGCGGTGACCAACAGTAAGGTTCAAGCCGCAGGTGGCAGCTTGATTCAAGTGATTGGTACCGCAAGTATCGTGACCGCGGTTATCGGTGTCATGGATGGCACGTCAGACGCAGGCGCCATGCTTGCAACCGTAATTTTAGTCTGGAAGGCGTTAGGTCCAATTATGGGCATCTACAACTCCATTTCTAAGTTCCAATCGATCAAGGCGTCTTCTGCGCAAATCAACAACCTGATGGCTATGAATGACGATAAGCTAACATTGGAGAAAAGCCCACCTATTCGCCTCTTCCAAGGCAGCATTGTCGGCAGCGGTGTGAGCCATCGCTACACTGGCGCAGCAACAGGCTTAACCAATCTCGGGTTTAAAATTGCCCCAGGCGCGAAGGTGGTGATTTGTGGACCAACAGGTTGCGGTAAAACCACGCTAATTTCCATTCTTGCGGGTTTAGAGGATAGATACCAAGGCGCAGTGTCAGTAGACGGCTACAACATCGAACAGTTCAACAGTTATCGCTATCGAACCTCGATTAACTACATCCCGTTTAATTTGCATATTTTTGAAGGTTCTCTGGAGACTAACTTCATCTTGCATAATGGACTCATCCCTAAAGAAAAGATGCAAGAGATGGTGAGCTTTTTCGAACTCGATGCGTGGTTGCCAGAAGGATTGAACACTCAGCTAAGCGTAGATAAATGCAAGAATTTACCTAACGGTATTCAACAGAAATTGCGCCTCGCGCTGGGGCTTGGAAGTTGCGAACAATCGCTGATCATCATTGACGAACCCTTTAACGGTGCCGAGCAAGAGAACGCTCAATACTTCAACCGTTTGTTCACCGACAAACTGCTTAACAAAACAGTGATTTTCTCCACTAATGATCCTGGATTAATTGCCACATCAAATATGAGTTTAGTGTTGGAGCCGGATGGGAACTTGAAGTATTTTGGCTTAACAGACAAATACTTAAACAGCTTAAGTTAAGACTGTGGCGCTTATTCACAAATCCAGCATTACTTAATGAATGCAATTGACAAACATATAGACCAAAGAGATGATTCGCATGAACAAGACGTAAGATAAGGGATGAAATGTACACATTCGTTGCTGACAAACTCGATGCCGTTTATTTATCAGCGATTCCAGACAGCCATGATTTTCAGGATTGTGATATTCCGGAGGAGGAACTCGAGATCCGAGAGATTATTGACGTTTGGTATGAAAGTGCTTTCTTGCCTGATTTCAATCTTCAACGTATTGAAATTGAAAACAAAGCGCAGCTCGTTGAAACCCAAAGTCATGTCATGAGCAAAGACACAGCCACCTTGGCTTTTTTGCTTAAAAATAGAGTTTATCGAGCAGCCCTTAAAAGAGTATTAAGTGTATGGACTCGAGAACAAACCGCTAAAACGCAATTACAACTGCTGTTGCTGTCCACTGAACAATGAAAAAAGCCAGCTAACTCGCTGGCCTACGTACCGTTCTTCTGAGATTAGCAATCTCACTACACCCACCCATCAAATTTCAAACGCTTCTGAATACGCTCAACCGCTTCTATTTGCATTTGGCGCACTCGTTCGTTCGAGATATTTAGCAAACCACCCACTTCAGAAAGAGTCTTAACGCTGTGTTCAAACAAACCGAAACGATGGATTAAGACTTGTTGTAACTTTATCGGCAATGTATTGACCACGTGCTCTAACGCTTGAGTAAAACACTCATCTTCACAGTCTTGCTCAGGGTCTGGCGTATATTTACTTTCACAATGGTCAAGAACGAATGGCGCATGTTGCAAATCAACCGTGGTAGAAACATCAATAAAGCCACTCAAAGCAACCAACTCATCAACTCGCTCGACTTTAACCCCAGAACAGTTAGATAGCTCTGCAATGGAGATGTCTTTACTCATGCTTTTACTCGCGTCGTGTTTTTTGGATGCTAAGCTGTTTATCTCTTTGCAAACATGAACAGGGAGTCGAACCGTACGGCCATTATTCATCAATGCCGCTTCGATATTTTCGCGAATCCACCAAACAGCATAGGTCGAAAAGCGGAAGCCTGGTTCTGGATCAAACTTATCGATGGCTTTGATCAAGCCGATGTTGCCCTCTTCAATTAGGTCAAGCAACGTGAAATTGTTACCAGTACGTTTTAAGTAGCTTTTTGCAATTTTCACCACCAAACGTAAGTTAGACTCAATCATGACCTCGCGCGCTTCTTTATCACCCGCACGATTAAGCTTGGCGTAATGCAGTTCATCTTCTCGAGAGAGTAAATCAATCCCCACGATGTCTTTTAGATAATGCACGTAAGGATCTTTACCTGCAGAAAGCGTTTCTTTCATTGGCATCTCATCCGTGACACCTCGGGACCTAGCAAAACACTCGTTGTTCATTTCCCCGTCCTTATCAAGCCAACTTTATTTGTGTAACTCTTTGGCTACTTTCCTCCGTGGCTCAATTAATATGCCACCCAACGAATAACATTCGTTTTACGTTGAGTGTAGACAAGGCTTTTTATCTTTACCAAGAAATTGCATTTAATTTCATATCAACCCTGCACTCAACTGTCAAAGCGTGAGCGGGCTGGTATTTATGGAGCAGCATTCAGTATCGTATTTACATCAGAGTTGATAGAAGAGTTTCACTTACTAACAGTTAAATAAATTCACTTTTAAAACATATATTTAAAAACTGTATTTAATATTAGCAAACAACAAAGTCGCAGGTACTTCGCCAAACAAACTGCCACTGCTACCGTTAAAGTTTTGGACTACCGTGAGCAACTGCCAGTCATTAGCGAGAGAGTAGTTACTCGATATCCCAAGGAAATAGGAATGATCGTCGTAGTAACTGGTTGAGAGCGTGACGCGGTTTAAAGGCGTTAAGTCAAAGCTCACTTCGGCATACCATGTATTTCGTGTAAAGCTCAACGTTTTTGCATCGAGAGGAAGGTTCAAATACGCCAATGCGCTTGATGCATCTTGCGGCTCAGAGATAAATAACCACGCCGCACGCCCCATCCAGCTGCGTTTGCCGCCAAAGCTGTAATCCGATTCAATACTGGCAACTGTGGTTTTTCTGGTCGGTTCACCCTCAAATTCTGGATCAATGGGATCAAACCACGTGAGCTCTCCACGAAAACCCGCATCAAACACATCCGTTGCAAAACCAGCACCGAGTAAGTAATCCATCCGAGCTCGCCCTGCAATAAACTGATAATCCCATCCCGATTGATTGGCGAAATAACGCAGTGAGGCACTGTCTTGCCCTGACTGACGAGCTGGTGAAAACACCAAATCTACGCCGTCGGCAAAGCTCAGCTTTCTGCTCAGCATGACCGCATCCGTGCCTGCCCGCTCTTCATAGTCAAAATCGTAAATCGAATACGCATTGTAGATATCGTTTGGATTCCATATCGTATTCATCGACCAATTGATACGAAAGCGCCCTAGTTGCGCTCCCCAGTCATCTTGCTGCCAAGTGAGATATAGACGATCAAGCTGACTGTTAATGACCACATCATCTTCATGCCAGTTTTTGCTTAAATCCATGTAACCAGAATCCAACGCGACCAAATCGGCATAGCCAGGAAAGTCGGTAGAATCGCCCCAAAGTGCTCGATTTCGTAGCCCAACATTCACACGCCAGCTAGAGGAAAAACGGTATTCAAAGTTAAGTCGATTGTGTATCAAGTTATCGAACGTATTATCAGTGCCATCAGGAATACTGTAGGTTGCCATGTATTTGATGTAACCATCCAAATCCCATGACTTTTGAGGCTCTAACCCGGGAACAGCAGACAAGGCAGGACCAGCCTGAAGACTAAGCAATGAAAGACTTAACGCCTTAATAAACACTGCATTTACTTTTGTTCTGGGCAAGTAAGTATTCAATCGGATAGCTTTAGTGCAAGTCGCAGACAAATGGGAAACAGCTCTATGCATGCGACCTCTCTGCGCGATTATCAATATTGCTGAAATCACGCGCCAAACGACCGTCTTCAAACACGATAATTCGGTGAGCACGTTTTATCACTCGCGGATCGTGGGTCGAGAAGATAAACGTCGTTCCCTCTTGTTCGCTAAGTTGCTCCATAATGTCGAGCAGCTCCGCGGTGCTTTTGGCGTCTAGATTGGCAGTAGGTTCGTCCGCCATGACAAAACGAGGCTTCGGCGCTAAAGCACGAGCAACCGCAACACGTTGTTGCTGCCCACCAGACATTTTACCAGGCACCTTATTCATCTGTTCCGCCAATCCCACTTGTTCAAGTAAGGACGTCGCACGTTCACGGCACTCTCGCTCAGTTTTACCTTGCAGCTGCATGACGAATTCCACATTCTCAAGCGCGGTTAACACTGGTAACAAACTGTAGTCTTGGAAGATGAAGCCTATATTATCGCGACGATAGGCAATCAGCTCTTTTTCTGACATCGATGAAATCATGCAACCATCGATTTCCACCTTGCCAGAGCTTGGGGCATCAATACCGCCAATCATGTTCAGCAACGTCGTTTTACCCGAACCGGATGGTCCCATGATCGCAACAAATTCACCCTGCTTAATCTCTAAGTCTACCGACTGCACTGCGTGCACAGGGTAATCACCATCGGCGTTGTAAATCTTAGTTAGGTTTTCTAGTTTGATGGTCATTAGCTTTTCTCCGCCATGGCATCCACAGGTCGATGCTTCAAAATTTGTCGTGCGGGATACAGGGCTGCGATAAGGCTGGCAACAAAAATCGCGATAATGATCATTTGATATTCCGCTATTGATACCCGTGGATAAAGCAAGGTATCCACGCCATAAGCCCCTAGCCCTTCCGCCATACCAGCCAGCGACAATCCGGTAACACTTAGTACCTTAAGCATAATTGCACTCCCGAGTAACCCAAGCGCACAACCGCTTAATCCGAGGAACAAGGTTTCGAAAACGATCAACAAGCGTATCTTGTGTTTTTGCATCCCGACAGCCATTAACACACCGAACTCTCGCGTGCGTTCAAACACCGACATCAGCATAATATTGATGATGCCAAGGGTCATCGCCAGCACAAACACCACCAGCATCACTTGGTTAGAAATATCCATCGTGCTCATCATGGTTGAGAGCAAAGGTTGGATCTCCTGCCAAGGTCTCACACTGAGCAAGTCTTTACTTTCCGGCGGCAAAATAGAGTGAGTGAACGCCAGTAACTGCTTGAGCTCAGTGTAGTTATTAGAAGTAAGGAGTATCGCGATTTCGTGCGTGCCACTCAGCCCCGCTACCTTTTCAAGATCCGTTTTTCGGACGTAAACATTCCCGTCATCAAATCCTGTCGATGGTGTTTTGAATATACCTCGAACACGAAATGCCGCGCCTGCGACCTCCCCGTTCACATCAGACAAAGTGAGTACGACTTTGGAGCCAACGCGTAGCTTCAATCGTTCGGCTATCTTGCTCGAAACCAAAATCGGATTTCTGCCTTCTTCACTCAGCCATTCCCCGTCGACAATATGTTTCGAGAGTGGCGTGATGTTTTGCTCTTGCTCGATATTAACGCCGTTGATGCGAATACCACGTGTACTGCGCGCCGACGCTATCATGCCATCTGCTAGAAATCGCTCAGAGATGGCTTTCACTTCTCGGTTACTGGCCAACACTTTGCTTATCTTATCCGCATCGGGAATCACATCTTTTAGCTCAGGATTAACCAAGTAGGACTTTTGCTGGATCTGCAAATGACTGGTTTGCCAAGAGATGGCGTTCTTGATCATGCTATCGACCAAGCCATTCATGAACCCCATCATGGCAACCACGCCCATCAGGCCAAATACCATGGCTCCGAGCATAATTGAGGTTCTCAACTTGTTGCGCCACAAGTTACGCCACGCCAACTTAACCAGCATGAGCACCTCCTTTTAACCCTGCAGCAATGGGCATTCGAAGCATACGAGCCATTGGGTAAAGCAAACACAACAAGAGAATGAACAGCACGACGGCGATTTGATTGAGCAGTAAATGTGGGTCGAGCGAGACGGGCACAATAGGCTCAAAACCACTTTCGCGCATCAACTTGGCAGCATCGCCAGTAATTTCGATTGGATTAAAAAAGAAATACCCCAACACAGGAGCACTCACGATAAGCCCAATAATGATGCCAATGACGGACATAAACAGAGACTCTATCGTGAGCAGAAGAACGAGTTTGGAGCGCAACATTCCGGTTGCCAACATAACAGCGAACTCACGTTGGCGTTCTAATGTCGTCATTAAGATTGTCGCGAACAAGCCAAAACCAACAATGCCGTAGAGAATATAAATCAAGAAAATGCCGCCCGCTTTATCTAAGGCGATTTGCTGTGCCATTTCAGGCAACAGCTCTTTCCAATCTTTCACGGCTACGTTATCGCCATACTCGGCTTTAAGCTGTTCAACGGTATCAGGTAGATCTCTTAGACTCTCAGTATATAAAACCCATGCGGTGACTTGGTCATCCAATGAATACAGGTTTTGCGCAGTATCGAGCGGCATGTACACCAACTGAGAATCAAGCTGCTGCAAAGGAAAATGAAGAATGCCCGAGATTTGATACAAACCTGCCGCGGTCTGTCCTCGATAACCGGCACCGTAAAGTACTAATTCATCACCAACCTTGAGTTGTAAATAATTCGCTAAACCACCACCAACTAGCACTGATTTTTGCCCCGATTGGATGTAGCTTCCCTCAATCAACTTGTCGCTGATATTGGAGTACTGGTCTTCAGCTTCAGGCTCAACGCCTAGTACCATCACGCCTTTTGAGCGTTCGTCTTTTGCGGCTAAAGCAAAAGACTCTACCCGAGGTAATACCACATCAATATTGGGATTGTTTTTCGCCGCTGAAATGAAGGTGTTGGTTTGCGGTAAGACATCATCAATGCTGGAAGAGTCACCAAACTCGGGGTTTTGCAGTTGAATCAACCCGGTATAAAACTTGGCGGCATTTTTGATATTGGACGTGTAACTCCCTTCTTGAAACGCTCGCGTAATAAGCGAAAGAAACAGCACCAATGCCAACGCAGACGCCGTCAGTAGTGTCCTGCGCTTTTGTCGCCAGAGGTTTCGCCAAGCCAGTTTCACAAGCATTGATTCGCTTCCTTCCGTTGATATTTGATTATCCGTTTCTTCTTTTAGCCGTTCGCTCACCCAAACTTAGTCGCGCAGCGATTTCATCTGTTGCTGAGAGAAAAAACTGTCATCGATATCAAAATCAAACTGCGCTTGGTGAGTAATGAGTACGGTTTTGTTTTCTGGCTTATCAAGCGGCTGCATTTCCATTCTGGTCGCCAATTTTCTCCCGCCGAGCTCTTTCACATCATAAGTCGTCATCACGTTCACTCTCTCATCAAACTCATCGTAGAATTCCACTTTGCGCTGCAGATAGGTCGATTTGGAAATCCACAACGTTACTTTGCTCCAAACCACGGGAGCATCGGGCTTAGCAACCGCATCTATCACCCAAACCTTGTCGCCATCAAATGTATCCTCGCCTTTCAATTGATGCTGATAATCGACCACAATGGAAGACTGGTTGATCAAGTCATCGTTGGTGAAGTCTGAGCCCATCCACGACTGGCTCAACATAGATGGCGCAATTTTGATGACGCGTTCAATACTCGGCACCCAATTCCACATTTCGCGCTGGCGTTTCAACGAGGCACTTCCTTTGTCCTTGGCCGGTGCTGTCACTAATACGAGCGATAAATCCGTTCCTTTAGTCCAACTTTTCATTGTCATTGAACGTGTCCAATCAGGCCGAACAATCTCCATTGTTGATTCGCTGTAGCTCGAGTCGCCTCGCATTGCTTGATCTGACTTTTTAACAATGTCGGAGGCACTTTCCGCATGCAAAGAACATGAAGCAGTAACACACAGTAGAGATAATAAGGCTTTATACATGACATACCTCAATGTGAGAAAAACAATGATTTACTAAAAAAATAACAATGAAAACAGTAGGTTCAAATCAGTATAGCAAGCAAGATGGAGGGGGTAGCGAGAGGTGGTTCAAAGTTTTACTGAACCTTACGAAGTAACGGCTCAACGTTAGTTCTATTAATGATCTGAAAAACAGCGCGGTTCTTACCATTGGCCTTACCGCAATACATAAGTTGATCTGCGTCTTGTAAACTTAATTTTGCATCGAATGTTGGATAGAAAGCGCATCCTAGGCTGACACTAACGTGCATAGTTTTTCCATCTAGCAATATGGGAAAATCGTTTATCCGAGCACAAATTTCCCTAGCAAGCACTTCTGCTTCTTCCGCGGAGAGTGCTGCTGTCACCAAAGCGAATTCTTCACCACCAATACGAGCAAGCGTCATGCGCTCATCAATAACGGATTGCGCGGTATTCGCAACCGCGACGATCGCTTTGTCCCCAACTAGGTGACCAAACTGGTCGTTAATCGACTTAAAGTCATCGATATCAAACACCATCACAGTCAAGTTGCTGCGAATGGCGCTCAGCGTAGAAAGTTGCTCTATCAAATGACGGCGGTTGTAGAGCTTTGTCAAAGGATCAGTCAGGGTCAACTCGAATAATTGTTGGTTGGCGAGCGTTAACTGCCGAGTCCGTAGCTCGACAGTTCGTTTTAATGAAAAGATATGAAACATTGCAGCGATGATAAGAGCAAAAACGGCAACGGGGACAAGGTAAGTGGGGTATACGGTTTTCACATGTATCCAGCGGCTTAAGATGCGATCTTTATCCGTTTCTAGCACTCGTTCAAAGGCATGTGAAATTTTTGCAATGGACATAGGGCTGCCAACACCTGCTGCAATTCTTAAGTCTTTACTATAAAGATGCAACGCAGGAACGAATGTCAGGCCCTCCGGCACGGTTGCCATGTAAAAATTAGTGACTTGCATATCAGCTACGAATAGGAAAATTTTCTTCTCTGCCGCGGCACGCAGCATCGCATCATTATTTGCATAAAGGGTGAGTGTTGCTTTTGGGTATCTTTGCCGTACAAAGAACTCTTCGTAGCCACCTTTTACGATGCCCACTTCCATTGCCGAGTCGCCCTTAAGCACCGCATTGATTTCAAGGCCCAGTATGTCCTTGTTGATATACAGTTGGGTATCAATTGGCATGATCACCGAGCCAAAGTCTAAATAGGTATCCCTCTCTCGTGAATAAATCAACCCGGCATGAATATCAGCCTTGCCCTCTTTCACAGCTTGTAAAGATGCTTCCCAGTCTAAGAGTAGAAATTCTACGTGTAGATGATTTCGAGCTGCAAATTCTTTCCAAAAGTCGATAAGAATGCCTTGAGGTTCACCATCTGGCGTTAGGTAAGAAAAAGGTTTCCACGCTTTAGAATTGGCGACAACAAGTGTATCTTGCTGCGAATCATGGCTATAACAAGCAGCACTGTACAACACCGTCATCACCAGCGTTAAAAAGAGCAGCTTTGTGCTTTTCCAACCATAAGAACTATAACGTATGAGGTACATACAAACTTTCGCCAACCTTAGGTTCATCTCATCTAAGACTTCAATCGAACCTAAGATATAGCAGAGACTTATCAAACTGGTAGAACACCTTATTGATATGAATCTAAATTAATACATATTTTCTCAAAAATGATACTTTTTAACTATTCGTTACTGCCAATTGATAAGCCCTTATGATGAATTTTATATCGAGAATAGTATGGTAGAACTCAAACGTTTGCTTAGAATTTTTATGCAGCAGCGAAAACACCTGACATAGCCCACAAAAAAACATAAAAAATGTAATGATTATTCGCTCGATAACTGTGGTTTTTGTTAACTTACGCGCAATTTTTTTGTGACCCGAATTTTTCGCTTTCGCTATGCCTTCTCAATATAGAATTAACAAAATCGTCGAAATTGGCGATACATTGCACCGCAGTGGTTGCGCACCATACAAGGTAGAAAAGTACACTCAACACTATGCTCAAAAGCATGGCGTCGATGTGATGATCCAAGCGACACCGACTGCGATCAACTATCAATTTCCCGATGACAACAACGCTGTGGTTCTTAAGCGCCTAAAACCTGCCTCTATTAATCTAAGCTTGTTAGCGAACACCATTATTCGGATCAACCAACCGAGTAGCGACCCCGTTCCTGAACCTGCGGGCTATCCGCCTTGGGTCATTGCGCTTGCGAACATGGGCATACCGCCAGCGTATTTAATGTTAGTTGGTAGCACATTAGAAGCGGTTGGTTTTGCATTTTTACTCGGTTTTATGGTGTGGGGCTGTCAGCAGGTCTGTCGGGCTCGACGAGCAATAGCCGTCGAGTTCATCGCCGCCCTATTTACAGGCATCATCGTTGCCTATCTTTCCAGCACAGGTTTACCTATACCCGTTTGGGCATTGTGCATCGCGACTATTGTCTTATTTGTGCCGGGACTATCTATCGCCAACTCACTTGAATGTTTAGCATTTAATGATTTGGTTTCCGGAACGAGTTTACTCGGACAATGCGCACTCACATTGATCAAACTGTTTGTCGGCATCACTATGGGTCTCAATATTGGCGAGGCGATTTGGGGGCAAGCCCAGTCCATCGCGTATACCAACGAGATCCCGATTTGGATGCACATCAGCGGCTTATTTTTAATCTCTGCTTGTTTGGGTGTGATTTTTAATGCCCGTCTGATCGATATTCTATTGGGCTTACCCGTTGCTATGCTCGGGATGTGGGGACCTTTCTACCTTGGATTTGAAAGTGGTTGGGTGGTAGGCACATGGGTAACAACCGTGTTGATCACGTTGTACGGTACATGGATAGCGAAAAAGATGGAGTTAACGGGGTCCATTTACATTGTCCAAGGCATCATCATTTTGGTTCCAGGCAGTCGCGTATTGGTTAGCGCAAGTCAATCTGTGTTTGAACAATCAATTCTACCAATACCAAGTATTGGTCTTTCTGCCCTATTTATGTTCTCGGCCATCGTTGCTGGACAAATCACCGCTTACTCTATCTACTCGCCAAAAATTGAACGCTAGCCAACATCGATTCTTCAGCCATGAAAAAAGCCCTATTCAAAATCCACTGTAGTGAAAACTTTGAATAGGGCTCTTTGCCTCTATGTTTCGCTTTTCTGTTAAAACTGCCTTTCCCTTTCTTTGCTTTTACTACTCGAGTTTTGAATAGTTGGCTGGTTACTACTGCTTTTAGTGCGTTATCTTTGATTTCGCCTCGGCCGAATTCGGTATCTTGATGACATTCATTCAGCTGAGGAGTCGGTTTTTTCGTTGCCATAAGTCCTCCGCAATGGTCGAACCAGATTGGACAATAATTTTCGAAAATAGTCAAATTTGTAGAATTAAATTCATTTTATTCTTCAAAAACTTCACAACAACGTCATTTATTTGAAATTTCATCAAAAATATAGTGGTTAAAAAGTGACTAAATACAAATATTTGCCCTATAAGCACCAATATATGTTGACTCTGCCTGTATTTAACCTAGACTCTCTCACGGCTAGAAAGAAAGTTCTTTGTTTTCACATTTCGTTGGATTACTCGTAATTCCCCCGTCCTGTGGTACGCAATAGCAATTTATTTTTCCACGCTATAAGCGCCGTATTAGGCGAAGATTTACATAAATTAGATATTTAGGAAATAGACATGTCTAACAAAGCTACTGGTACAGTTAAGTGGTTCAACGAAACTAAAGGCTTCGGCTTCATCCAACAAGAAAACGGTCCTGACGTTTTCGCTCACTTCTCTGCAATCCAAGGTGACGGCTTCCGTACTCTTGTTGAAGGCCAGAAAGTAGAATTCGAAATCACTCAAGGTCAAAAAGGTCCACAAGCTGAGAAAATCACTCTAGTTTAATCCTTTAAGATTTTGATATGGTAGCCAGCTCTAAGCTGGCTATTTTTTTGCCCTTAATTTATTGATACCCCTTATGGCTTTAAAACCGACAATTTACAAGTTTCGTATCGCAATCTCCGATATGAACAACGACCACTACGACTCTAAGAACCTAACCATCGCCCTTCATCCTTCAGAGAAACCACAACGCATGCTCGCGCGTATTTTGGCTTTCTGTCTTAATGCAAAAGATGATTTAGAGTTCACGAAAGGTCTTTCAACAACTGAAGAACCGGATTTGTGGCGGGTGGAAGACGATCAGAGCATCACGCACTGGATCGAAATTGGTGAGCCAGAACCGGACCGCATCAAGAAAGCAACCCGCTTAGCAAAACGTGTAAAAGTGTATACCTACAACACAAAAGCATCCGTTTGGTGGGACAAGATGGCAGGCAAATTTGGCATGCTTCCTGTTGATGTGGCAAGTTTGGATTACGACGCTATCGACTTGATTTCACAACACCTTGACCGCGGCACTAGCCTTTCTGTTATGATTACCGGCACCTCAATTTTCGTTGATATAAACGAACAACACGTCGAAGTGACGGTGAAGGAATTACAAAGTAATGACGCCTCTTAATGAACTGATCCAAGAAATGGGGTTCAAAAACATCCCTTTCGTCAACGAGCATAAAGCCGCGAGACGACGTTGGACTAAAGAACAAGCCCCATTGTTCATTAGAGTATGTGAAAACAAGCCTGAAACGGCGCCTGCCCTGCATTTACTTGGACTTTTGACCAAGTCTCATATTGAAGCCAGCGCACTGTACGAGCAGCATTCCACGTCTTCTCAACATATGCAGAAAGCGCTGAGTGATACATTAGGCGATGAGCACGCAGACAAGTTTACTAATCAGTCTGCAGAAGACTTAATACTCATCACTCACCTATGGCTGTATACGCAAGGCTACTTAAACATGGATTTTAGTCTTGCTCATGATCATGCAGAACAAACTCAAGAAAGCCTTCAGCACGAACTCGTAATTAAACGTATGGATCTCGATGCTTTCCGTACCGACTTAATGCAGAGCTTCTACCTTGGTAAAGAAGCAACCCCAGCCAAATCGAATGGATTATTTGGTTGGTTAAGGCAACTCTTTTCCTCATAAAAAACATGGTTTTGTCAAAACCCGACACCTGCTAGACTACGCCCTACATACATGCAACGATTTCTTAACTATTGAGCTCGTTGCATGCTCGTAAAGGACACTCATCCATTGAACATCAAGGGATCATTATGACGTTTATCCGTTGGATTTTGGGAAAAATCATTTTACTTCTCAATGCTGTATTCTCTCCTCGCGGCGTTAAGCGTAGCGAAGAAGCTCAAAAAAGTGTTGACGAAAAAGCCACACATTACGCGCTATACCAATTTGAAGCCTGTCCTTTTTGCGTAAAAGTTCGTCGAGCGATGAAACGCCAGTCAGTAAACATCGAATTGCGTGACGCAAAAAATGACTCAGTACATCGTGAAGCACTGGAGCAAGGTGGCGGTCGCGTTAAAGTACCGTGTCTTCGTATTGAAAAAGATGGCGAGACACAATGGCTTTACGAATCTTCAGACATCGTGACATACATTGAAAAAGAATTTGCCTAGTTCCCCCTAAGAACATTGGCGGATGTAGAAGAGGCACCTATTGGTGCCTCTTTTCTTTGATGCGAAAACATTATTCTGTTTACTGATCCACAATCAACATTAGTTCTACTCGACGGTTACAAGCTTTACCAGTTGACGTCGCGTTGCTGCATTGTGGTACGTATTCTCCAAAGCCACGAGAAAACACGCGCTGGCGCGGTAAACTCGTCGCCAACAATTGCTTCTCGACTTCACGAGCTCGCTTTTCTGACAAACTGTCGTTGAAACTTGCAGCACCTGTACTGTCCGCATGGCCATCAATCACGACATCGACATCCGTTCTGCCTGATAAATAATGACCTAGGTTACGAATCCAATCTTGAGATTGCGAAGAGAGCTTCGCTGAGCCAGTTTGGAAATGAACCTGCTCTTTCAACCGAATCATAAGATGCTCGCCACTGATGGTTTCGTGGGCGATTTGATGCCTATTTAAAAACATCTCCAGTGACATCACGCCCTGTGGCTTTTTTCCCATCGAACTCGTCGCTTGTGTAGTCTGTCTCGGTGCAGAAACATAAGAAGTAGGTGCGTAACCCCACTCTGGATGTCTTAGCTCTGAATTTGTTCGAGGGGCGGTATCAAGAATGTTCCCCCCTGGGACCATGTTAGGATCCATGCTGGTGCATCCGGCTAACATACCGCATGCAACTAAAAACCAATGCTTCATACTGTTACCAACGTAGAATGAATTCCTGCTCACTGTGTCGGCTCAAAATGTCCAAACTTTAGTGCTTTCGTTTTTCTAATCTATTTTCCAAGCACCTATCGTGCCAATTTTTTCTTTTACTCGACAATTTATCGGTGTTTCCAAAGGTTTAACCGCCTATCCCATCATATGCACATCACTAAGTTGCGACCAAATTTTATGAGCTAACATCCGCTAACACGATTTAGGGCAACAAACCACGCGCCATAACTATGTTTTGACTAAACTTTCTTCGATTGTCTCACTTTAGTGTAACAAGCCGTTTTAATGGTTTTCGTTGATAACGTTAACCGATAAACTATCGATAACTTTACAATCTAGAGCGTCACCCATGTTTAAAACCATTTCTAAAGGCGTTGTCCTTTTTGCCGCAGTAGCGGCGCTTGCTGCTTGTGATAACGGCAATTCTCAGCCACAACAAGGTAAACAATACGAAGTACTGCCAACATCATTGACGGAATATGACCTAGCCCCACTGACGGAAGTCTTCTCTCTCAACTGTGGTCACTGCCGTACAATGGAAACCTTTGTTCCTCAAATCGAATCACTCACTGAACAGAAAGTGCAAAAAATGCATGTGACGTTCAATGAAAGCGCGCAAATCAGTGCCATCATCTTCTACACAGCGGTTATGCAATTAGATGGCACACCAGACAAAGCATTCATGGAAGAATTGTTTGCAGCAGTCCAAATGGGGTCAGAAGCGACGACTGATGAGCGTCAAGCAGCAGTAGAGAAAGTATTTGAATCTCGTAATTTAATTAGCCCATACCAATTGGACGAAGCTCAACAAGCTGAGCTGTTTAAGTTCATTACAAAGGCAGAAGAAATCACAACTCGTGGTCAGATTAACTCAGTACCTGCCTTTATCGTAAACGGCAAATACCAAGTGATCACTGGTGGTCATGAAACCGTTGAAGCAATGGCAGACACCATCAACTATCTGCTAAAACAACCAAAATAAGACAAGGAGCAATTGTGTCTAAATTTCTGTTTCCTCTTATCATTTTCATCCTAGCTGGCTTTTTTATTTACCGCACTTGGACAAACCATAAAGTCGCAGATGAAAACTTTGCAAAAGGCCAAGCGTTCTTGCTAGAAAACAGCAAAGCCGAAGGCGTCATTACAACAGAAAGTGGCCTACAGTACTTAGTACTAGAAAAAGGTACTGGTGAAGTCCACCCAACAGCGAACAGCAAAGTAAAAGTACACTATCACGGTACACTTATCGACGGTACGGTATTCGATAGCTCAGTAAATCGTGGCGAGCCGATCTCATTTGGCCTTAACCAAGTGATCAAGGGTTGGCAAGAAGGTTTACAGTACATGGTTGTTGGCGAAAAAATCCGCCTGTTCGTGCCAAGTACACTAGGTTACGGGAAAAGTGGCTCAGGCCCAATCCCACCAGCAAGCGTCTTGATTTTCGACGTGGAGCTATTGGATATCCAATAACCTCTCCATAAACTAAAAAACGCCGCGATAATCGCGGCGTTTTTGTTTTATTGGCTTAGCTTATGAACTCAACATCCAATTGTAGTCAGTATGCAATCAAACTTACCGTCATCTCATCTTCATACTGCCCAGCGGTGGCTCCGGGTACGGCTTTGTTTTCAAAAGCCATGTTGAATCGAGTTTGATTACCACGTCGAGTATTTAAAAATATAGGGCTATCTAAGTCGATATTCTGCCCTTGCAACGAAGTGGTATAAGGGACCTTGTGAGTGGGTTTCCTAGTATTAACAAGATGGCCGTTATTCAATGAATTGAGCTCGAGTTTAACCGATGCATTGCTAATCACAATAATATCCAACGCTCTATGATTTTGGTTAGTCAGGTTCCCCATATCCACGGTGATTCTCGCTCCCGATACGGAAATGCGAGAGCTAGACTTAGCTTCAATCCTCGCACGAACGAAAGGCTTTATGGTGTAATCAAGGCTGGCATTTTTGACGACTGCGTCCACTTGCTTACCAAACAGAGACAGTTCAAAATCAGCTCGATAGTTCCCAGGCTGCATGATTTTACCCTCTGGAACTTGCACCCAAAAATCGACCTGTTTGCCACCACGGTTTGGTAACAAAAAATCACCTTGAGAACTTCTATTTAAGCTTTTTCTTTGTGCGTTCAAAACTGTCGAATTCACCTTACCTTGAGGCCCTGTAACAACCTGCTGCCAACCATTTGATGGTTTGATGGCAATACCACTTACACAGTTGACCAAGCGGTTATCTAATTCGACTTTACCTTGAAACCACAGGGTGTCAGGTTGCGCCACTTTCAGTTTATACGACACATCATTGATACTCACTTGAAACGAACCCTCACACTGAGCTTCATTGGTATCACTTGCCACCACTGATGAAGTAAAAGCGGTCACAAGCAACATTCCTGCGATTGTTAAGACATCACTGCAACTTATCGTGTTCATCCTATTCACCCTTTCCTTAGCAGTACAATGCACTTGATTACTTGTCATTACTCAGCACCACTTTGATTTCGCCCAAATTAATCAAGCTCGAATCAGATTCCGGAATCGTGATAATGATTGGCTGGGTGCTCAAACCGTAAAGTTGAACCAAGTATTTACCGGGACTCAGTCCTTGAATGAAGAAACGCCCTTGTTTGTTGGTGAAAAACTCAATTTGTTCATCATCAACCAACACACGCCCTTGTCGGTACTCGATAGGTTCACCGCTAAGACGCTTCAAATAACCACTCGCGGTGTATGACGCATCGGAACCTATCGTCAACAAATATCCAGTTGCCGCCGCAGGCATTAGCTCAAGTTTGCCATCCCCCCAGTCATAACCAACGGGAGAACCCATCACGTTATAATCCATCGCATAACGAGCATAAGGTTGCGAGATAGAGACCAGACCATCAATGCTTTGGGTTGCTATCGCTGTCGGCCTTCCTTGGGAGTCTACATCTAGATTCGCTGTCGCTTCCCCCAGTGTTGAGTGTACCTCTGCAACGACAAATGGCCCACTGGTTGCACGCCCCCACCCCCAGTCGCCGTCAACCATACCAATTGCTGTCGCTAAGCGCACTGAAGCTTGGTATTGCTCGGTATCTTCTTTTATCACCACATCACGGCTCACTTCAGACTCGGCTCTGAATCGATTTGCGGTGTAGCTAAGTTGAGCTCGTTGGGTATCACGAAACTCATCCCGCTCCGCTTCAATTCTCACTCCGTAATCACCGACATAGTTCAAACCTTCATTACTAAAATACGCTCGGCTTCGTTCATTCTCACTGTTGTAAGAGAGACCTATACGATTTCCATGCTCATCCGAATACCAATTGTATTCAAAGGTAAACAAGAACCGCGTATCCGGTTCGTTATAACGCTCGGATTCTTCGTATTCGGTACCAGCCCCTACGGTAAAACCACCATGCCGCCAATTGAGCAACACAGAACCTCTCAACTCATCGTCATCCGGCGGAAGTTGCGTGACACGCCCCGTTAAGGTCAGATCTAACTCACTATTGATTTGCCAAAAATAATTCGCGAGATACTGCGTATATGAGTTACCCTCTTGAGACTCTTGCCAAGGCTTACTTTGAAAGTCATCCGATTTTTCAATTGCAAAACGTAAGTTCGGCGACTGGCTTTCGCCACTGCCAAAAATACTGTTCTCGTAGTCAAGAGATGTTATCCACCCATCTTCGTCTGAACTTGCAGAGCTGAATGAATAACGCGCGGTGACATTACCGACTGCACTCTTAAATGTCGTCAATGCACCCCAAATTGCCCCTTCTTGGGCATACAAACCGTTGACTCCTGTCGTCAACCAATCGGTAACACCATATTCGATATAGCCTGTTGCCACCCATTCGTCTTGATACTCAACTTGACGATTGTCATAGATGATTGGTTGCCCAACGGAAAAAGAGTAATCAATCAGACCTTTTTTCAACAGCTTAGCGTTATAAAATTGAGTAAAGCGTAATACTTCCTGCTTACCAGAAACATAGTTAACGACAACCGTAATATCATTCGCACCGTTATCTAAAATCAGATTCTTAAGGTTGTAGCGCCCCGGCTCTAATCGCCCACCAGAAATTCGCTCACCGTTGACATAAACTTCCACTTCGGCAGATTCAAGCAGGACAAGCTGCTGGCTGCTCTCTGGGCTTGTCTCACGATCCGGCTGCAAGTCTGCATATCGACTCTCAACAGAAAAACCGCCCAGTGACATTCCATAAATATGCCCGGACTCACCGCTGATCACATCGCCGACAGATGTGCGCATTGGTAGGTTAGGTTTGTCATAAAAAGCAATCCACTCACCTCGGGAAAAATTTGTTGTTTCGTTATCCGCTTCGAGGTAATTGGCGAAAAGAAAGTTAACACCATTAGCACCACCGATGTTGCCTTGTGACAGCCAATCCAGCGAAGTGTCCCAAGTCTCAACGCTCTCTTGCCAATAATTGTTATAGGCAAAACTAAAACTATTTAACCAGCTTAGCGAGCCACTTTCGGAGGGAACAAAATCGGGGTAACTAGACGATAGATTTATATCTTGCTCGCTAAGGATTTGCGCAGAGAGGCGGACGTCAATAAACAATGATTCAGTGTTGAGAGTGGCTTCTATACCACGCTCAGCGAGCGTTGCGACATCAACGAATGTTGATGATTCTGAGCCAAAAAACTGCTGCCACCATTCTGGGCTCACTCGCGGCCCAAGCAAATTTTGAAGCACATCAACAGATACGCGTTCTAGAGCCATACCGTGTATTTCAACAGGGAGATCGCCAAGCTGATTTTGCTCATATACTAGGGGCAAAGAGAGGCTGTAAGAGCTTCCCCATACAGCCCCAGAAATAAGGACAGCGATCGATACGACGAATGCGCGCCACATTGTAACCTTCCGTGTATATCAGTGACGTTATGAAAACTGGGGGGTCGTTAGTTCACAAGAAGTGACTCGACGTTCACCAGAACTTTCTGATTTGGTACGAGATATTGCATCGGCAGAACCGGTTCTAATTGTTCCCAGTCCCAACGCTTAGTCTGACCTTGCCAATCAACCGAATAAGTGTGTTTGTTTAGCTCAATAACACTTGAACCTGTATTGCTAATTTTCAGGTTCGGCTTCTTGCCATTGGACACAATGATTTCGCTAGAATAATGGTCTTGCGCATCTTGTGGAGACACAAATACAAGCGCTCCGATTCGGAACAACATCTGTATGGCATCTTTCTCAACTTCATTCGCTTTGAGTGGCAATTGGCTCACGATCAAGCGATAGGATTCTGCCACACCCTTAGGTGCACCAATATATTGCACTTTAATGGTCTGAGATTTCCCCGGTTGAATAAGAACTTGCGGTGGAAAGATCATCAAGTCACCGGTTTCAAGAAGCGACTCTTCATTGTTGAATTCGACCAATCGCTTAACACCAGTCACTTCGATAGGCAGAGGAGCAAGAGAGGTATTGGTTACCTTAAAAAATACCGTCGTCTCTTTCCCTGAATCGGAAAGAAATTGCACCATAGGAAAAAGCTCAAAAGCCAACACTTGGGCTGGCATGTAAATCAAGATAAGAAATAATATTCGAAGTGTTTTCATACAACATAATGGCTGAGGGATGGGCAGAGCCTCCCTCAGCACATTCCTTTCTACATGTGGAATAGAGTCACATACATCGCGCCGCTGTATTCACCCCAACGCGCACCAGCTTGAGGTTTAGAGGTAATTGAAAGCTTGTGCTCATCAGTCATCGTTTTATCTAGGTTGTTACTAATTTCAACAACTTGATGGATACGAGCAACGGTAGTGTCAATCCCTTTGTCTTTTAGCTTAGTTTCACCATTGAAGCTGTACTCCATTGGAATTTCATCTTCATTACTGTTGGTAAAACCGAACGGGTCAACTTGGACAATGCCTTTAGTACCGTATGAGTTGCACCATGTTTTAAAGCCAAATTCTTTGGTGTCAGATGATTTGGTCAAGTCGAAATTAATGACGTCCAAATTGCCGTAAGTCATCATTTCACAACGCTTAGGCACTTCACCTTTGAACTTGACATAAAAGTCTGCACGACCTTCGTCAGACCCAACGACCCAAGGGTTCGCAACGGCACCAGCCGATAAAAGTAACGCCATTGCTGCAAAACCTGCTAAACGTTTCATGATTGTTCTCCTTTACATTTATTCCTGCGGTTTAGACCAAAAGTTGAATTAAGTAGACGAGATAAATGTACGCCTTATTAACTTTTTTCCTATCGGTCATCTGACCAGCAATAATGAAATAAAGAATGAGGAAAGTATCATAAAAAAATAAAATTGATTTAGAACAATAAAAACAACAATTACTCCATCATTAAAGCACCAAGCTGATTACGACTCTGCTTCCCTGTTTTACATAAAATATGTGATACATGAGTTTTAACTGTGCTTAAACTTACGTTCATTTGAACCGCAATCTCCTTATTAGAATAACCTTGAACTAAATATAAGAATACTTTTTGCTCTTTCCCCGACAACTCATATTTCGTACCAAGAACTTCCATGGACAGGCCAGTATTTGATTGCCCTCTTACGATGTTTCTCAAGGAATAAGACATTGCCTCTCGACTAAACCAAAGCTGACCAGAGGTAACCATCCTTGTGGCTTTATGGAGAAGTTCTAACGTCATATCTGACTCAAGCAAGCCACACCACCCCAAAGAAATCAGCCCCTTAACACCTTCTAAGTCTTGTTGATTTGCATTCACAAGTATCCAAGCCCCTCCACGTGTAATTGGAGAAATTAAATGAAGAGATGGATTTCCTAGCGTAGAACGATCATAAATAACCAGATCATTTTCACTCAATCCCCAAAGTTTATTGACAGAAGTTTCAATAAAAAATGTATAAGCTTTAAAACTGTGTGAAAGACCCGAAATAACCAACTCAGACCACTCAGGATTTTCTGAAACAACAAAAACCTTTTGTGAGATCTTCATAATGCATCCTTTTAAGGATTGTAATAATTAAAAATAACAATTATAGAGAGTCTGAGTATATTACTTTATTATCAGATTGATATTTTGACTATCTTCACAATACAGTTTTTATTTATCTGGGTTAAATTTCGAAAACAGAAAATAAAAATTAAAACAAAAACGCCGCGATTATCGCGGCGTTTTTTCTATCAGATAAAGCTATACCCAAGTAATCTGAAAGTGATTAGCTGTATTAAGCTTTCGGGTAAAATACCAGTTTATCCCCTTCCACCATGACGCAATCCATGTCCGCGGCATGAGCGGCTTTTTTGCCAAGCTCGGTATCTTCAAATACCACACACTCTTTCGCGTTTAAGCCAAGCTGTTTTGCTGCCATCAGAAAAGTGTCTGGGAAAGGTTTGTGATTTTCTACGTCAGTAGCCGTCACGACTGCGTTTAGCTTCTTCAAGATGCCTGCTTTCGTCAGTAATCGCAGCGCACTGTCACGTTGACTGCCAGTCCCAACCGCGATCTTCTTTTCGCCAAAGTATTGGTCAAGAACCGTATTGGTGCAGGAAATGATTTCGCCATGCAGTTCAATCTCTGCAAAGGTTTCCATCTTGAAACGAGAGACAGTTTCAGGATCGAGAGACAAACCATGCTCACGGTTCACTTCACCTACAATTTTGAAGCTTGGCATTCCACCTAAGCTGTGTAACCAGTCTTGATGAAATGGGAAGTCAAATCGATCGGCTGTTGCTTGCCAAGCGGCCAAGTGCGCTGGCATGGTATCAATCAATGTGCCATCCATATCGAAAATCAGACCTTTGTAGGGGCTTAAATCTATCGTGTTCATGTCAATTCTTCTATTTATACATCTCTAGTGGTAATTTATCAGCCATTGCAACAAACCATATTGGCATTTAGTAAACATGCTCAAAATTTCGAACTCCGTCACAATTCAAGACTGGGAAATCCAATTATCCCCCATCCGCGCTCAAGGAAATGGTGGGCAAAACGTTAATAAGGTATCGTCCGCGATACATTTGCGCTTTGATGTACGTCATTCCACGTTGCCGGATTTCTATAAAGAGCGGTTACTTGCGCTGTCAGATAGCCGGATCACCAAAGAGGGAGTGATCATCATCAAAGCACAACAATTTCGGACGCAAGAGCAGAACAAAGAAGACGCATTAAACCGATTACAAGCGTTAATCCAATCTGCTAGCCGGACGGATAAGAAGCGTATTAAAACCAAACCAACACGCGCTTCGCAACGTCGCAGACTTGATAGTAAAAACAAGCAAGCGACAAAAAAACAGCAACGCCAAAGAGTGCTGTACTAAAAACGTCAGAGCTAACCATTGGGAACCTTTTGGGGCTCCTTACTTTAGTCAACTATTCAGGACAAGCTTTATGACTATCAGGCACAAGCTCTACTCCCTAGGAGTGATCGCCATTTTGGGTATCGTCACCCTGTTGGCCACCTCGTCACACTTTGCTAACCAAAGCCAAGAGCTCAACCACGCGATTAAACTCGTCGGAGATTTGGAAATCCGATTACTCAACCTTCGCCGTAACGAAAAGGACTTTTTATTACGCGGCAACAACAAATACCTTGGTAAGTTTGACGGAAACGTTGATAAGTTCCTTAGTACCGAACAAGAATTGGCAGGCATTCTTAGCCGTTATGACCTCCCTTCTAGCCACCAATTCAAACAAGACCTATTATCTTATCAAGCTGGCTTTCAAAAACTTGTAGCGGCCTATGAACGTTTCGGATTGGATAACCAAAGTGGGTTGCTTGCACCGTTTCAGCAAGCGCTGTCTGAAGCCAAGATAACCGCTAATCACGAACAAGTGATCGCTTTGACTCAATTCGATGAACTCGTAAAAGCAGGCGAAGTTAATGAGAGCCTATTACAAGGCTTATATGTACCAGCATTGATTGAGAGTGCGCATCAGCTTTCCGCTCAGAAACGAACCATAGGCGTTGCTTACAATAAAGGTTTATTGGGCGAGACTCGTGCCCTCTCTCATACTGTGGAAGAACAATTTAAGACGTTCTCTTCAGCACTGACCAATGCGGCTCAAGAACGCGATACTCAGAATGCTATCGTGAAGCAAAGCATCACTGTGCTGGTTTTGGTGGTGATATTTGCCCTTATTATGCAGATATCTCGGTCTATTAACTTACGAGTCAGCAGCTTATTAGCCACGATAAAAAACATCAGTGAAAGCAACAATATGGGTTTACGTTCTGAGCTAAAAGGCAAAGATGAACTGGTAGACATTAGTCACCACTTAAATGATCTATTAGATAAACTAGAACACTTAATCCATGGCACCCAAGAAAAGTCCGCACAGTTATCTGCTAGCACAGACAATATGCACCGCGAACTTGAAGGTGTGATGGAGCAATTCCACGCACAAGCTGACCACACCTCTTCTATGGCAACCGCCGTACAGCAAATGGTGGCGACAATTGGAGAGATTTCAGAAAGCACATCCGTCGCTGTAGAGGGCGTCCATCAAGCCGCAAGCAACGCAGAACAAGGTCGTACTGTCGTCGAGACTACAGTAACGAATGTCGGCCAGTTAACGGGCATTCTGTCTAATAGCCAACAATCGATTGGTTCTTTGAACGAACACGTTGCGAAAATTGGTGGTGCAGTCAACATCATCCAAGACATTGCAGAACAAACTAATCTACTTGCTCTCAACGCGGCAATTGAAGCGGCGCGTGCTGGCGAACAAGGACGCGGTTTTGCGGTCGTTGCAGATGAGGTTCGTGCATTGGCAAGCCGCACACATCAATCGACAGAGGAGATTACTCGCGTGGTGTCAGACATTCAATCACAAATGTCGATGGTGGTTTCAGATATTGATCAATGTAATGACCAAGGGCAACAAACCCTATCGGCATCAGGACAATTGGATTCAAGCTTACAACAAATCATTGCCGACATGAACGCGATTCAAGGCAACTCGGAGCGCATTGCATCAGCTATTGAAGAGCAAGGCATTGTGATGAACCAAGTCAGTGATTCGATCACCGAACTGAATGTAATTTCCGAAAATAACATGCAGTCAGCCCAAGAATGTTTACACGAGGTGAACTCGGTTTCTGCACAAGCTCATGATATGGACGATGCCGTCGCTAAATTTAAGACACGCGACGTATAGACAGCGACAATCACTTAAGCATTCTGTGAATACGCCAGTTTCGCTCTGCCTTCATCCTAGTGAGAGTATAGGGATGTTTAAAGTGCTCAATAACTTCGACCTAGCATCACAAGATTTGAGCCCATATGAAAACGTCGAAGATTGGAGCAAGTGCCAAGAGCTTGGCAACTGATGCCTTTTCACTATCAACGTCAACAAAAAGCCCGAGGCACTCACATGCATCGGGCTTTTTATTATCAGAGTGAACTCAGCGTTTATTCATCATCAAGAGGAACAAGCTTGGTACTTCCGCCATGGATTTTCTCACGCTTTCTCTGTACCAATGCGTAGAAGCCTGGTATCAAGAAAGTACCTGCTAGCAGCACGCAGAGTAGCCCCCCTATCAACGAGATACCCAACGAGTTCTGACTCACGTGACCTGCACCCGCCGCAAAGATCAGCGGGAAGATACCCAAGATGAACGACCAAGAAGTCATGTTCACCGCACGGAAACGCAGTTTACCACCTTGAACAGCCGCACTATCGATATCCACATCTTTCTCTTCACGCTCCTGCTTGGCGAATTCTACAATAAGGATTGCATTCTTCGCCGCGAGCGCTATGAGTAGGACGAGACCTATCTGCGCGTACAAGTTGAGAGGTGTGCCTGTTAGGTTCAATGCGAGGAAGGACCCCAACGTCGCTACTGGCACCACTAGGATAATTGCAAGTGGAATCGTCCAACTTTCGTATTGCGCTACCATGAACAAATAAATGAAGATCAACGCCAACGCAAACGCATAAATCGCTTGGTTACCCGCTAGCACCTCTTGGTAGGCCATGCCCGTCCATTCGTAAGTGTAACCTTGTGGCAGAACTTCCGCCGCAACGCGTTCCATTGCTGCAATGGCATCACCACTTGAGTAACCCGGAGCTGGCTGACCTTGGATAATGGCACTGCGGTACATGTTGTATCGCCATGCTACATCCGGTTCAAACACTTGCTCATAACTCACTAGCGTACTCAATGGCACCATATCACCACCAGAAGAACGAACGTGGAAACGCTCTAAATCTTCCATGCTGCTGCGGTGTTCACTGTCTGCCTGCATGGTTACGCGGAAGTTCTTACCGAACATGGTAAAGTCATTCACGTAAAGTGAACCAAGGTTACCTTGTAGAGTTTGGAAAATAGACGACAGTGGGATGCCTAACTGTTGGGCTTTTTCACGGTCAATGTCGACGTAGTAATGCGGAACGTTGGCACGGAACGTACTGAAAGTGTACGCAATTTCAGGCGCTTGGTTAGCAGCCTGAATCATCTCGCCCATAACCATTGATAGGTCTGTACGGCTGCGGCCTAGCGTATCTTCAAGTACGAATTCAAAACCAGATGCCGCCCCCATACCCGGAACCGCAGGTGGTCCCATGGCAAAGACGATAGCTTGAGGAAGCTCCATTGCAGCTCGACCGTTAATACGGTTCGCGATCGCATTGGCAGAGTGCTCTCCATCTAAACCATTTCGCGTATCCCAATCATGCAGTTTGATAAACAGAGACGCACCGTTTGATGCTGCGGCACCTGTCATGAATGAGTAACCATTCGCAACGGTAACACCATCCACGCCCGGTTCCTGTTCCACCATCTTCATCAGATCATTTGTCACTTCCTCAGTACGAGAAAGCGAAGCGGAATCTGGAAGTTGCACGTTAACCAGCAAGATGCCCTTATCTTCTTGGGGTACAAACGCCGTTGACGTCGTTTTCGCAAAGAAGGTTACTGCAGCAACCGCAACAAAGAAGAAGGTGATCAGTAGGATCGACTTCTTCACTAGGAAGCCCGCAATTTGACCATAGCGCGCAGTCACTCGCTCAAGACCACGGTTAAACGCTTGGAACCAGTTTGCCGTGTTGCCACCACCCTGTTTCAATACCAACGAACATAACGCTGGAGACAGTGTTAGTGCGTTAATCGAGGAAATAACAACTGAAATACAGATGGTCAGTGCAAACTGACGATACATAATGCCAGTGATACCCGGAAGCATGGCAACTGGAAGGAATACTGCTAATAGAACCAAAGTCGACGTAACAATTGGACCCGTCACCTCTTTCATTGCGATCAAGGTTGCTTTACGCGGTGAAATACTCGGGTCTTTCGCCATCGTGGTATCCACGTTTTCGATAACCAGAATCGCATCATCTACAACGATACCGATAGCGAGAATCAAACCAAACAGCGTTACTGTGTTTATGGTGAAGCCTGTGGCCTGCATGATGGCAAAGGTACCAATAAGCGACACCGGAATGGCCACCACTGGAATTAAGGTTGCACGCGCACTCCCCAAGAACAGATAAGTCACTGCGATTACCAGCAAGATTGCTTCAATCAGCGTTTTGACAACACCCTTAATCGATTCGGCAACAAATACGGTTGTATCGTAACTGGTTTCGTAAGCCATACCTTCAGGGAAGTTCGTACTTAGGCGATCCAGCAAGTCCATGACCGCCTTACCACTTTCCAGTGCATTGGCATCCGATTGCAAAGACAGCGCCACGATAGAAGCGTCTTGACCACGGAACTTACCGTTACCGTCGTAGAACTTTTTACCAAGTTCAACACGAGCAACGTCTTTCAGGTACACCGTTGAACCGTCTGAATTGGCACGAAGAACCACGTCTTCGAACTCACTCACGCTTTCCAAACGACCTTTGGTCACTAGGTTAAACTGAACTTCTTGCGGATTATTGTAAGGCGCAGCGCCAACACGTCCTGCAGCAACTTGAACGTTTTGTTCAGCTAACGCCGCGTATACGTCGCTCGTGGTTAGGTTGAGGTTGGCCATCTTCTCTGGATCCAACCAAACACGCATTGCGTATTCACCGCCACCGATAACGTTAACTTCACTGATGCCTTTAACACGCGCTAACTGGTCTTTCACGTTCAGGTTGATGTAGTTGATAAGGAACTTGTCATCATACTTACCATCTGGCGAGTAGAAGTTCAGAACCATCAACAGGTCCGGAGAACGCTTTTTCACCGTGACACCGACCATACGCACTTCTTGAGGCAACTTGGACTCAATCTGTGACACTCGGTTTTGCACGTTAACCTGAGCCATGTCTGGGTCTGTGCCTACATCAAAGGTGACATTTAGGCTGTACGAACCGTCATTCGCGCTTTTCGAAGACATGTAAATCATGTTTTCTACGCCATTGACGGAGGTCTCTATGGGGTCGGCTATCGCCTGTTCAACCACTTCGGCACTCGCGCCAGTGTAAAACGCCGTCACGCTCACCGATGGCGGACTGATTTTAGGATATTCAGCAACGGGTAGGATCGCTAAAGAGATGGCACCTGCCAACGTCAAAATGATCGAAATTACCAGTGCAAACTTTGGTCTTTGTATAAAGAAACGACTTAACATTCCGCCTCCTACTGCTTGTCTTCAGCAGGTGCTTGAATGCGCACTTCTACGCCGTTACGCACACGTTGCAGACCTTGTGTAATGACCGTATCGTCCTGTTCTAGACCTTCATTAATGATGATGCCCTGCTCGACTTGTGGACCAAGCTTCACATTGCGACGTTCAGCAACATTACCTTCTGCCGTCACCATAACGAAGTCACCTTCGAGGTCAGTTTGAACCGCACGACGTGGTACAACGATCACGTCTTTCGCGTTTTTATCACGCAAGTTCACTTTAATATGCTGACCAGGAAGTAATTTCTGTTCTGGGTTTGGCACCAAAGCACGCATAGCAATCGTACCCGTCTGAGTATTGATACGGTTACCCAAGAAGTCCAACTGACCGAGATGCTCGAAGTACTCGCCGTTTTCAAGTTCAAGTTGAACCTCTACCCCACTCGACTCAGCACTCCCATCACCTTTGATACGATCCATTCCAAGCGTTAAACGCTCACGTTCGCTCACGCTGAATGAAGTATGTACTGGGTCTAAGCTAACCAGTGTCGTTAGGATGCCAGAAGATGGAGAAAGTAGGTCACCCGTACTTACTTTACTGTCACTGATGCGACCGCTAAATGGCGCTCGGATTTGCGTGTAAGAAAGGTTAACTTCCGCCAGTTTAAGCTGCGCATTTGCGGCTTCCAATTCAGCACGAGCACCAAGTAACGTTGCCGTTAATGCATCAAACTCGGATTGCGAAATACTGCCACGAGGAAGCAAGTTTTTGCCGCGTTGGTGATCAAGCTCCGCTTTTTTCAATGCTGCTTTCGCTTGAGCTAGTGCTGCTTTAGCACTCGCCACTTGAGCTTCGAAAGAAGAAGGCTCTATGGAGTACAACAGCGCCCCTTTTTCGACCATTTGACCTTCGTCAAAATGGCGAGCTTCGAGGTAGCCGGAGACTTGTGCCGTAATATTCGTATCTTCTACTGCTTCAATGCGGCCGATGTAAGATTTACTCGGCTGGTAGTCGATAATTGTGACATCCTGAGTCACAACAAGAGGAGCTTGGCTCCCCTTCTGGGCATTGTTTGCTTCTCCGCATCCCGCGAGGATAGCTGTTGCCGCCATTAATGCGACGAGTGGTTTCTTTTGCATGTATATACCGTCTTTATAGAACAGGATTCAATTGACAATACCCTAACCTTACAGGGAGCTTTGTCCGAAAACTTCAAGAGAAATAAGGGAATGTGTTTCAAAGTGTAAGCTGATGAAACGACTCGCAAACATAGTAATAATGGCGCTAAAAATGTTGCGATCATGTTCGTGGTTTAACATGAAAATCATCTTGGTAACTCACTTCATCATTGCCATTTTTTTACGCAATCATTGTTATATGAGTTAATAAAGTGAAAACTTCGTTGAGAGGAAGCATGATTTGACTATTTTTTTAAACAGAATGGGTTATCATGCAATTAATTCAAAGCTTTCGACCGAGGATGAGTATGATTTCTAAATGGGAGAAACGTTTTTACCAAATGGCTGAGTTAGTGGCGTCTTGGAGTAAAGACCCATCTACACAGGTCGGTGCGGTAATCACTAAACAGAACCGCATTGTTTCGGTAGGCTTCAACGGCTACCCACATGGCGTGTCTGACAGCGTTGATACAGATGAACGTGAGCTAAAATACCTCAAAACACTACACGCAGAAGAGAATGCGATTCTGTTCTCTAAACGCGATTTAGACGGTTGTGATATTTGGGTAACCCACTTCCCTTGTCCAAACTGCGCAGCAAAGATCATCCAAACCGGGATCGCTCGAGTAAGCTGTCCAGAACAATCAGAAGACTTTTTGTCTCGATGGGGTGACAAGATTCAAGTGAGCCAAGATATGTTTGACCAAGCAGGCGTTGAAGTAAACTGGTTACCAATAAGCGACATTGAAGAAAAAGATGTTCGCTAATTCTGATTAAGACGCCAAAAAATAAGAAAGCCCAGACACTGTCTGGGCTTTTTGTATCTAGCGTGACACTTAGCTATGCTTCTTCGCGGTAAGTTCAGCAATTTTCACAATGACTTGTACTGATTTCTCCATCATTTCTACCGAGATAAATTCATGAATGCCATGGAAGTTATAACCGCCGGTAAAGATGTTCGGACAAGGTAAGCCCATAAATGATAGGCGCGCACCGTCTGTACCACCGCGTATCGGTTTAATAAGTGGCTCTACATCGCACTCTTCCATCGCTAATTTAGCGAGTTCGATAATGTGAGGGTAAGGCTCTACCATCTCTCGCATGTTGTAATAGCTGTCAGTTAACTTCAAATCAACCGAGCCATGCTTCAGCCCCGCGTTCATGTCATCGACTAGCTTCTGCATAAAGGCTTTACGGCTTTCAAGTCCTTCACGATCGAAATCACGGATGATGTAACCTAGCTCACTGCGGGCGACACCAAGTTCACCAGATTTAAGATGAAAGAAACCTTCGTAGCCTTCTGTCGTTTCTGGCGTTTGATCTTCTGGCATCTGCACTTGGAATTTCGCAGCCAAGTTCATCGCGTTAACCAGTTTACCTTTAGCAGTGCCTGGATGAACACTTACGCCATGGAAAATAACGTCTGCACTGGTTGCGTTGAAGTTTTCGTATTCCAATTCTCCTTGAGGGCCACCGTCGATAGTGTATGCCCATTGCGCGCCAAACTTTTCTACATCGAACAAATCAGCACCGCGACCAATCTCTTCATCGGGAGTAAAGCCGATACAAATATCACCGTGTGGGATTTCTGGGTTTTCGATCAACATGGCAACAGCAGATAGAATCTCTGCAATACCCGCTTTGTTGTCAGCGCCAAGCAACGTTGTGCCGTCAGTGGTAATTAGGTTGTGGCCATGAAGTTCATGCAGATCTGGATACTGCACCGGAGAAAGCACTTCATCACCTAGACCAAGAGCGATATCACCGCCTTGGTAATCTTCAATAAACTGGGGATTTACGTTTTTGCCTGAAGCATCAGGCGCGGTATCCATATGAGCAATAAAACCGATAGCAGGCACAGCGTAATCAACATTCGACGGTAATTTTGCCATTAGGTAACCGTTATCACTTAAGGTTACGTTGCTCAATCCGAGTTCCTGCATCTCTTTCTTTAAATGCTGAGCAAAAACTAACTGGCCGCCAGTACTTGGGCAGGCGCTCTCGTGGGGATTTGATTGAGTATCGAACGTGACGTAGCGAAGAAATCTTTCAACTAAATGCTTCATAATTATTCTCATTGTTTTGGGTGAAGGCCCGCACAAGGGATACATGGGTGTGCGAGGATCCTATCCAACATGGTTCGACAAGCCATGTTACGCTCATGCCACAATAAGAATTTGCTTTGAATCAGTTTTTCATCAGAAAGTGCTGGTATGCCCTACCAGCACTCACACTAACAGATTGTTTTATCGAGTATTAATTCAGTAGTTCTTCAGCAAGCTCACGCCATTCACGAATTTTGCCATGAAAATGTCGCCATTGTTTATCACTCATCGATTGGGATATATCTAGAGTGAATTGATCCGTCAGTTCGATATTACGATCAATATTGTCCCTCAATTGATCACTATAATAACTTTCCGGCTCGAATAAGAGCTTCATGAATACCTGCTGGTAAACAACAGTGTTGGTTTTATTTTCGAAAAGGTACTCTAACTCCTGAATTATTGATGAGCGGTAATCTCGCCATAACGGACTATTTATAATCACCTCTTTAGAAAGTTGTTTCGCGCGCACTTTTTGCTGGTTAGATAATTTACCAAGCCACTCTTCCATCCACTCTTCTGTATTCTCTAAGACAATTTCTCGCAGCTCTTGTTCCGTTTTCCCTGCGTATTTTTCATCTCTTTCTTTGTAACGCTCTTTTACACTGTCGACAAACTCCGATTCTTGCTTAGTGTCTAACTGCATACTCAGCGAGAAGAGGTCCGGCGCGGCTTTCGAGACAAGACGTTGGTAGTGGTCTCGCATTTGATCTCGGTTCGCTTGCAATGACTCTAGCGTCACGTTGTCTTTATTCAGTGACTCTAATTGTTTTAAGTGATCGATATATAAAGGTAATTCTTCCTCTTTATGCCAATCGGCCAGTAATAAAATACGCTCTTCAAGCAACGACTCTTGCTCTCCATCAAGAGAAACGTAATCGTCTAAATATTCAATCACAACCCAGTCTATATTGCTGTATAAAAACTTTTTTGCACATCCAGCTAACAACACAATAGATATCAATACAAATCCATATCGAACCGCTTTATTGGATAAACTTTTAAATTTCATCACCGATCCATATTCCCTTTTTTATTGATTAAGTTCTATACTCACCCTAAATCACTTAGTATTGCGGCAAACTTTCGTCAGTATGGCAAAGTCTTTTTGCCACCCTCGTAGTATATAGAGTTTGAAATTAACTTTTTTATCACAACTATCCGCAAAAAAGTGAGTTAGTGCGCAATTATCGACCAAAACATGAACGAGACGGCGTTCCTTAAATGGCATATAAATTGCATCAATAACAACAGGATAGTTTATGGAGGCGTAGCATGGCTGCTGCTGAGCAACTTGATACGATTGTAGAGTACGAAATTCGTTACTTTGAACAGGGGAAAATACACAGTATGAGAGTGGTCGCGGAAGATAAGAAAGCGGCACATCATTACTATTTAGAGTGCGGTAAATACAACAGCGATTTGTACTCTATTCGCCCAGACAAATAAAAAAACCGCCTAAATTTGGGCGGTTTTTGCATCTAAAGCACTCAGAGTAAGTTACTTAATTTCACCAAAGCGCTCTAGGTAAAGCACGGTTGCTGCAGTACGTGAAGGTACTTTCAGCTTTTTGAGTAGACTCTTCATGTGTACTTTTACCGTCGACTCAGAGATAAACAGGCGATCTGCGATCTGTTTATTACGGAAGCCACGTGCTACCTCTTGCAGGATCTGCGTCTCGCGATCGGTCAGCGAGTCAAACACATCCTCTTGTCCTGAACGCTCGTTCAAGTATTTCGCAACCGCTTGGCTGTAGGCCTTGTCACCTTCATGTGCTTGTTTTAGTAGCTCAACTAATTCATCTGGCTCGGTATCTTTTAGTAAGTATCCGTCTGCTCCGCTACGCACAATCGCTTCAATATCCGCAGGGCTATCAGAAACCGTCAGGATTACAATGCGAGCTTCACAACCATCGGCACGAAGTGCTTTAAGCGTGTCCAACCCGGACATGCCTTTCATATTCAGATCCAGAAGCACCAAATCCAGCTCGAGTTCGTGAGCTTTTGCGACCGCATCCGCACCACTACTGGCCTCTGCGATAACTTCAAAGTCTGACTCAAAACTTAGCAACTGATGAATACCACGTCTCATGAGTGGGTGATCGTCCACCAGCATTACTTTACACACTGTCAATGTTTACTTCCTTACTATGTTGGAATTCTAGTCTCACGATACAACCATCGTTCTTTGCCGCCTCTACACTGAGGTCTGCGTGCAATCTTGCTGCACGTTCTTGCATGATGCTCATACCGTAATGATTTAATTTTTCGTCTTGTTGCTCAAAGCCTATACCATCATCAGCTACAGTCACTGTGACTTTCCCATCAGAATCAAGACATTGGATCTTAATATTCTTAGCTTGAGCGTGTTTTATCGCATTTATTGTCGCTTCTCTGATCAACTGTAGTAGATGCACCTGTTGATGCGCGTCTAATTCCGTTGATGAAAGCTTATTATTCAAAGAAATTTCCGCTGCTGTTTGTTCGTCTAACGTCGCCACCATTTCTTGAAGCGCTTGACCAAAACTGCCCTCTTTAATCGTAAGACGGAAGGTGGTCAAAAGCTCACGTAATTGGGTATAGGCAGCTGACAAGCCAGTATCGAGCTCAGCGATCACTTGATTCGTTTGAGAGATCGCTTTTTCATCTGGAATATTTTTCACACTGCGTTTGAGCAGCGATACTTGTATTTTTAGATAAGACAAAGCCTGAGCCAAAGAGTCATGTAACTCACGAGCAATAGTTGCACGCTCTTCCATCAATAACAGCTGCTCGGCTTGTCGTTGCGCACGGTTGTAATATACCGCACGTGATAAGATTTGAACAAAGTTGTCGATCAGGGTTTCATTCGGGCACGGTAAACCAGCTTTCCAATGTAAGTAACCGAGGTGCTCACCATCCAACGTTAATGTCTCACTGTGGCAATCGGTATCACAACCGTGTCGACACTCTTCTCCTTCGGTCAGTATCCAATTTGGCTCGCCAATTTGATCAATTTCGAGCTTAACTGCACGAATTCCTTCCAAACTTGCAATATGTTGTAAAATAGCTTGAAAATTTTCTTGATGGATACGAGAAGCCGTCAGCTCTTTAGATGAATCGTAGAGTACTTGGAGCGACTGATTTGCGTGTTGTAACTTGCGAGTTTTTTCGTCAACCGCTTGCTCTAACCCTCGATATAACTTACCCAAATCCATCGCCATCCGATTGAATGTTCGGGTTAAAATTCCCATCTCATTGTCGCTTGAGATGTTAAGCGACACATCAAATGAGCGGTTTTTAATTTGCTCACTTGCCGCAACCAAAGCGCGTAACGGCCTTACCACTTCTAACCGAATAAAATGCACAACAAACATGCTTGCACACAGAACCCCGCCAAGCCCCAGCCCGCCAATCCATGCTAGGTTGATGAGTTTTTGCTCAGAATAGTTTTGCAGCTTAAAAACAAAGGCATCAATTTGTTGAACAAAACCAGCGACTAAAACCAAGTATTGAGTCCGATCTTGGCTCTTTAATACCGATTTAAGTTCGTGCCAACGCAGAATCAACCGGTAATAGTCTTTTGTGATGTCTTCGGGCACCGTCCAATGTTGAAGCGCTCTCATAGAATGTGAATAGATTGACGCTTCAAATAAATCAATGTGTGAAGAATAATCAACAGATTCACTTTGAATATCATGAGCTAACCGATAACTCTGCATTCGCATTGAACCAGCAACGTTGACTGCCTCCGCATCGTTCAAACTTGATGCTAAAGTGAAAATAGCAAAGCCAGTAGTCGCTACAGAAAGAAGTAAAATCAACATCATGGCAGATGCAATTGTACGTGTTACTGACTTTTTCACATTTTTAAACAACTCTGAACTCCGCTCATTTGATAACCATGTTTGCCTTTCTACAACACGTATTATCTTTCAACTTTATCAATATGTGATCACCTGCGTCGGAATTTATTGATCCAAAACAATATTGCATTCGAATTACCCCCTAAGAGGTATTTATAGATATATGTCAAAAACTACAATTTCGTGTACTTAAATGACAGTTTATTAATGAAATTGTGGACTATGCTTAGTTTGGGTTTCAAATTTTGAGGTGACTAAGTGGTAGACCTTTCTCGAAGAAGACTTTTTGCTAGAAAAACGCAGTTGGATAATTCCTTACGTCTTCCTTGGATAGCGAAGCCAACGCAGTTTACAGACGACTGCACTCGTTGCGGTAAATGCGTCGAGGCATGTGAAACCAAAATTATAATCAAAAGCGACGGTGGATTTCCTGCGGTCAACTTTTCTATCGATGAATGCACTTTTTGTTATCAATGCGCCAATGTTTGTCCTGAACCCTTGTTCTTAGCAGAAACAGAACAGCCATGGCAGGCAAAAGCGAGCATCACCGATAGTTGTTTAGCTAAGCAAAATGTCGAGTGCCGAAGCTGCGGGGACATGTGTGACCCAATGGCAATCCGGTTCAAATTGGAACTGGGCAAGGTGGCACAACCAAATTTAGACCTTGATGAGTGTAACGGCTGCGGCGCATGCGTTTCAGTGTGCCCTACTTCATCCATCAATGTGAGCAATATAACAGCCTGAACCGTCAGTGGTCGGTGAAAGGCAATAAAACGAGAGAGACGTATGTCACTAAACGAAGTGCATATTTCAAGTCTGGTAGTGCATGTTCTGCCTGAACATTTAGCAGAGACGAAAACCCAGATCGAAACATATGAAAATGCGGAAATCTACGGCGACAGTCCTGAAGGCAAAATCATCGTTGTGCTTGAAACAGAGAACCAAGGTTTCATCACAGACACTATCGATGCGATTAATAATTTACCGAATGTCTTGAGCACGGTTTTGGTTTATCACCAAATCGAAACTGGGCTAGAAGAAACGGACGAAAAAGACACTGGAACACAACATTCCCAAATTGAGGGTGAAGTATGAAAATGACAAGACGTGCGTTTGTGAAAGCAAACGCGGCTGCATCAGCTGCTGCTGTCGCAGGTATTACACTACCAGCTTCTGCAACTAACCTGATTGCAAGCTCTGATCAAACCAAAATCACATGGGACAAAGCGCCTTGTCGTTTCTGTGGTACAGGCTGTTCTGTTCTTGTTGGTACTCAAAACGGTAAAGTAGTAGCAACACAGGGTGACCCTGAAGCGCCGGTAAACAAAGGCCTGAACTGTATCAAAGGTTACTTCCTTTCAAAAATCATGTACGGCCAAGATCGTCTGACTACGCCAATGCTGCGTATGAAAGATGGTAAATACGATAAGAACGGTGATTTCGCACCGATCTCTTGGGACGCTGCTTTCGACATCATGGCAGAGAAATGGAAAGCATCTCTAGAGAAAAAAGGCCCAACCAGCGTGGGGATGTTCGGTTCTGGCCAATGGACAGTAATGGAAGGTTACGCTGCTGCAAAAATGATGAAAGCAGGTTTCCGCTCTAACAATATCGACCCTAACGCGCGTCACTGTATGGCATCTGCTGTAGTTGGCTTCATGCGTGCATTTGGTATCGATGAGCCAATGGGTTGTTACGATGACTTCGAGAACGCAGACGCATTCGTTCTTTGGGGTTCAAACATGGCAGAAATGCACCCTGTACTTTGGACGCGTATTACTGACCGTCGCCTAAGCCACCCTCACGTTAAAGTGAACGTGCTTTCTACTTACTACCACCGTTCATTTGAGTTGGCAGATCATGGCTACATTTTCAATCCTCAGTCTGACCTAGCGATTGCTAACTTCATCGCAAACTACATCATCGAAAATGATGCAGTGAACTGGGATTTTGTAAACAAGCATACTAACTTCACCCAAGCTGACACTGATATTGGTTACGGTCTACGTGACGACGACCCACTACAAAAGGCAGCGAAGAATCCGAACTCTGGCAAGCTAACTTCTATCTCATTCGAAGAATACAAAAAGTCTGTAGCACCATATACGGTTGAGAAAGCGTCAGAGATCTCTGGCGTTGAAAAAGAAAAACTGATTGAGCTTGCAAAGCAATACGCGGATCCAAACACAAAAGTGATGTCTCTATGGACGATGGGTATGAACCAACATACTCGCGGCGTATGGATGAACAACTTGGTTTACAACATCCACCTACTAACCGGCAAGATTGCGACTCCGGGTAACAGCCCATTCTCACTAACAGGTCAACCATCAGCGTGTGGTACGGCTCGTGAAGTTGGTACATTTGCTCACCGCTTACCAGCAGATATGGTCGTTGCTAACCCTAAACACCGTAAGATTGCAGAAAATATCTGGAAGCTACCGGAAGGCACTATCCCACCGAAACCGGGGTTCCACGCAGTACTGCAAGACCGTATGTTGCATGACGGCGTTCTAAACTGTTACTGGGTTCAATGTAACAACAACATGCAAGCTGGTCCGAACATCAACGCTGAGCGTCTTCCTGGTTACCGTAACCCAGAAAACTTCATCGTCGTATCTGACCCATACCCAACCGCAACCGCGCAAGCTGGAGACCTTATCCTTCCTACCGCGATGTGGATTGAGAAAGAAGGCGCATACGGTAATGCTGAGCGTCGTACTCAAGCATGGTACCAACAAGTTGGTACGATTGGTGATGCGAAGTCTGACCTATGGCAAGTAATGGAATTCTCGAAACGCTTCAAGATGGAAGAAGTGTGGCCAGAAGAGTTACTTGCTAAAGCACCGGAATACCGTGGCAAAACCATGTACGACATGCTGTTCAAGAATGGTCAAGTGGACAAGTTCCCTATCGAAGAAGCGCGTGAGATGAACGATGACGCTCACCACTTCGGTTACTACGTACAGAAAGGTCTGTTCGAAGAGTACGCGACGTTTGGTCGTGGTCACGGTCACGACTTAGCACCATACGATGTTTACCACACAGTACGTGGTCTACGCTGGCCGGTTGTTGATGGCAAAGAAACACAATGGCGCTTTAAAGAAGGCTCTGACCCGTACGCGAAAGCAGGTTCAGGTTGGGACTTCTACGGTAATGCAGATGGCAAAGCGAAGATCATCTCTGCACCATACGAAGCGCCACCAGAAGTGCCTAACGAAGAGTTCGATATGTGGCTATGTACAGGCCGAGTTCTTGAACATTGGCATACAGGTACAATGACGCGCCGTGTTCCAGAGCTATACAAAGCAGTTCCAGATGCGGTGTGTTACATGCACCCTGACGACGCTAAAGCTCGCAACGTTCGCCGCGGGGAAGAAGTTCTGATGGCAAACAAACGTGGTGAAGTACGCGTTCGTGTAGAAACTCGCGGCCGTAACCGTCCGCCAAAAGGCTTGGTATTCGTACCGTTCTTTGATGCTCGTATTTTGATCAACAAGCTGATCCTTGATGCGACGGACCCATTGTCTAAACAGACAGACTTTAAAAAGTGTCCAGTCAAAATCACTAAGATTGCTTAACCGTCAAATAACGAATGCACAGGCCGCCAGCGCGGCGGCCTAGAAAAGAATTTTAGCCTTAAAGGCGGAGATGAAATGATGAAAAAATTACTTGTCGCACTTTTATCTGTAGGTGCTTTGTTGACAGGCGTAGCGCAAGCTGAACTGGACAACCCTGGCGGCACAGGCGGTCTAGACTCGCTACGCGGCACTGCACAGCTTGAAGACACACGTCCTGCGGATGACTTTAAAGATTTTCCAAAAGATCAAATCGTTGAAGACAGCTTTGTTTATCAGCCACCGCTGATCCCACATAACATTCGTAACTACGAGGTGTCTTTGAACGCAAACAAATGTCTAGCATGTCACAGCTGGAAAAACGCTAAAGACGCAGGCGCTACCAAAATCAGTGTAACGCACTACGTTAACCGAGAAGACGCGGTATTAGCAGACATGTCTCCACGTCGCTACTTCTGTTTGCAATGTCACGTTCCACAAACCAGTGCTACTCCGCTAGTGGAAAACGAGTTTAAGGCAGTCGATTCGCTTCAGTAATTGAAACGCGAGTACTAAGAGGTTACTTATGAAAATACTTAAAGCGTTTTGGAAGAGGCTATCACGCCCAAGTAAAGCTGCCGCTGGTGTTGTTTTATTTCTTGGCTTTGCCGGTGGTCTTCTCTTTTGGGGGGCATTCAACACAGGTATGGAAGCAACCAACACAGAGGAATTCTGTTCTGGCTGTCACGCACCAATCGTTGCTGAAATCCAAGAGACAATCCACTACTCTAACCGTTCTGGCGTTCGTGCTATCTGTTCAGACTGTCACGTACCACATGAATGGACAGATAAGATCGTCCGTAAAGTTCAAGCGTCAAAAGAGTTGTTTGCTCACTACGTGACGAAGACCATCGATACACCAGAGAAATTCCAAGCACGTCGCGAGCACTTAGCAGAACGTGAATGGGCACGAATGAAGAAGAACGACTCTCTTGAGTGTCGTAACTGTCATGAGTTCGATTTCATGGACTACTCACAACAGGGTAAACGTGCAGCAGAACAACACTCAACTGCGCTTGCTTCAGGCGAAAAAACGTGTGTAGATTGCCACAAAGGTATCGCACACAAACTGCCTGACATGCACGGTGTTGAAGGCTGGCAATAAGGAGAAACACAGACAATGAGCAATCTAGAATCCTTTATCTGGCATTTCCTTGGATATAGCGCAATGCCCGTGATTATTCTTTCCGGCTTTGTGGGGGTAGCAGCAGTCTCTCTATGGCTACTTTCACTAGGTAAGGATAAAGAGGTGTAATTAGCCTCTAGCGAGTCGACATTTTTGCCTATTTTGTTGACGGAAAACGCCAAGCAACTGCTTGGCGTTTTTTCTTTCTAACAGGCAAAGAGTACGCTTTGGTTATTGCTCTCCATATACAACCCACCCAAACTAATCACCTTTCCTACGGTTCAATCTAAGGCTATTTGGGGTTAACGAATTAGAAGTGATCTAAGAGAAGTAACACAGATAAAAAAGGCGACCCTATAGGCCGCCAAATAATACTGCTGTGAGGAGCAGTTTAGGACTCTTTAATAGGCAGAACTTGTCGAACGTATTGACCCGGAGCTTCATCAATAGCCGGATTTTGCTCAGAACCAACTGGGAACGGTTCGACCTGCTCTTCTGGGTTGAACTGCATTAACCATTGATGCCAGTGTGTCCACCAAGAACCCTCCTGATGGTTAGCATTGTTAAACCATTCATCAGCAGAATCATCAAGGTTGTCGTTTAACCAGTAGCCATACTTATTTTTAGCAGGATGGTTAACGATCCCCGCGATATGACCAGACTCACCCAACACAAAGGTCTTATTGCCGCCAGTATTGAGTGCACCACGATAGGTTCCTTGCCACAATGCGATATGGTCTTCTTTGGTCGATACAAAGTAGCTCGGGATCTTAATCTTATTCAGATCGATCCAGACGCCACCGATCTTCACGCCCTTGTCTTGAACAAGCTTGTTCTCTAGATAGAGTTCACGCAATAAGAAGTTGTGGGAAGCAGCGCTCACATTGGTGCTGTCGCTGTTCCAGTACAGAAGATCGAAGTCTACAGGGCTGTTGCCTTTGAGGTAATTGTCCACATAGTAGTTCCAGTACAGACTGTTCTCGCGTAATAGGCTGAAGGTAACGCTGAGTGAGCGGCCATCCATGTAACCTTTCGCGTTGTTTTGCGTCTCAATTGCACTGATGATGGTATCGTTGATGTACGCCCCTACTTCGCCCGGCTGAGAGAAGTCCAGTAGAGTGGTAAAGAAGCTTGCAGATTTAATGCGTTTCTTCATACGTTTCGCAGCATAGTACGCCACGGTACTGGCCAAGACCGTACCACCAATACAGTAACCAGCCGCATTTATCTGCTCTTGGCCCGTTACGTCTTCGATGGCCGTAACTGCTTTGGCGACGCCTTCCGTCACGTAGTCACCAAACTCAACTTGAGCTTGCTCTTTACCTGGGTTGCGCCAGGACATCATAAACACGCTGTGGCCTTGCTCTAACAACCAACGAACCATAGAGTTCTTTGCCGTTAGATCAAGGATGTAGTATTTGTTGATAAACGGCGGGACGATAAGCAGTGGCGTTGCATTGATTTTTTCTGTCAAAGGACGGTATTGAATGAGCTCAAACAACTCATTTTGAAACACAACATCACCTGCGGTTGTCGCCACATCATCACCAACACGGAAAGCATTGTTGTTTGTCATTCGTACTTTCAGAATGTCTGCGCTTGACTCTACGTCCTCTTTCAGCTTTTCCAAACCCGTTAGGAGGTTTTCACCATTTTGCTCTAACGTCAGTTTAAGCAGCTCTGGGTTAGTCGCGATAAAGTTTGAAGGAGAGAGTGCATTGATGGCTTGGCGAGAGAAGAAGGTAATGCGTTCTTTCGTCTTCTCATCCAACCCTTCAATAGAATCCAGAGTGTCGAGATAAGTTTTACTAAACAATAGGTAGGATTGTTTGATGAAGCTGTACATCGCTTCGTTTTGCCAAGCTTCGTTAGAGAAACGCTTATCGCCCTTCTCTGCTTCGATGATTTGTGCCTGGTTACCAGCTAACGCCACGTTCTGCCATATTTGCAGTTGTTGCTCCCACCACTCAGCTTGGAGTTTTAAAATCGCAGCTGGTTGATTGGCGGCTTGTTCGAACAGTTTAGCCGTGTCTTCGAAGTTCACTTCTTGCATGGCCTTATTCAAAGGAGAATTCACGACTGCCTTGTTGACTTCGAAATCATGCCACCACTGATGATTGGTTTCTTGAAGCTTAACAAGATAGTCCGAAAAGAAGTGCTGAAACATAGTCTTACTCCTATATTCGGAAAGAATAACGCCGCCCAAGAACTCGGGCGGCGAAAAGTGGACGTATTACGCAGGAGTAACAGTCTTTAGATTTTCCGAAGTCATTTGTTCAACGTCTTCTTTGAATTCTTTTGCGATAGATTGCAACTTGTTGCTGTCATCCATCATTTGTTGAGAAAGCTTTGTAAGCACGCTTAGTTGCTGGCTGTTAAACGCCGTTAGAGAAGTAACGTCTTTGATTTCTGACGCTGCTTTCATTTGGTTTAGGCCAACTTCGCTATATGTGCGGATTGCATTCAGTTGAAGCTCTGTAAGCACTTCTACGTTCTTTGTCACTAGTTTGTTGAACTTCAAGTATGGTTCAAGGTTCTTTTCAGTTTGATCGCTAAAAGTTTTGAAGAAATCAGTGTACATGGTTTATCTCCTAGAGAAAGAATTAAAATATCCGTTTAAATAACTACTTAACTGCTTTTACAACCACAGCCGTGCCCATACCGCCGCCTACACAAAGTGAAGCAACACCGTACTGACCGTCTTGTTTGTGAAGTTCGTGTACTAACGTAACCAAAATGCGGTTACCTGATGCACCTAGAGGGTGGCCCAATGCGATTGCACCACCATTAAAGTTGGCTTTGTCTTGAATTGAGCTCACGGGAACTTGGTTGGTTTCTGCCAATTTATGAATCACACCCAAAGCTTGTGCAGCAAAGGCTTCATTCAACTCATAAACGTCAATATCGCTGGTTTTCAGGTCGGCTTTGTTCAACGCTTTGTTTACCGATTCAACCGGACCAAGACCCATAATTTTTGGATCCAGACCAGACTGCGCATAACTTACGATTTCAGCGATTGGCGTTAAGCCGAGTTCCTGAACTGCACTCTCAGAAGCAAGGATAATGGCACTAGCACCGTCATTAATGCCGGAAGCATTACCTGCTGTTACCGTACCTTCACGGTCAAAAGCTGGGCGCAGTTTACTCAAGCCTTCCAGTGTTGCGTTTGCTTTAGGGTATTCATCCGTATCAAACACGACGGTTTCACGACGTTGTTTAACTTCGACCGGTACAATTTCGTCTTTGAACTTACCCGCTTCAATCGCAGCGACAGCCTTTTGTTGGCTCGCTAGCGCATATTCGTCTTGCTGTTGGCGCGTCAAACCAACCTCTTTCGCAACATTTTCGGCGGTAACACCCATGTGGTATTGGTTGTAAACGTCAGTCAAACCGTCAGCAATGAGGAGATCTTTCAACTCCATGTTGCCCATCTTATTGCCATCACGTACAACGCTAGGCACGATGAATGGGATTTGTGACATTACCTCGACACCTGCAGCCACAACCACTTGTGCATCGCCACTGCGAATATGAGAAACGCCATCCATGACAGTTTTCATACCACTGCCGCAAACCATGTTCACGCCATAAGCTGGCACAGACTCGGGAATACCGGCAAACATCGCGGCTTGACGACCAACGCCCATACCTTGCCCTGCTGCGATAACGTTACCAACGATCACTTCATCAACTTTATCGCCCGTTAGTGATGCCGCCTCAAGCGCACCTTTAATTGCAACCGCCGCTAGATTGCCCGCTGACGTGTTTTTTAAGCTTCCGCCAAACGCGCCAATCGGTGTACGTTTCGCTGCAATAACAAATACTTTTTCCATCATCTTCTCCTTAGCTCATGTATAGGCCGCCGTTCACCGACAGTGTTTCACCGGTGATGTAAGCGCCGGCATCACTCACTAAGAAGCTTACGGATGATGCAATTTCTTCAGGCGTTGCTAAACGCTTCATTGGGATCTGGTTGGTGATAGACTCCAGCACTTCCGGTTTCATTTGTTCAACCATTGGTGTCCCTGTGTAACCCGGAGCAATAACGTTTACCGTTACGCCGGAGCGAGCCCCCTCATATGCCAATGCTTTAGAAAAACCAATCATGCCAGCCTTAGCCGCTGAATAGTTTGCTTGACCAAACTGGCCTTTCAGGCCATTAACAGAAGATATGTTAATAATACGACCACCACCTTTTTCGCACATAGTTGCAAAAAGCGGCTGTGTTACGTTGAACAAGCTATTTAGGTTGGTATTAATGACGTCGTTCCAAGCTTGTGCAGTCATCTTTTTAAACACGCCATCGCGTGTGATTCCTGCATTATTGACGACGACATCAACGGTTCCTTCTTCCTCAAGTAAAAGTGCTAGTTTTTCAGCACATTGAGCGGTGTTAGTTACATCTAGTTCAAAAAGACGTACCTGATCTTTATTGAACCCTTTTTCATTAAACCATTCCAACGCACACTCATAGTTACCAGTAAAGTAAGTAGCAATTACTCGGTAACCATCATTAACTAATTGAGAGGAAATAGCAGAACCAATTCCGCCTTTTGATCCAGTGATCAAAGCGACTTTCTTCATTGAAGACTCCATTCTTAACGGCATTAAAAAAGCGAATTAAGACACTGGCGAAATATTTCGCCAACTGACATATAAATTTATTCTTGTGGCAACAAATCCTCTGCTGCCTTTTATTTTAAGTTAACCTAGAAATATTACATTTCAAATAAAAAACTCATTCATTTGCATAAGATTGATTTAGATCTCACTAGCAATGAAATGTTATCGAAAGGTTAAATACACTTAAGGGATTGATTTAAAAAGACTTAAACTATAGACAACTTAATCAACAATGATTAAAACCATTTTTATTTCAGTCACTTATACGAATTTTTATGTTTATTGCATTTACAAAGAGTGAAAGATCATCTTTGGTTTCTAAACTAATAATTATTAATTAAATCATTGGAGTAATAGTTCCAACAGATGACCTTACAAATATTAAATATATCATTTATTTAGATGTCACCTTGCATTAAAACTTTAATTAGCATCAAACCTTTAATGACAATTAAATCAACGTAAAATAAATAAAAACTCTGAAATCCTTTCCTTAATATAGGCTTATTTAAAAAACGACTTTTTATAAATGTCACTATTTGGTGCATGCAAGCACTAATATGTCGCAATCATTTAATTACTATTTTATTTTTATTAAATAGTTGAAAGGTAGATGGATGTCCAAGAAGGTAACGACTTTTATCTATGGCATCGAAGAGCACTTTGCACTATCTTTGTTGCCTGACTAGCTAATAATACAATAATCACTAATATGAATACCGCTTTGCTGACCATGTTTATCCCCACCTTTTTCTTTGTTTCTATCACGCCTGGCATGTGTATGACACTCGCGCTCACGTTAGGCATGAGCATCGGCTACCGAAGAACCCTGTGGATGATGGCAGGAGAATTAGTTGGGGTGGCGCTGGTTTCTGTCTCTGCAGTACTTGGTATTGCCGCAATCATGCTCAACTACCCATGGCTGTTTACTGCGCTCAAACTGATTGGCGCTAGCTACCTGCTCTATCTGGGAATTGAAATGTGGCGTTCACGAGGTAAGCTCGCAATCAATGTTGATAGTATTGATGTCCCGACTAGTGGTAACTGGGATTTGGTACTTCAAGGGTTTATTACAGCCATCGCAAACCCAAAGGGGTGGGCGTTCATGATTTCACTTCTCCCTCCGTTTATCGATCAAAGTGCAGCACTCACGCCTCAACTTGTTGTTCTCGTCTCTATTATTTTGCTATTTGAGTTCATCTGTATGTCTCTTTACGCTACTGGTGGCAAAGGACTTAAACGTTTACTAGGCCAATCAAAAAACGTGCGCTTGATGAACCGAATTGCAGGCACTTTGATGATGGGTGTCGGTGTTTGGTTGTTATTGAGCTAATTCAGCAAGCAATGACACACATCTTAGATAAGTTCAAACAGACCATTCGTGAGGCGCTCGATTTTCAGGCTCGCGTGTGGGTAGTAAACGTCTATACGGGAGAGCACAAAGGCGAGTCTTATGTGGTGAATGAGGACAGCTTTTCGGAACCATTACAGTGGATGAAGAAGAAAGGTTATCAAGATGCCATGCTCACCAAAGTTGAATCGATGAAGCGTTCCCAAATCATAGAGTTCGATCTTGGTTCAGTGAAGCATCGCCTAATGCGCGTTAAGTAACACCTTCTTTTATTTTATTTCTCGTTTCTCGTTTCTCGTTTCTCGTTTCTCGTTTCTCGTTTCTCGTTTCTCGTTTCTCGTTTCTCTAGATAAAAAAGCGCCACTCAAGTTGAGTGGCGCAAGCACTTTTACCTATACCAATCAGGGTAAGTAGATGGTCACATCATCGCGCAAGAAAAATCGCTTAGAGCAAGGCATAGATTGCAGCTAACTAGTTAACCTACCTACAAAATCTATAACGTAGCTATCAGCGATTTTAACCAGCAATGATGACCAAATATCTATTCTGATTGGTTTACACACCAAACATTATGGTGCAGTGTCGATCTCTACTGGTAGGTAGTGTTTTGGTTCTAGCTTCAACCATTCCGGAAGCACCGTACCAATCGAGATAGATGACCACGTACCCGATAGTACGCCGATAAACATTGCTGTTGAGAAACCAGCAAGAGCTGAGCCCCCCATTATCCATAGTGCTCCAACAGTGATAAGCGTTGTACCAGACGTCACCATAGTACGGGAGAACGTCGCCAGTACCGCTTCATCGTTAATTTGTTCCGTTTTCCAACTTTGCTTAGCAACCAGTAACTCACGAATTCGGTCTGCAATGATAATCGAGTCATTCAACGAGTAACCGAGAATAGCGAGAATCGCTGCGAACACCGTTAAATTGAATTCCATTTGGGTAATAGCAAAGAAACCCAGAACGAGAATAACGTCGTGCGCGAGAGCGAACAATGAACCACTTGCTAAACGCCACTCAAAGCGGAAACACAAGTAACCAAGAATTGTCAGTACTGAAACCAGTAGCGCTAAACCACCTTGATCGAACAAATCCTGACCTACTTGAGCCCCTACGATACTGTTACTTACAACTTTCACTTCATGTGAGATCGGCTTAAGCGTCTCTGCCACACTTGGTAAAGTTTGCCCCTCTGTTGGTGCTGAATAGCGAATCACCCAACGACCATCTTCACCAGAACGAGTTACTGATGTCGAGTCACCCAACTTAGGTTGCAGTGCATTCAATAAATCGTGGTTCGTTAGTTGTTTATCGACTTTCACTTCGGTAACCATACCACCAGTGAAATCAAGACCAAAGTTTAGTCCCTTCATACCAAGGGCGACCAGCGCAATGACCGTTAGAACAACAGAAACAAACGTTGTGAAGTAACGAATCTTGCGGATATTTTGTTTTAGCATTTCAACCATGATTTAAACCCTTACATCACGACGGCCATCACGGCCCCAAATTAAATTAATCATTGCACGAGAAGCGAATACGCCAGTAAACATACTGGTCATCAGACCCAAGCCTAGTGTTAAAGCAAAGCCCTGAATTGGACCGTTACCGATCGCGTATAGAATCACTGCTGTGATCATGGTGGTGATGTTGGCATCAAGGATGGTTGCAAATGCACTGTCAAAACCGAGGTCAATCGCTTGAGCGAAGCTGCGACCCTCTCGCATTTTGTCCTTAATACGTTCAAAGATAATTACGTTGGTATCCACTGCCATGCCTACGGTCAATACCAAACCGGCAATACCAGGCAATGTAAGTACCGCGCCTGGAAGCAGCGCGATTAAGCCAAGCAAGCAAAGCATATTTGCACAAAGTGCTACGTTTGCAACCCAACCTAAACGACGGTACCAAAGCGCCATAAAGGTGAGCGTTAAGCCCATACCTAGCGCAAGCGCAGCAAAGCCGTTTTGAATGTTTTCTGCACCAAGAGAAGCACCAATTGTGCGCTCTTCAACAATCGTTACTGGGGCAGTTAGAGAGCCTGCACGCAGAAGCAAAGCTAGTTGTTGCGCTTCATCCATGCTGCCAGCACCTGTGATGCGGAATTGGCTACCAAGTTGAGATTGAATCGTTGCAACACTGATGACGCGTTCACTGCGCTCTGTCATGCCGCGTTCATTTGTCTTGTACTCACGGTACACGGTCGCCATAGGCTTACCAATGTGAGTCGCGGAGAAGTCACTCATCTTCTTACCACCCGCGTGGTCTAGAGAGATGTTTACTTCTGACATGCCCATTTTATCCACGCCGGCACGTGCGTTTACAATGTGCTCACCAGTAAGGACAGGACGTTTAGCAAGAATAACGGTACGGCCGTCGTTGTCTTTTAGAACAAGATCTTGGCTGCTTCGTGCTTGGCTTGCATCTTTCACTTCATAGAAAGCAAGACTCGCTGTTGCACCGATAACGTTTTTCGCTTGGGCAGGATCTTGAACACCAGGAAGTTCGATACGAATACTCTCTTTACCTTGACGTTGAACCATCGCCTCGGTAATACCGAGTTCTTCTATACGACCGCGCATGATCTTCAAGTTTTGTTGCAACGTAGTCGTTTGGAACTCTTGGATGTTTTGTTCACTTGGTTGAAGTTCAAAGCCTCGGTCTGTGCTTGTCATCGTCCAGCCAGGGTAGTTTTGGCGAAGGAATTGGCTTGCTGCTTTCAAGCCTTCCTCGTTTTCACTGTTTACCGCAATGTGGTTGCCCGCTTCGGCGCGAACCTGAACACCACGAACACGCTCTTCACGAAGGCTTGCTTTGATCTCGTCTACTAATGCGTCACGTTGTTCTTCGAATGCTTTATTTACATCGACGTTCAGCAGGAATTGCACACCACCACGCAAATCCAAACCTAGCTTGATTGGGCTAAAGCCCATTTCATTTAGCCACTCTGGTGCAACCGATACGTAAGAGAACGTAATGCTGTCGTCTTTGTTTAGTTGTTCGTTTAACAGAGCACGCGCTTTACTTTGTGCATCTTCTCCATCGAAAACGATTGTGGTTTGGCCATCTTTCTCAATGATCTTCGACGCAGGAATGTGATGCGACTTTAATAGCTGATCCAATTGAACCACTGACATCGCACTGTTGTTTTGGTCAGCAAACGTAACCTGAATAGACGGCTGCTCGCCAAACCAAGTTGGGATTGCGCTCAAAGTTAAGATGATAACGGTCGTAATTAATACGACATATTTCCATGCTGAGTAATGGTTCAGCACTTTTCTGGTTTTCTGTGGTTTCGGTGTTTTCTTCATGTAAACATCATCCATTCACTAATCAGTGAATATTCAAATAGTTAAATTCAAGACACGACAAAACGATTACCCAACTAAAAGCAGGTATGGAATGCGCAGAACAATCACTCGCCCTGTAAAAATGTTGTCGTGTTAAGAACGCACAAGATGTGCAGAGTGATGGTGTTTAAGCTGAAAACTGACTATTGAGAGCGACGTACATGGCATTGGTGTCTTTCCAACCAGCAATGCGATGGTCACTAACAAAATGGTGAAAGGTAGATTGGTTTTGACGCCAACTGATGTCCATTAGGCTATAAGCATAACCAGCATCGGCGTAAAAAGGACTGGTTAGATCACCAACGAAATCAACATGTTCGTCGTCGATATTCTCGCGTAGGTGCGATGTCCAACGTTGAGAGTTAAAAATAGCGAATGAATCTTGGCTGGCATGTCCCTCTGAAACAGGAGACTGAGTAGACTCTTCTGTCAGCTCGGAAATATCAACCGGAGAGTTCGTTGCGGAGTTAGCAACCGTAAAAGGTTGTAACTTAGAGAAGTGAGGTAAATGCGATTTATGCTCTAACTGCGCAGCAGAAGCTTGCATTGGCGATAGCACCATTGCAAGTAGCAGCAAAAACAGTTTTCTAACGTAAATCCAAGGCATGATAGCTCACTTAAAACAAAACGAGCCGAGTTCTTCAACTCAGCTCGCAGATAGTATTCCTATTGCTTATAGTTAACAACTAAAAAGTTATAAATCTCTGTTTCCAACCTTGGAAAACAACATCCACCAGCGTTCAACAGACATTCATCGATAAAATATTTCACCTTTATCGACATCTAAATAGATTTTGTTTTCTTGTTCTAGCCCGCCGCAATATATGAAATACACATTGCGCTTTTTATACGTCACAGAGCGAACCCATCCTCCAAGCTCTTCGAAGTCACTAGGCGCACACGTTTCGTCATCAAGCAATTGCTGCGTTTTATTACGGAATATATCTAAGTGTACTTTCAAATCATCGGACTTTTGTAAGTAGTTATCCAATATTTCCAAGCGCTCTTGTTCTTTAATCACCGGTTGTGAATCCGATAGCCCTTTCGCATCGACCCATTCTGCCGTTTCTTCCCCTCCCTCTTCATAAACAATGTAATCCGAGAGGCGAAACCAACCATCAGCTTTCTCCAGCACCGATACTTTCTCACCCTTATATAGGGCATCAACAATCAATGATTGGTTATCGGGTTTGTTATACACGTTGATGCGGCGTTCTGTGACATAGTATTCGGTGACCTCTGGAGCAGGCACTTCTAAATCCATGATAGGTTTTGGTTCCTCTTTTGGACCCACCTCTTTTTCAGGCTTAAACGGCGCTTCAGCGACAGGCTCGTCTTTTTGCATAAAGAAGAAGTAGTACCCTGCCCCAGCGCCTCCAAGCAGCAATAAAATGACCAGTGCAATCAGTGCTTTCTTCATGTCCTATTCCTTTTCTTCTTTATATCAACGGCGCCCATACAGCATCTATACTGATAGCAGATGCATAACTTACGTGACAACAATGATGAACAAGCTCAAATGGATATTGCTCCTAGCTCCACTTCCAGCATTCGCCAATATTCAATGTGACCACGCTTCGTGGAATGACAATCTTACCCAATTCAGTCGTTTAGAGTCCAATTACAATGAACATGCTCGCTTGTTTAATGAGAGCCTAAAAGAATACAACGATAGTCAGATGTACTCACAAACATTTTCAACGGATGAGTTAAGCAAACTTTGGCGTACGCCTTCCAATAAAAACCGCTTGAAAAAGCAATTGTTGGAGTCAGAGGAACAACGAGAGGATTTCATCGAAATGTCACGCGCTATAAACGCCCTGATGCATCGCTCTCAAACCATCGCTGAAAATTGGAAACGCATTGTCTTTTATTGCCAGAAGGAAGGCGCTAAGTCGAACGAGATCACGGCGAACTGGTATCTGACCAATACATTAGAAATGCAAAATGACTTCCGAATTTTGGCAGGAAAGTACCTCACACTTGCCAATCAATATGGCATGGAAATCGACGCTATTAATTATGCACGAAACAGCTCTGAATGATTCTGTTCATATTGGGATTGTTCCCCCTTTCAAATTGAGCAATTAATAATCAAACAGGTCAATTTATAGAGACATCTGTCACAATAACGCTTTACTTACGACCAGTTTTTGGGTAATTTACCCATTAACAAAATTTAATATAAAGTCACATTTGGCTGGAGATGATGCTACAAAAATGGTTATCAATCGATTAAGTAACAGGGATTGTCCTAATGCTACCAAAGCCAAGTTTTTGTCAGTAGTTAGGCACGTTAAACAGTTCGGTTCAATCAGTGACTTGGACCTTTGTAAAATCTTCGGAGAGACAATTTGGAGCGATGGGAGGGAATACCATTCAGCCGCGTTCTCATTTAAGGTTGATAGACACACAGGTAACTGTGAGATCTCAAAATACAAATACCAATAAGGCTTAAAAGAATCACCAAGCGGAGTCAGGCAACTGACTCCGTTTTTTATTGCTCGCTAAACGAAAGGCGATTTAATGTTTTGGCATCACAATAGTGAAATCGTGCTCGGAATACCCTTCAACCAAATAACTGTCCTTACATAACAGTCGGCAATAACGCAGTATTCCCTCTTTGTTGTGCGATTCAAGCATCTGCATACTCGGTAACTTTGCCTCATCCAATAAGTTAAACGCACAGGCTATCTTCGCCCCCCGATACATCTTCTCAATCATCTCGACAGTATGATTTGGATTAGCTGATTGATAATTCAAAGAGCCAGAAGCCAAGACATAGTCCGCACTCGGCAGCACAAGTTTGGAAAAGTCTCCTCGTATGTAATCCGCGTGTGTTTTGAAGACTCTTTGCCTAGCCACAGAAATGAACTGCTTCTGCTGGTCAATTCCGATATAGCCAGATAAGCAGATATCTTTTTGCTCTAAATATTCAAGTAAATCAGCATAACCACACCCGATATCTAGAAGGCTCGTACCATTGAGCGGTAAATCATGACACAAGGCTTCAAAGCGACTTACTTGGCTAAACTTGTCCTGCCAACCTAATGTTTTTGCCTTGTCGTCACCAAATTGCTTATATCGTTTACGGTGATAATGAGCGATACGCAGCCTATCTAACCACTTCATGTGTACTTACCTTTCGAAATCATTTTATGATTTAGTATCAACTTAAGTCTGAGTATAAATAGGAAGATTACCATTACCCTTCACTTGTCGAATGGCTAAGTGCGTGTGGATGTCTTTTACATTTTCCAATCGCTGTAATTTTCGAGTAAACGACTCATAACCCATCAGATCTTTGCTTACGACTTCGAGCAGATAGTCGTATGCCCCAGAAACAACATGACAAGAGATGACCTCTTCCATATCACCGATGGCTTGTTCAAAGTCATCAATAGAGGTTGCTTGGTGATTATTCAAACTGACCTCAACAAACACCGTCATCGCGATGCCCGCTTTATCACGTGAAATCATTGCCCTATAACCGCTAATGACCCCCTCCTGCTCTAGCCGTTTGATCCTTCTTGCACAAGGTGAAGCAGAGAGTCCGACTTTATCTGCAAGCTCACTCGTCGTCATCGTCGCGTCTTGTTGAATCAAATGAAGTAATTGGCGATCTATTTTATCCATTTCATCATCCATGCCAAATTTCACTAACAAAAGCTTTCATTGAGATTAAAATCATCAATATCGAGCGATATAGCACTATAGTTTGCCACCATTAATCGTCACTTTCATCCGATAATTAACACATTATTCACAAAGTATTGGACACATGATGGCTTTAGGATACGCCGCGATGCTCACCACCCTTTTTCTTTGGGCTGGTTTTTTTCTGTCCCTCAAAGGCGGGGCGATTTCTAATCTTGAGCCAGCAGACATTGCTCTCACCCGATTTCTCGTCCCGGCCTTAGTCTTATTTCCATTCGTCATCAAATCGATGGATCACGTGCGCGCGGTCCCCCACAAATACCTCCTCGGTATCCTTCTTGGTAGTGGCTTGCCTTACTTGTTGATTGTTGGCACTGCAATGCAGTTTGCCCCTGTCGCGCATGGCAGTGCTCTCGTCCCAGGAACCTTGCCTTTATTTGTATCTGCTATCGCGGTAATTTGCTTTCAACAACCACTCAGCCGGCATCGAATTATTGGTCTGTCGGCGGTGTTGTTTGGTATAGCTGTTTTTTTATTGTCCAACTTGGGAAGTGAATACAATTGGCCCCAACTTAAAGGGCATTTTTTGTTTTTGCTGGGTAGTTTGATGTGGGCCACGTTTACTATCAGTGCTCGTGTAGCAAATTTGAGTGCACAGGTTTGCGCTGGGTTTGTATCGATCATCTCGTTTGCGATGCTTATCGTCGCCATCGGTTTTGGTTGGACAGACAGTTACCTCGCCATCACTCCCTTAAACAAATGGCCATGGAGTGAACTCTTTGGACATGTCTTGCTGCAAGGTGTTGGCGCTGGGTTAGTTGCCTCTTTCACCTTCCTCTATGCCGTAAAAAACATTGGGGCAGAAGCGAGTGCAGCCTTTGGTTCCTTAACCCCGGTGCTCGCAACCTTGCTGGCGATACCGGTTTTCAATGAAAGACCAGATATCTTAACTTGGTGCGCACTCTTTTTGGTTACGTGTGGCAGCATCGTGGCAAGCAATGTTTTAATGAAACAAGACCCTGGCCAAAAATATCAGCCCCCCGTTCACAGATAAGAATAAAATTGCACGACTTTTGTCTCCGACTATTGAAAGCCAAAACGGCGTTTTGATAACCTGTTGGGCATAATAAATTACAACGTCAGATGTTATGCCTTCAACTCACAGCAAAGACGAATTATATCGATTTTTAAAAACAGGAATGCGCCTCTGGGTTAACTTCGAGTTCAGCTCGGAAGAAAAATACACTTACGCTGCGACTTATATTGGATTGAAAGAAAACGCTTATATCATTCTCGATATTCCAACACGACTACTGGAAGAACAAGCACTCCGTAAGCTCAACAATGTCGATGTGGTCATTCGAGGTGTTTCAGATACGGATTTGGGACACGTGATTGCTTTTAAAACCAGCGTTCTGATGAATATTCTACGTCCATCTCCGTTGTTGTTTATTCGTATTCCCGCCACATTCGCGACCAAGCCCGTGCGAGAACATGAACGCTACAAGCTACAGCTGGGTTGCGCTATCGACCATATGAACAATAAATACGAAGGCTGCTTGATTGATTTCTCGTTATCCGGTTGTGGGATCTCAACCATGATAGAACCAGAGTTCTTAGTAGGTGATAGGATCACGATAGACTCACCTCTAAATGGTTATATTGATGATGACAATCGCTGCTCCGTTGCAAACATTAAGAAACTTGCCAAGGGTTGGATTATTGGAGTGCAATTTGCGGAGCCTTTGAATATGACGGAAGAACTCAAAACAGAGTTGCTTGAACAATCCTTTTCTGCAGCGACAATATAACGAATCAATAGTGTCAACGATAAGGGGGGCCACTACGCCCCTCTGTTTCGGTTTTTAATTACGTTCTTTCTACTAAGAATCGCTGCTTGAAATCGACAAATGCCTCATGCAATGCGTTCTCTTTGATCGGTTTGAGCAGCACATAGTTCGCCCCTGCTGCCATAAATGCGTCACTGGTTTCTTTTGCAGTATCTGCAGTACAAGCGTAAATAGGCGTGCCCAGCCGTAAATTCTGGCGTATCTCGTGCGTCGTTTCGATACCACCAAGGTGCGGCAGTTGATTATCCATCAATATCAAATCGTAATTATTGTCAGATAGATATTCCATTGCCTCTAAACCGTCTTTCGACCAATCCACCTGCATTTTGTATTTCTTACAAAATGCTTGAAGGATAAAGGCATTGGTATGATTGTCTTCCACCAGCAAGACTTTTAAGCTTTCATCAAACAAGGCTTCTGGTTTCACACGCTGACTGGCATCCAAAGGACGAAGTACACGCGCTCGGTCTTTCACAGGTAGCGTGACGACAAATGTGGTGCCATACCCTTTACTACTACGAACTTGAACGTCACCTTCTAGCATGTCGACAAGGTTCTTCACGATGGTCAAACCTAGGCCACTGCCGCCGTATTCACGAGTGGTTGTTGCCTCTTCTTGAACGAAAGGTTCGAACATTTGGTCAAGCTTATCCGATTCAATACCAATCCCTGTATCAATGATCTCAACAACCAAGACACTGTTCTCTGCGCCATAAAATTGCTCTAACTCTGCTTTTAGATGAACGCTTCCGGATGGCGTGAACTTCACCGCATTGCTGACTAAGTTAAACAAAATCTGATTGAGTCGAACTTGATCAGTAAAGATTTCGACATCTTGATCGAGCTTGTTCTCAATGATGAGTTCAACGCTCTTGTTATTGCAAATTGGACGATAGATGTTGTCTAGCGTGCGAATGGTGTCATTAAACGAAAACGGGTGCTTTTGAATATTGAACTTACCTTGCTCAATCTTGGAAAAGTCTAAGATATCATTCAAAACTGCCAATAAATGCTCACCACTATGGCAAAGCACATCGATTTGATTCTTCTGTTCTTCGGTTTCCACCGTGTCTTTTAATAACTGTGCGACACCCAAAATACCGTTAATTGGCGTTCGAATTTCATGGCTCATCTTTGCGAGAAAATCAGCACGAGCTTGCGCGGACTTTTCTGCCTCACGCCTTGCAATGTTACTCTGCTTTTCGGCTTCGATGAGGGTCGTGATATCTTGACCCTGAACGATAATACCGCTGATATCACCATCAACACGAATTGGCGATAAATTCCAACGGTATATCTTGTTGCCAATAGGTACGTTAACCCCTGTCAATGTCGCTCCTTGAGCAGCCATTTTCAGGTGTGGGGTCAGTTTCTCTTTGAAACCTTGGAAGACCGGATGCATGGTTTCATGATCGTCATCTATCACCAACTCTTTGCGTGCTGCTGGGTTCATCTGAATCAAGATACTTTCTTCCGACCAAACCATGATTGGCGATAACGCAAAATTAAACAGATCTCGGAAAGACTTCTTCTGCGCTTCTAGCTCTTCAAAGGTGCTTTCCAGCGTTGATCCTATATGATCAAACTCTTCAATATTTGAACCGTTAAATCGTTCAAACCCTTTTTCCTCACGCGCGGAACGCGTATAAGACATCAATGATTCCAGTTGAGCCGAGACTTTACTCTCAATCCACTCCTTGGTCAGCAACGCAATCATAATCATGCCAACAATCGAAGCCAGCATGGCTAAAAGGTGCTGGATTTGCAGCGTCACGACACTGTGATTATCTTGCACCGTGAGCAAACACAATTCTGTCGTCACCGCATTAACTTCAATCGGAGTTTCTATGACGAGCAGCTTATCGAGTTTCTTTTGTGATCCTTTACGCTGCAATACGTCTGCAACACTGTATGCTTCATCCCCTATGAGAGAGTTTGCTAGCGGGACATTGTTGGCAACCATTACGACATTATCCACGTTACTCTCGCTTTTGAGTTTTTCCATTAGTGCGAAATTGTTATCTAACACAACAACATTAAAGGAGAAACCCAAGACCTCTCCGGTCGGCGGGGCTATTACAGGTACACGGCGAAGCAACATATGTCGAGAACCAATCGAGGTCATCACATTAACGTAATACCAGTTATTACTGAACGTGACGCGATTGGCGAGACTATCAAGGATAAGATCGTTCACGCCATAAAAGTGTGCGTTGCCATCATCCCAAATGATGCCTCTATGGTCAGTCAGAAAACGAAATTCTGGTGTATGAGCAGGATCGCTTTGGTCAATACTGAGGAAGAAGTAATTCAACGCATCTGTATTTCTGTCAACGTAAAAATTACGAATCACTTCACTTTTTGTATTGCTATCGTGATGGATTTGAATCGCCGCGAAATGGCTATCGAAAATGTTGTGTATCAGAGCAGAAGTTTGTTGCTTGGTCCTGTCTACTTCTTGCCAAATGATCTGTTTAGAGAAGTAATAGCTCTGAATAAAAATCCCGAGAATGATCGGGGCGAGAACAAGAATGATGATCTTTGTAATGAGCGTCGCAAGAGAGCGACGCTTTTTGGCGTTTGAACGTATTGTCATCAATTATCTGAGTATCTAAATGCACGCTTCTTAAGCGCTTCGATTCTTTCCGGTGAATCCGCTTTCGTGACAATTTCAAAATCACCGGAATACACGGTAGGTACCGGCTTTCCTTCCAAGTCCCACTTAATGGCTTCTGCCATCGCAATCCCGGTGTCGTCATTCATACGCATGACAGTAATGTCGAGATCGCCTTTTTGGATGGCGTCTAACTCGGCAGAGCCCCCACCCCATCCGTTAATCATAATGTCTTCTCTTCCCAATTCAGAAAGTGCATCAACCGCACCCAACGCCACATCAGTAGAGCAAGCATAAATAAAATCAACATCTGGGTATTTGGCTAAACTCGCTTTCGCAGCATCATAACCAGACTGCTTTGTTGCTTTTGTATAGTAGGCTGATTGTAGCTCAAAGTTATTATCACGGTTAACTTGGTGAATAAAAGTATCACCTCTTACGTCACTAATGTAACCCTCAGAAAAATAAAGCACGCTGTAATAAGTGTGTTTTGGGAAGTACTTTCCGAATTCCGTTGCTAATTCTCGACTGCCTTCTGCATGGTCAAACCCAACATATAAAAACGGCTGATGTTTGTCCCACTCTCGTACTGGCGTAGTGATATTTTGTAAAATCAGCTTGGTATTTGTTGAATCCAATACATGTTCAACAAATTTACGATGTCTGGTGGTATCCAGAGTGAAGATTAAGTAATCAGATTTACTTTTTAATGCTTCCATTAAAGACAAACTCTGTTGCTTTATATCGGCATTCGGACGCGTAAACACTTGGTTAATTTGATAGTTAATATTCAACTTATCTAAACGCTTTTCAAAAGCAGCAATGTTTCGTACCCAGTAATCTGACACTTGTTGACCCGGATATACGACGGATATTTTAAGTGGACGTGTTCTGGTTTTAGAGAATGGCACAGGACGTTCGCGAACGGCTTCTGCTAAGGCATTGGTCAGCTTTCTTTGCTCAGGAAACTCATCAAGAAAATCTTGGTATGCCCAATAGCCATTAAGCACTTGTGTCGCATGTGAAATCGGTGAAAAACCGATCATAGAAATCAGAGAAAGTAGTACCGCTTTTTTCATGTGTTGCTCTTATAGTTTTTTATGGAGCATGTCGCTGCTCTATTTTATTACCTAGCCGAGTCATCCTTTACCCTATTTGCACATATCCATAAAAGCCCGCTTGTATACCCAAGTAACTTCAGATGCTTGAGTCTCTATAAATGTTTCTATTAAGCCTTGCGGGGCATTACCGTATTATGTGTTACTACCGACGGAAATGATACCCACCCCCGTCAAAAATAAACCGCCATTTGAAGGCGGTTTGTCTTTTTGAAAAAGAAGTGTTTGCTTGAGGTATCAAACCTTGGATTAGCAGCACAGTTTTGCATTTCTGACTCATTCAACATCGCGTTTGAATGGCGTTATTTTTGCTCTTGTTTTTCCGTGCACGTTTGACTTACCGCATTTGAAAAGAAAGCATTTGATTGTCATCGACGTTGATCTTCGCGACTTCTTCTACCAATTGCTCTTTCTTTGTTTTGGTCAGTTGTTTGATGAAATATTCCGCTTTCATCGCAACACTTTTACTTTCAAAACAAGATGACCACTCCAAAGTCAGTGGCCCCTTCCCTTTCAGTGCTTTCGCACCTTTTCCCGTTTGATGCTGTTTAAAGCGTCGCTGTACATCATTCGTCACACCACAATACAGTGCATCGCGGTTGTTTCGGATCAGATACACACTCCAGCTTTGCTCGGCAATGTCACTCATGAAAGCAGCGACGCAACCTGTTCTTTTAGTGCTTCTAATTCTTCACGAAGTTGCACTACTTCTTGTTCTAGCTGAACAACGCGCTCGGCACCGGCAGAAGAAGGAGCAGATGACGCTACGGCCAGTTCGCTCATGTCAACTTCACCACAGAATAGGTGCATGTAACGAGACTCACGTTTACCTGCCTCACGAGGAAGTTTTACAACAAGCGGGCCTCTTTCTTCACCAGCTAAAAGCTCAAGTGCGTTTTCAACTTCTTTAACATCATTGAAAGTAGCAAGGCGGTTTGTTCGCGTACGGATCTCACCCGGCGTTTGAGCACCGCGTAACAGCATGCAACACACGATGCCTTTCTCTTGTACGCTAAGCTGTAAATCGCCGAACTCTGTATTACAGAATCGATGCTGATACTTACTCACTCGACTGTTAAAACTGCTTTCATCACTTACAAGTCGACGCTCAATGAGCGCATCCACTGCATCTAAAACGTCAGCTTCAGATAAAGACATAACCGGCTCGCGGTTACTTTTTTGATTGCACGCATTCGTTAGCGCGTTAAGGCTGAGAGGGTATTGGTCGGGGGTAGTCACTTCTTTTTCGATCAAGCAACCAATTACTCGTGCTTCAATTGCCGTTAGCTCAACTTTCATAATGCATTTCCTTATTATTTTTGCATTTGAATTTGGGTATCAGGCTAAAGCATAGCGCATGGACCTGACACCCTTTGCGATTCGGGGTAGGTCTTAATGCTCTGATAAGATCGACACTTTGGTCATCTTTCCATTCTCATCAACCATCATTATCTTCGAACGGTTGAGTTCGACTTCTGTGATTTCGAGTTGTGTTCTTGCTGTAACGTAAGCCGCTTTAAGTTTATCTGCCAATGAGTCGGTGGTTGATTCTATTTCTTGGCTTTCGACTTGCTCCGCAGTATTACCAGAGTTCATTTCGAGCTTCATCATATTGTCTTTAATGAAGCTGATAATATAGCGTCAAAACTCCTATGACAACGAGTTGGGGCATTTCAGTGAACGATAATCCAAGCTTTTCAGTAACGAGTGTTAACAACACATCAGAATTGGTGGATAAATGTTCAACCCTACGCCACGTTTGATCTAAAGACTGTTATGCCACGAGATGTTGTGCTTTAATCGATTCAGATATTCACAAATTAGGAAAGGGAACCATGAGTAGCGTATTTGAAATCGTGAACCAAGCTCGTCGTAAAAACAAACTAAAACGTGAGCTGCTTGATAACGAGAAAAAAGTTCGTGATAACCGTAAGCGTGTAGACCTTCTAGAGAACCTACTAGACTACATCAAACCTGAAATGACTCACGACGAAATCGTAGCGATCATCAAAAACATGAAAGCTGATTACGAAGACCGCGTTGACGATCACATCATCAAGAGTGCAGAAATCTCTAAAGCACGTCGTGACATCAGCCGTCGTATCCGCGAACTGACTGAAGAAGACAAGCAAACTAGCGGCAAAAAATAAGTCGAATTAGTTTCAGAATTCAACCCCGAGCAGGGATAACTTGCTCGGGGTTTCTTTTTGTCTCTTTGTTGTACACTGTGTACAATAAAATCAACTTCAGTTCCAAAAACATTCAACGTTCCTATGCCTTTAACTTCTTCTACCGCACAACCGACGCTAGCAAAACAACTGTTTACTATGACATGGCCAATGCTCTTTGGTGTGTTGTCGTTGATGAGCTTTCAGCTAGTCGACAGCGCCTTCATAGGCCAACTAGGTGTGCTGCCTCTCGCTGCACAGGGCTTTACTCTACCACTTCAAATGGTGGTTATCGGTATTCAAGTCGGCCTTGGCATTGCAACAACCGCTGTAATTTCAAAAGCATTAGGCGCAAACGATACCCGCTATGCAAAGCAATTAGGCGGTCTGGTTTTAATGATCGGATCGGTGGGCGTAGCAGTATTCGGCTTACTCATTTGGTTGTTGCGCTACCCTATTCTCTCACTGTTGAGCGCACCTGATACCGTAATGCCAATTATCGACAGTTACTGGCCTTGGTGGCTGTTGAGTTCTTGGGTAGGTGCGGTGCTGTATTTCTACTACAGTATCTGCCGCGCAAATGGCAACACCATGCTACCTGGCACCATGATGATGGTCACCAGCGGCGTGAACTTAGTGCTCGATCCGTTGTTTATCTTCACGTTTGATTTGGGGATTAACGGCGCAGCAATTGCCACCGTCATCGCCTTTGGTTTCGGTATATTGGTCGTCGCTCCTCGTGTTCAAAAAAACCATTGGGCAACCTTCCAGTGGCAGGATTTGAATGTGGTTAAGAGCATCACGTCCATCGGTAATATCATGGGCCCAGCGATGATCAGCCAGCTTCTACCACCTCTATCATCTATGTTAGCGACCAAGCTACTTGCAGGCTTTGGTACGGCGGCAGTTGCATCTTGGGCTTTGGGCTCGCGCTATGAATTTTTTGCGATTGTATCGGTATTGGCGTTAACCATGTCAATGCCGCCGATGGTCGGACGCTTATTAGGAGCGAAAAACTACACCGACATTCGTGCATTGGTGTCTATTGCCGTTAAGTTCATCCTTGGTTTCCAGTTGTTGATTGCGCTAGTAACCTTTGCCGCAGCTAACCCACTCGCCTTACTTATGACAAGTGATACTCAAGTAGAACAAGTCTTGCACATGCACTTGATGATTGTCCCGATCAGTTTAGGTTCACTTGGGGTGTGCATGTTGATGGTGTCGATTTGTAACGCACTGGGGAAATCTTATACCGCACTAACCATCTCAGCCCTGCGCCTGTTTTTGTTCTTCCTACCGTGTCTATGGGTAGGGGCTCAGGTGGGAGGCATTCAAGGTCTACTGATTGGCGCTTGTATTGGTAACCTTATGGCTGGAATCGCGGCTTATATTACGTACCAAAAAACCATTAATAAGCTCTCAGCTCAACAAGTCTCAATGTAACGACGCTTTCGAGTAACGCTGAAAAACAAAGCCCTCACTTCAACGGCGAGGGCTTTGTTGTTTTAAAAACGAGAAGTTGAACGAACTAACCTCAACTAAGTAAAGACATTTTATCAGCAGGGAAAACCACACCAGTTTGCCTTCTTACTTCGGTCAGTACTTTTGCAACGGTCAATGAACGCTGCTTCATTTGATCATCCATCACACCCAGTTTAAGTTGTTTAGCAAAGGCTTGAGCTTCATAGAACATGTGGTTCTCTTCTTGCGGCAGCGTTAGGACTTCTTTATCTTCACCGCGCGGAATGCGTTCAACACCACGACCTGTCGCAATCATATCGACAATCACACTACCTCGCTCACCTTGAAATTCACTTGGAATGAGTGAATCACTCACCTTAGAGTGTAGTAGGTTCACATTAAAGCCATCGTACGCCAGTGTTACGCTGCCACAACCATCTACGCCTGATGATAAGATGTGAGCACTTGCTTGAACACTATTCGGCTCACCAAACAGTTCAATCGCAGAACCAACACAGTAATAACCAATGTCCATGATTGAGCCATTAGAGAACTCTGGGTTGAAGGTATTTGGGTTTTCACCGTTTAGGTATTTCTGGTAACGAGAGGAGTATTGGCAGTAGCTAATCGTTGCATGACGAATAGGGGCAATCGTCGGTAAGCTGTCTTTCAACACTTGGAAGTTTGGTGTGTATGGCGACATGAAGGCCTCGAACAGCACCACGCCATTTGCTTCTGCAGTCTTAAACATGGCTTGTGCCAAAGGATAGTTAGACGCCATGGGCTTTTCACAAATGACATGCTTACCAGCGTTTAGCATTTGAATAGCTTGAGGCGCATGAAAAGAGTTAGGACTAGCAATGTAGACCGCATCGATATCTGAGTCTTTACTTAAGGATTCTAAACTATCGTAATAAGACGCTGCGCTATAAGGTTCACCAAACGAACGTGCCTTATCAATATCACGTGAATACACCGCTTGTAGGCAAAATTCTTTACTTTGAATGGCCGCTTCAACAAATTGTTGGGAGATCCAGTTAGTTCCAATAACAGCAAGTTTGAACATGTTACTTCCTTTTCATTATCGTTCGGTAGCCATAGGGCCCATCAGAGCGATTTAAGCAAGCTTTAGTTCATTAAACAACTCAAATAGTTGGTTCGATTTGTAAGGTTTCGGTAAGTATGCATCCATCCCCGCCGCAAAGCAGTTCTGAATGTCTTCCTCTAGTACGCTCGCGGTCAAAGCGATAATGGTGATCTTATCGCTGCCCACTTCTTTTTCCCAACGACGTATCTCTTTTGTGGCGGTTAAGCCATCCATCACAGGCATCATGCAATCCATCAGGATCGCATCAAATTGCTCTCCTTTTGTAATGGCTTCTAATGCTTCTTGTCCATTACTGGCAATTAAATAATCGTAGCCCGCTTTATCAAGAAAGAAACTGGCAATCTTTTGGTTCATCAAATTGTCTTCTGCAATCAAAATCCGGCGATGAGTTCGAGATTGGTTAATGTTATGAATGACAGCCGACGCCGTGACATCGTAACTTTTATTATTCTGTTCGACTTGAGCAAGCTCATCAATGGCATGCCTGAAGCGATTACCAAGGAAGGGTTGAGTCAACACCGCATGAATGCGCTCTGAGTTGGTATAGGTCGTAGTGAGATGATGCTGACAAACAATGATTCGACTCACATCGACATATTTCTCTAGTTCATCGATGGCCGAGTCCAACGTACTTTTACCATCATGGCAGTAAAAAATGACTTCGGCTTCTCTTGAAGAAAAGGTCAAATCATAAATGCGCTTAACCTCTGAAAGTTGTATTCCTGCTAAACGGCATTCTTTAACGATTTGGTCGGTGTAAGGGTATTGGTCTGTGATGAGTATGCCCGTTCGAATTAATTCTGAACGCCAACCAACAATTGGTAGCACTTCTACCTCGATTGAGAATTCGAAATGGGTTCCTATCCCTTTCGATGATGTCGCGGTTAATTTGCCACCCATCATGGCAACCAATTGACGACAAATCGCTAAGCCTAATCCAGTACCACCAAACTGACGCGAGATGCCTTCATCTTCTTGGGTAAAAGGTTCGAAGATGGTATTCAGTTTGTCTCGCTCAATGCCTATCCCTGTATCTGTCACTCTAAACGTTAAGAAAACGCTCTTTTGCGTCGTCGATTCTTGGTAATCAACGTCGACAGAAATGTGCCCTTCATGAGTAAACTTCACCGCATTCGAGACTAGGTTCATGATGATCTGTTTGATGCGGTGATCGTCGACCATAATGCGCGGAGGAATACGTTCATCCAGGTTAATGTTTAGTTCCAGTTGCTTGGACGTTGCTTTAGATTGAAACAAAATCATTGACTGATAAACGACCTCGCGAATGTCAGTCTCGATTAAGGAAAGCTGTAAGTGACCAGATTCAATTTTCGATAAATCGAGAATGTCGTTCAGAAGAGTCAGCAACGTATGAGACGAAGTATCGATATCGGTTAAGACTTCTTTCTGATGAACTGAAAGGTCACTTTGGGACAGAATCTCCGTCATCCCAATAATGCCATTCAATGGGGTTCGTATTTCATGGGACATGCTGGCAAGGAAAACTGACTTTGCTCTGTTAGCCGAGATAGCTGACTCTTTGGTTTTTAGAATCTCTTCTGTCTGTCGGTTTTGCTCTTCCATCATACGATTGACTTGCTGCGCGAAAATGGTGAACTCATCATTACCATCAACGGCCACTTTCTCCCCTTTAACGTGTTCATGGATGAGCGTGTTGAGAGAGTGAATGATAGAGTCCAGTTTGCTGTGCACTCGATACCAAGTACCAAACCCCAGCCAACACAATAAGACGATGATGACCATGACTCCCGACGTCATCAGCGTGATGCTTTGTTTTTGCGAACTGACTTGTACTAACAATGCACTCTCGACTTGTTGAGTGAACCCTGCCGTCATTACTTGTAAGCGTTGTACGCGGTGGTCAAGGTCTCTAAGGTAAGTTACATAGTCCGATTGCGATAACTCACCTACCATCAAACGCCCACGAGCTTCAATGCTAGAAAGATAGCGCGGCGATGTGTACAGGCCCAGTAGTTTCTCAACTTGCTCATTTGAAGCCCCCAGCTTTATGAACCCTTCCAAACTTTGCTGCTGCCGCTCAATTGATTGGAAAAACATGCCTTGATTGGGCTTACTCTCCGGCTCTAACACCAAGCGATAGGTCAGCCACGCCTCTTTTTGCGTCCAATAAGAAAGCTGTGCGAGGTAAGCAATGAAGTCTTGCATCCAATGCGCTTCGTCACTGTCAAATAGATGGTAATGCTGAACCAATGCCTCAGACATCTCCTGTAAGAGTCGAAATGACCAATCTCCTGCATCCACACTGTCCTTTATGTCGCCGGAGATCACATCTAGCATGGCTTGCTTTAAATCATTGGAATATTCCACTGTGTGACTGTTTTGCATGAACTTGTCGTAAATCGCGAGGGCTTTGTCTCGTTGAACTTTGACTTCGATCGGAAGAGGTTGCTCTTCTCCATATTGATGACGTTCTTTCTCCATCTCATACACAAAGTGGGATGCTTCAGAAATCAACTTCAAGCCTTGGATATTACTGACGGTTTGGTTGAGTCTGGCGACTCGTTGAGAGTTAATAGAAAATTGGTGAACGGCGAACACAGAAATAACCACCGCAGGTAACAGTGCGAGTAGAGCTAAACGTAATTTTATAGAAAGTTTTATCATCCGTTCGCCCGAGTTAAGAAAAGGCCCTCGAATTAATACTAGACTACTTTCATAGATTGAATATGAACTTATGCGAAGGGTTTTATTGGCGCTTTTGCTTCGCTTATCTGCTCAAATAGGTAAAAACAACACTTAGCGCCCTTTGTTGCACCAAGGTTAACCGAACAAAAAGTGTGACTGCTTGCAAAATTTTGCAGCATCATTTTTAAACAGATTCGGTTAAATCGACATAGACCATTGGTGAACCCTAGACGGTCATTAAAAAGTTGATAAAACGTTTACCATTTTCGTGTTAAAGAATACAAACATCACAAATTTCAAATGGTAACTATCATTGTTGCAACCTTTCTATTTGAGATGATCCTTTATAGTCACGAATTAAGTTTTATATTTGTAAAAAGTCAATCCCCATAAAACCCTGCCTTAGTCACATTAATCAACTAATCAAAAGACGATTTGCCACACTTTAAGCTGGATTTATTTTTCCTAGCAGAATAAGACCTCCACCCGTACAATCCGCACACATAATTATTACAACCCAATTACATAACACCCTCACTTCACGCTCTACCGTTGAGGTAATAGCTGAAAGTAAGGTCAGCCCCCAAAACGTGAAAGGTCCGAAACAACAATGAGTCCAGAGAAATATCTCCAAGACTGGCAAACAAGCCAAACGATTGCTGAATCTATTTCCCCTCTTATTGGTAAGCTATATCGTCAAAAAGGAATTGAAGTAGTTCTTTTTGGTAAGACACTTATCAACGCCACCACCATCGACATTCTCAAAACTCACCGCATTGCAAGACGTTACACTGGAAGTCCTCTATCTCTTGAACAAACCATGCCAATCATTCAAGCGTTGTGCGAAATGAGCATTTCATCTTGCCGCGTAGATGTTGGTCAGCTTGCTGGTATGTACTGGAAAGATCACGAAGACACCTCTGCCCTAAACGACTTCTTGCACACAGCTTTGCACGGTGCCCGTGATGCTGATTCTTCTTTAGCGGCTCGTGATGTGGTTCTTTATGGTTTCGGTCGCATTGGTCGCCTATTGACTCGCCTCTTGATTGAAAAGAGCGGCCCAGGTTACCCACTTCGTTTGCGTGCGATTGTGGTTCGTGGCGGTAAAAAAGGCGACCTTGAAAAACGTGCGAGCCTATTGCGCCGTGACTCTGTACACGGTCAATTCAATGGCAGCATCGTTATCGATGAAGAGCGCAAAGCCCTCATCATCAACGGCAACTACATTCAAATCATATACGCAAACAACCCAAGTGATGTGGACTACTCGGTTTACGGTATTAACGATGCACTTGTTGTTGATAACACCGGTGTTTGGCGTGATGCAGAGGGACTAAGCCAACACCTAGCATGTAGCGGGGCAGAAAAGGTGCTGCTTACTGCGCCAGGTAAAGGTGAAATCAAGAACGTCGTATTTGGTGTGAATGAATCTGTGATTCAAGAAGATGACACCATCATCTCTGCGGCGAGTTGTACAACCAACGCCATTACACCGGTCCTTAAAGCGTTAAATGACAAGTATGGTGTTCTTTCGGGTCATATTGAAACGGTACACTCTTATACCAACGACCAAAACCTCATCGACAACTTCCACTCTGGCGATCGTCGTGGTCGCAGTGCCTCTTTGAACATGGTTCTCACTTCAACAGGTGCTGCGAAAGCCGTCGCAAAAGCACTGCCTGAACTAGCTGGTAAGTTATCTGGAAACTCGATTCGCGTCCCTACTCCAAATGTATCAATGGCTGTTGCAAACCTAAACTTAGGTGAAGATGTAGACCGTGATTCACTGAACGACTACCTGCGTGAAATGGCGTTAAACTCAGAGCTTTCTGCTCAAATAGATTACACAGATTCGACAGAAATCGTATCAAGCGACCTAGTTGGATCTCGTCACGCAGGAGTGGTGGACGGACAAGCGACCATCGCACAAGACAAGCGTTGTGTATTGTACATCTGGTACGACAACGAATTCGGTTACAGCTGCCAAGTTGTGCACTGTATGGAACAAATGATGGGTGTTCGTTACCAAACATTCCCTCGATAAGGTGAAACCTTGCTCCACAACGTTAACCACAATAGGTAACGAGTAGCACCGCAGCATTTGTTTTTAATAATAAGCGCCCCGCGCATTACTAATAGCTCTTCCCCGTTTATACGCCTGATGACCTCAGGCGTTTTTTCGTTTTTAAGACTCTTTGACATTCCTCAGACATTAATTAACCAACTTGAACGCTATATTCATGTTTCGTTCATGTTCAGAGCACTAATATGAACCCATAGATTGAAAGAGAGGTCATGATTATGAATCGAATTATCGTTACTGCACTAGCACTGATTACTGGCTTTTTTACTTTGGTATTTAGCCTAATCATGGCGATTCCATTGACCATCGCAGCCCTGATTACTGGTAAACGTATTGAAAAGCGCGTGAAGCAAATGCAACAAGAAATGCATGAAGAGTATGAATTCAATACGGGCAAATCCGACGCGATTGAAGGCGAGTTTGAAGAAGTTCGTCGCTAACGCTTCTGAAGGTTCCACACTCCCCCCCTATGTTCCTGAGCAACCTTCTTTGCTGACATCCTATCTCGTTAAGAGTTAGGATGTTTTTTTGTCTGCCATATACAAAAAAAGGCTACCATCGCGGTAGCCTTTTTGCTTTTTATACAATGCGTTCGACTTGGTTAAATCGTCACAACCACTCGCACCGCTAATAGCATTAAAACGATGCCGGATAATCGGTCAATCAATACTGCCTTTGAGCGAATACGGTCCACAACGCGCGAGTTCGACAGAACCAATGTGATGAAGGTGTACCACAAACCATCGACAACAAACGGGGTCGCGACGATGATCATTTGGTTACTTAGATCGTTACCTAGCGCCACAAATTGACTGAACAATGCGATGAAGAACAGCGCAATTTTCGGGCTTAGAATCGAAATAAGAAAGCCTTCTCGCGCCGATTGTAAAACTGTCGTCTCTTCACCGGATTCGAGCTTCGCTGCTACACCACCTTTTGAACGTAAAGCATTGAAACCGAGATACGCCAAGTAAGCAGCACCCGCCAAACTGATCGTCTTAAATAGCAATGGGCTTTGTTGAAGTACCACTGCCAAACCTATCAAGGTAATGAACGCATAAATACCAATACCAAACGCGTGCGCCCATGCGGTAGCCAAACCATTCACGCGGCCACCAGCTAACGAGTGCTTAGCAACAATCGCTAAGCTTGGACCTGGCGACATTGCCCCTAATAAACACACGGTAAAAAGTGATAACCAAACTGTTAGTGACATAAGAATCTCCCCTCTTTGGCGCTAATCTATCAACGGAACAGGTATAATTAGAAATCAAAGTTTTTCATACTAATCATGATTTCAAATCATAACCTAATAAGGCATTTATTATCGGATGGAATACTCTGAGATCTGCATGACCAAACGAATCTCTTCGCGCACCCATTTATGCGCTGGATCGGTATCGTATTTTGGATGCCACATTAACCAATACTGATGAATAGGCGTTTCGAGAGGCAGTGCTTTATGGGCTAAGTCCCAATGCTTCGCAAGATTGACCGCAATATGCTCTGGAACCACCATCAGATGTTCACTAGAAACTAAGCGATTGATGGCAGCAGAGAAGAAAGGCACCTTGAACGTAATATGACGTGTTTGCCCTAGTTCTCTTAATGCTAAGTCGGTGTACGAATCTTTGTCCCCACCCCCCGTAACTTTAATGTGGGAGTAAGAAATTAAATCTTCAACACTGATACTGTCTTGCTTTGCTAACGGATGAGAAGCTTTCATCAAACAAACTGATGAGTCTTCACCAATCTTCACACTAGATACACCCTGAGGCTTCTCTGGATACATGGAAGACGCGATATGAATACCAGTTTCATGAAGCTTATCTAGAAAATCTGGCTGCCACAGTCGGTACGCCATATCTAACTGAGGAGCAAAGCCACTCAGATGAGAGGCAATATCAGGGAGGACGTATTGGGCGACATAATCACTAGATGCAAATACTAACTCCGCTTTCCAATCCTCAGGTTCAAAAGGCTTGTCATCGAGAAGATGGTCGAATTCCGCTAACAAGTCATCTAACTTCTCTTTTAGAAGCAATGCTCTTGGTGTTGGAATCAGTTGGTTACCCTGTCGAACCAATAAAGGATCGCCGCACAATTCACGTAACTGCGCTAATTGACGGCTTACCGCCGATTGGGTGATGTACAAACGCTCAGCAGTTCTGCTCACATGGCACTCTTCAAGTAGGACATGTAAAGAGCGCAGTAGATTCAGGTTGATGTTATTCAGCACGCTCAACCCATTGAGCACGCCAATCTGCCGCGGCGTAATCTTCCGGCCAGTATTCCACTTGTTTGCAAATCAGGCCATCACGGACAGTATGAAAAGTAATTACCCTATCCGAACGTACACCATCGCTAACGATCACATCGGTAACGACTTGATCAGCATCAGCCACGATGCGTTCGATAGTAAAGGTCCATTTCCCGTCCGCAGGATAAGCTGAATTGAGCTCTGCAAAGTTTTTTCTACCTCGAATCACTTCTTTAGTTAATGGCCAAATCACGGCGCAGTCAGCTGACAAACACTCTGCCGCCGCATAGAAGTCATTGCTTGCCATTACGTTCCAGAAATTGAGGACGATGTCTTTTTCGTTCATTTTACAAACTTACTCCCTGTGGTATTGAAAAACTCCGTTAACACGGTATGTGTCATCACGTTACGAAGCTCTGGATAGCTTTGGATATAATCTCGAATCTCGTTGAGACGCGCGATATTAGGCACTTCGACAAACAGCATCATATCGGTTTCACCACTAATAGCGTGACACCATTTAACACCATCGATTTTATACAGGTCATTAGCGTAATTGTCGCAATGATGGCTAGAAGCGGAGGTATCAAATTTGAGTGCCATGTAAGCACAAATCGTCGACTCTTTAGATATCGCAATATCGGCATGATAGCCAAGGATGACTTGGTCATTTTCAAGCTTTTTGATCCGAGCTGTCACAGCTGAACGTGACAGGCTAACTTGCTCTGAGATTTCAGTAATAGAGAGACGGGCGTTCTGCCGTAATAGGTCTATGATCTGATGATCAAATTTGTCCATAACATCACCAAGCTTTCCTTAATTTTGCCATTCTACTCAATTACAACTTATTGAAAACCGACAATTTGCGGTTTATCGGCAAAACAACCGTCATTTTGACGGTCGACAACATCATTTTGCTGTGCAGAATTTAGATATGCTTGTGGCTCGCATTACCTAGACGTTCAGAGGTCGTTATGGAACAACTCAAAAAAGACATTACGCTGATATCCGGAATCGGTCAGCTCTCAACTACCTTAATGGGCACGGGTCTATTTATGATCCCAGCGATTGCCGCTGGCATTGCAGGTCACTTCTCACTTTGGGCTTGGATTATTTTATTCATTGCCATTTGCCCTATCGCGCTTACCTTCGCTCAGTTAGGCAAACGCTATCCAAGTGCTGGTGGTACAGCATTTTTCGTCCGTAAAGCCTTTAATAGTAAGCTAGAAAGCAGCGTAGCGTGGTTATTTGTTAGCGTCATTCCTGTTGGTGTTCCTGCTGCTGTCGCACTTGCTGCAGGCTTTTTACAACAACTGTTACCAGAGTCCATTAGTAATCACCTTTTCGCTCAAATTCTCACGGTTGCTCTGTTAATGGTGGTCAACTTGCTCGGCACTAAATCATCAGGTCGCTTACAAACCATTATCGCACTGAGCATTTTTGCTCTGGTCGGTGCATTTCTGTGGAAAGGCGATGTTGGTTCTGCCGATTTAACCATGCCTGTCATTACGATGGATTCAACTTGGTCGATTGCAGCGGCTTTGGGCGTGATGTTCTGGTGTTTTGTTGGAATAGAAGCTTTTGCTCATATGGGCGAAGAGTTTAAGAACCCACAACGGGACTTCCCGATTGCCATCATCGTTGGTTGTTTTGTTGCAGGAATCACTTACTGGGCATGTTCGGTCGTCATTCTAAAATTTGGTGCTTACGGCAATGCCCAATTCGATAGTGCATCGATCCCTTGGCTGAGCGCCCACCTATTTGGTGAAAACGCTAAATGGATAATCAGCGTGGTTGGCTTTTCTGCATGCTTTGCCAGCGTAAACCTTTATACGCAAAGCCTTTCTCGAATGGTATGGGCGCAAGCAAGAGAACACAAGCCAACCAGCGCTATCGCGAGAGTGTCGGTTCGAGGCGTTCCAGCAAATGCCACTCTCGTTGTTGGGGTTATTTTGCTAGTTTCGTGCGTTATTGGGTCACTATCTGGTTTAGATCTGGAGTTTTTCCTCAAACTCGCGAATGGTATTTTTGTTCTGGTCTATCTATTGGCAATGCTTGCTGCTTACAAATTGCTACAAGGTTGGGGAAAGATCCTCGCGGGAATTTCTCTTGTACTGTGTACAGCAGTATTCATTTGTTTGGGTTGGTCTATGCTCTACGCCGTTACTATTTTTGCCGTGCTCTCTTTACCGTGGAGGCAATGGCGAAAAAAGCACACTAGACGGGTAACTGAATAAGACCCTACTCCTTATTCAAACAACTGAGAGAGTTGCTCAACCAACGCATCAATATCTACTAACGCGACATTGCCATAGCCTAGTACAGCGCCTTGCCAATCTCGCGTTTTAAAACCTGAATGCTCATAAAAACTCATCGGACGCAGCACAATACCTTTTAACTGAGCGCGCTGCGTCCATTCATGTTCATCAATTCCCTGCTGCCACTTTAAAGTAATATGGAGACCAGCAGCCTGACTGATCACCGCAACTCTATCGCCAAAGTGCTTTTCAACCGCCAAACACATTTGTTCATGCTTAATTTTGTACAGTCGGCGCATTTTTCGGATATGACGCAATAACCCACCTTCAGTGATAAAATCTGCCAACGCTTCTTGTGCGTGCGTAGGTGAATCACCACTTAACGCATCTTTAACCACCAAACATTGTTCCACTAAACGTTCAGGAACCACAAGGTAGCCAAGCCGCAGGCCGTTAAACATCACTTTACTGAAAGAACCCACATACAACACGCGATCATCTCGACCCATTTGAGCCGCTAGCCCTTGTAGGCTGGTATAGGGGCGATGAGCAAACTGGAATTCGCTGTCATAATCGTCCTCGATGATCCAACGTGATTGCTCAACTGCCCAGTTGATGATCTTTCCTCTTTGCTCGGTATTGAGTGTGGTGCCCATCGGATATTGATTGCTTGGGGTGATATACAGCGCATTGGCATCACTTGTGGTCACCGCTTCCACATCAAAACCTAGTTTCTCTCGTACGAACAAAGGCTCAAATTGATACTGCTGAAATTGAATCAACTTACGCATTTGTGCGTAGCCCGGTTGCTCCATCAGAACCTTATCACTTTGCTTGAGAACAACCATCGTCGCAATCGACAACGCTTGCTGAGCCCCAGAGGTAATAATGATGCGCTCTGGGGAGCAATTCACTGAGCGGCTTGATGCAAGGTAGTCAGCTAAAGCACAGCGTAATACCCAACTGCCCTGAATATCTTGATTGCCGAGCAAACAGGATCGGGAGAGATGGCGAGCAAGTAACTTTTGCCATTGCGCCATCGGAAACGCTTCCAAATCAGGCACACCCGGTGCAAATGCGCGGTTGATGTCAAAGTTGTTTTTCGGTGAAGAGTCCGTCTTGATTGAACTAGGTTCAGGTAGATACTGCTCCGGCAGTTCGACGGCAACATAAAAACCCGAACCTTTCTGACTGTTCAAGTACCCTTCCGCCACTAACTGCTCGTAGGCTGAAATTACGGTATTCCGACTAAGGTTAAGCTCTTGTGATAGCTTTCGTGTAGAGGGTAATTTCCCATTCTTCGCCCACAACCCTTGAACAATCTTCTCGCGGATTGCAAAAAACAACGCTTGCTGACGCGTTCCATCACTTTCTTTTAAATGCAGGTCACCGATATCAATCAAAGACAAACTGGATCCATCCATTAGTTAAAACTGGTTATCTTTAAGTTACCAGTTAAACGCTACATTGCAATCAGAGATTGAGGAGCAAGTGCTCGTCCATGTGAGCAAATAAGGAGAGAAAATGTTATCCAATACTAATAGAACGGAAATTAAGAAAGGCGTACATAAAGCCGTCTCTGATGTTAGCAAACTGCACGCCATCATAGATGAAAGCCTGATCGCTCATATTGCAATAACAAACGAGTCTGGCCCTGTAGTCATCCCCATGTTGGCATGGCGTGTCGATGATTACGTTTATATCCATGGTGCCAACAACAGTCGATTGTTACGCTCACTCAAACAAGGAGTGCAAACGTGCCTTACCTTTACTTTGTTTGATGGTTGGGTATTAGCTCGAAGTGCGTTTCACCATAGCGCGCATTATCGTAGTGCCGTGGTCTTTGGGCAATTTGAGATGGTGGAGAATAACCAAGAGAAAGACAGGTTACTGAATCACTTTATCGAACAGATCGCTCCGGGGAGAACCGAAGAAGTTCGTTTGAGTAATGAGAAAGAACTCAAAGCCACCATGCTACTGCGTATTCCACTGACCGAAGCATCGGTAAAAATAAGCAATTTTGGCGTCAACGACGATTCAGAAGACATGGATATTCCCGTTTGGGCTGGCGTATTACCGTACCGAACGGTTGTAGGCCCACTTGAGCCGTGTAACGATTTATATGAGGGTATTCAATCGCCCGATTACCGCCAAGCCTACCCTAATCGCTGGTCGGAATAAGCACGGTAAATCGCGCGCCACCTAAATGACTTTCTCCAACAGAAAGATCCCAGTGGAGCAGCCTCGCGGCGCTGGTTGTTATCGCGAGGCCCAACCCGAATCCTTTGATATCAGCGTTACGGCTTTTATCCAATCGAGAAAACGGCAAAAATATTTCCTCTCTTTTCTCTTCTGGTATACCAGGTCCATCATCTTCAATATCAACTATCCAAAAATGATCAACCTGTCTCAGCGTCACAGTCACTTTACCGTCACCATATCGCTTGGCGTTTTGCAGCAAGTTATCAATAACCAAATTTCCTAGCGTCGGTTGCAAACCAATCATAGGGTCTTCTTTTGCTTCTTCAGCCAACGACAGCACTGCCCCTAAATCATGATAGTGCAGTCGATGTTTTAGCCATTGAGGTAAGTGCACCAACTCATACGTTTCGTTCATCAAATGATTATTCGAATTCAATCGAGATAACATCACAATATCGGAGGTGAGATGGTTGACTACGTCGACATACCGTTCAATATCATCATGCAATTCAGCTTGCTGCGCCCCCTCACAACGTCGTGCTAAATCGGTCGCGAGCTGAATACGGCTTAATGGTGTACGCACTTCATGAGGAATAGCTTGAGTGAAAATCACACTCTGTCGAACCTGTCTTTCAATGTCTTCCGCCATGGTATTAAAACCACAAGCCAATTCGCGTATTGGAGCGGAGAAATCCTTAAGCTCAACGCGCTTACTCAGTTCTCCCGCGCCAAACTGTTGTTGAGTCGCAGTTAAATGACGAATCTGATTTTCCAACTTTCGAACCGGAATATAAACCATCACGCCTAAGCTAAGAATCACGGCGATAATCAATGTTACGACGAAGATGATCTCTGAATCCTCGTCCCAATCTATATCGGGACTGAAAAAATCACCTTTCTCTTTAAAGACTAAGCTTTCTGATGTGTTGGGCAGAGGAAAAACGGCGGCGTACAACGTATCATCAACCAAATAAACGGGAATACCTTGTAAGTGATACAACAATTCGCAATGGTGGCACGGTGCTGAGCCATCCCAATCATGAAGCAAAGTCAGGTCGAAGATAAAGAAATCTTGTTTTCCGTTTTCGGTGAGATTTTTGTAAAGCGAGTCTTCTGTCCCACGTTGCTCTATGTACTGTTCAACAAAGTAAGCACCGTCTTCGAGAAATATCCCCACTTCCGTTTTACGCATGAACTCTTCGCCCATAAAAATAAACAAAGTGATCGTCAGAGCTAACCCAGAAATGATGCCTACGTATAAACGAGTAAACGTCGAGAACATCGTTATTTACCCGTCAGCATGTAACCTCGGTTACGGACAGTTTTAATGGTGGCAGTATGAATATGGGCTTTGGAAAACTTCTTTCTTAAGGAAGAGATTCGCATATCAATCGAACGATCAGTAATGCAATACTCGATGCCTCTTGCTAATCGACAACAAGATTCCCGCGAGACAGGTTTATCAACGTTAAGCATTAACAGTTCGAGTATTTCAAACTCAGAGTCAGTTAAGTCTATATCTTGTTCCAAATAAAAAGCTTTAGAACGGCGAGTACACAAGTCAATTCCGTAACGGCTTAATTCCACGGTTTCAACCATGTCCACTTGACGACGATACCGACGCAGAGCAGCTTCAATGCGAGCGAGAAGGATATTGCCTTTAATCGGCTTGGTTAAGTAATCGTCAGCACCGAATTTGAGCAAGCTAACTTCACTCATTTCATCATCAGTTGCCGTCAACACAATAATAACGCCCTGATAAAAATCGCGCGCTTCTTGGCAAATCATCGCGCCGTCTTTACCGGGAAGCATAAGATCGAGTAAGACTAAATCAGGTTTAAACGCTTTGATGCTGTCTAACGCATTCAAGCCATCATCAACAATAGTGACAAGATAGCCTTCTGCTTCTAGATACATCTTGGTTAGTCGAGCGATCTCAGAGTCATCCTCTACGAGCAAGATTTTATTGCTAACCATGATTTATTCACTCCATCTATAAAACAGAAGAAGTATATCGTCCGATTTGTAGGGTGCAACCCACTCTATTGACACTTTTTCCTACAAGAAATGCCTTACAAACACTTACAAACCATACATTTATAAAAACACGCACAGCTAATAAAACCAGAAATGGAATTACCAACCACACAATTATGATTAAAAAGATTTTTAAGCTAAAAATTAATGCATATTTAACATATAAATCCATTATTATTTTAGATTAGTCGAATTAAAAACCTTACAAGAATTCATTCCCAACAGTTATGACTTCATTTGCCCATATAGACAGAAATTCCTGTTACTCATAGATTCTCGGGCGAACCTTCAGTCAGTGAGTAATACAAAAAATGAAATTCGCTCAATTATCCCCTTTGGCAATATTGTGCGCGGTAAGCCTTACGGCTTGCGGTGGTAGTGACTCCAGCTCGAAAACATCGACAACGACTACGCCACCAGCCCCAGTATTGAGCACCGTTATCATCCCTAATGTCGTTTCTACAGCGTTTCCTACTGAGTTGAAGGTAGCTGCTGATGCTGGCTTCACCCACTATGTAAAAATCTCGCTTTCTGAAGCCAACAATGATGATGCATTTCATATTGTTGCGGTTGACGATGGTGTGAACAATGAAAAAATCTTTCGTGCCGCAAAAATTATCCAGCACCTACTCACAACCCAACCGAATTCTAAATACGGTACCGACAAATCTCGCATCGCTAAGACACTAGCAGCACGTGACGCGACATTGATGTTGACTAAAAACGACGATCAAAATGATGAGATGCTGACAAAAATTTTCGTCAGTGAGCTTATTCGTCAAGGCAAGTTGAACCACGCAATTGCTGATTCAGGTCTAACGCACACTTTTGATACCAGTTCTTTAGAGAAGTTTGTGGAAGACATGATGGCACTTAGCGAAGAGGACTTAGATTCACTTGTCGATTCGATTGCAACAACCTTAATGAACAGCGCAGACACACCAAACTGGTTGATGAACAGTCAATCTTTAATGTATCGCGAATTGACCGTTGAAGGCGATTGCCATTACATGAGCAACTTTGCCGATTACTGCGCTAATCTGGGTGAGCATGCTGACCGAGACGCTGCTTTTGAAGAGATTCTACATTTGGTTCAAGCGCAAGGCATTGCGCCTAACGCGTCGACTTCGTCACTGCAAAACGGCATTCAAGCACATGCACTGAGTATCTATTCCGATATGCAAGCTGGCAAGCCCACCGTGTGGCGTCCTACACAAAGAGACTGGGAAGATTGGGAGTCGGACGACTTCGACCCGGAACATGTTAAGCAAACCGGCCCTTCTTACTCTCATGAATATTTTGCTGCTGCTTTTGAAGCTTACATGGGTGTAGCAAAAGCAAACGGGCAAGGCCTAGACGGCTACCAAGCTTTAACGCGTGAGGAAATGCAAAGCCAAGACCCGCAAGCGGTTGATTGGATTAGCGGCTTATTCCACGGATATTTGCAATACACCGCGAACATCGACTCTGCTGGCGTCAAACTCTACACGGAGAAGACGAATCCAGGCACAGTGCCTACCTTCCGTATGGCACCAAACAAAGACGGTTTGGTAGAAGCATACACCTACAAATCTCAGTGGCTCACAAAGGTAAAGATCGTGGGCGACCAAGCAATCAATGTCATCGGTAACGATCAAGACAACACCTTCGAAGGCAACAACAAAGATAACAGTATTTACGGTGAAGGAGGCATCAACACCTACATCGTGCCACACAAACTGGCGGAATGTATCGTTATCAAAGCGAAGAATGTAACTATTGAGTGTCCTAGCACAGGCACTGACGAGCTATACGACATTCAGAACATCCAATTCACCGACCAAACTTTAGACGTAACGAAGCTATAAACGATGAAAAACATGAAGAAACTTACTCTACTTGCTCCCCTAATCCTTGTTGGCTGTGGTGGCCTTGCCGTCATGGATCGTACTGATGCAGTAAAAGCGCAACCAGAAATGTTGGTAAAAACCGACGGCGATTTTTGGGGATTCGGAGCCGATGGTCGATTTGATTTTGCCGGTAAGTACAAAGGTAAATACTCGCGCAGTGCTTCGAACTCAAGCTGGTTCAATCGCATCTCGTTCAAAGAAGGCGCAATGGGTGCAGAAGTGACTCGCGTAGACAGCGGCGAAACCTGGTTACTGAGCTGCACAGGTGGCGGTATGTCAGTGAACTACATGGGTGTTGATTTTGGTGGAAACGACCCTTACACGTGCCAAATCACCCAAGACGGTGTCAAAGTCGGTGAGTTTGCAATGAAGCCAAAATCGGCACTGATCGATATCAGTCTAGAAAAGAAAGAGACTGGCAGCGTTCGCGTTGGCAACACGCATTTCAACGTAGAAACCGTGCACACAAGCCCTGATTCAATGATGGCGGTAGATATTCCATTGGGTTACAGCTTCAAGCAAGGCACACAAGAAATTGCTGCGGTACAAACCAACGGTACAATCGCAGTGCAAATGCTTCCCGAGCTTAGCGATCAACAAAAAGACGTGGTGGCTATTGGTGCCGTTGCGAGCGCACTCAGCTGGCGTCCAGAAGAATAAGCGCTTAACAACATAGAAGAACCAAAGCCCTCAACCTAGAGGGCTTTTTGTTAATACATGATTTGTCACTCTATTTTTCTAGGCGCGCCGCGTACTGCTTTGGCGTCAGCCCACGATGTTTTTTGAACATGCGATTGAAACTCGCCACATTGGTATAACCAAGGCGTACAGAAATATCATCAATACTCACGCGTTTGCTCAATAACCCTGCCGCTACATTACTCAATACATAGCCTGATACCGTCGAGAAGTTGAGCCCTAATTTGTGCAAACGGCGTTGAAACTGCTGATCAGATAAACCAAGTAGAGAAGACACTCGCTCTAACGTTGGTAACCCGTAATGACTGCTGTAGTGCACCACTTCATATATCACTTTCAGTTCATCTTCTGGATCGGGCATATTGAGCAAGTCATCCAAGTCGGAAAAGCTCATCGCTAAACGGTTGTCTTCACGATGAGTTACCTGCCGAGAAGCAAGACGGTCATCACCGTTAATCCATATTTCTGTCTTGGGTTGGCTCCAATCGATATCGCACCCGAAATAATCTTTATACAAATAATGATTCTTCCTTGAACCAGAAACCAATACGCGAAGCGGTTTATAATCTTTACCTAGAAATTCTCGAAGAATTTTAATCATAAAAATGGCGCTACGAATACTATCGTGAACCTTTATATTGGTATCAATAAAGGGATTGTCGTACGTCCACTTAATGATCTTGCCCGATTGTGCTCCAGCAAAGAACGCCCCAGACTGAAGGTTACTCACGCCATAGTTCACACGTCGAATCGTGCTGGCTAGATCATTACCAGAAAACAACCAACGCCCAACAGGTCCAAGTTTTTGCAAATCGATATCTCGGCTGACATTCAATATTACGTCTGGATCACCACTCATCCTTTCAATCCGTTGATACCATTCACTGACCGCTTTCAACGGAATCAAGGTCATAGGGTTATGGAAGACTGAAGACGGAATCCCAAGCTCATCAGACGTCAAATTGTATTTAGATAACGCAAGGTTATGCATGTTTAAAATGCCCATCGCGCGAATGAATCGAACTGTTTTCATAACCAATCACATCAAAATTCATCTTGTAGTGATTGAATGTGTCACAAAGACTCATCCATTTCAATTCCTGCTCAAAATAAGCCAACAGTTTGATAGAGGAGTGTTTAATGAGTTTACTGAGTGTCCCATTTGTCGGAACAGGCGCAGATACTGCGTTACATGTTGTCGCTGCCGTCGTTTTAATCGCGAGTGTTGCAGGCGCGTGTTACGGCTTTTGGAAAATCCATGAGTTGCCTATTAATAAGGCGCACAGCAAGGACCATCATCAGATAGGGCTTATCACTGCCCTCACCTGGATAGGATTTGTCTGGCACTGGGTATGGGTGCTAGCCGTGATCTTTGCATTCGTTGATATGGAAAAAGCCATCATCAATCTGCGTGATACATGGAAAAGTAAACCGCAAACAGAAACACAGCCACAAGAGGAGGCATAATGTTAGAAGGTTTAGCGGTATGGGCACTCTTCATCTATCTGCTCCGTTTAGTCGGTATGCCTTGGAACAAAGCGACCAAATCGTTCGCTTACCTTGGCGGTTTGGGTTGGCTGATGTTCGTATGGGTGGGCTTGATTAACTTCACTCCGATGGATTTGTCCGGCGGTTCAGTGGTGCAATCTCCTCATGTTCAATTGCGCCCAGATTCAACTAACGTGAAGGGCAAAGTTGACCACATATACATCAAGCCAAATCAACAAGTTGAGAAAGGTCAGCTCATTTACGAACTCGACCCAACGCAATATGAAATCGCACTGAATCAAGCACGTGTATCGGCGGACTCTGCCAAAGTGGCTCTGGCAACAGCGAAAGGTGACATCGCCATAGAAGAAGCGAACCATGAAGCGCTTGTTCAAGATTTAGAAACATCAAAGAGTCAGTTGGAAGCAGCGAAAGTTGACCACAAATTGCAGAAAAAGATGCTCGATCGTTATGTTGAGCAAAACCGAGTGGTGCAAAACACCATCACGGAAAGCGATATTGATAAACAATCGAGCACTGTCGATATGGCTCGCCATAACGTGTTGACGCTTGAATCTCAAATAAAGAAGAAACAAGTCGATATCTCACGTGCAAAGTTGGCGATTCATAAAGCGGAGTTAGCGGTTGAGACTAAGCAAGCAGAATTACGCCAAGCCAATGAGCAAATTGCAAAAGCACAATGGGACTTAAACAGCACCAAAGTGCACGCACCAAGCGATGGCTTTGTGACAAACTTTATCCTCCGTGAGGGTCAGCGTGTATCGGCGATGCCGCGTATTAATATGTACACCAACGAGAAGTACGTACTGATGCGAGTGAACCACCAAGCGATTCGTAACATCAAACCGGGTCAACCTGCGGAATTCTCCTCTTCGGTTTATCCAGGTAAGATCTTCTCAGCGACTGTCGAGGGCATTGTTGAGGCAACAGGTGAATCACAAGGTAACCTAATGGGCTTCGATGACTCTGTTCGTGTGACAACCGGTAAGAACTTGCAGAACAAACACCACTTTGTTCGCCTTAAGATTGATGAGCCAGAAGGCTACGACATCCCTGTGGGCTCTGTTGGCCTCGCATGGGTCAGCGGTGAAAAACCGATAGGCTTCATGGCCTTCTTAGATGTGATTCGCGGGATCATCATCCGAATGAAGTCTCAACTGTACTTCTTCTACTCTATCTAAACTCACAAACCGCCAGTTCCGCTGGCGGTTTTCTTTTCATTTGTATCCAAGCACGTACTTTTCCCGTATAACAATTGGTTAGTAAACAACGGAGAAGATTCATGTCGGCAAAGGAAAGAAGCCTACCCACACATCGCATCTCAAGATTCAGCAAGTTCGCTTCACTTGCTACCCGTGTCGCAGGTAACGTAATTGCAGAAGGCACCAAGCAGATTGCCAAAGGCAACAAACCAAAAGCTAAAGACCTATTGCTGACGCCGCAGAACATTGCGCGCTTAACCGACCAGCTCGCCCATCTGCGTGGTGCTGCAATGAAGCTCGGTCAAATGCTGTCAATGGATGCTGGTGATGTACTTGAACCTGAACTCGCAGATATTCTCTCCCGTCTTCGCTCCAACGCAGACCCAATGCCAGCGAAGCAACTGAACGGTGTTATGGAAGGTTCGCTTGGCGCCAACTGGAAAACCGAGTTCCTCTCCTTTAACTTCAAACCTATTGCCAGCGCTTCAATCGGGCAAGTCCATCAGGCCTACAGCGATGCAGGTGATAATCTAGCCGTCAAAGTGCAATATCCAGGCATAAGAAAAAGTATCGATAGCGACGTCGATAATGTCGGTACACTACTCAAAGTCGTTGGGTTGATTCCGGAGTCCGTCGACTACAAAGGACTGCTCGAAGAAGCGAAAAATCAACTGCATGATGAAGCCGATTACGCACGAGAAGCGCAATTTGCCATTCGTTATCATGATGCTTTGAAAGAGCACCCTCATTTTGTTGTGCCAAAGATCCATACTGAAAGTTGCTCCGATTCCGTTCTCGCGATGGAATTCATTGATGGTAGCCCGATTGAGCAAATCGAACATTATGATCAGAGTACGCGAGATTTTGTCATGCATAGCCTACTCGAATTACTGTTCAGAGAACTGTTCGAATTCAAGATGGTACAAACCGACCCAAACTTTGCTAACTACTTATATATCGAAAACACTCGTCAAATCGGCTTGCTAGACTTTGGGGCGACTCGCGAATACAGCGAACAATTTAGTACTGGCTACCGCCAAGCCTTTGCATCTGTCGTGAATAATGACGAACAAGGCTTGAATGGCGCGCTTGAACAGATTGGCTTCTTCAGCCAAACCATCCTGCCAGCACAGCGCCAAGCAATTCTCGACTTAGTTAAAATGGCGTGTGAACCCATGTTGGTTGATGAACCTTACGACTTCAAAGCCAGTGGCCTAGCTCAGAAACTCCGAGAAGCCGGCACCATTCTAAGCATGGAACAAGAGTACTGGCACACCCCACCAGCGGATGCACTATTCCTGCACAGAAAAATCGGTGGTATGTACTTGCTCGCCGCTCGTATTGGCGCAAAAGTAAACATTCGCCAACTGGTCTCACCTTACCTACAGATTATTGACGAATAGGCTATTGTTTTTCTGCTACTTTCGAGTACCTTGATCCGCTGCCTATAAGAATAATCTGACTGTCGGGGTGCTCGTTGAGTAAGTTTCAAGACCTTTCCACTCTAATTGAACAAATTGTCCAAGCAGAAGAAGCGGAGCAAATCACCGCTCTCAATGATTCTATCGAATGCGGCCTCGAACCCGGTGCGGTTGCGCTGATTCTCGAAGCCTTTCCGATCGATGATCGTGTGAGATTGTGGCGCGCATTACCTATGGAGTTGCACATCGATGTACTAACAGAAATGCGTGCAGAAGTACGTCTTTCGATCATCGAAGCACTTTCTGAAGTTGAGCTAAAGCTTACCTTAGCCAAGCTAGATAACTTATCTCTGATCGAATGGGCGGATTCTCTGCCTGAAGAGTTTATCAATGAAGCGTTAGAGTTGATTGAGAAAGATGAACTCGACCTCTACGATCAAGCCAACGAATACGAAGACGAAGAACTTGGCCGCTGGGCTGAGCGTAAGATCATCACTCTCCCTTTTAATATCACGGTTGGCAAAGCTCGACGCCTAATGGAGCGTTACAGTTACGACACACCGCAGCAGGTGTATCTCATCAACCGTAAGAAACAGTTTCGTGGCGCGGTGAACTACTATGAAATCTTGCGTAGTGAGGAAGACGTTCGCCTTAAAACCTTAGCGATAGAAACCGTCACAGTACTCGACAGTAAAATGGAATTGTCTGAGGCCGTAGAAGCGTTGGAGCATAGCCCCCTGCCAGCGTTGCCAGTAACGGATACCGACCAAACCTTAATAGGTGAAGTGGATTGGCAATTCGCATTAAGCACGCAGCGTGAAATATACGAAGCGCGTTTAATGGCTGGTACGGGTATGGATGAAGGCGATGACTTATTTGCTCCGGTATTAAAAAGCTCTCAAAAGCGTGGGGTTTGGCTGGGCATCAACTTGCTAACCGCTATTTTAGCCTCTGTCACTATCGGGTTGTTTGAAGACGTAATTTCACAAGTGGTTGCTCTCGCCGTTCTCATGCCAATCGTTGCCTCTATGGGTGGTATCGCGGGCAGTCAGACACTTACTCTTATGATTCGCGCTATGGCGTTAAACCAGATCACTCCGGGTAACCGTTTTGCACTCTTGAAAAACGAGCTTGGTATTGGTTCTTTGAACGGCTTACTTTGGGCGCTGATCATCGGTGGGCTGGCGGGTTTATGGTTCCAATCAACCGTACTGGGCGGCACCATCGCATTAGCTATCATCGTAAATATCATAACGGCAGCCCTATTTGGTGTTTTGATCCCTATTGTTCTGGATAAATTGAAACTCGATCCTGCTTTAGCTGGTTCCGTCATTTTGACTACCGTGACAGATGTGGTCGGCTTCTTCGCTTTTTTAGGAACAGCAAGCCTAGTAATGTTGTAAAAACGATTGCTCTAGTTAATTAATTCATCATTAGCATTATAATTACAAATTGCAAAACGAAATTGCATTTTGCAATAAGTGAGGGATTTTAGGCAACCTATGTCACAGAAACCGCGATTTTTAGGCGGTTATAAAGTTGGCACACTAACTGCATTAGTATGACTGACCCTTCTTAAGCCGAGGGTCACCTAGCCAACTGACGTTGTTAGTGAACTCAATTTGTTCACAAGTATATAAGCCAATCGCACTCTTTGCGGTTGGCTATTTTTTTATCTGTACTTTGTACATTCACCTTCACTTCCGCTCCAGCCTTTCAGAACTCAACTATCTCTCATAGAAAATACTTTCTAGGCGGGCATAAATGCTCATCAACCCAGTTCGTTTCCATTACTTTTTAACTTCTTTTGTATCAGAAAATCGCTATTTCACCATTCCACTATTGACCAACGCGCAGCCAACAAAAAAATACAACCGATTACATGAAAGAAAACACAAACAAAAACCACTTAAAACAATCAACTCAGCAGCATTTAAACACTAAGGCATCATAATTACATTCAGCTTCTATAATTTAAGTTTGATTTATGAACAAAGTAGAACGCCCACCAAAAGAAAACGGTTGCTTTTGATGCCAAAAACCCAACATTTCATACATTCATAAACAAACATATAAAATCAACTTAAATACCACCACGAACCAAATGATACCGATTTCATTACATATTTACCCACCGTAGATTGTAGAAATTGGAATTTTTTTCATTCCATAAATAAATCATAACCTTATGTTTATAAAGGACTTAAAATCATGAAAGCGTAAAGTAAACGTTTAAATGACAAAAAACTCATTGACTATGAGATTTACATCACGATAATACGCGCCGTTTGCCCAGAAATTGGGATCTATAATTAGTTTTAATTTTTATGCGGAGGTAAAAATGGCTGCAGACAATAACTACAGTCTCGGACCGGTTCCTAACACTGCCAGAAAAGGCGTGGCATCATTAACCATGGTTATGTTGGGACTCACTTTCTTCTCCGCAAGTATGTGGACGGGCGGCTCGCTCGGTACTGGCCTTTCTTTTGATGATTTCTTCCTCGCTGTTCTCATTGGTAACCTAATCCTCGGTATTTACACTTCCTTCCTCGGTTACATCGGCGCTTCTACTGGCCTCTCTACTCACCTCCTTGCTCGTTTCTCTTTTGGCTCTAAAGGCTCTTGGCTTCCTTCCGCACTTCTTGGCGGCACACAAGTTGGTTGGTTTGGTGTTGGCGTAGCGATGTTTGCGATTCCAGTGAACAAGGCAACAGGCATCGATACAAACACGCTTATCATCATTTCTGGTCTACTCATGACCGCAACGGTTTACTTTGGTATCTCTGCACTTATGGTGTTATCGGCGATTGCCGTACCAGCAATTGCCCTACTAGGCGGTTACTCGGTAGTGGAAGCAGTAAATAGCGTTGGTGGCGTAGCAGAACTTCAAAAAGTACAACCTTCGCAGCCAATCGATTTCTCTGTCGCTCTTGCTATGGTCGTAGGCTCATTTGTCAGTGCGGGTACGTTAACCGCAGACTTCGTTCGATTCGGCAAAAAGCCAAAAGGCGCAGTGATGGTCACCATGGTGGCGTTCTTTATCGGTAACTCACTGATGTTCATCTTCGGCGCAGCTGGTGCAGCGGTAACGGGTCAATCAGACATTTCGGAAGTAATGATTGCACAAGGCCTTCTTATCCCAGCCATCATCGTACTTGGCCTGAACATCTGGACAACTAACGACAACGCGCTTTACGCCTCAGGCCTGGGCTTCTCCAACATCACTGGTTTGCCAAGTAAATACATCTCAATGGCGAACGGTTTAGTAGGTACATTGTGTGCACTATGGTTGTACAATAACTTTGTAGGCTGGTTAACCTTCCTATCGGTTGCAATTCCACCAATTGGTGGCGTAATCATTGCGGATTTCTTCATGAACCGTAAACGTTACACAAATTTCGCAGCAGCAGAGTTCCAAACGGTTAACTGGGCTGGCATTATCGCTGTGGCGATTGGTGTTGCAGCAGGTCACTTCCTTCCGGGTATCGTGCCTGTGAATGCGGTACTAGGCGGCACAATCAGCTACCTGATTCTAAATCCTATTCTTAATAAAAAGACACTGGCACAGCAGCCAGCGTAAGGAACCATCATGACAACACTATTGATCAAGAACGCAACGCTAAAGGGACAGGAAGGTCTCCAGCAAATTTTGATTGAGGATGGTCAATTCAAGCGTATTGAAGACAATAATGTAGAGCTAAATTACACAGGTGAAGTGCTTGATGCAGAGGGCGGCATGGCTGTCGCTCCATTCTGTGAGCCTCACATTCACCTAGACACAACGCAAACAGCAGGTGAGCCAAGCTGGAACATTTCAGGTACGCTTTTCGAAGGCATTGAGCGTTGGGCTGAGCGCAAAGAGATGTTGTCGATTGAAGATGTGAAATCACGCGCGAAGCAAACGCTTAAGTGGCAAATTGCAAACGGCGTACAGCACGTTCGTACTCACGTTGACGTTTCTGACCCTACCCTAATTGCCCTAAAAGCGATGGTAGAAGTCCGTGAAGAAATGAAAGAGTGGGTAGACATTCAAATCGTTGCGTTTCCGCAAGAAGGTATTTTGTCTTACCCGAACGGCAAAGAACTGTTAGAAGAAGCGGTTCAGTTGGGTGCTGACGTTATTGGTGCGATTCCTCACTTTGAATTCACTCGTGAGTACGGTATTGAATCTCTACACTACGTTTTCGAACTGGCACAGAAATACGACCGTTTGATCGACGTACACTGTGATGAGATCGATGATGAGCAATCACGCTTTGTTGAAACGCTTGCAGCGCTAGCGCACAAGTTCAACATGGGCCACAAGGTAACCGCAAGCCATACAACGGCTATGGGCTCTTACAACGGTGCTTACGCATCTCGCCTGTTCCGTCTGCTACGCATGTCTGGCATCAACTTCGTTGCAAACCCATTGGTGAACATCCACCTTCAAGGCCGCTTCGATGATTACCCGAAACGTCGTGGTGTGACTCGTGTGAAAGAAATGCTGAATGCAAACATCAACGTGTGTTTTGGTCACGATGATGTCTTCGATCCTTGGTACCCACTAGGCACTGCAAACATGCTACAAGTGCTGCATATGGGTCTGCACGTGTGTCAGGTGATGGGTTACGACCAAATCAATAACTCACTGGATCTGATCAGCACGAATTCAGCACGTACACTGAACATTCAAGACAAGCACGGCATTGAAACAGGTAAGCCAGGTAGTTTACTGATTCTTCCTGCAGAAAATGGTTTTGACGCAGTACGTCGTCAGGTGCCAGTTCGTTACTCTGTTCGTCACGGTAAAGTGATTGCAGAAACACAGCCTGCGACAACACACATTCACCTTGGTGAGCAAGAGCAAGTGACTTACAAACGCTAATCACTGAGCTTTTAAACAAAAAAAGGGTCTGATTGAATCAGACCCTTTTTTTTATTTCTTCACGCGCTGTGTTAGGTGTCTACGGCAACTAATGACATTCCTTAGCAACGAAGGTGTATTCCCTAAATAAACAACCTTGCCATCTTCATCAACAATGGCAGGTACAACCTTTAAGCCTTTCATATCTGCGCCGTATTCCACCAACTTACGTTCTAGCTCATATAAATCCTGCATATCTCGGACTCAATTTATAATTATCAATTTTCGCGTGAATGCTATCCCTCTAAAGAGATATCAATACTGATCTGGATCATGAAAGATAGATCCTAATTATGGTGGGCTCAAACTTGAGACATTTCATGGTTTGAATGTGTTTTTGAATGTGAAATTTTGTGAATTGCATTCAAATTAAATTTCATAATATAGACAATTTGCGTAATAAATATTTGCACTCCTTCGTAACAAACACTAAAGTTAGGGAGTTAGTTGAGCTTTATACTAAAATGCTGCAAATCGCCCAAACACAGATTTAACACTAACAACGTCAAAATTAGTGCTTATAAAATAAAGAATAAAATAAAACCTAGGGTCAGCAGCAATGTTGACCCTTTTCTTTTCCTCCATCAAATCGAGCCAAACAGAAAAATTTTGAGCCTTATAGCAAACAAAACTTTTGCGTGATAACTGTCGGTTATCAGCGAGATAAGTAGATTCCTAATCAAACAGCGTTCAATAATAGCTTCGAACCAAACATCTCGGAGTGAAATACATGAACATTTTCAACAAAACTACATTGGTCGCAGCGCTATCTCTTCCCCTACTTGCAGGATGCGTGACTCCGGGAGAAGATGATCCAAACGCATTAACAAAACAAGGCGCTGCAGGTGGTGCACTTTTAGGTCTGACGATGGGCGCTTTGACGGGGGATGCTGAGCTTGCCGTGAAAGGCGCAGTTGCGGGTGGTGTCGCCGGTGGTGTCGCAGGTGCGGGCGCGGATATTCACAATAACCGTGACAACATTCGCCACGACAGCCGCAATGACGCGATTAGTGGTATTAACGGTGGTCAGAACACAGCAGCAACCAATGCCCCGCAACAGTGGCAAGAGATCGATAACTTTGTAGGTGATTGGAACGTAAATATCCAGAACCACAATCGCAACTTCAAAGGTTTAGAAGGTCTGTCGGCACACGGCTCGTTAGCAAAAACAACAGAAGCAAATGTTAAGGTGACCAACTCGCAAGGTGTTGACCTTAATGCCGCGTTCACGTTCGATCCACAAGCAGGCTACCAATTGACGCTGACCAATGAAGCAAAAGATGTATCGGTTGCTTTTGCTGGTGAACAACAATCACAAAACCATCGCTACAACTTCTACCCGATGAACATTAACGACGTCATTTACCAAGGTATTCCGACGGGTGATGTGCGTGTCGAGCTAGGTTTTGCAGGTCCAAACGTTTGGACCATCGATAGCTACGCTTACATCGACGGAGCAGAACAAAAAGTACAAACGTTCCGATTCACTCGCACCCTGTAAAACAACAAGGCTTTCTTCGCAACATCTCAATAACAACGTCTCATTTGGCAATTTAATAAAGGCTTAGGCATACTCTGTCTAAGCCTTTATTTTTTTAGAAGAAATCCATGTCTCAACTCAACCTAGCAGAGCTCAGCCAATTTGAGCCCCAGTTCCTACAGTTTATGCAGCAAGAGATGCAAACTGATGCCGCTCACGACCTCAGTCACGTACAACGCGTAGTCAAAACCGCTCGTCAGCTAGCAGAACAAGAAGGCGCAGATTTAGCCGTTGTATTACCTGCTGCGTATCTGCACGATTGCTTTACTTATCCAAAAGATCACCCGAACCGCAAACAAAGCTCAACGATTGCGGCGACCAAAGCGATTTCGTTTCTAGAAAGCATCGACTACCCTGCTCAGTACCATGACGCTATCGCCCACGCGATCGAATCTCACAGCTTTAGCGCCAACATTACACCAAATATGTTGGAAGCTCAGGTCGTCCAAGACGCAGACCGCTTAGACGCGCTTGGTGCAATTGGTGTGACACGCTGTATTCAAGTGAGCACGTTATTTGATGCTGCCTTATATAACGAACAGGACATGTTTGCAGAGCATCGAGAATTGGAAGATAAACGATTCACCATCGATCATTTCCAAACCAAATTGTTTAAAATAGTCGAGACGATGAACACCAAAGCAGCATATGAAGAAGGTTTGAAGCGTAAAGCGTTTATGCAGTCTTACCTAGAGCAGTTGCGCCAAGAAGTAGAAGGTTAATATGTCGGAAAGTCACGACCTAATTAAAGAGCTCAAACGCCAACTCAAGCAATCTGGCTTACACTATATCGATGTCGCGCAGCACTTGGAACTGAGCGAAGGCTCGGTAAAACGCTTATTGGCAGAAGGCAGTCAAATCAGCCTCGACCGCTTGGAGCGTATCTGTCAGCTGATTGGGTTAGAAATGGCAGAGCTATTTAAACTGGCAGCAGCGCACAACAAAGGGTTGGAGTCGCTCACGCTAGAACAAGAAAAACAGCTGGTTGAAGATAAAGGCTTATTGTTGGTTGCGGTTTGTGTGGTCAATGGTTATCGCTTCGAACAAATCATCGAGCAATACACCTTTGATGAGTTAGAGCTGATACAAAAGCTCGCCCAACTCGACCGTCTCAATATCATCGACTTGCTGCCAGGTAACAAGATTCGTCTGTGTATCTCCCCGACTTTCAAGTGGCACACAGGTGGCCCTATTCAGCGTTTCTTCCAGCAACAAGTTCAAGAAGCTTTCTTCCAGAGCTATTTCTCTGCTGAGGATGAAAAGCTAGTGATGGCAACGGGCTTAATGAGCTTGCCAACCAACAAGAAGATGCAGCAAAAGCTACAAAAGGTCATTGATGAGTTTTATCAGATCTGTCAGAGCGACGATTCACTGGATATGGACGAGAAGCACGGAACCTCTCTGGTGATTGCGATGCGTCGTTGGACATTCCCGCTGTTTAACCCTTGGGAACGCAAATAGGTACTACCTGATGCTCGATAAACTCAAAAGCCTATCGGTCAAGACGAGACCTATTCTCCCTTTATTCATGCTCATCGCGTTTGGTGGTTTTGCGGTATTCATTGCCACACTCCTGCAACTTTCTGATGTGGTTAAGGAGTCTTATCTTATTCCGAGTGGCGTAACGGCGTTGTGGGCGCTTGCCGCTTGGGTGATGATCTCAAGCTTTCAGCATGTTCCTGAACTTACGCCGAGCCTCGGTTTTTTCAAACGAATGAAAGCTCGCTTGGTGCGCCTGTTCTTTTATTTGGTGACATTAGGCTTTATTGGACTCTCTGGTTTTATTCTGTTTGTCACATTGAGAATGCTCAGCGTCTGGTTTCGACACTAAGCTCATCTCGTAACGTATATAAGCACCAACCCGTGCAATATCACAAATTAATGAAATAAAAAGTATCGCAAAGTGTTACTTTTGGTTTCTCATAACGTAACTCTTTTCTTCACACTGGCTTCCCAAAGCCAAGCCTTTAAAGTGCTCCCATCTCAACACGATTTTGCAATTACGGAGCCAGCATGTTTCTCACTAAACGATTCTTCCCCTATTTCGTGACTCAGTGCCTTGGTGCACTGAACGACAATATCTACAAGAATGTTCTCTTGTTGATGGTGACCTACAGCCAAATTGACTCACTACCGATGTCGGTCGATCTTTTTGTTAACCTTGCGGCTGGCTTATTTATTCTTCCCTTCTTTCTGTTTTCTGCCCACGCCGGTGCGATTGCCGACAACATGGATAAAGCCAAGTTAATCCGCCGCTTAAAACTGATTGAATTAGTGATCATGAGCTGTGCAGCGACGGCTATCATGATGCAAAGTGCCATTCTAATGCTGGTTCTACTCTTCATGACTGGTACTCAATCGGCTTACTTCGGCCCTGTGAAATACGCTCTACTTCCTCAAGCGCTAAAATCTGATGAGCTAGTGAAAGGCAATGCTTGGGTTGAGATTGGGACTTTCCTTTCTATCCTGATTGGTACATTAAGCGCAGGTCTATTGCTTGCGATTCCAAATGGTATGCTTATCGCCTCTTGCATTGTGATTACGCTGTCACTACTGGGCTTTTTAAGCAGCGCAAACATCCCTTCTCTGCCAAGTAAGAAAAGTGACCAAGTAAAATTCGAACCTGTTACTGGTTTGAAGAAAACACTCAAACTGGCACAAAAACAACGCGGTATTTGGATGTCGATTCTAGCGATTAGTTGGTTCTGGTTTATGGGTGCGACTTACCTGACTCAATTCCCAAATTTTGCTCGTGAACACCTATTTGCAGACAGTACTGTGGTTTCTCTGTTGTTGGCTCTTTTCTCAGTTGGTATCGCGACAGGCTCATGGTTATGTGAAAAGCTGTCTTTCAATCAAGTTGAACTGGGTATTCTGCCATTTGGTATTTTGGGCTTAACGATTTTCAGTGCCGACCTACTATGGGCAGTACCTGCAATCGAATCTTTCCCAAGTCACTATTACGATGTACAAAGCTTTGTTGCTCAGCCTTCGCATATTAGAGTAATGATCGACTTATTCTTAGTTGGTGTGAGCGGAGGTGTGTTTATTGTTCCCCTTTATGCGTTTATCCAATCGCGCTCAGAAGAAGACGAATGCGCTCAATCTATTGCAGCAAACAACATCATGAACGCACTGTTTATGGTCGCTTCCGCTGCTGTTTCTATCTTGGTGTTAAGTGTTTTAGAGTTCTCTATTGTTGAGCTATTTGCCATTTTGGCCGTCGGTAACTTCATCGTGGCTATCTACGTTTACCGTCAAGTACCTGAGTTTACTCAGCGCTTTATTAGCTACTTGCTAAGCCACTGTCTGTACCGAGTTTCGGTAACCGGTCGTCAGCATATCCCAGAACAAGGCGCTGCGCTGATTGTGGCAAACCATGTGAGCTATGTGGACGCTTTGATTCTAATGGGTACATCAACCCGCCCAGTTCGATTTGTGATGGACAAGTCAATCAGTGAACTGCCTGTTCTTAAATATGTTTTTCGTCATGCCGGTGTTATCCCAATCTGCTCGCCACGCAAATGCGCAGAGACTTACAAAAGAGCTTTCAAACAGATTGAGCAAGCTCTTAATAACGACGAGGTAGTTTGTATCTTCCCTGAAGGTCGTTTGACCTCAAATGGCGAACTGGGCGAGTTCCGATCAGGTGTTGAGAAGATTCTAAAACGTACACCAGTTCCAGTGATTCCAATGGCCTTAAAAGGCTTGTGGGGCTCTTTCTTCAGCCACAGAAATGGACATGCATTAACGAAGCGCCCTACTCGCTTTTGGTCTCGTATCGAAGTCAATATTGGTGAGCTATTGCAACCAACCATGTTAGATCGCCATTTGTTACAAAAAGAAGTGCAAGATTTGCTAATTCGCTGACAGTAGTCTTGTGGAGAATCTAGTAGGATAAAATCAACGTCATAAATCTAGGAGGTATTATGAAAATCATCATCTTACATGGTCTTTATATGCATGGGCTGGTCATGCAGCCTCTTAGCCAAAAGCTGAGAAAACTGGGCTACGAGACCCAAGTGTTGAGTTACAACACGGTTTCAATTAACGAAGAATCGCTGTTTGATTCGATCGACAAGGCGCTCAACCCACTCACTGTAAATGTGTTGGTGGGTCATAGCCTAGGTGGTTTGATGATTAAACGATACCTCGCGAACAGAAAGCCATCGACAAGTCTGGTGTCCCACGTTATCGCAATTGGCTCGCCACTGAAAGGCGCATCTATCGTCACTCGCATTCAAGATTTGGGATTCGGTGCGATGCTTGGTAACTCACCGTATCACGGCCTTAACAAGCACGAAGATGTTTGGACTTTCCCACAAAAGCTCGGCAGCATCGCAGGCACAATGGGCATTGGCGCAAGGCCTATTCTCATGCATAAAGACAACACCATGTCTGATGGCACAGTTACCGTTGATGAAACACGTTTAGAAGGCATGCAAGATCATATAGAGACGAAACAGACTCACACTAGCCTTATCTACAACACCTATGTACCTGCGCAGATTGATCACTTTATCAAAACTGATCACTTCAGCAGATAGCGCACTTTTCCATCAAGTAGTTGCAATCTACTTTTCAAGCCAAGGCGTTCGCAGTACTATCTCTACTCCGACCACTCATTTGAGTGTCGGAGTTTTTTACTTCTAACCATATTGGTTGGATTCAATGTTCTCAGGGCGGGGCGAAATTCCCCACCGGCGGTATACTCTTTTGAGTGAGCCCGCGAGCGCTCGATTCGTCGAGGTCAGCAGATCTGGTGAGATGCCAGAGCCGACGGTTATAGTCCGGATGAAAGAGAATAAGAAAACATCAGCGGTTTCCTCAACGTTCTGTGTTGATGAACACTGGTGCACTTCTTTTTGGATCGCATTTTTTATTGCGTGGGTTTGTGCCATCTTACCGTTGGTGGCTCAGTGCATGCGTAAAATGTGACGATCTCTCATACCGCCCTGATTCTGGTGATATTTAGGAGTTAACCATGAATCAGTCATCACTACTTGCCGAATTTGGCGACCCAATTACTCGCGTTGAAAAAGCACTTATCGCATTAAAAGAAGGCCGTGGCGTGCTTCTTCTCGACGATGAAGATCGTGAAAACGAAGGCGACATCATTTATTCCGTAGAGCACCTGACTAATGAGCAAATGGCTCTGATGATCCGCGAGTGCAGCGGCATTGTGTGCCTATGCCTGACAGACGCTCAAGCAGACAAATTGGAACTGCCACCAATGGTTGTGAACAACAACAGCGCAAACCAAACGGCTTTCACGGTTTCTATTGAAGCGAAGCAAGGCGTAACAACTGGCGTTTCTGCCGCTGACCGTGTAACAACTATCAAAACAGCAGCAAACCCAAATGCAAAACCAGATGACTTAGCTCGCCCTGGTCATGTATTCCCTTTGCGTGCTCGCCCTGGAGGCGTCATGACTCGTCGTGGTCACACAGAAGGCACTATCGATCTGATGCAAATGGCCGGTTTGCAGCCTGCAGGCGTGCTTTGCGAGGTGACAAACCCAGATGGCACCATGGCAAAAGCACCAGAGATCGTCGCGTTTGGTCGTTTACACAACATGCCAGTACTCACCATCGAAGACATGGTTGCGTACCGTAATCAATTTGATTTGAAGCTAGCGTAATCAACACGCATTTGCTCTAGTCGAAAGCCGCTGAACTCAGCGGCTTTTTTGATCGATTTGATTCCTTTGCGAGTAGTTATACTTAGTAAAAACAAAAGGAATCAACATCATGAAGGGAATCACTCGCAGCGCACTTACCGCAACACTACTCTCCATCAGCTCTTTGGCTTTTGCATCGAGCTGTCCAGATATCTTGCAAGGAAAGCAAAGACTTTTAAATTCAACGGAAGAAATAGAGCTTTGTGACGCCTTCAAAGGCAAAACGCTACTGGTCGTGAACACCGCGAGCCAGTGCGGCTTTACCCCTCAATTCGAGCAATTAGAGCAGTTGCATCAGACTTACAAAGATCAAAACTTTGCCGTTGTGGGCTTTCCTAGTAACGACTTTCGTCAAGATCGTGGCAGTGAAGAAAAAACCGCTAAAATTTGCTATCTCGACTACGGCGTTACCTTCCCTATGATGGCGCGAACCTCTGTTCTTGGCGAGGATGCAAACCCAGTATTCGCCGAGATCAGTACTCAAGCGGGCATTACTCCGAAGTGGAACTTCTACAAGTTCTTGATCAACAAAGAAGGTAAAGTCGTTGCGACCTTCCCAAGTTCAACCTCTCCAACAAGTACTACGCTTACTAACATGATTGAACAGCAACTTTAAGGAAGGCTGCCATGACGACCACACGTAAGACAATGCTGCAATTGGGTTATTTAGGACTGCTGCCCTTTCTGTTCAGCTTGGTTCTCATCGTTACAGAAAGGACTTTGTTTAACTTATCAGGGGAGCAGTTTTTTATTGCTTACAGTGCGGTGATTTTGAGTTTTCTTTCCGGGGTACTTTGGGGAAACGCCATTGATCATTTCTACCATCGATTGAGTCGAAATTCCTTAGTGCTAAGTAACTTATTCGTATTGCTTGCTTGGGGAGCGCTGCTACAAGGCAACAAGCATTATGTCATCGCGACTCTGTTATTGGCTGCTGGCTACATTGCCGTTTGGTACGCAGAAAAGCTGATTCGAAGAGTAGAAAAAGAGGCAGAGCCAAAAGGGTATCAGATGATGCGAGGCAAGCTCACGACAGGTGTGGTACTTATGCATGGGTTGGTTTTAATTGCTTAAACTGGTCTGTCCACCTACCAGATCACAAAACTCATCAAGTTATATAAAACAATGTTCATTTCGTGAAGTGTGCGTAATTTTGAACACCGTTTTGTTTTAATTATGAATGGATGGTCATATAAGTATCTCAAAAGCATTCACAAAGGATATGAATATGTTTTTTCGTAAACTTCTTTTTAGTACCGCAGTGATCAATGCAACAGCAGGTTGCGTGTCTTATCAAGCACAACAGGCTGCGGTCAATACGGTGAATACCACCGGAGTGGTTCTTAACAACGTAGTGAAAACCACCATCGCTCAGCCTTGTAACGTTGCCGTCACTGTTGCTAGCTTGTTTTATCCAAATGCGATCTTTATGACTGATATGCCAACCGCAGCTTGTACGGCTGTGCTTCGCTAACGCAAAATGAACATAAAAAATGGCGACCTCGATGGTCGCCATTTTTATTTTTCTCAAAAACTATAGTGTCAGTAGGTAATTAACTAACTCGTTGTATTCATCATAAGTACGAATCTCATTAGGGATAACGATGTACTTATCGTTGACCAATACACCTGGAACACCCGTTAATGTGCTTTGTTTGAACTGCTTATCAAAGCCCTTCTGCATTGAGTTAACGGCAAAGCTGTTGTAAGCCGCATCAAACTTCTTCGCATCGACGCCGTTATCAACGAAAATCTGCTTGAGTTCACCTTCATCTTTTGGCGCTTGGCGCTTTTGATGAATTTGAGCAAACATCGCCGGTACCATCGTCTTCTCTACGCCCAAAGACACCATTGTTGCGTATGACTTAGCCATTGGAACGGCCATATCGCTGCCCATAAAAGCAACATGAACTTTCTCAAAACTTGCATCTTTCGGTAATGCTGGCTTCATGTTGTCAATCACTGCTTCAAACTTGTAACAATGGGGGCAATAAAAAGAGAAGAATTCCGTTACTGTCGGTTTGCTGGCCTTGTCTACATCTAAGACCTTGTAGTGCTTACCTTCTTCAAATTGTGCTGCGTGGGCAGTAAATGCCAATAAAAGGGTGCTGCATAGCGCGAGTAGCTTTTTCATGTTTGATTCCTTTAGGCACACCTGTGCCATTCTCATTAATAAATAAAACGCCAGTTGGGCTGGTCAATGATTGAGGCGGGAATCAAACAATTGGAGGACGGTAAGGCTTATAAATAACGAGCACCGCTTTCGGTGTGAGCGCTTTGTCGATCAAAGCAAGACGATGAGGGAGTTGTATCTGTTCATCTTGCAAAAGGTTCGTGGGAATTTTAACGAGGCATGAAGAGGTACAACTGGTATGTGGTTGCTGTCCTTTCTCTAAGACATGCACATCTTGATGAGACTCAACACAATCCGTTCGTTCAGTACCTAATGGATGATGAAAGTCATCAGAAGCCGTTTGTAACGTATGATGTTCAATCGGTGCCGTAGCCGCACGTACACTTGACGCAAAACCAGTTAGCAGCATGGCCAACAAGCAAAGCATTGTCATCATTAATGTACGATTAAAACTCAACATACAACTTCTTTAAAATATGGTGAATACTCATCATACAGAATCCACTCTTTCATACAAGTTATCCGATGAGTAACACCCTCATAAACCAGAAGATTCTTACTTTCGTTACCGACTACGATTCCAATAAAACTTGAAATCACTATGAAACCTGAGTAATAGTTAGATCAGTTTTTGTACAAACAAGGAAAGATTAATGCTTAAAAAGAGATTCTTTAAAACAAAAGATGAAGTCGAAGTCACGTTCGAGCTAGACAAAAATCAGTGGGAGTCGATTCAAATTGCAGGCGATTTCAACAACTGGCAACCAGAACCAATGAAGCTCGTGAAGAAAAGTGGCCAATTTAAATTTAAAACGCGCTTGCCGAAGGAACAAAATATCCAGTTCCGTTATCTATTTGACGAAGCTGAATGGGAAAACGATCCGCAAGCAGACGCATACGTGCCTAATGGCTTTGGTAGCGACAATAGCGTCGTTTGTACCCAAGAGCAACCAACTTAATCACTAAATACACAAACTAAGGTGCACTAGTGCGCCTTTTTTATTGCCTAATTTTCATAAAGTTACCACCAATTGTTGTTATATGGCAACAGTGTTTTACCTAAAGCGATATATATCAACAAACACCATTTCCTTAATATACCCACATTGCAGCGAAACAGGTGTTCTTGATTAAAAGCTGCTCTCATACAAAAACTATTCTCAAAAGAAGAGATGAAGGAAACAAAAGATGAAAAAACTGATTGTAATCACAGGTGCAAGTTCTGGTATTGGTGAAGCTATCGCACGCCGTCTAAGCGATGAAGGTCACCCACTTCTTCTTCTTGCTCGTCGTGTAGAGCGCTTAGAAGCACTAAACCTGCCAAACACGCTATGTGAAAAAGTAGACGTTACTGAAAAAGCTTCGTTTGAAGCGGCAATTGCTAAAGCAGAAGAGAAATTTGGCCCTGCTGATGCACTAGTAAACAACGCAGGCGTGATGCTACTAGGTCAAATTGACACACAAGATGCATCAGAGTGGAAACGTATGTTCGACGTGAACGTACTTGGTTTGCTAAACGGCATGCAGTCTGTGCTAGCACCAATGAAAGCGCGTAACAGCGGTACTATCATCAACATCAGCTCAATCGCAGGTAAAAAGACGTTCCCAGACCATGCGGCTTACTGTGGTACTAAATTCGCGGTTCACGCAATTTCTGAAAACGTTCGTGAAGAAGTAGCAGCATCAAACGTTCGCGTAACAACAATCGCACCAGGCGCAGTAGAAACTGAACTGCTTTCTCACACTACATCGCAAGAAATCAAAGATGGTTACGGTGCGTGGAAAGAAGATATGGGCGGCGTGCTAGCTGCTGATGACATCGCACGTGCAGTTGTATTTGCTTATCAGCAACCACAAAACGTTTGTATCCGTGAAATTGCACTAGCACCAACTAAGCAACAACCTTAATCTCTGCGATTCTAAGACAAAGAAATTCAAAAAGCGGCTCAATGCCGCTTTTTTTGTTGCTGTAATCAAACGGACCCAAAACGGCATTATTTCCTCGGTTTAATCGTTCGATAAGCCACATCAGTTAGGTAGTCATTGAGACGATGTGATGCCGCGACCGCTTCCTCGCCATCAGTATGGCTGACAGCACGTAAAACTGCAGCATGAAGAGAAGATGCTTCAACCAAATCTGAGTCTTGGTTTTTAAATGCAAACCAAAAGCGGCGGGATAAGCCTTGTAGTGGTGCCATTGCTAGCTGTAGATACTCATTACATGCAGCTTTGACGAGCAAGGTATGGATTTCTTTAAGTAAAGACGCGTAAAGCAGATCATCTTTGTTTTCTGCACAAGCTTCTAACTGCTCAGCCAACATTAACATCTGCTGTTTCTCTTCAACACTTGCTCGCGAGGCAGCGTAGTTGACACATAAGGCTTCAATGTCGCGACGGACTTCTAAGATCTTTAGTTGGCTCTCGACAGAGATTGCTGGGATTTGAATTCCACGTCGCGGGTGGATCTCAACCATACATTCATAAGCCAATCTTTGTAACGCTTCTCGAACTGGCGTTCGCCCAAGTTCTAATTCTTCTGCCAACTGTTTTTCACTGACCATACTCCCTGGTTCTAATTCGCGGAAGATGATCATTTTTTCAAGTTTGCTGTATGCAACTTCTGTCTTATTGACTGAATTTACGGTCATTCTCGTTCCTATTCCATTGATCAATCTTTTAGTGAGCAATCTCACGATAAGAAGTTTTGCCATTGTACCAAAAAAAGAAATCCGAATATATTAAAAACACACAACTGATATATCAGATGAACATCAGTCATCTATTAGTGAGGTAAGAATGAAATCTTGGAACATTATCCGTCGTTATGAACACACTCCTGACCTACCTGTTTTGGCTGAAGTAGAAGTGTTAGTCATTGGCGGAGGTCCTGCTGGTGTTGCCGCAGCTGAAACGGCTGGTCGTCTAGGTAAGAACACTTGGCTAATTGAGAAATACGGTTTTTGCGGTGGTGCTGCCGTCGCGGGCTTATCTGGCACTATTTGCGGTATGTACATGGCATCGGACGATGAAAATGCACAACCAGAACAAGTAGTATTCGGTTTTACAGAACGTTTTCGTCAAGCATTAGAAAACAAAGGTGGTGTCACTGCTCCACAGCGCTACGGTAAAACGTACACAGTGACGCACGATCCTTTGATGTGGCGTGAAGTTGCTGATGATTTCCTAGAGCAAGCAAATGTCAAAACTCTATTCCATACGTCAGTCACTGGCGTGATCATGGAAGGCGATGCATTTAAAGGCGTGGTCATCGAATCAAACGCAGGTCAAAGTATCATCTTAAGTCAACAGATCATCGATGCTTCTGGTGATGCTGCTGTGGTAGCTCGTGCGGGTATGGATTATTACTTTGGCGACAATGGTCGTATTCAAAACCCAACCATGTTCTTCCGTTTTGGCGGTGTCGATATGGACACTTACCTTGACTACTACGGCAACGACACGATCTGCCCTCCGAAAGTCACCGAAAACATTCTCGCAGCCAACGAAAGCGGCGAATACCAGTTGCCACGTCATAAGATTTGGATTTTTCCGACCACACGAGCGAATGAACTGATGGTCAATGCGACACGACTTGCAGGTCAAGATGGACGCATGCTGAACGTTATTGACCCTGAAGATTTCACAGAAGCTGAAGTGTTTGGTCGTCGCCAAGTTCGTGAATACGCCCGTTTCTTGAACAACTTTGTTCCTGGTTGTGAACAGGCATTCGTTGTCGACACCGGTGTAGAAGTTGGCATTCGTCAAACGCGTTCTATTGTTGGTATCGAAACGCTAACTAATGAAGACGTTGTTAACTGTCGCAAGCGTGAAGACGGTATTTGCCGTACCCCTTGGCCTATCGAATTGCACTCCGGCGACAAACCAAAACTGCACTGGCTAATTAACGATTACTACGACATCCCATTCCACACGCTAGTGCCAGTGGTTGGTGAAAATATCATTGTTGCTGGTCGATGCTTGAGCGCCGAACACGAAGCCCTTGCTTCTGCTCGCGTCACCGCGCAATGCTTTGAGCTTGGTCATGCAGCGGGCATTGCTGCTGCACAAGCGATTGATACAAATACGGCGATTCGTGACCTAAATGTCGCGGAGATTCGCGCCACCATGATTAAAAATGGCTCACGCCTGTAAGGACTGAAAAATGACCGATCTAAAAATTGAACGTGTAGAACTTTACGCTGTAGCAGACCGCGATGCAGCACCTGTACAATGGGCAGATAACCAAGAACCTTTGTTATACACCAATAACATCGTCCGTCTAATTTGTAACGATGGTACAGAGGGGTTAGGCGCAACAATCAGCTATACAGAGAATGATTTTGACCGTTGCATTATCGAATCTCAACGCACCATAGTTCCAGGTTTACTGGGTAAAAATCCATTGGCAACTCAAGAGCTCTACAACTGGTTAATGGCGCGTTGTACTTGGGGTGGTCTGCCAGCTAAAGCGCCAATTGATATCGCAGCATGGGACATCAAAGGCAAAAAAGCGGGCATGCCTCTTTACATGCTTTTAGGTGGCGCTCGAAACAAAATGTTGTCTTATGCATCGACGCCAATGTTCGACACCGTAGAAGAGTACTTCCCGTACCTAGACGACTGTATTGCACACGGCTTTAAAGCAATCAAGCTTCACTGCTACTGCGTGTACGAAAAGGACGTTGCCCTTGTTGACGCAGTTCAGGCTCGTTACGGGAAAACTGGCATTCGATTCATGCTTGATACGGCAACCTTCTACACGCCAGAACAAGCAATGGCAATGGCAAAACGTCTAGAAAGCTACCACTGGGAGTGGTTAGAAGCACCGGTTTCTGATTACGACTACAACACTTATAAACGCCTAGTTAAAAATACCGACCTTGAGATTTCTAGCCATGGTAACTGCTTGTTAACACTGCAAGAAGTGACCTATGCCTTATCACAAGAGATGTGGTCTGACATTCGCCAAGACGCGACGGTTTGTGGTGGTATTACGCCTCTAAACAAATGCTTCCACATTGCAGAGGGCTTCTCTAAGAACCTAGAGATCCAATCAATGGGTTACACGCTAACGCAAGCCGCAAACCTGCACGTCGCTCTTGCGCATAACAACTGTAAATTCTTTGAACAATTCTACCCTTACGAAGACTTTGAGCTAGCGTCGAAAACCGTTATCCGCACCGACAAAGAAGGTTATGTCCGTGCTCCTGAAGGCAACGGCTTAGGTGTTGAAATGGATTGGGACAAAGTGAAAGAAATGTCTGTGGCATCGTACGTGTTCGAATAAACCGCAGCTTCAAGACAAAAACAATTAATACAGAGACAGCAAAAGACTGACATCCCTCTAACCCTACACTGTCTGCCTTTCTAATTACTCGTATGGGAACGGGAGAAAGGCAGACGCCCTGAGTGTCAGTGACAATAAACAAGGCCGTCCGAGTATTCTCATTAATAGACAATATTGGAAAGTCACAATGAAATTGAATACTTCAGAAATCGACTGGAAACTTACTTTTGGCAGTTTTGGATTTGTACTGCTTCTAGGTATTCTTGCAGTGGTATACCCAGAAGCCGTAAAAAGCACCATGAGCGGCATGCTAGATTTTACCGTCATTAACTTCGGTTCTGGTTTCCTTTGGTACACACTTTTCGCAACAGGTGCCCTATTGTTCCTCGCCTTTTCTAAATATGGCGATATTCGTATGGGCGACACCAAACCTAAGTTTACGAAATTCCAACTGTTCGCAATGGCATTGTCTGCGGGCATGGGCGCAAGCACCATGTACTGGGGCTTTATTGAAGCGGTATACTACTTCATGGACCCTCAGTTCGGTATTACAGATAAAGCCATGGCAATGGAATACGCTACGGCTTACAACATGTTCCACTGGGGCGCTGCAGGCTGGTTTATCTACCTAATTGTAGCCGTCCCATTCGCCGTCGTATTCTACCTAAAGAAAAGCCGACGCATGAGCCTAAGTGGTGTTATCAACTCACTTTTTAATGATCGCCTTCCAGTTTGGGCTCAGAAGTTTATTGACCTACTGTTCATCATCACAACGCTTGCCGCAACCGCATTAACATTAGGTTTGGGCATCCCGATGATTTCCTCTAACCTAGCGAGCTTAACAGGCATTCCAGACAATTTAATGTTGGGTATTGGCGTTATCCTTGGATTGTCAGTGATCTTCTCTCTCAGCTCTTACATCGGCATTGAGAAAGGCATGGCCCGCCTATCTAGTGCAACCATTTATATCTGTGCAGCGTTTGTTGGTATCATCTTCATCATCGGGCCATCAGCTCTGATCATGAACAACTTAACCAATGGCATTGGTATCATGTTGACTGAATACATCCGCATGAGCACCAACACAGATCCATATGGCACAACGTTGTTCCCTCAATACTGGACGGTATTTTTCCTAGCGAACTGGATTTCTTACTCACCGGGTGTAGGTGTCTTCATCACTAAGATCATCCAAGGTCAGAAGCTAAAAGACGTGGTTCTAATCCTAGTGATTGGCGGCACAATGGGCTCTGCTGTTATCTTCGGTGTATGTGGCACCTTCTCAATGGATCTTGTAAACAACGGCGTCGTTGATGGTGTCAAACTGATTGGAGAAGGTCAGCCACCTGAGTTGGTGAAGCAAGTATTTGACTCAACATCTATTCCAATGTTGCTAACTGCTATCTACCTAGTCACGATGATTCTGTTTACAGTAACAACACTAGATGGCACCTCGTATTCACTAGCAGGCATCGCAACTAAACAGCTAGATGAAGAAGCAAACGTAAACCCAATGTTTCGTCTGTTCTGGTGCTTATTGCTAACAGCACTACCAATCATCTTCTTACTGATTAATGCTGACTTGAATATCCTTAAAGCGTTCCCTGTACTGATCATCGTATTGATCGTGCCAGTGTTCTTCATCGCGGCGGTTAAAACACTCCAATACCTTAAGCAAAACTACGAACAAATTATGGAGCATCAACGCAAACAAGATGAAATCCTTGCCAAGGAAGTACAACAAGAACAAACCGAGGTTACCAACCAGCAACCTGCTCCACAGGCTAGTTAGTCACCTTTAGGCAATTAAAAAAGCTCCGAGTAATCTCGGAGCTTTTTTGTTTTGACTGACCCGTCCTGAAATGTGTCTTCACATTGTGTGACGAATTACAACTACTTCACCCAGATCCTTGCAGCTTTATCATTGTAGTGACTTGAAGAATGCCAGATTCGTGTCCATCGGTAACAACCATAGTAATGGTGTTTACCGCGTTTTTTACCCAACTTGATTTTGTAGCCACGAGTTAGACGTGGAGATATTGTCATCGCGGAAAACGTGTAGATGTAATTATCACTCAAGTCGTATACCGCTTTCTTTGGTGCAACGCATAAACGCTTACCTGTAAAGCCATCATTTTCGTAAAAACAGGCAAGACTATCATCAGGTTCAATCAATATCAGAGATGTCTTATCATTCAGATGCTTAACGATTCTTTCATCCTTGTAATAAGTCCTATATTTAGTTTTTCGACCAAATTCATAGTCAGAAACTAAAGTCGCACGATACCCATTACGAATAGTGAAAGATGACGTGATGTCGTTAAAGTCAGCAGGAAGTTTCAAAGGTTTGTTTATATCTTTGGTGGAGTAGCAAAGACTTCGCCCTTTATAGTGTGCATGCTCGTAAAGACACAAGGCTGTCTCACCTACCCCATCATCAACTTGATACGAAGGAGAACAATCACTTACAAGAGTCGGATTACCAATTGAAAAACCACCCACAGCACAAGCTTTAATAGAGCTTGTTTCGTTAGTAACAGCTTTGCCTATCAATGTTTGTTCATCGACAAAATAACTAATCGTATTGTCTAGTACGCGTTCATTTTGATCCAAGTGCTCTTGGTAAATGAACGAAAACACTCCCGCCCCATCAATAGACTGAGAGTAGGACTCTGGTTGTACACCCACCATAAGGTTATCACTGTCAACAAAATCGATTTCAATACCGCCTGTATTCTCAATGATCTGTCTAGTACTTACAGGACTGCTCACATACTCAGAACACTGAACCTTCAAGTTGTTATCAATACAAAATCGTACTTTATTGGTTTCAATAGTGTTACTGGTTAAGTAAACTTTGCTACTCAGTTTGACACCATTCTCAGCTTGCCAGTAGATATCTTGAGAGTTCCCTTGTTTATCAAAGTTCGTCGCCAACTCACCATCAACATAGGAAAAAAGTACATACTGCCCAGATGTACCCATGCTTTGTCGCGTTATAGAGAAGCTTTCGGAGACTATTTCTAGATTACCTAAATTGTCTAGCGCTGATGCTGACGTTCCGGATAGTGCTTTCTGGGGTATTGAACCCACTAATATATAAAACAAAATAAATGAAAACTTTTTAATAATACCTTTCCGTTTGTTCGTTACCTTATTTCATTAATTAATAGGTTTTTAAATCTTCTGATGAGTTATAATTAAGAAGCTCAGTTTCCTATGTTAAATGAAACAGATTAAAATTGGTTAGCAAGAATTTAAAAAGTAAAACATCTCGCTAACCAACACTTATTAAATAGAACAAACTATTGCTAGCATTTCTTGTAAAAATAAAGCAATAGTGCTAACAATAAATATTAATCCGTATTTTTCTTACAGATATAATATCCTTTATAGAAAGAGCGAGGTGCTTTTTGAACGGAAAGATCATCACTTAGCATAGTGACTTCTCCCCACCCACCAGTGACAGCGAAACCGGATTCGATGTGATTGCTTGACCAGTACCCTGTTTCTCCAGGCCAAGTCGCATCAATCTCATCCATATCTTCATTGACAAGGGTTTGCATATCGGCCGCAGAAAGTGCACTTATCTTGCCACCTAGTGCTTTACAATATGAATTTAGAAGATGCTCATCTCCTTCAAAAGACGGGGCTGCTGTGTAAGTTTTTTTCGCAGTTTTATCTGCATTCCAAACATCCTCTTCATGTTTGAACGATGTCGAAGGGAAAAGAACATCAAACTGTTGTTTAGTAGGTGGACGGCAGTACGGATCACAATCAGATTCAGCAACAATCCTAGTAGTACACGCATTCCAAGTTGTGCTACCTACATCAAAGTAAACATCCTCACATATCTCTACCACATTTACTGGAGCCAAATTAAGGCTCTTCAATTCGTAATATGCTTGAACGTCTACCTTTTTCCCACTTAGATCCGGAGTATTGGTGCCCTCACTTACCTGAGTTGCTATAACTTTTTTATCAACTTTATCTTGTATCAGACTCAACCATAAGCCAATACCAACTTTTGAACCTTCTTCGTCATCCCCAGTAGGTCCGATATATGAAAAATCCACTGTAATGCCGATATCGCTATCTGCACTCAGTACAACATTATCTTGAACTGTTTGACTCACAGACCACCAGTCTCGATAATCAATAAAATCATTAGCAGTTCTTAACCGATCAGGAGAGTTCACATAAACGGAAGCAGAACACAACGAGTCTAAACATAGAGAAATGCTTCTCCCAGCATCAACTTGTTTCGGTGTATACAAGATACCATCCATCAATCGTTCGTTACTTGTAGCGTCAATCCAATAGTAATTGTTCCTCTCCCCCGTTGCAGAATAAAGGTTCAATCCCATGCTTCCATTAACGCTTCCCGTAATACTTTGCCCAACGTTAACAACTCCACTTTGATGCAAAGTCGGTATTTCAATTTTTTCAACTGATGCATTACTTTTCAGTGGTAAAAAAGAAGCTAAGAATAAAACTGGGACACTATACTTATGTTTGAATTTTTCTCTAAATAATAAATGCATTTACTAAATCTCATATAACCAATGGAAATAGGAAATATTCATCATTATTTTATAATTTAAAAGTTCCCACCTCATAATTCTTCTTATACTATTTGATAAGAGAGCTAATTATTTTTAATTTTATGTCATTCATTCACACAATAGCTTGTCATAAATTACATATAAATGGACGAAAATCTCAGTACCATTTCTACTAATTGCATTAAATACTTTCTGATCACAATCCCATGCAGCCTAATAACGTAAATGCGCTTCCCTCTTCAAGTGATCTTACATCAAGCTCAACTTGCCAATTGATCAACGAACTAAGAAGTAAAAGAAATAGAATTAATATGAGCCAAGAAGACTTAGCGTCATTTTGTGATACATCAGCGAGCCATATCAGCAAGATCGAAAACCTTAGAGTTGTTCCTAGGCTAGATACGTTTTTAAGAATGTGTTTAGCCTTAAACGTAGAAGTCACCATACTAACAAGGTAAAAAACTTTTAGGATAACAAGTCATCAATGCAAATGCGTTTATTGAAATCCCTGACAAATTTGTTTAAGTTTCAGGGATAATTCCTACAAGATGCATCACTGCTATGAACGTACTAGACACTAAGCAATCCCTTATTATCGTGGAAGATGACCCTAAATTGCAGGCTATGCTGAGCGAATACTTTGCAGAGCAGGGCTTTGAAGTCAGTTGTTTCGACAATGGGACCGACGCACCCGAGGCAATTCTTGAAAGCCAGCCAGATCTCGTTCTTTTAGATTTGATGTTACCTGGGCAAGATGGATTGAGTGTTTGCCGCCAGATCCGCGAATGCTACAAAGGCAAAGTGCTGATGCTTACCGCAAGTGATGATGATTTTGACCATGTTGCTGCGCTTGAAATTGGTGCCGATGATTTCGTAACTAAGCCGATTAAACCGCGTGTCCTGCTTGCTCGTATTCGTATGTTGTTACGCCGCAAGGAAACCACAGCTTCAGACTCCGATACCTGCCTTGAAATCGGTGTGTTATGCCTAAACCGATTACGCAAAGCTTGTAATCTAAATCATGAGCCGATTGCACTCACCGATGGTGAATTCGATTTACTTTGGGTACTCGCTAGCCATCCTGAACAAACCCTTTCTCGCGAGTGGCTTACCAAAACGTTGCGTGGAATCGAATACGATGGCACTGACCGTACGATTGACAACCGAATTGTAACGTTAAGGAAAAAGCTTAGCGATAGCACAACTCCCCCACAAAAAATCATTACTGTCCGTGGTAAAGGCTACCTCTTTATGCCTGATGCTTGGAACGCGTAATGAAACGAATTTATCTGGAAAGTTTTTTAGGTCTGATCATTCTTTTCGTCGCCAGTTTGGTTGGATATGAAGTCATTGTTTATCAATTAAATACGGACTATGACTACTTACTTGAAGAACACGAGGCACAAGCTTTCCATGAATTGATCTACCCTATTTACCAAGATAAAGGAGAAGATTACACTATTCAGCAGCTAGAGAAGTTTGCGACATCAAGCCACATGTTGCTGATAGCGCAAGAGATGACGAGCCTCCCTCCTGAAGTTGAGAAAGTTTTTGATGAAGATCCTTTCGTTAATACGGCCTTCGATAATGAGAGAGATTTATGGTTTCGCTTTGAACCTGGATCCCCAATTTTTAAACTGAGCGAAAACCCCAACAGCCCTATCATTCAAGCCATTAACTTTGATGACAACATTGTTTGGCTTTTCTTTCTAGCTGGTTTCGCGCTTTACTGTGTCTTATTGATTTGGTTCCTAAGCCGCCGTGTTCGAGCACTTGAGAAGGTCACTGTAGATTTTGCCTCTGGTGATTTTAATGCTCGAGCTGATACGTCTAGTGCCAAATCCGTGGGTACTCTGAACAAAAGCTTTAACCATATGGCAGAGAAAGTGTCTCGCCTGATCACGACCAACAAGATGCTTACCAATGCTGTCGCGCATGAACTACGTACACCGATTTTTCGGCTACAATGGCAAGCGGATCTCTTAGCTGACTCGACACTTAACAAACAACAAGAGAAATACATAAAGAGCATCGTAGAAGACATTGATGAAATGGAAAATATGGTCGAAGAGCTGCTCTACTATGCAAAAATGGAGCGACCAAATGCCGAGATTCAAACTTCCTCTGTCACCTTATCAAGCTTTGCTAAATCGTTTTTACCCAAGTGGCAACGTGACACCCAACTTTCAATCTCGATTGACGACACAAGTTCTCAACAGACGGTCATTGATGCTGACCCGAAACTGCTTAAACGTGCCTTAGATAACCTACTTCGCAATGCAATGCGTTATGCACAAAACCAAATCGTGCTAGAGATTGTAGAGACGCCTGAGAAGTCTTGTATTCGCATACACGACGACGGCTGTGGTGTCGAAGAGAAAGACTGGCCTCATTTGTTTGACGCGTTTTATAGTGCTGACAAATCACGTAACAAGAGCACCAGTGGCTTCGGTTTGGGGCTTGCCATCGTCAAACAGATCGTTGAATTGCAGAACGGCGAAGTCTATGTCTCACACAGCCCGTACGGCGGTGCGTGTTTTACAATCTGCTTTCCCAAGTAAATTCATAAACTTATCAATACTCCCGTAAACGCCATTACAAAAGGCGACACTTCAATACAATTGGCCGACAGAGCACCACAATAAAACAGTGTACATTTAATCCATAAATTCACAGCAATAATGGATCAACGCAATGTATAAACCTCTTCTTCTCGTCACCCTTTCTTCCACACTTGCTGCTTGTGCTTACAACCAAGAACCTGTTGTCGATATGACCAATGTTGACCAAGCCCAATACGAACAAGATTTTACTTACTGCCAAGGTTACGCAGAAAAAGTAGATAAAGGTGAAGCCGCTAAAACGGAAGCACAAAATGGAGCCGTTACTGGAGCATTGGTCGGTGCCGTTGCTGGCGCATTAGAAGATGGCATTGGCGGGGCTGCTGTGGGTGCGGTTGCGGGCACAGCTGTCGGAGCAGGCGCCGGTGCTGTTGGTGGTGCTAGTGATTCAACCAAAACTCAAGCATTGGTTCTTCGTAAATGCCTAGCGAACAAAGGCTACACAGTATACGACCTTGAATCATAAAGTATAAATTCTCATCAATTGCATAAATAATTGAGTTTATAGCTGTGAATTTCACAAATGTTTCACGATCACTATTCTACTCTCCAACCGTAATTAGATGCCTTTTCTTTAAGGGGCTTGATCCCTCATTGCCCTCTCTTTTTTTGGCTTAGTCGTATAAGGCCCTCATTTTGAAACCAGGTAAAACAGGCATTCGCCGAATATTGGACGCAACCGGCTATTCACTTCAAGGATTGAAAGCAGCATGGACTCATGAAGCCGCTTTCAGACAGGAACTAGTACTCACTCTCGTACTTTCTATCTGCGCATTCTTGCTTCCTGTCACCACCTTAGAACGCATCATGATGATCAGCAGCCTTCTGTTGGTCGTGATTGTTGAATTGATTAATTCCGCCATCGAAGCGGTTGTCGATCGTGTCAGCGATGACTGGCATGAACTCAGTGGAAGAGCCAAAGACATTGGCTCCGCAGCAGTTTTTGTTGCGCTTTTTCTCGCCCTTTTTGTTTGGGCGTCGATTTTACTTTAGACCAACCGAAGAATGTCACTTATGAAGACAATTGAATCCCCAGCTAAAGGTATCTCTTATATTACCTTCACGCTTTTGCTTGCATTGTATTTCGCTCTCGTAGTGAATATTCCTATCTACAAAGAGCTCGTTCATATTTTTTCAGGATTGGACCAAGTTAAAATAGGTTTCATCATAACGATTCCTATCTTCTTCTTTGCTGCGCTGAACTTCTTATTTAACCTGTTCAGTTGGCCCTGGATCGGCAAGCCATTCTTCATTTTCCTGCTTATCACGTCGGGCATGGTGAGTTACGCAAGCTACAACTACGGCACCCTGTTTGACACAGACATGATCACCAATATCGTAGAGACAGACACCAGTGAAGCCAGCTCTTACCTGAGTACCTATTCGGTCATTTGGACTGTCATCATGGGTGTCATCCCCGCTTTACTTGTTTTCAAACTGAAGTTCAAACCACTCAAAGATCAATGGCTTCGCTTTGCGCTAACCAAAATAGTATCTATGCTGGCATCGCTGGTTGTTATCGCAATCATCGCAGGGCTTTATTATCAAGACTATGCGTCGGTTGGTCGCAACAATAGTTACCTAAAAAAAGTCATCATCCCGACTCAATACGTGTACGCGATCTCTAGCTATGTAAAAGAAAACTACTTAACGACGCCAGAGCCCTATCGTGAGATTGGTACGGATGCGAAACAATCCCACCTTGCACTAGAGCAAGCAAAAGAGAAGCCGACGCTGCTTGTCTTTGTATTAGGTGAAACGGCACGAACTCAGAATTATCAAATCAACGGCTATGAACGACAGACCAACCCATACACCAGCAAGTTAGACGTCATCTCGTTCCAAGACGTTTCCTCTTGCGGTACAGCAACAGCGGTTTCCGTTCCTTGTATGTTTTCGCAACTGCCTCGTAGCGACTTCGATCGTGGTACAGCAGATAACCAAGACAATGCTTTGGATATAATGCAACGTGCTGGCATTGATTTGATGTGGAAAGACAATGACGGCGGAGATAAAGGCGTCGCGCATAAGATCAATAAGATGGATGTGGACCGCAGCCAGAAAAATGAACAGTGCAACGGCAGCACTTGCTATGACATCGCATTGCTAAATAACCTAGATGATCAAATCGCAAGCATGAAAGGTAACCGCCTTGTTGCGCTGCATCTCATTGGTAGTCATGGTCCAACGTATTTCCAACGCTATCCAAAAGACAAAGCCTTCTTCCAACCAGACTGCCCTCGTGCAGACATCGAAAACTGTAGTGTTGAACAAATCGTCAATACTTATGACAACACGATCCGCTATACAGACTTCGTCTTGGATCAAACCATTGCGAAACTGAAAACGTTGGAAGATAAATACAACACGGCGATGATCTACGTCTCTGACCACGGCGAGTCTCTGGGCGAAAACGGGTTGTTCTTACATGGCATGCCTTATGGTTTAGCACCGGATTTCCAAAAGCGTGTTCCTATGATGCTTTGGATGTCACCAGGCTTTAAACAAGCAAAACACGTCAACACCGATTGCTTGGCACAAGAAGCGCAGCAAACCGCAACGCACTCACACGATAATGTCTTCCACTCATTGTTGGGCATTATGGATGTGGAAACCAATGCCTACGACGGCGCTCTAGATATCTTTAAGACTTGCAGAACGTCTTAGTCGAAAACAAATACCTAAAAGCCTGACACATTAACGTGAGTCAGGCTTTTTTATAGCATTTCGCTCCCAAAAATCGTTCTTGTTCCAGTTATAATATTGGTCTTGCTAACAAACAAAGTAGAACCAAATGAAAATTGGCATCATTGGCTTGGGCGACATTGCTAAAAAAGCTTACCTTCCTGTTATCACTCAGCTTCCAAATGTTGAGTTGGTATTTTGTACCCGCAATGCAAACGCACTCAACGCGCTCGCTCAACAGTATCGAATCGCAGAAACCTGCCAGGACTACCAACAGTTGGTTGGCATGGGTGTGGATGCAGTAATGATTCATGCAGCGACGAGCATTCACCCTCAAATCGCATCTTTCTTTTTAGAACAAGGCATTCCGACATTTGTTGACAAACCTTTGGCAGACAGCGCTGCTGAGGTGGAAAAGCTATACGAACTAGCAGAACGCGTGAATCAGCCTCTGTATGTTGGTTTCAATCGCCGTCATATTCCGCTCTACAATCAACATATGCCGAGCGTCCAGGAAGGCGAACTTTCAGGTTTGAAATCTCTGCGTTGGGAGAAGAACCGTCATCAGCTACCCGGAGATATCCGTACCTTCATTTTTGATGATTTTATCCACCCTCTTGATAGCGTGAACATCACGGCCAGAGCAGATCTGAAAGACGCTTACATTACACATCAAATGGATGGTGACCAACTGGCTCGTTTAGATATCCAATGGCAGCATGGTGAGACACAACTTCACGCATCCATGAACCGCCATTTTGGAATCACCACTGAACGTGTGCAAGCGTGCTATTCAAACAAAGCAATGGAGTTTGATTCGTTTGTTGAAGGGAAACTGTGGCAAGACAATCAAGAGCAGAAGTTGAGCTTAAAAGACTGGACGCCAATGCTGACCAGTAAAGGCTTCCACTCTATGCTGTTGGACTGGTTTGAAGTCATCCAGTCAGGCAAAATAGCTTCTGAAATCGTAGCGCGCAATATCGCTAGCCACAAACTTGCCGAAGCGATTTGTCAGCACATTGAACAGTCGGTGCGTCGATAATTAAGCACTAAAACGAGCGCGGAACGCTTTGGGAGCCAATCCCATGGTTTTAATGAACACTTTGCGAAACGCGCTCGCGTCTTGATACCCAACTTGATAAGCGATGACTTCAAAGGCTAAGTTACTCGACTCTAATAAATCACACGCCTTTTGCACACGAAGATGCTGTAGATACTGATTCAAATTCAAACCTGTCGCTTTTTGAAAACGTCTCTGAAGCGTACGCTCCGTTAAACAACTGATCTCCGATAGAGCTTGGTTTGAAATCACATGTGAGAAATGATCAGCCATGTAGTGCTGGGCACTAAGAACGGCACTATCACGATGTTGAAAGTTAGGCGTGAATTGCTGATAAAAACGTTGCTCTCTGGCACCAGTATCGACCACCAACATCTTTCCCAACAAACGCATCACTGCAGGTGTACTTAGCTGAGAAACCAGTTCCAACCCCAAATCAAGCCAAGACATCATGCCACCAGCGGTAATGATACTGCCCTCGTTGATAAGGATAGATTCAGGCTTAAGCGTCACGTTAGGAAACCTATCTCGGAATAACCCTGCCAGCCCCCAGTGTGTTGTGCACGCTTTGTTATTCAACAAATCAGCGTGAGCGAGAACAAACGCACCTGCACATGCAGAGGCAACAACCGCACCAGCTTTGTGCTGCTCAAACAACCAAGACGTTAACGCCTCACTTGGTGAAAGGTAATATTGCTCCGCACCGCTTGGCGGCAGTATGACGACCGTGAAATCATCGGCTCGAATAACGCCTTCTTTCCAATCGATGATGTCCGCATGAAAGCGGCATTCAACATCCAGCTCAATCGAAGCGCGGTTTGCCATCTCAAACAACTCCTGCAAACCATAGACTGACGCTTTTGAAGCCCCCGGATAGTTCACAATAGCAATGTTTATCTTGTTCATTCCAATTGTCGTTTTTGACCTATTTTTTGTCATTTTAGACACTAAGCAAGACAAAAGAAAGCACGCATAATAGCTCCCATACCAAAGCAGCACATCCACTGAAAACAAAAGGAAAACACCATGAGCCAAGCAGCACTTCTTGTTATCGATCTACAAAACGACTACTTCCCTAACGGTAAGTTTCCTCTATGGAATACAGAAGCAACACTAAACAACATCAAGAGCGCCATTGCTAAAGCGAATGAGAAAAATATTCCTGTCATTCATATTCAGCACATCGCCGACCCAGCAATGGGTATTGCGCCTTTCTTTAATGAAGGTTCTGAAGGCGCAGACATTCACCCTGAGATTTTAGCGCTAGCGCCAAAGGCCGATGTGGTCATCAAACACTTTGCGGACGGCTTTGAACAAACAAACCTTGAAGAAGTACTCCAAAAACACGGGGTAACAGAGCTATTAGTAACTGGCATGATGACGCAAAACTGTGTCACTCATACTGCGATTTCTAAAGCGGCAGAAAAATACGAGGTATCAATTCTTATGGACTGCTGTACAACGGTCGATGAAATGATCCACAACATCGCACTGCACGCTGTATCAACTCGCGTCCCACTAGTAACGGCAGAACAAAAACTGTAAGCCAGCGAGCATCCACTATACTGTCTTAATTAGAATGACCCGATGCGCCACGCGTCGGATTCTGTTGGTTGGCACTGACTCTCATTAACTCTATAGGGACAGCACAATGAAGTGGATGTCAGTTTTATCAATTATCACCTTATCGAGCGCACTCTCCGGCTGTGGAGGGAGCGACTCCTCAGATCCAGAGATTGCGGTAAGAGCGCTCAACTTTCAGACCGTTAACTTCGTCAACCAAAACCCGAGCGGTGTTTCAGATATCGGTGTTCAAGCCAATTATGGCAGCCTGCAAGAAGATATTTATTCCAATCTGCCACTTTATGGCGCGACAGAAACAGGCTTGCTGTTGATTCAAGAAAACGCCAGTACTTTTGATATCACGTTTGATTTGATTGAAACCAATAGCCAGCAAACCTTAGTCAGTGAGACACGTTCAATTGTTGTCTCTAATCCTCAAGTAATCTTTGCTTTTGGTGACGCTAACACAGGATTTTATGACCTCGTCTTCCAAGACAAGCCCGACACGAGCAGTACAACCAATACTCAAGTCTCCGTATTCGTTATGGATGCTAGCCAACTCCAAGGCGGTATCAACAGTGATGTTTGGGTGGATGGGTCCCAACGGATCTTTAATCTGAGCAAAAGAACCCTGTCGAGCCAGATCATTGTGGGTGCGAATACCGCAAATGTTCCGATTGAAATCAGAGAAACAGGCACTACAACGGTGATAGACACGTGCAATGTTTCTACCGAAACCAGAGCCATCATGGTGATATTTGATCCATTGGGAAACTGTCGAGTGCTGTCTGTTTTAGACCCTGTTTTTTAAGCCAATTGTTGGTATTTTGGACACTCAATAAGGTATGCATAAAACGCATACCTCACTTCACTTTTTATCATTTGTGTCATCACAGACTTATCTCTACACTTCGCGCTCTTTTTTCTACTTGAGCGCACAATGCATGCTTTTTTCTCAAACCATTTTCGCTCAGGTGCTGAGAATGTCCGTCATGTTGGGCCTGTCATTAATCATCGTCCATAACTCACCTAAGTTATTGGAAATATTGGCAGAGCAAGCCATCAACAGCGGTTGTCATCAAACCACTGGCGACGGCGAACACCAGGATCACTCTCATCACCACCATCACCATTAATAAGAGCAAATTATGAGTATTTTCCGATTTCCAATTCTTGTTTGGCTTGGAATAGGGATTTTGATTATCTGTCTAGGGATCAGACAATCGTTCGGCATTTTCATGATGCCAATTTCAGACCACTTCCAAACGGGCCGCGAGTTCTTTAGCTTTGCTATTGCCTTGCAAAACCTGTTGTTTGGTGTGTTCCAACCATTCGTTGGTATGGCGTCAGACCGTTGGGGCGCAAAGCGTATAATCATTTTAGGTGCCATTTCTTACGCTTTAGGTCTTTACCTAACTTCCATCGCGATTGAGCCAACCATGATGTATTTGTCGCTGGGTGTGCTAGTTGGCTTCGGCTTAAGCGCGACCAGTTATGTGATCGTGCTAGGCGCAGTGGCGAAAGTTGTCCCTGCCCAACACGCTGCAAAAGCATTTGGTTTAACAACAGCAGCAGGCTCATTCGGCATGTTTGCGATGATCCCCGGTGCACAAGCGTTATTAAGTGACTTTGGTTGGCAAGGTGCGCTTCAGGTGTTTGCCGTGTTGTGTAGCTTTATGGTGATGTTTGCGTTGTTCATGAGAACAGCAAAACCACAAGCCAACAACGCAGCAAATGCTCAAGAAGATACGCAAACTCTGAAAGAAGCGTTAAAAGAAGCTTTCGCACACAAAGGTTACTGGTTGATCCACGCCGGTTTCTTCGTGTGTGGCTTCCATGTCATGTTTATCGCCACTCATTTACCAAGTTACTTGGCAGATAAAGATTTACCGGCTTCGACAGCAGCGATGGCACTGGCGTATGTTGGCATCTTCAACATCTTTGGCTCTTACTTCTGGGGTGTGATGGCTGATCGCTTTAACAAGCGTCACGTTATGTCTGCCCTGTACTTGATGCGCACGGTGGTGATTGGTGCTTTTGTGACTTTTCCTGTCACCGAACACACTGCAGCCATCTTTGGTGGTGCTATCGGCTTCTGTTGGTTAGGCACGGTGCCACTGACTTCAGGCTTAGTACGCCAGATTTTTGGTGCTCGTTACCTTTCAACCTTGTACGGCTTAGTATTCTTCACTCACCAAGTAGGCAGCTTCTTGGGGGCTTGGGTTGGTGGTCGCATTTACGATTACTACGGCTCTTACGATCCAATCTGGTGGTCAACGGTTGTGTTGGCATTTATCGCGGCTCTTATTCACCTGCCGATCAATGACAAACCGTTACCACGTTTGAACTTGGCAACCGCGTAATCTAAGAAGGCTCTTAACGTTGTCGTTGGGAGCCTTTTCTCTTTTCTCCCTGCAACAAGCTTTCTGTATTTCCTCAATCGAATAGGCATTCTCATCAATGATTGCTTATTTAAGATAAAGTGCGTCCATTCATCCTCTGTTAAGATTCGTGTGACATACTTAACACAACGCTATAAATCAAAAAGGGTTTTAAATGAGAACACTCGGCAACATCATCTGGTTTGTATTCGGTGGCGTATTCATGGGTTTGCTATGGTGGTTCTTCGGACTACTGGCTTTCATCAGCATCATCGGCATTCCATGGGGACGCGCTTGTTTCGTGATGGGTAACTTCTCGTTCTTCCCATTCGGCAAAGAAGCGGTTTCACGAGATGAACTGACCAATGAAATGGACATCGGTACTAGCCCGCTTGGCGTGATTGGTAACGTGATTTGGTTTGTATTTGCAGGTATTTGGTTGGCAATCGGTCATATACTTTCTGCCGTAGCATGCTTCGTAACCATCATTGGTATTCCGTTCGCACTTCAACACCTGAAACTGGCGGTTATCTCTCTGGCTCCGATTGGTAAAACAGTCGTGACAACAGAAGAAGCGGCAATGGCTCGCTACAACATCAACCGTTAATTTTGTCGCCCTCTGAGCATCCTGCTTAGAGGGTTATTCCTGTCAAAAGTAAGCCCATAATCGCCACTGCATACTCAAGAATAATTGATTGAAAGTTCATACTCCCACCTTAGTTAAAAGTTAAAATTAATACCTAGTTCTACGCTGTTCTCTTCACTTATCTTGGTCGAGCCCGGCGAAACTCGATGCTCACCAAATGTGTACTTCACATAAGGCTCTACCCATTTTGGTTTTAAAGTAATACGTACTTCGTGATTGGTTCGATGACCGCCTTCTGTGAGTTTTTTATCGTAGTTATACGAATAACCAAGCCGGATAAAATCAATCGGTGTATAGCTTGCACCAACGGTGTTTTTCCACTCTCTTTCTGTCTTTTCCAATAATGGGAATGACTTACCGATTGAGCTGGTTCTCCACTCATGAGAGCTGTTGGCGAAAACCATCCAATCATCCCCTAATGCGGTTCCGGTAAATACTCCCGCATCATACACATCGAACAGATCTGCACGGCCATAGCTCACAAATGCTTCTGTATAGAACTGTCCGAGCATCACGCCATATCCCGTCCCCAATTCTAAATACCCCGTAGAATCCACTTCAGCAGAAATGTTCCATTCTTCCGTTGCTTGTAAGTACCCTGAAGCAGTCACAATCCATTCATCATCTGTATTGGACACGTCTAAACCAAACTCTGGCATTTTGTAGTCAGCAGAAAAACACGGCACGGCAAAGAGCGCGCAAAGCAGCGTCAGAGATTTATTCATTGGAATACCTATCAGAAAGATTCGAAAAGAAAAAAGGAGCCACTTAAATCAAGCGGCTCCTTGCTACTTACCCTTATGCGATTTGGTTTACGAGCGCTCAACGCGGTCGCGAATCGCTCTTTTTATTTCCTGACGTTGCTCTTGTGATAGGGATTGAACCTTTTGTTTCAGCTCTGCACGCTGTTCTTTAGTTAATTGGTTTGTAGGCAAATTAGTGACATCTTCGATTGGGTGACTAATTTCTGGTTCGATTGGGTTAATTGGCGACGGCAGTTCAATCGGATGCATTGGAACCCCTTCAATTGGGTGGCTAATATCTGGACGGTTCGTGACTCCGGCAAATAAACGACCATCCTCGTTGCGGAATACCACCTCTGTGCCATCTTCTAAGCGCACGATGTAGTTATCCCCTTCTTTTGATGTATGACCTACAATGTCACCGTCTTCATTTCTAATCTCGCTATCATTAACGGTGTAAAAAGCACCTGAATCACCAACAACAATGTTTACAGTGTCTGTTTCATCTTTACTGATGAATACATGATTCCCATTATCACCAACGATTACTGCCGCACCTTCAAGTTCAATGATGTCACCATATGTCGGAACAACACCGCCTCCAAAGTCAGGATCTACATCTTCTTCAATAGGATGTTCAATCTTAGGTTTTACTTCTTCCACCACCAATCGACCATCTTCTACACTCAAGTGCACGAAACCCTTGTCATTCACAAACACCAACTCGTTATTGCGAACTTCGATATTACCAACCACATTACCTGAAGCATCTTTCACGACATCACCGTCGGTGAAGTACAGTTCACCACCGACATTAAATACGGTGTTACCTTCTACACCACGGATTGCGACTGTGTTGTACTCACCATTGTCGCCTTGAATTGCCATTCCATCGAAATGTTCACCTTCGAAGGTTTGTACCGATGCCACACCTGCTGGCTCACTAGGGGAGTCCGAAGAACTTGATGATGAACAACCAGCTAGAAAAGATGCTGCGATAACTGCACTCAGTAATTTAACTTTCATGATTTACTCTCTTAATTTGTCGAAATTCAGGGCTGCCTCTTGCAGGTTCTGTGGACTCCCTGCCCGATGAAGAGAAGTATATTGAACAGTGTTTTTTGGTACTAATTGCTTAAAAGAAACCCGCACTTAACGGCGGGTTATTAATAAACAGAGGTATAAGGCGTGATAACTGAGGGTTATTATTGTTACGACTCTCGCTCTAGGTGTCCGGTAATAATCTCCGTTACAATATTGCGCAACCAGTGCACCATCTCATTATGTCGATTCTTGTGGTGGTAGTAAGCCAGCAGAGACGGTTCGATCACCATACCATCGAGCTCAATATCAAGCCTACGGAGCTTATACAACTTATCGACATTCACGGTTTTAGACGCCGGAAACACCATATCTGAATTTGCGACCACATCAATAATTGCTGACGGGAGTTCCGAGCGAAACGCAATGTTTGGCTCTACCCCTTTGATCTTCATTATTTTTTCTGAAAATGAGATATTAGAGTTCCAGTCAGCGGCAATCACGGTCGCAAACTCAAGATGCTGGCAATCTGACACTCGTAGGCGATCACCTTGCAAGGGGTGGTCTTTTCGAACATAAGCACAAAACGCATCTTTTACGATTTCTTTCGTCAAGAGCTCTTTGGGAGCGTGGTTGATTTCGTAGTTCACACCAAGCAGAACTTCATCCTTAATAATTTCATCCATGGTAGAGCGCGACCAGTTCAGTAAATGAATTTGCACATTGGGTGCCGCCTGTCTGATTGCTTGAAAAATTTCGCTTGCATAGGAACTAAGGATAAAAGGGGCTAACGCAATCTTGACCGTCCCGTTCATCTCTAATGGGTTAAAGTCCTTTGAACCATTTAACGTCATCGATATCTCATCAAGTAACGGCGCTAAGCTTTCCGCTAAATCATTCGCGTACTCGGTAGCTCGCAAGCCATGATGGGTTTTCACGAACAGCTCATCTTCGAAATGGTCTCTTAAGCGCTGCAGTGCTTTACTTACAGCCGGCTGCGAGACAAACAAACGCTCAGCGGCTCTACGCATATTGCGTTCTTGATGGAGGATAATAAACGTCCTCAACAAATTGAGGTCGAGATTAGAGAAAAGATCTTTGGCCATATTCCACATCGATAATAACTTGAGGTTATTATTCAGCATAAGAACAGATTTGTGCACTTTCCAATCTCAACCTATGAATTATTTGCACTCTCTACGCCTCTATGACGAAAAAATAACAAAGATTGAGATCTAGTTGGCGTTTATAAAATTCGAAATACGCCGTTCCGATGAACACCCTGCTCTCAGTAAACGTTAATCTGCGGCATTCTTCGCTTATCACATTCGTCAAATTTATCATTTTACATGGCTTTGAAATAAGTCGTTTTGCTCATCCCTGTATCAACTCGGATGCAGATTTCTAGATAACTTCTTTGATGCAGGTGTGAGGATATCAAGTGTTCGCTTTTATGCGTTGATTCTCAAAAAATAGAGTAAAAAACCTAGTACATTAAACGAGATAACCCACACCAAATTTGTAGATTGAGAACTTCTGTTAAGTGCATCCATCTTTCTCTAATAAAGGAGCTGCTCAAGCGTTTATTAAGGAAGATAAAAAGCAGTGAACTTTGAAGATTTTTTATATCTCATTGAAAGTGATTTTAGCTTTTCAATGTTCAATCAGTAATGTAGATAGGTTAAGGTTTATGGGTTACAGTTTGATACAGCAACCAAAAGTCTTTCATTCTTATACCAAAAATGGTTTAGACGCATAGCAAGGATTCCTATGATAAATAAAAAAGTATTGATTCTCTTTGCGCATCCTTCCCAGCATCGCTCAGAGGTGAATACTCCCCTTTTTAAAGCAGCTAATACAATTGAAGGTGTCACTTGTGTCGATCTCTATGCCGAGTACCCGCACTTCAATATCAATATTGACCGAGAACAACAGCGTTTACGCGACCACGATGTGGTGATTTTTCAATTTCCGCTGTACTGGTATTCCACGCCAGCCATTTTAAAAGAGTGGCAAGATCTGGTTTTAGAATACGGCTTTGCTTATGGTTCGGAAGGGACAGAGCTTCATGGCAAAACCATGCTTTGTGTCTTATCCGCAGGTGGTAAAGAAGAGGCCTATAAAGCCGAAGGCTACAACCACTTCACCATCCGTGAGCTATTAGCTCCTATCGAGCAAATGTCGGCTCTGACTGGGATGAACTACATTGCTCCACTTGCATTGTTTGGTTCCCGTACCGCTCAAGAAGAAGACAGAATTCCGAAACATGTAGAGCGTTACCAAACGCTGCTTAACGCATTGGTTAAAGATACGCTTGATATCAAAGCGGCGGCATCGCTCATCAAGTTAAATAGTGCATTACCACAACTGATTAAGGAAGCATCATGACAGGGATATTCTTACAAGCCTTTGTTTACCTTATTGCTGCTGTCGTCGCCGTTCCTTTAGCAAAACGTCTAGGCTTAGGCTCGGTATTAGGTTACTTGATTGCGGGTGTGGTCATTGGTCCTATTATCGGCCTCGTAGGTGAAGAAACCACAACAATTCAACACTTTGCTGAGTTTGGTGTGGTCATGATGCTGTTCCTCGTTGGTTTGGAACTTGAACCTAAAATGCTGTGGGCAATGCGCAATCGCTTAATGGGCTTAGGTGGCCTACAAGTTGGTGGTACTGCCGCATTGATCATGGCAATTGCCCTGTACTTTGGCCAATCGTGGACCATAGCATTAGCGATCGGTTTGATCTTCGCGCTTTCTTCCACCGCGATTGTTCTGCAAACCTTTAGCGAGAAAGGACTGACCAAAACAGAAGGTGGCCAGAACGCGTTCTCGGTGCTGCTTTTCCAAGATATCGCCGTGATTCCAATGCTGGCGTTTATTCCGCTATTGGCACTGCCAGAGTTGGTAGAACAAGCGCAATCGGCAGCGCAAGCAGCTGCAGAACATCATGAAGAACTTAGCTTAGTGGCTGGACTTCCTGGCTGGGCTTACGGTCTAGTGATTACGGCTTCTGTTGCTATCGTCGTTGTTGGCGGACATTTCCTAAGTCGTCCACTGTTCCGCTACGTAGCAAGCTCTGGCCTACGTGAAATCTTTACTGCAACAGCATTAATGCTGGTGATCGGCATTGCGGCATTAATGAGCCTAGTGGGTCTGTCTCCGGCTCTGGGTACGTTCTTAGCGGGTGTGGTTCTGGCGAACAGTGAGTTCCGCCATGAGCTGGAATCAAATATTGAGCCGTTTAAAGGCTTGCTGCTTGGCCTGTTCTTTATCACGGTAGGTGCTGGCATCGACTTCTCAGTGCTGTTCAGCGACTTTGGTTTGATCATCGGTCTAACGCTTGGCGTGATGATTCTGAAAGCAGCGATTCTATTCGCACTTGCGTTTATCTTCCGTATCAAAGGCAGTAACCGTTGGTTGTTTACTTTGAGCTTGGCGCAAGCGGGTGAATTCGGCTTTGTGCTATTAAGCTTCTCGGTACAAAACCACGTAATCCCATTCGAGCTTTCACAAACACTGGCATTGGTTGTTGCGATCTCTATGTTCCTAACGCCTGGTCTATTCATTCTATTTGATAAAGTGATTCTTCCTCGCTTTGAAAGTGAATCGAATGAGCGCGAAAGTGACACCATTGAAGAACAAGGTACCGTCATCATTGCAGGTATCGGCCGCTTTGGTCAGATCGTAAACCGCTTGTTGGTATCTAATGGCGTGGAAACGGTTGTACTCGACCACCAAGCAAGCCAAGTCGACAACATGCGACAAATAGGTACTCGTGCCTACTTCGGGGACGCTATGCGCCCGGATATGCTACATACCGCTGGCATTGAGCACGCTGCCGCGATTGTCGTAGCCATCGACAATCAAGAAGCGAGTGTTGAACTGGTCAAATACGTCAAGCACACGTATCCGAAGGTGAAAATCATTGCGCGCGCCTTTGACCGTGGACACAGTTACTTACTTCGTCAAGCAGGCGCAGATATTATTGAATCTGAAACCTATCATTCAGCTTTGGAGATGGGCGGTCATGTTATGAAATCACTGGGCATTCACCCGTTCTATGTAGAGCAACAGAAAGCAACCTATAAACGCGTGGAAGACCGAAAGTCTGACATGTTATACGAAGCATGGGCAGACGATTCTGAAGGAGAGCGTTACGATAACAACTTCCGTCAACTGTTTATCCATCTTGAAGAAAAGATGGCTGAAGAGATGCAAAAAGATCGTCACGATAAGCTCTCCCGTTCAGAACGTGGATGGACACCGCCACCAAAAGGGTATGCGGATGACTTCAACGAAGAAAACGTCCAAGAGCTGCATCCACCAAAAGAAGACGCTCAATAAACACGAAAACCTCCCACTGGGAGGTTTTTTATTGCCGGTGAAAAAGCAGAGCTACATGAGATCACTCATCAATGTCTCATACTCTTCGTTCGCCTCATCCACTAAATGCGACAGTTCTAATGCGTCGGTTTTCGCTAGGTTGAACTGCCACGGAACGGTGTCTTCTTTCCCGCAAATACGCGTTTGAGTGCCACTACTTTCAAAAGAAAGATCATCAAACTCGGTGGTGTGGTGTTCATGAAGCTCGATAATTTCAACTTCCAATTTACCGACGGGATTGACTTCAACATGGGCGTGTAAATCTGGGCTATTCGATAAACAATACTCTCGATGAACTGCAATCATGGCTGCCTCCTTGGTCTGCCAACTGACAACTCATCAAACAGTGTAGACGAGGCATTTTGAACGTGGGGTGAAATAATAATGAAGATTGATCCTGAATAAAAATTCATCAATTCTAATTCCAAACCAACTCTGAATGTTCGACCCGATAACCGTCAGTTTTTACATAAAATTACCTCTTCAATGCGCGATTCAATCGCCTTTATTGCTAATGTCACTGCCATCGGCACATGAGCTTGGTAGGGATGCAATACATAAATTGGGTTCACCTTTGACGCTTTCGCACCGGGAACTGGTTCAAGAAACGAGTTCGACTCCAACATAAAATCAGGCAAGAGCCCAACGCCTAACCCCATTTCTAAAAGACTGGCCACATCAAAGACGGTATTCGCTCGGTGCTTCACTGGATATTTAATTTGATGTTCCAGCTCCTTGGAGGCAAACACATGGACCACAGGTTCAAGCTGCCAATGTTGAGCAATATAAGGCGCACTTTCAAAATCAGTATGCGCACCTTTCGCACGACACAAAACGTCACAAAACTGCCCTACTTTGCGCTGCTTAACGTTTGAATCACCAGAAGCCCCTACTCGTAGGGCAAGATCGATATCCTGTTGAACGATATCTACATGCTTATCATCACTGATCAAATTCAACTGCACATCAGAGTAATCAGCAAAAGCACTCGTTAAAGCTGGCAACACTATCGAGCGCATTAGTGCATGTGGCGCTGTGACGGTAAGCCTTCCCGTTGGCACTTGCTTTAACTCTGTGGCTTCTAACCACGCGGCCTCTGCTTGTTTTGTCATTTGGACGCACTGCTCGTAAAAGCGCTCGCCCGTCGAGGTCAGAGTTTGCTTTCTGGTCGTACGTTTGAGTAAGCAAGTATCTAGCTCTTGCTCTAGTTGCTTCAAAGCAGAGCTCAACACTGACTTAGAAAGCTCTAATTTATCGGCAGCTTTGGAGATTGAACCACACTCGACAATATGAACGAACAGAGACATTAAACGCAGCTTATTCATCGCCCTTCCTTATTGTTCTTTTTTACAGAACATTCAATTCTTATTACTTTGTTTTTCTATCTCAATTCTAACCCTATGATTACTCCATAAACAAACACCAATCACAGGATATTCAGGATGACTCAATCAGTTTTAGAACGCGCTCAAGCAGGCATCTCAGCATGGCAAATCGCTTTCAACAATCAAGACGCTGGGGGCTGTGCAGCACAATACGCCGAAGACTGCATTATGGTAGCTAAGCCATTTGGCACTTTTGAAGGGCGCGAAGCAATCCAAGCATTCTGGCAAAACATCATGGACCAAGGTTTTAACAGCGTGGACTACACCAACACTAAGTGGGAACAAGACAGCGAAAATGGCTACATTCTTTCTTCAGATTGGACGATGAACAAGGCGTTTGGTGTCGTACACAAAGAGTTATGGGAAATTCAAGAAGATGGTTTGTCTCGCCTAACGTACGATGAGTTTGAAGTGCTTGGTGAACGATAAGCTTTAAGTCTTTCAGAATAAAAAAATCCCCAAGCCGAAACTTGGGGATTTTTGTTTTTCAGTTTACTTAATTACATTAAGCAAAGATGAAGGTGTATAGGTAACCTGCGCCCATTGCCATCGTTAAGATAACGAATAGGAAGGCTGCAATCATTTGGTTCTTAAAGATTGATTTCAACAAAATCACTTCTGTAAGACTTGCGCCTGCGCTACCAATGATAAGTGCCATTACTGAACCCAGAGCCATACCTTTTTGTACTAGTGCCGCACTTAGTGGAATAACTGCCTCTGCACGGATGTACAGTGGAATACCAATAATTGCTGCTACTGGAATCGCGTACCACTTCGCTTCACCTGCGTACTCCGCGATAAGATCCGTTGGGATGAAACCGTAGATAAATGAACCAATCGCAATACCCATCATTAGGTAAGGGAATACTTGTTTAAAGTCTTTCCAAGTTGAATGCCAAATACGTACCCAGCGGCTAGGCTCTTTTTCTTCCACGATGGTCGCTGTTGCACTACCGTCTGATGAGCAGCAAGACACTTCCACTTTAGGCTCTGCTTTTGGCGCGCTATCACCACAACAAGATGTTTTCGCTACCACAGGCGCTGGCTCACTGCAGCATGATGTTTTTGCTGCAACTGGTGCAGGTTCACCACAAGCGCTGGTACCACAGCTTGATGCAGGTTTCGCTTGTTCTTTTTTCTTGCTTGAATCACCGCAAGATGTACCACATGAAGAGGTGCCTGCTGCTTCGTACGCTTCTGGTTTTACGTAACGTTCAAAGCCCAGCTTTTCAAGAACATAGCCTGCAACCACAGACACCGTCATCGCGATAGCAAAGTAGAATACCGCTACCTTCCAACCAAAGGTCACTACAAACAAACCAATGATTACAGGGTTAAGCAGTGGACTTGCAAATAGGAACACCATCATAGGTCCGAAACCTGCTCTTGCACGCAATAGACCTTTCAAGAAAGGAATGGTCGAACACGAACAGAAAGGCGTAATCGAACCTAATAGCGCAGCAATGAAGTAACCTTTACCCTTTTTCGAGCTCAGGATAGATTGGATTTTTTCTGGCGTTAGAAAATCTTGCAACACACCCACGATGTAGCTAATCGCTAGGAATAGGATGATAAGTTCGGTTGCTAGAAACGCAAACATATCAAGCGCTTCCTTAGCCATGGTCATGATTTCTGGATTCATATTGATTCTCCTACTGATGTCACATCAGTAACTGTAAATTTCCTAATGAAGCTGAACTCTTCATTTCTATTTTTCTCGAATTATAGAATTAAAAATCGACGCGTCAACCATTATATTTCGATAAATATCGAAATATAATTTAAAGTCTTAATAATCAATTGATTAACTAGGTGATTTTTCTTGTTTGCTATTCACCCACACTTTCACTATCATCGAAATGTATTTATCGTCTGTCATTCCAAGAGGTCAGTATGGAACTCGAAGCTGTAGCAAAAGCGCTCAAAGAGCTAGGACACCCTACCCGTTTATGTATCTATAAAGAGGTGGTCAAAGCAGGCTATGAAGGAATCGCGGTTGGTGGCGTACAAGATAAACTTGGTATTCCAGCCTCTACCCTTTCTCATCACATTTCGAGCCTAGCCTCAGCCGGCTTAATCAGTCAGCGTCGTGAAGGTCGCACTTTGTATTGTGTTGCTGAGTATGAATGTTTAGATACGGTTATTGGTTTCTTGCGTGACGAGTGTTGCATCAATGAAAACTGCTAACCTCGAATCAATTTGGAGCGAATACGAACACGCTATTCATGCGTTTTTGCGCTCTAAAGTCAGCAATGAAGATGATGTAGACGACTTAAAACAAGAGATCTTACTTAAGACTTATCAAAACCTTGCGGATATTCGTGATGTATCTAGCGTCAAATCTTGGCTCTTCCAAATCGCGAATAACGCCATCATCGATTTCTACCGTAAACGCGCTCGAAATCAACGTGATAATGACCTCGTTGCTGACGATCTTTGGTTTGAAGAGCAAGAATCAAACCTGAAACAAGAACTGTCAAAGTGCATTGCGCCGTTTGTGCAAGCATTACCAGATGAGCAATCGCAACTGCTCTCTTCTATTGAGCTTGAAGGCATGAGCCAGAAGAAGTTGGCCGAAGAGCAAGGTATCAGCTACTCAACCCTCAAATCGCGCGTACAGAGAGGACGTGTCGAATTGAAAAAGCTATTTGAAGAATGTTGTAGTTTCTCGTTCGACAAACAAGGTCGTATGACAGATTGCAACCAAAACGGTACTTCTTGCGATAGATGTTAATCCCTCGCTGAATTCCCACCTCACAATGAACACCGATAGCTTGGCGGCTCGTCATCGAGTCGCCTATCCATGAACTCAATCACAGCTTTATCTCTTCGTCAGCTCTCTCATTTGCTATCTTGCTGAATAGTAAGCTTTACTTCTTCTGCTTTAAGGAAGAAGGAAACTCGTTTTTATGATCTCATTAAGAGAACTCACCAAAGAAAACTATCTAGATTGTATTCGTCTCAATCTTCACCCAGAACAAGAAGAAAACCTTGCCTCCAACGCGATTACGATTGCTCAATCACGCTTTGAAACCGACTACCGATTGAAAGTAATTTATGAACAAGAGACGGTGATAGGTTTGCTTGCGTTTTGCCATGAAGACGAGCCGCTTGATTACTCCATTTACTGGCTGTTCCGCTTTATGATCGACAAAGATCACCAGAACAAAGGCTATGGAAAGCAAGTACTTAGTTTGCTCGTTGAAGAAGTGAAACAACTTGGCGGGAAAACCTTACTCACGATGCATAAACCCTCCAATCAGCAGGCAGGTCAGCTATATCGTGCTTTCGGATTTCAAGAGAATGGCGCACTCGATGATGGTGACATCTCACTACGATTAGTGCTTTCTTAATCCAGTACGAATCCAAAATGGAGAATTCTGGCTTTTACACCTGTTTATCAAACCATTCGGTCACCAACGCCACCAGCTTTTGATGTACGGGGCTTAACGTATTGCCTCGCTTTAGTAGCACATAGCCAGCACGACCTTCGTTTGCCATAAAATCGATGTTTAACGGGACAAACTCGCCTTTCTCATCATGAGCTTGCACTAAATGATGAGGAAGCAAGGCAAAGCCATCATTTTTCAATAATCGCATCAACACATCGATGTTACTGATTCGAGAAATGTTTGGTGACATCACCTGTTGATTACCAAGTGCGCTGGTGCTGAAATTCTCTGCAATGTATTGATGATGTGACGCGAGATCCTGCAGAGTCACCACAGGTTTCTGCGCTATCGGACTTTTCTGATGCGCATAGAAGGTAAACCTTGGATAACCCAAGTTAATAAAAGACATCCCTTCTGTTGGGAACGCTTTACCACTGTTGAGTACCACCGCGAAATCCGCTTGTTTCGCCATAAGCATTTCTAACGCTTCATCTCGGCTGCGATGTAACCAATGAATCGCTGTACTCTTGTATTGCTTACGCAAAGACAGATCGATGTCCGCGATGGCATCACACGGTACCGACATGTCGTGACAAATCGTTATCTCCGGAACATCCCCTTGAGAGTAGCTGTCGCAAGAAAGCTCTAAAGACTGCATTTGATAAAGAATATGCTTGGCTTGGGTAAGTAACGTCGTTCCTACTTCCGTCAAGACTGGTGTTCTTCCTTTACGTTCAAACAAGATCACATCCCAATCAATTTCGAGATCGCTGACTTGGTGATGCAGCGTCGCTCTGTCTTTCCCGATTACCCTTGCGGCTTGGCTAAATGATCCATGCTCTGCGACAGCGACAAATGCAGTAAGTTGGTCAAAACTGGCTCTGGGCATTGGAAGGTCCTCAAACAATAAACCTGTTTATCTTAGCTCAATCTAAACTGTCTTGTTGCAAAATCTGCAACATAACTGAGATTACATGGTGAATATTAAACGTAATAATGACCTCGTATTGAAACGTTACGAGGGCAATTCAATGAAAGGTTTTAGCAAAAAAGTACTTCTAGCAGCATCAGTTGCAATGGCAGTTGGCAGCATCTCTACCGCAGCAAATGCGTGTTCACGTTTGGTTTGGGAGACTCAAGACCACGGTGTATTTGTCTCTCGTACTATGGATTGGATGGAAGCCAATCAACCAACCATTGATGTTCGTCACGCAGGCCAAACCTACCGCGGCTACGATAAAGACGATGCGCTTACGTGGACATCGAAATACGCTTCTATCGGTGTGAGCATTTACGGCGTGGGCATTATTGATGGCTTTAACGAGAAAGGCTTTGCGGCGAATGCCCTGTTCTTGGATGAAGAAAACCCAGGGGCACCACAAGCTGGCAAACAACAAATCGAAAACTCGCGCTTTGTCGCCTATTTGATTGATAGCTTTGCATCCGTTGATGAAGCATTAAAGAATCTAGATTCAATCCAAATCCAACAGTTCAGCCACAATGGCATAGAAATGAAGGGACATTATTCATTAGAAGACGCAAGTGGTGACTCTGCTGTGTTGGAATACATCGACGGCGCTTGGCAAGTGCATCATGGCAAACAATATGACGTGATGACTAACAGCCCAGAGTACGCGCAACACTTGAAAAACTGGCAAGAAGCGCAACCCAAAGCGAAGAGTGATGTGAATGGTGAGTTCCCTATCCCGGGTAACATTAATTCTGCTCAACGCTTTATCTGGAACAGCTACATGAAGGACCAGCTTAAAGAGCCTAGCAGCTACACCAATGGCATTGCGAAACTCGACAGTGTGACCTACAAAATCCCATTGGATGCGGCAAACCGCCCAGTAAATGGCGAAATGCGTGGCTATGCAACCATCTATGGTTTGGTGTACAACCTAGACCAAAAAGTGATGAACGTGCGTTACCAGTATGACGACAGTTACACGCAGTACTCAGTGGACTTTAACAAGTTGAATGACGGACATAACTACACCATCAAAGCCGATTTACCGGATCTGTTTGGTGACATTTCATCTCGCTTAGAAAAAGGCGATGGTGTCATGGGTCAACACTTAGTGAAATAGCTTAAACAGCAGAACTTGAAAGGTGTTTGGACAAACATCTACCAAAGGCGCCGACATGTTCGGCGCTTTTCCTTTCTATTCATTTTGTGCTTAATGACACTGGTCTCGATAATGCCCGGGAGATATTCCCTTCCAAGCGCTGTAAGCCCGAATAAATGAGTTCGCTTCTTGAAATCCCAGTAGGAAGGAGATTTCACCCAGTGACATTTGAGACTTCTCTAAATAGTGTTCGGCAAGCTCCGCCCGTACCATTTGCAGCACGGATTGATAACTTTCAGCTTCTGCCGTGAGCTTGCGCTGCAATGTACGTTTACTCATTGCCAGTTTGTCCGCGACCATTTCAATAGCACTGTTCCCCGCGGGTAATGACTCGACCAAGACTGCTCGAACACGTTCTACTGTTGAGGCACTGGCATCAAGATCTTTTAGCTTTTGGTTCAACCCTTGTTCGAAAAAGCCCCACATTTGCGCATTTGAAGTCACGAACGGATGCACTGCGTCTTCCGCTTTAAATCGCACCTCTACGCCATCACCTTTGACCAACGGGCAACCAAAGTAAGCTTGGTATTCCTCAAGGTTGTTGGGAAGCTCAGGTAAAGTAACTTGTAGCGGTTGAATCCGCTTTCTCGTCGCTAAACGTGCTAACTGGGTAAAGAACACCACTTCTGTCAAAGCCAAAGATTTAGGCAGCGCTTGTCGTTGGCCATAACAACTGATACTGAGTTTTGTTTCTTTATCGGTAACGTCTAACGTCATTACCATAGGTCCAATCAACGGCTTATATTGCTGAATCCGTTTGAGTGCGGTGTTCAAGTTCGGGCTGCAAATAGCGGCAAAAATTGGGGCGTCAAAACCCTCAACCGACATATGTTCAGCAAGGAGCAACGGCATCTCGCGCTCACCAGACGCTTGTTCAACTCCGACCCAAAGCTGAAAGTACTCATTTGGGCTAAGCGTTGCCTTTTCTCGATTGAACAGGTCGGCAGGTAACTTGGCGTATACCAGCACCAGTTGCGGATCAATATCCATATCGTTAAGCAGCACTTTCCAACTCTGAGGCACCGTGAATTGACTCGCTCGCTTGATCATATTTGATTCCTAAGCACTTTTTTCCATGGTTTGACGCGATATTTTTAGCACCAATTTTCTTGGTAGGAAAGGCACAATCCATTCAAGCATGAACTTCAAACCACCTTCGTTGAAGGCCACCAACTTACCCTGTTCCATCGCATTGTAACCACACTCTGCAACAGAACGAGGAGATTTGGCATTCTTAAACACTTCCACACCTTGCAAATCGCCGGCAGCAACAAAACCCGTCGCTACGGCACCCGGACACAACGCTGTAGCCTTTACATTGGTGTCTCTAAGCTCTTCCGCTATCGCTTGAGTAAGCGAAGTAACATAAGCCTTGGTTGCGTAGTACACGGCCTGTAATGGACCCGGCATAAACGACGCCGTTGATGACACATTTAAAATCTTACCGCGATTGCGCGCCACCATGCCTTGCAGGTACAGGTGCGTCAGGTTGGTTAACGTCACCATATTAAGTTGCATCATGGCTTGGTCTGCCACCAATTCGCGTTCATGGAATTTTCCGTGACCACCAAAGCCAGCATTGTTAATCAGCACATCAATTTGCAAGCCTTGCGCTTCGGTTTGCTCAAACACACGCGCAGCAGAATCAGCCTGAGTCAAATCCTCTGCAATCACAGCAACCTGAACCTTGTGTTTATCGCGAAGCTCTAATGCCAGTGCCTCTAGCTTGTCTTTAGAGCGGGCAACAAGCACTAAGTCTCCCCCCTTCTCGGCGTGTATACGCGCTAATTCTTCACCGATACCACCTGATGCGCCTGTAATTAATGCTGTATTTGTCATGTGCTTGTCCTCTTAGTATGAGCTAACGTCGTTGTTGGTATGGATAAAGTTTATGCAATCCAATCGCGCCACACACTGGCAGAAGATGACATATTACTTGCCGATCGTGCCAGCCTGATTAAAGACCGTTGATTACATAAATTTATTACAATGAGAACAAATGATAATTTTTGGATAAAGATTGAACTAGCTAATATGCTTTGAACAGGATGAACACACAGAAGAGGCAAAGGTTATGTCTATCCCATATCCAAGAACGTTTTCTCACATTGGTATTTCCGTACCCGATTTAGAAGCAGCCGTAAAATTCTATACCGAAGTTCTGGGTTGGTATCTGATTATGGAGCCAACTGAAATCGTCGAAGACGACAGTGCGATCGGTGAAATGTGTACTGATGTCTTTGGCGCAGGCTGGGAGCGGTTTCGTATCGCTCACCTATCAACAGGGGATCGAATTGGTGTCGAACTGTTCCAATTCAAGAACCAAGAAAATCCTGAAGATAACTTTGAATACTGGAAAACTGGGATTTTCCATTTCTGCGTCCAAGATCCAGATGTCGAAGGTCTGGCTGAAAAGATCGTTGCGGCAGGTGGTAAGAAACGCATGAAAGAACCCCGTTACTACTACCCAGGCGAAAAACCTTATCGCATGATCTACATGGAAGATCCGTTCGGCAACATCCTAGAAATCTACAGCCACAGCTACGAGTTAACTTACTCAGCAGGCGCATACCAATAAATCATCAAAGCTATCCAACGGTGATTGCGCCGTTGGATTTTTATTTTTCGGGCAAGTGCCCTTTGGGGAAAAGAATGAAAGCGGTCACTTACCAAAAAGATCAAGATACCTTCACCTATATCGACATCGACACTCCAGCGATTGCGAGTGGATTAGATGTGTTAGTAAAAGTTCATGCCGTTGGGCTCAACCCTGTCGATGCAAAGGTCAACCTTTGGCACGAGATGGTCGATGGCATGGACGATACTTTCGTTGGTGGCCTCGATGTTTCGGGGGAAATCGTTGCCATCGGTGACAAGGTATCGGGTTGGCAGGTAGGTGATCGCGTTCTCTATCATGGCAACATGCGTCGAATGAGCGGTGGTTTCGCCGAATACGCGATTCACGACTCACGCACGTTGGTTGCTCACCCAAATGTTGAACCAGAAATCGCTGCCGCAACACCTTGTGCTGGCTGGACGGCTTATCGAGCTCTTGTCGACAAGCTAAACATCTCAACTCGTAAAAGCATCTTTATTGCTGGAGGATCGGGAGGCGTTGGCTGTTTTGCTATTCAGCTGGCACGCTTCTTTGGCGTAAAAACCATCATCACAACCAGTTCAGCGCTCAACCATGAATTTGTTCGATCGTTAGGCGCAACACATGTCATTGACTACAAACTAGAAGATGTTCGAGAACACGTCATGTCTATCACTGAAGGCTTAGGCGTAGAAGTATCTTTGGATTGCGTTGGTGGTGACAACGACATCTTGTGTGCCTCTGTGCTGGGGTTTGAAGGCGAACTGGTAGAGCTAGTAAGAACAACCCGAGCAACCGAATACCCAGGCGCTTTCCTGCAAGGGCTAACTTTCCATCAGTTAAGCTTAGGATCTGGCCATGTTCACGGTGAGATAGGTTTTCATTCTTTGGTAAAAGCCGGGAGTGAGTTTTCTCACATGCTAGAACGCGGTGAGATCACAATACCTAAGTTGGAATTGGTGGAGCTAAAAGACGTCCCTCAAGCATTAATAGCAATTCGTCAGCAACGTACGGTTGGAAAAGTTGTCGCGACAATAAACGATTAGTGCTTAAGCGACAGCATAATGATGAAGCGCAAGCTTGGAAAATAGCTTGCGCTTCCTATCCAACACTTAGTTTGTCACCAACAACATTGCTGATTTCGCCGCCACTTTAACCTCTTCACCGTTAGGCACTTGTTCTCCGGTCATCATATCAACCAGAGCCTTGTTCACTGTCAGTTGCAGTGATTGCGCTCGCGCAGATTTGTTGAGTACCAAGATGCCCTTCTCGCCGCGCTGAAGTACCAACATATCGTCGTTACCTTCCAGTACCGTCATTGGTTCGCCATGAACAAGATTATGGAATGCCACCATCTTTGCCATACGTGCGTCCTTCCACGCATTCTGCCATCTTGGTTTACCGTCCACGCCCTTGATGCCACTGGTATCCAGATCCGTGTAGATAAGCGGAACACCACCATCGCGTCCCAGAATGTAGGCATACGCTAGCCATTCGTTCTCTTCATCCATGACTAAATCCAAGAACACATCATTGTTTGGAATATCATGAGTAATCGCGAAAGTAATAGCTCGACGGTTAGATAAAGCCTGACCAAAACAGTACGGGTCGATCAAAGATTTAAAACTGCCTTTCTTCGAAAATGCCTTAAAAATGGTTGAGAACAACGGGAAGTCGTAGGCCCCCAAACGCGTTTCTTTTAAGTACGGTTCAAGGAACAATTCATATTCTTCTTCTGTCGCGCCACCATCTGTGATGATTTCACCAAAGATATGAACGTCTTGAGTAATGTCATCAGTCCACACTTGCTTTAAATGCTCAAGAGTCATGTGCTTTGCGGCATCAATACGGAAACCTTTCACGCCTAAAGCCTTAAGCGCTTTCAGGTAAGTACGTTGCTGCTCAACAACATGCTTGCACACACGTAAAGTCGGCAACCCAGGATCGGTTGGACCGCCCGAGATTCGACCATTTTGAACTTCCCACTTGTCTTTCCAATCTTTAATGCCAAAAGCTTCAACGAAGTCATTCTCATCAAACAACGGTTCTGACAAGTCACCGAATAGAATCAGATCTTGATACTTCCTTGCATTTTGCTGGTAATCGCCCATCACGGCTTGGCGTGGATATTGTAAATCCGAGCGTAAATGGGCTTCGTTCGCCATGTGATTAAAGACGACATCGGCGTAAACCAATATGCCCACACGGTCGAGTGCTTCAACCATGTTTTTAAAATCTGTGGTATTACCGAGCGCATTGTCGATAACACGATAATCTTGAGGTTGGTAACGCTGCCACCAGCGTTCGTCTTGTGCGCTTTTCATCGGCGGAGAAACCAATACCGAGCCATAACCTAGCTCGCTGATCTCTGCTGCGCGTTGGGCAATGTCAGCATACTTCCAATCAAAAGCGTGCAAGATAACATTTGCACCTGTTGATTGTGTTTCCTGTAAGCCACTCATGTTTCTCTCCTCGTCGCGTTCGCTCACCCATTATTACTCGTATTCTTCGTGAGCGAATCCAATAGCCAAAATTATAAGAACTATTAGCGAACCTCCCTCACCCCTTTTGCGTTTCTGCTAGGTGGAAAAACAAGGCGTAGCTCATCCCCAGTTAAGGTTTAAACGTCCGTTTAAAAGTATTCGAACGCCAAAACCAAAACAAAGATCGCAAGGATACCGATTTAAACACCTGTTTTATAAGCATTTTGCAGATAAACCATTCTGATCGCGCCTACTCTCACTATTACGCCTTTTCTCAGTAAGAATGTGAATATGGGGCAATAATTCGATATGTAACAAATATTTAAGAAAGCGAAACTGCCGCTCACGTCACAGTTGGTGCGGTTTATAAATTGACAGGAAAGGAGAGAAAGACTCGAAAAGATGATGAGAGGAGCACAAATAAAGAACGCTACATACAAAAATAGCGCGATAAACGCGCTATTTTTTAAGTGCGGTATAACACCTTCACAACGTGCCAACCGAATTTGGTTTTGACTAAGTGTGGAGTAAGAACCTCACCAGAAAAACAAACTTTGTCGAACTGTGGCACCATTTGACCGCGGCGAAACTCACCTAGGTCGCCACCACGTTTACCAGATGGGCAAGTTGAATATTTCTTTGCCAAAGCCTGAAACTTCGCGCCTTTTTTCAGTTGCTGGATAATGTCTTCAGCTTGCTCTTTATGCTTTACAAGGATGTGCAAAGCAGCTGCAGTATTTGCCATATGTCTGTCTCTCAATCTTCTGATGGCGCAAGTTTACCGAAACGTCCCATCATCGCCAATTATTTCTGTTACTCAGACGCTATCTTCATCTAAAGATGACAAGCACCACCTTACAAATTGATGAAAACTTATTCGTTCTTCTGCTCGATTTCTCACCTAACTTGCTCTATTTCCTAAAAAGCTCACTTTTCTATGCTCTACGGTTGAAGCTGTCGCCTTATAAGATTAGATTAGTTCGATAAATCAGTTATATTGATAAGGTTATTTTCATGGCAAAAGTCGCAAGTAAAGCGAACCAATCTCAAGGTATGTTGGTGTTTAAACTCACCCTGCAACAGAACTTCGCAATTGGCACACTTAAAGTCCGTGAAATTGTTCCTTATATGCCGACCACCAAAATTCCTTATTCACACCATCATGTAATTGGCACTGTGACAATTCGTGATTTGACGGTGCCGGTCATTGATATGGCGGCAGCGATTGGATTCCGTCCTATCCAAGAAGAAGAATACAATAATTGCTATTTGATCGTGACGGACTGTCTACGTACCGTGGTGGCATTTATGGTGCGAAGTATCGAGAAAATCATTGAATGTGATTGGAAATCTATCGAAACACCGCCATCAAGTGCGGGTCATAATATCTTTGTAACGGGTATTACTCGCTATGAAGAGAAGATCGTCCAAATGTTGGATGTGGAACTTCTACTATCGAAGATCTACCCGCAATACGAGAATACCAAGATTCCAATGCTTACAGACATCGAGCGCGAGCGTTTGAAAGCCTTGAATATCCTTTTGGTGGACGACTCTTCTATCGCTCGCAAGCAATTGAGCGACGCGCTAGACCGCATCAACATCCCGTATCAAATCTGTAAAAACGGCTCAGACGCACTTGACTTGATGAAGCGAGATGCAGAAGCGAACCGCCCAATTGACCTTTTAGTGAGTGACATTGAAATGCCAGGGCTGGATGGTTATGAACTTGCGTTTGAAGTTCAAAATGATTCTGCGCTGAATAACTCTTACCGCATTCTTCACACGTCTCTATCAAGCGAGATTTGTGTTGATCGAGCTCACCAAGTTGGCGCTCACGAGGCATTAGAGAAATTCAACGCTGGGGAATTGATTGAAGCGATGCTGCGCGGTGCAAAAGAGCTGGAAGCAAAAGCGATAGCTTCTTAATCATATCTAATAAGTTTGCTTGATCTGGTATACATCAATAACTTTTTCGGCAGTCAACAAACTCGTGATACTTGCTACCGAACATGAAAACAGTGCAACAAAAACGAACATTTTGATGTGACTATTGAGCAATAACCCTCCGCCGAAGAAATACAGTCCTATCGCGATAACCGCCAGCATAATCAATGCGGGTCGACACAACAATTCCATTGAAAGGGAGAAAAAGTAAACCTCCTCCCTTTTCGCAATCGAATACCAGTTGTAGAAAACTATAGAAGCTGTCACACCCACCGCTAACGCTATAGCAATCAGAACACTCGAAAAATGCTGCCCTGCAAACAACACAAACCCCGCTCTGATAGACAATAGCGCGCAAAATAGCCAAATCAATAAAGGCCCCCCAACAACTAAACCCATCGCTTCCTTCCTCTGAATCAATTTTAATCGTTATTCAAACAAAGACAGAAAGATGGGTAAAGGCAATTACAGCACTCGAATGAGAACTCTGCGACGGCTAGCTTAAAGTCATTAAATTCAGACTATTAGGTGATATTTTGCCTATTTACTTGGCATTGTGTAGCTGCGAGACACAAACTCAGTTTCTTCGACTTGATAAGTGTGGTTGATGTAAGACGCCAAACTGTAGAGCACATTCGCGAGCAGGTTTGAATAGCGGAACAAAATCGGAGCGGGTTGTTTCTTACCTGAATGTTCAACGGCAACCAATGCACGAACCACCTTCTTTGCTTGGCAACGACACAGATGCAATTGGCTTGACGTTGGGTGGCCGCCAGGAAGCACAAACCCTTTAAAGCCGCCATCGATACGAGCCTTGATTGCATCGTAATCGGCTTTTAGCTCATCCACTTTCGCTTCTGTAATCGCGAGTTTTCCGCGGATAGAGCCATTCACATGGTATACGTTTGGCTGCATTCGAGTCAGTATGTCCCGGCTAAAGTCATCGAGTTCCATCGATAGAACCAGCCCAATTCGGCTACACAACTCATCAGCAGTGATTTCAAAGTCACATACTGGGCTATCTTCATAGATGAATGGGTAACAAATCTCGCCAAGTTCCTTGCTTACTGGTCTCATGCTCTTTCTCTGTGCTTTTGCTCTAATAAAAAAGGGAGTCAGTATAACCTAACTCCCTTTCGGTATTCATTAGTTAGAAAACCAGCTTATGCGTTTTCGATTTTCTTGTGACCTTCTTGAAGGTGAACGAAATCAACCAGATCATCGCCTGATACTTGGTAAGCTTGACCAAAGCCTTTCACGAATAGACCTTGTTCTGCTTTTAGGTTGAACAGAACGAAGTCTTCTAGTTGGCTCAGACCATCAATGATCTCACCAAAACGGTCTTTCATTTGGCCAACAACTTGTTGCCACATTTCAGTATCACGCTCAACAACGGTTGCAACCGCATCAAACGTTAGACGCTTACGAGCGAACAACTGCTTCGACGAATCTTCGTCTTCAATCATCATCAAAGATACGTTTGGATTCTCTAGTAGGTTGCGTGCGTGACGAGCAATCTGAGAAATAAGAACGAAGTAACCTTCCTGGTTTTGAACGTATGGTGCGTAACTTACGTTTGGACGGCCTTCCGCATCAACGGTTGCTAATTGAATGGTACGACGCTCCTGACGAAATTCCTTGATTTCTGGTCCTAGACGACCTTGTAAACGCTCTTGTTTAACTTGCTGATCCATTTTGATACCTAACTTTACTTGTTTGTTGTTCCGAGTTTTAACTCGGTTATTCTTTAATAAATGACACTGCGCTAACGAATTAGTGCAGTGTCATGCTCATTCGAGACTACTTGTTGAACTCTGCTTGCATTGCACGGAATGCTGTTACTTGATCTTCGATTAGCTCACGCTTCTCGTTGCGGCCTAGGTAAATCTTAAAGATGTTGCTGCCACACTCAGAGAAGAAACCAAAATAATGGCTCTCGCGCCCCATGAAAGGTTTGCTGACTAGCGCGATGTTTTTCACGTTATCCAGTTTTAGGTGACCATGAAGTTCACCTTCTTTACCCATAAGGTTGTAGTAACCGCGAGCAACTTTACCTTTCGGGAACGGCGCTTTTACTTCAAAGATAGAACCAAAAGAATGAACGATAGTTGTTACTGGGCCAAAACCAACAAGACCTTCTAAGATGCTTTGTGCTTGCTCACCGGGAGCTACTGCAACCATCTCTTGAGGAAGTGCTGCTACCACGTCAAACTCTGATACACCAAGGCGCTCAGCCATTGCTGCTGGAAGTAGTTGCGGCTCTTGTTCTAGTAGGGCTTCGACCTGTTGCTTAATTGATTCCATTGTTTTTTCCATTTCTTTCAGATTAATTGTTAGATACTTTTGGTACGTTTTCGTTCATTTCAGAAGTCAGTACTTGAATACATGCCTGAGCCAGAGACACAGCCCAGAAGCTACCTGCTAACGTCAGTACTAAACTGCGCTCTTGTAGCTCAACTAAGCCCTTGTCATGCCAAACTTTGAATAGTGGCATCAGGAAATTAAAGGTGTCTTCACCCATAAATGTTGGCAACTTGCTCGCCTGAACAATGCCTCGATCAAAGCCAGACTTCAGCGCTGCGAATAGCGGCTCAAGTGGGCTTTGCTTCATCATCATTGCGATGGTGCTCTGCCCTTCATTTACAGCTTTAACGTAAGTGTCTAGCGTGCGGTGCTGCATCATGCCGTAACCACCGATATTACCGCCCGCGCCACAACCAATAGGCAGTACTTCTGCATAGGTCTTCGCTAAGCTGTTGTATAAGCTGCGTTCACGGTTATCAATTGCCCAATGGTTAACACTAAGCTGTTTCATGTGGTGCTCCGCCATAAACTTAGCACCAAGCTCGTACATGCCCGCTTTTTCCGGTGTCGTTGCTGGTGGCGGCATTTTGCCTTTTTCAACTAAATTGAGCATTGGCGCTGTACCACCAACCACTAACTGATAAAGGTCCAAGCCATGAGCGCCTGTAGACAAAAAGTCCTTAAGATCTTGCTCTAAAACATCTTTTGTTTGATAAGGCAGGCCGTAAAGCAAATCGATGATGACAGGGATCTTGTCTTCTTTCGCCAACTCACTTACTCGCTGAAGTACATCTTCACGGTCATCTAGACGTTTAGCGCTACGACGAACTTTGGTATTAAAGCTCTGGACGCCAAATGAGAAACGGTTGAATCCACCATCTAGCGCACCTTGATATAACTCGTCTGAGAATCGGTTGATACGACCTTCAAGTGTAATTTCGCAGTCAGCTGCGAGAGGGAAATAGTCGTGGATGGCCTGACCTAGAATACGAACTTGGTCTGCAGATAAGTTAGTAGGCGTACCACCGCCGATGTAAACCGCATGGAAGATGCCACTTTGCGTCCACGGCATCGCCGCTTTCTCTTTTAGCTCTTTCATCAGAGCATCAAAGTATTCATCGACTAACTTACGGCTGGCAGCATTTTGGAAGAAGTTACAGAAAGTACAACGCACACGACAAAATGGAACGTGAATGTACAAGCAACGCTTATTGTTCTTTACCGTCGTTTCAGACGTAATCCTTGAAAGAATATCTCCTTGTTGTGGCGGTGGCACTGGCATGCTACTACCACCTGCATGCGCAGAGTGCTTTTTCACAAAAGCAAAGCGCAATGGATCCGGGCTATCACTCCCAAGGATTGATTCGTCAAATTTATAAATATCGACGCTCATATTTACTCACTTAAAGCCCACCACACAAAGGATTGAGGCTCATTTCAAAAAAACTGCAAAGATCATAATTTGCGCGTAATGATAATGCAATTGATAATTGATCTTATTTCCTTTGTAAGTGATAATCAGTCCCAACTTGATAATTATTAGCAACACCGAGATTTACCCGTGAACCTACAAAGATATGTCATTGCCGGAGGCGCCTCACTTGCGATTCATGCAGCGCTTCTTTTTGTCTCTCAAGAGACAAAAGTTTTTGCGATGCCTGCAGGAAATCCGGCAAGCACAGTAAGCCTGAATTTGGTCTCGGCTCCTAAACCTGTTAAAGCGCAACCGGCTCCTCAAGAGGAAGTCGAGAAGAAGCAAACTGAAACCAAGAAGCAACCGGAACCTAAGCCAGAACCAGTTAAAAAGCCGATCGAAAAACCCGTCGTTAAAAAAGAAGCTGTAAAGAAAAAACCACCGGTAAAAAAGGAACCTGAACCAATCAAGCCACCTAAAAAGCCACAACCAACGAAACCAGTGGCTAAAAAAGATCCGGAACCAAAAGAAAAAGTAGAGAAGAAAGTCGCAAAAGAACCAGTACAAGAGCAAAAAGCCGCACCAACAAATAAATCAAAAGGTGCGACTTCAGAGCCAGTACTAGTCGATAAGCCAACTTTTGTCTCCCAACCAGTTCAGCCTCGCTACCCTCGTTCAGCTCGTAAGCGTGGCATTCAAGGTGTTGCACTGTACGAAATTTGGCTTGATGCAAATGGCAATCAAGTTAAACAAGTTCTTATTGAATCTTCCGGTGCCGAAATGCTCGATGCTTCAGCGCTACGTGCGATAAAGCAATGGGAATTCTCACCACATATTTCTGGCGGGCAACAAGTTGCTCACCGCGTTCAAATCCCAGTTCGTTTTAAGTTGGATGGATAATGGAACAGCTACAACATTTACAAACCCAATTTGGTCTTATGACTTGGCCTTTAATTATTTGTTCTGCTTTAACAGTCATGATCATTGCGGAAAGACTTTTCCAAGTATTTGTTAGTCTTGGAGTAGGCAAAAGAGCAATTCGTCAAAAGCTCAAAACCCTAGACCCAACAAACAGCAAAGATATCGAAGCACTTGCAGACGATCTTTCTGGCAAGCGACCTCTTCTTTATCGTGGTGTCGCGATGTTACTTGCTCACCATTCTTTCTCTAAGTCACTTCGTGAAGACGCGGCAGGAATCTGGTTGCAAGAAAAGCGTCATCAATTACATTCCGGTCTGCGCCTTTTGACACTCATTGGTGTGATCAGTCCTCTAATCGGGCTGTTAGGTACCGTTCTTGGCCTGATCGATATGTTTAAAGGCATTGCGTCTTCTACAGGTAACATCACGCCAAACGATCTGGCTGATGGCCTAGGTCTGGCAATGCGCACGACCGCAGCGGGTTTGATCATTGCATTGCCCGCAATTTCTGGCGCACAACTGATTGGTCTTTGGGCTGATCGCGTTATCGCTAAGCTTGAGCACACACTGAACTATGTAAACCTCTGGTTAGAAGGCATTTCTTTGCAACACGTTTCTCCAGAAAACAACAAAGAAATCGCAACGGTTGCTGATCATGTTGAGGCGAGAAGCTCATGATTAAAGCACCTCAAGACAATAACAGCCATGGTTTATCACCGGACCTAACCCCGTTACTGGATATTATCTTTATTGTAATGGTGTTCTTGATGTTGACTGCGGCAGTCAAGCTCGACTCTCTGGATGTCAGTTTACCAAGTACAGATTCTCAGGCCGTTGCCGAAGTTGATAAACAATCCATTACGGTCAACATCCTCAAAGAAGAACCTTTTTGGGCTATCAATGGGAAAACGTATATCGACTGGGAAAACTTTACTCTTGCCTTACTCGAAGAGAGCAAATCAACCGACAAACCTATTGTGATTGGCGCAGAAAAAACCGCTGATATTCAATCCCTCGTTAAGCTTCTTGGCTTTTTACAAGAAAACGGAATTCAGGCGACTCAGTTGTTAACTGAAGAGTCGCAATAAAAAGAACATAAGACAGAGAATAAACTCATGAACAAAACACTATTGCCAGTTCGTACCGCCTTAACCGTAGCAGTGACTATGCTTGCAAGTGCGAACCTATTTGCTAACGAAGCCCCTTCAACGGAACGAGTTGTCAGTGCAGGTAGTGCGGTAACTGAACTCCTGATCGCCCTTGATGCAAAAGAAAGCCTAGTCGCCGTTGACGTGACGAGTCAGCTTCCTAAAGAAATGGAGTTACCTAAAGTAGGTTATCACCGTCGTCTATCCGCGGAAGGCTTATTAGCTCTAAGCCCAACAAAAGTGATTGGTTCTGATGAAATGGGCCCGAATACAACGCTTGACCAGTTAAAATCAGCAGGTGTCGACGTTGAGGTCGTAAACACAGAAGCAAACGTTGATGGTTTGATTCATCGTATCGACCAAATTGCTGGCATCATGCATCGTGAAACTGAAGCCACAACACTAAAGAAAGAAGTTGAAGCACAAATTCAAGCCCTAGAAGGCAACCAACCAGAAAAAGCGGAGAAAAAGAAAGTCCTTTTCTTGCTGATTCATGAAGGTCGTGCCGCAAACGTTGCAGGTTCAGAAACGACACCAGATGCCATTATTACTCTCGCCGGCGGTGAGAACCCAGCGGCAAGTAAACTGTCTTCATACAAGCCGCTATCAACAGAAGCTATGGTTGAAATGCAACCAGACGTTATCTTAGTGAGTGGCCGTAGTTACCAGACTATGGGTGGCGCTGATGCAATTTTAAAAGCGATGCCACTACTTGCTGCAACGCCAGCAGGTATGACTAAGAACATCGTTACGATTGATGGTCACGCATTAGTCGGTGGTTTGGGTCTAAAAAGCCTATCTGAAGCAAAACGCCTAAACGAGTTACTATACCCGTAGAGAGATTCAATGCTGTTAAGACGTATCCCTTTATCTACTATTCTACTTGCTTTATCCGGTATATTAGCCTTTATAGCTGTAGCTTCAATCACAGTAGGTCCCATGAATATCAGCTTCGCAGACAGCCTACGAAGCCTGAGCGGAGCAGGGTCTGACCTTGCTCCTCACATCCAACTAGTCATTAACGAAATACGCTTACCACGCACTATCCTATGCATGTTCATTGGTGCCATCCTTGCGATTTGTGGTGTGGTTATGCAAGGACTTTTCCGAAACCCTCTTGCTGAACCAGGCATCATTGGTGTTTCTTCAGGAGCCGCTCTTGGCGGGGCTTTCGCTATTGTAGTCTTTGCGGATTTTAGCCAAAACTACCCTCAGCTAATGAACTTAGCCGCGCTGCCTTTCTTTGCTTTTCTTGGTGGTGCAATTACAACCGTATTGGTTTATTGGCTCGGAACGAACAAATTTGGCACTTCCGTGACCATTATGCTCTTGGCTGGTGTTGCAATCAGTGCCCTTTCTGGTGCCGCTATTGGTTTTATGAACTTTATCGCCGATGACCAAATGCTTCGCGACCTTGCGCTTTGGTCGATGGGATCTTTAGCAGGAGCAAACTGGTCTGGTATTGGTCTAGCAGCAGTGACGCTCGTGATTCTTCTTTTTTGGTTCCAGAAAAAAGCAATGTCACTTAACGCGCTGCTATTAGGTGAATCCGAAGCAAGGCACTTGGGTGTACCCGTGCAAAAGCTTAAGCGTCAGTTGATATTACTTTCTGCTGTCGGCGTTGGTATTACGGTGAGTATTTGTGGTGCCATCGGCTTTATCGGCCTCGTCATTCCTCATTTAGGAAGAATGTTAGCTGGGCCTGACCATAGAACCTTACTACCAATCTCAGCACTAATGGGAGCCTTGCTATTAACCGCTGCGGACATGTTCGCACGAGTTGTTGTTACTCCAGCTGAACTGCCGGTAGGTATCGTAACTGCACTTATTGGTGCGCCGTTCTTTATCTACTTATTGTTCCAACAAAAAGGGAAGATCCTGTAATGAATCCAACGGTTATGTCAGGCAGAAATATCTCCATGAGGTATGGCAGCCGAATCGTACTTGATGACATCAGTATTGATATTCGAGCAGGAGAAGTTACCGCCTTACTTGGACCAAATGGCGCTGGTAAAAGCACGTTGTTAAAACTCCTATGCGGCGAGCTCCCTTCTCAACATGACATTGAGTACTTTGGCAAACAAAAAAACGATTGGGAGCCCGCTGAAAGCGCAAAACACATTGCGATGTTACCACAACACAGCACGTTAACTTTTCCGTTCTTAGCTCGAGAAGTTGTAGAGTTAGGCGCAATTCCGTTGTCGATAACTAACAAAGAAACCACACAATTAGCTTTGCAGTACATGGAGCAGACTGACGTATCTCACCTTGCAGATAGCCTCTACCCTGCTCTTTCTGGTGGTGAAAAGCAGCGCTTACATCTTGCGCGAGTATTAACTCAGCTTCATCAAGCTGGCGACAAAAAAATACTGATGCTAGATGAGCCGACTTCAGCACTCGATCTTGCCCACCAGCACAACACGCTCAAGATCGCACGTGAAGCAGCCAAAGCAAACAATGCGGCCGTTGTGGTTGTATTACATGATTTAAATCTGGCGTCACAGTACGCTGATAGATTGGTTTTACTTCATGATGGCAAACTGGTTTGTGATGACAACCCGTGGAACGCTTTGACACCAGAACGCATTGAGCAAGTCTATGGCTATCGTTCTATCGTCACTAAGCACCCGACCTTGGATTTCCCACAAGTCCATGCAGCGGCTTAAATAGCAGTCTTAACGAACAGATTGTCCGGTTCAATATATTAAATAAGAAAAAGCCTCGCATAATGCGGGGCTTTCTTTATTCTGGTTTTATTTGCTCATCTGAATCAACGAACGACCAATTAACCACTCTAACTCTTTGTCACTACCAGCACCGAATTGACTCTCAGCCATTTTGTACAAACGGTCAATACCGTTTGCTGCAAACTCATGTGCACTTTCTGAAGTGACGATATGGTGGAACAATAGACGCAAGATCGCTAAGAATTCAGTATCTTCTAGAGCTTTAATCCAGCTCTTCGAAAACGCTTCTAGACCTTTATCAAATTCTAGATGCTCTACGAACATTTTGAAAATACGACCGTCTAACGCGGCGGTAAAATCCGTTTTCTTAGGGAAATGGTGGCTAATACCTGTACGCGATACACCTGTCTGTTGACTTAACGTGGTGTAAGACATTTTGTCATAACCAAGTCTTAGAAGCTGATCAACAACGGCATCCATGATTTTCTGGATAGTGATTTCGGTATCTTCTTTACTACGCTTTGGCATATTTTAAGCTCTTCTCTTTGTAAATCCATCTAACTCACAATTAAATGAGGGCCAGAATGAAAATCATCCTCAGCATTATGTACTGTACGCCCCTAACATCAAATTAGAGGGTCAATCATAACTAAAATGCACTGCGTAACGTGCAATTTACAGTGATATTTCTGTCAATACATGTGACTCAAAATATGGCGAAAAGTCCACTCCATCAAAACCTTGCACCAAATCATTCATCGAAACTATTCTCAGGCTAAGAATGATAATTATGTAAAAATAATTAATCCGGAAATAGTCTTATAAATTGAACCCCAGTTCAACTCACCTGACAAAAATCTCACGAATATCTAGGTTAATTGATTTTAAATATTGATACATATCACATTAATTTTATTAAGGAAGTTCTAATGAATTTAATTAACCCCTTGTTAACAACATAACATACTGTGCCTTTTTTATCCAAAATCATTCATTTTTGTAGATAGAGATCAAATACCTGATAGAATACCCACAGTATTTACAAGAGGATTCGTTATGAGTGTCGAATTAGAAGAAAGCCAAGTTTGTGAAGCTTGCGGTTGCGCTGGTGAAATGGGTTTTATCATCAAAGAAGGCGACGATGTTGCTGACGTAACGATTTTCGCAGAAACTAAAGCAGCACTAGAAGCTGAGTTGGCGAAATACATCGAAATGGCGACAACAGTGTGTGCCGGCGTTGAATACAACGTTTCTGAACTCACTGAAGAATCAAAAGAGCTCACCGCTCGCTTCAAGTTTGAAGTTAGCGCTGAAAAGCTAATCTTTGAACTGAAAACTCGCTCTCTAGCGCGTTAAAAATCAAAGTTATAAGAGTAAAAAAGCGAGCACTCTGCTCGCTTTTGTGTTTTTAGCGCTCTTGTAATAAGTGACATTACTTTTCTTGCTTAAATACCACCCACTTTAACGCGCCATTCGTTTCAAAGTCATTTTCATCAGTACAGACCAATAAAACACCGTCAACACTCAATACCGCTCCAGTCGTGTAGGCTTTATCATCGTAGTAACAAACCCGCTGCCCTAATTTACCGTCTGCCACAACCAGTGCTTTGGCCTCAGGCGTACTGTAAGATTTCGCCATCACCGAGCCAGAAAGTAATACGCTGACAATACTTATGGTGATGCAAGCTATCGGTTTTTTATCCATGGCTCTCCCCTTTATCTTGGTAACATACTAACAAGAAGCCATTTTTGGTTCTTGGCAGCATCTCATATTCTTTATATCTCTCGCTCTAGAAGCCCTACTCGCTTTACGTTATTCTTTTCTCGTAAATTTTTGTTGAAGTAGCGATAATGCGTGTATTCCCTCTCTTTCTTACCTTAATGGCCATAAGTACGAACCCTGCTGCATACGAGCTCGATTACTACTCCAAATTTGGCCATACAGACAACTACGGCAATGTTGACCTACGCAACAAACCTTATTCTCAGTTGCCCGACGGGTTCATCGTTAAAGGTAATTTGAATATCTCACAAACCCCGATTACCAAACTTCCTAGAGGGCTTGACGTAGGGGGTAGCTTGGAGGCCACCAACAGCTCGCTTAAAACCATTAGGTCAGGGACTAAGATCAAAGGGTATGCAAATCTATTGGGCAGCAAAATCGAACGTTGGCCACGAGGAGTGAAGCTTGGGGGTTACCTAAATTTGACAGATACCCCTTTGCAAAGCTTACCGACTCGACTGCGAGTGAAGGGGGACTTGAGTGTGATTAGAACACCGCTAACTCAATTACCTGAAGGCCTTGTCGTAGAGGGGAATTTGTATATCAGTGGTTCAAAACTCACCGAATTCCCAGAGACCATGACAGTCAATGGCAACATTTTCTTAGGTGGGAATCGTATATCAAAGTGGCCAACGAACTTGACCTTAGGTGGCGCCGTTGCACCTTAGAACAGAATGAGAAGAACGAGCGAAAAATCAAATAACACATCGGCTAAAGATCCTACCCGTTCCTCACAATGTTAACGCTGAGCAATCATATCTCTAAAGCCCGGCTATTCTTGGTTATTGACTGGATTTGCATAGCTTGCGACTAAATAGCTATGTGCGCCAGCTGGCAGTTGCTCAAGCTTTTCTGCTAACTGAGACTTAACCAATTCGGTGATCGTGTCATCTTCTCGACCCGCTGCAAGCAAGTTCATCGGGAACACTCGGTAATTGTTATGGATTTGACGATCAATTTCATTTGCAAGTTCTTCAGGTGTTTCGAACTCTTGATCAACCACATCACCAAACGCAACATGAACTTTGCCTTTGTAGCCTACGATACCTTGGATAATACTCTCGATATCTTCAAACTCACCCTTCTCGTAGCTACCGTTTTCTGCTTTCTCGTACAGCTCTTTTGCCTTAGCAAGGTCACATGGGTCATTCTGATAAGAAATAGAAACTGGAACGATTTTCAGCGAGCGAGTGTATTCGCCAAAGCTGATTTTTTGCTTGCGCCCTTCTACGTGGAACATCTTAAGGATTGCAGGATCGGTAAAATCATTCCCATCCTTTGCTCGCCCCTCTTTTTGGGCAATCCAAATTGAGTTACCCGTATCAAGAGAGTGCTTGATATAGCCAGATAATTGACCCAGCGTTTTCATCATCTCTCTCGGGCCTTTTGCCGAACGTTTTACAATGAAACTCTTGTTAAGCTTCATGAGTTCTGTCGCACAAGGCTTCTTAAGCAAGTTGTCACCAATAGCAATGCGCACAGTGCGATGATCGGTCTGATGCAAACCGTAATTAACAAGCGCAGGATCCATAGCGATATCGCGGTGGTTAGACACAAATAAATAAGAAGTTTCTTTATCTAGCTTGTCCAAGCCGGAAAAGGTCACACCATCCGTCGTCGTATTCAACGTATCTTGAAGGTACTTCTTAACTTCAAGTTGAATCGCTTCTACGGAGTCAAGCTTGCTCCACTTCGCTTTTAAGTAGACGCGGATAATCGGGCTCATGAGTGTTTTGAACCAGTTCGCTTTATTTGCGAAACGGTGCTCTAAAATCGCGCTGATAAACTCATCGTCTTGGATAAGGCGGTCCAGCGCAGCTGGAATCTCTTCGTCATTGTATGGACGAATTTCAATATAAGGATCGGTATTGGCTGTCATTATTCAATTCATTTCAAAAAAAGCTGGCACATTTTACGCATTGTTTTGCCAAGTAGCAGCATTTCAATCCATACTTTTAACATGGTCATACCAGTCGTTTTACAATTTCTATTCGCAAAAAATTCTGTTATTCGGTTGGCATTCTAAGGGTTTAACGTTAACCTTAGCGCCCCAAGAACTCTGGTATTCACAATGAACTACGCAATTGAATTTCACGACGCAAATTACCCTTTTCTCAATGTTGCTGCGCGTAAGAAAGCGCTAAAACACACGCTACTGTTAGTAGTCGAGGGTTTGGCGATCATAAAATTGGGTAAACAAGAGTATGCCATCGAACCAGGTCAGTATTTTTGGATTCCTCAGGGATGTTTGAGCTCCCTCACCTTTTTACCAAATACTCGCACTACTCGTTGTGATTTTTCTGTGCGTTTGAACGATGAGTTTGCTCAACAAGCCGGCTTTGTAAAACCTTCCGCTCTATTAAAAGCGCTAATGGATAAACTGGTAACCACCGAACCACGCAGTGAAAAACAACTGGATTTGTTGACAGTCGCCAAATATGAGGCGTTGGAATTGAAGCCAAAACTGACGGGCTCACACCTCACAAGCTTGATCAATCAATGGAAACCTGGTTGCGAATCACCAATTTCAATCGAGTTGTGTTTGGTGCTAACACTAAGAGAAGCTCGTAAAATGAAACTGTCTGGCAAAAAGCAAATGGACATCGTCGAGCGTTTGTTTGCAGGTAATGAAGAAGAATACGAACAGTTGTGCTTTTTAGTGTTTGGGGAAGCACTGTAACCAACTACCAACTTAGAATCAAAAAGGGCGTACATGATGTACGCCCTTTTTGATTAAGAAGTGTTATTTAGAACGGGACTTCTATCTGCATCATCCAGTCAGCATCGTAGTATTCGTGCCAACGATAATCGAAGCGCATTCTTGGTTCACCATCACTTTTGTCCCCAAAACCGATACTGAACATTAACCCATGACTCTTCAGCCATTCTTCGGTTGTCATTTTGCTTTCATCGTCTCTCAACTCTTCTGGCATCCAGACACCCAAGCCAAAATAGTTACTTTCCAAGCTTTGAGTCAGCAATGGCGTGTCTTCCGACTTAATCGCCCACTCATCCCAGTAGTTTTCTGTGGGCTCATCAAGCGGTCTTTCTTCCGCCTCATACCAATTGAGCGTATCCACACTGAGCACACCGACGCTATCAAAAATGTCTTCACAAATGGGCATGGTGTTATCAGCGAATACAACAGAACGATCAGACAAATAGTTACACGCGAAGCTGGCTTGTGTAACAACAAGCAACGTGCATGCACTAAATACCACTATTCTGACCATGAAAATCTGACCTCTTAGTTACCAGATAACGTTTCTTTGTATAAGCGTTCGCTTTGTAAAATGTCACGGACTGTTGATGTTGTAAATGCACTGATGTCTTTATCAGCGAGTAAAGCATCTCGTATGTCTGTGCTTCTGATTTTAACTTTCTCAGGGCACGCCATCACAGTCCAACGTTCCGTAATTTCTTCTGCTTTGTAAAATTTAGCAAATTTGAAGAAATTGTCAGGACCAATGACAAAAGTTATATCGGCTTGCGTGTGGATTTCTTGAATTTTTTCTAATAACGCAAAAGTCGTCACACTTTGTCCAGGTTGGTACAAACTTTGCTCTAAGTCTGAACGTTGAACGTTGGAAAGCCCCATGTCTTTAATAAAGGCATCGACCAACTTGCACCGGATTGGATAGTCCAACATATTTTTGCCCCAAGCATGTGCAATGCTAGGCTCCAGAAGCACGAGGTCGAAGTGACTTAAGGATTCGATCACGCTTTTATGCCCTAAGCTTGGTGGGTTAAATGCGCTACCAAAAACGGCGATTTTTTTCATATCCGGTGATTACCTGGTTGAAGAGAGTTTTCTAATCCGATGAATTCGGTATGATACTACTAATCTTTAGAGTTTTTTGACACTAATGCGACGTTTATGAACATCAATTGAACGCTTTCCCGCCAATTGTGAACAATAAACGTAGGCCTAAGTATGAACACATTCCGACTAATTTAGTGTCTGATGTATTTGCAGGAAAAGGAACCCGAAATGGAACAATCCATCCGCGATGAAATGCGAGTTCTCCCATCAATCGACCCGCATTTCGAAATCGAGCGCCGTGTCGCTTTTATCAAGCGTAAATTGCAAGAAGCAGGCTGTAAGTCTCTTGTTCTTGGCATCAGCGGTGGCGTTGACTCAACGACATGTGGTCGTTTGGCTCAACTGGCTGTGGACCAACTGAACGAAGAAGCTGGCGACAATAGCTACCAGTTTATCGCCGTTCGTTTACCTTACGGTGAGCAAAAGGATGAAGACGAAGCACAACTTGCTCTTGCCTTTATCCAACCAACTCATTCTGTATCTGTAAACATAAAAGCGGGCGTAGATGGTCTTCACTCTGCATCTCATGTTGCATTGGAAGGTACTGGCCTTCTGCCAACTGACGCTGCAAAAGTCGACTTTGTAAAAGGTAACGTAAAAGCACGTGCCCGCATGGCTGCTCAATATGAAATCGCAGGTTACGTAGGCGGCCTAGTTTTAGGCACTGACCACTCGGCTGAGAACATTACCGGTTTTTACACTAAGTTTGGTGATGGCGCTTGTGATATGGCACCACTATTCGGCTTGAGCAAACGTCAAGTACGCGAAGTCGCGGCAACGCTGAGTGCACCGGAACAACTAGTAAAGAAAGTACCGACTGCAGATTTAGAAGAACTTGATCCTCAAAAAGCAGATGAAAACGCACTGAATCTCTCTTACGAACAGATTGACGACTTCTTAGAAGGCAAACCTGTTTCGGAACAAGTGAGTGACCGTCTGGTGTCAATTTACAAGGCCACGCAGCACAAACGTCAGCCGATCCCAACGATCTACGACTAAATTGCAATTTTATTTCTGAGCGACTCGTTTCTGAAACCGCTCTGAGATAGATAAAAAACGCCGCTACGTTAGCGGCGTTTTTTTACTGGTTGCGATCCGTCTTTATGGCAATTAGTCTGTGATTGTCACGTCCGTCTGCGGAATAGCGCAACATGCCAACACTTTACCCATCGCACGTTCCTCTGCGCTGATAGCAGGTACATCTGGGTGATCGACTAGCCCTGATTCTAATTGAACCTTACAAGCGCCACACAAGCCCGCTCGACAGCTGTTGCTAATGTTTTTGCCTGCATTCTCTACTTGCTCAAGTAGCGTTTGTTGGTTGTTACCCATCAACTTAAAGCCGTTGAATTCAATCTCAACACTTTTCTCTGGTTTGGCTGTAGTAGCCGCAACGCCAAATGCTTCTTGATGATAGTTATCTTCCGGTAGCCCTTTTTTGAGCAGAAGGTTTTTCGCCTTTTGCATAAAACCATCAGGGCCACAAACGAACACTTGCCGCTTCTCAACATCTTTGATCTGTTTTATATGGGATAAGCTGATTCGCCCCTTAAGACCAAACCAGTCCACTGCGGGTTGAGTTAAGCAAATCTTCACATCTAATCCCGGATGCTGACGTTTTAGTGCATCGAGCTCATCTTTACATGGGATATCAATCTCGCTGCTGCACTGATGGTAGAACACCACATCATCGAGTTGGTTGTGATCAGCCAAGTAACGAACCATCGACAGCATTGGTGTTACACCGCTACCAGCAGACAACAGCAATAGAGGCTGAACAGAATGCTCTTTTAGATGAAATTGACCATCTGGCGTTTCCGCTTCCAGCACATCTCCAACTTGCAGATTATCAAGCAGTGAATTAGACACACGCCCACCAGAAACACGCTTAACCGAAATTGCGTAGCGCCCGAGGCGAGAAGGGCTCGATGACAACGTATAACGACGCCCTACTTTCTTACCTTCTATATCCACTTCGATAGGTAAATGCTGACCTGGTAAGTACGTTGGTAACTGACCTTTACTTGGCTCAAGCCATAAGGTTACGAAGTCGCGCGCAATCTCTTCTCGTTCAACACAAGTGAGCGTCATTCGATGAGGAGAGTTATCCGGATAGAACTCTGGCTCTTTGTATTCCAGCACTTCGACTTTGTCACCAGAACGAATAATGCCTTCATTAAGAGCAACAAGGTTTTGGCCAAAGAATACACCGCCACGCTCATTCGCGCGGAACTCTTGCAGTGTTTTGAGTGGCTCTTTGCTTTCTCGGAATGTACCGCGTTGAGTGTTAACGGTGGTTAAGATGCAACGCTCACAAGGTTTTACAGATTCAAATTCGACTTCACCAATGCGAATACGTTTCCATGAGTCTTCTTCAAATGGCTTGGTGTCAGATACCACTAGGTTGGTTCGGAATTGATCCATTGAGTGCTGCTCAGAGCTTCTGCGATTTAACTCTTCCAGTGACGCTTCACTGATAACAAGCACTGGATAACCATCGGCAAAGCTAACGTTGTGACCCAACTTCTCTCTTACACGATTGGACTGCTCACCAGTAAAAAGTAACTCAACACGAAGACCTAACACTTTACTAAACCAATCATCCGCTTCGTCAGTGGTGGTGTATGCAGTAAAACTGTCTTTCCAAACCGTTGCAGGTGCTTCCTGCATTTTGAAATCTTGATAGCGAATCTTTAGTGGCTCTTCACCAAGGCTAGTAAACACCACACCATCGGGCAATAACGCTGACTTAATGGTCACCATTTGCGGGAATTTTCTTGCCGTAACCATTGAACCATCAGACGTCGCGATCATAAATCGACGATCAAAACTGAGGCCTTGCTTCTCAACCCAAGCTGATGAAAGGGCAACACCACCCACCGACTTTACTGGGAACACATTGATTTGAGACAAAACTGACTGCGACATGGCTTTCTTCCTAACGATACTTTTTAATTATTGGACTATCATATCCTCATACGTTTGATGACCCAAGTGCCTATAAAACATCAATTTGTCTGAGGTATCTTCAGTGCGTGGCAATCAACATCGTTGGAATACCGACTTATGCGTCTCATTTTATGAACAGAGTCCCATAAATTTGCATATTCCTGACGAAACAGGATTGCCAAAAAGTGATATAGTGCACATAATTCGCCAACTTTTTGACACCTTTAAATAACCTATCCGGAGCATAGACCATGGATACTAATAAACTGATTCTAATTCTACTTTGTATCTTCCTTCCACCAGTGGCGGTTTACATGGAAAAAGGTCTAGAGAAAGACTTCTTCATCAACCTTATCCTGACGTTCTTCTTCTTCCTACCAGGTACGATTCACGCACTTTGGTTGACGATGAAGTAACCACCTGAGCTCCTATCGTAAAGAAATGTGAAAAATGGGATGAAATGAAAGTGCAATTCCACTATCATCCTGTCGCCTAAGCGCAAGCGTTTGCTCTTGAGGTAAATGCAGCGTTTAGGCTCCAATCACAACTTTATTAATGGTGGGAGCAATTAATGACAACACTGACTATTACTCGTCCTGACGACTGGCACGTTCACTTACGCGATGGTGAAGTTCTAAAAGATACCGTTCGCGATATTAGCCGTTATAACGGCCGCGCACTGATCATGCCAAACACCGTCCCACCAGTGACTAATACTGAAATGGCGCTAGCCTACCGTGATCGCATCCTTGCTGAACAACACGGTGAGCAATTCGAACCTCTTATGGCGCTGTACCTAACAGACAACACCACGCCAGACGAAATCCGCAAAGCTAAAGCGACAGGGAAAATCGTTGCAGCAAAGCTTTACCCTGCAGGCGCAACTACCAACTCTGATTCTGGTGTAACCGACGCAAAGAACATCTACCACGTTTTTGAAGCGATGGAAGAAGTTGGCATGCTGCTTTTGGTTCATGGTGAAGTGACTCACAACCACGTTGATATTTTTGACCGTGAGAAGGAATTCCTAGACACGGTTCTTGCTCCTATCGTCAACGACTTCCCTAACCTAAAAATCGTTCTTGAGCACATCACGACTGCGGATGCGGCTAATTTCGTCAACAACGCTTCTGATAACGTTGCAGCAACTATCACCGCTCACCACCTGCTGTTCAACCGTAACCACATGCTAGTCGGCGGCATTAAGCCACACTTCTACTGCCTACCAATTCTTAAGCGCAATACCCACCAACAAGCGCTTATCGAAGCAGCAACAAGCGGCAGCAAGAAATTCTTCCTAGGTACGGATTCAGCGCCACACGCAAAAGGCGCAAAAGAGTCGGCTTGTGGTTGTGCTGGGTCTTACACTGCACACGCAGCGCTAGAGCTTTACGCTGAAGTCTTTGAGAACGAAGGCAAGCTAGAAAATCTAGAAGCATTCGCAAGCTTGAATGGCCCTGATTTTTACGGCATCGCTCGTAACACAGATACAGTCAAGCTAGAAAAAGCAGCGTGGGATGTACCAGAAACGATGCCATTTGGCAGCGACATCGTTGTGCCAATCCGTGCAAATGAAAAAATTGAATGGGAAGTGAAATAATCACCCTCAAGAAATGAGAAAAGGGTCATGCCACCATATTCGATATGAAAAGGCATGACCCTTTTCTTTTGGCTCTAATACAGCCTCAACAAACTGAACTCGCGCTTATTTACCGCGAACCTTCTCAACAACCGTCCAAGCAGCAACCACAATCAAACCAGCAATGACACCAATCACACCGTTAAGCAGTGTCGGTACGATCGCCGTTGCAATCGTGTGACCACGGAAGTCCATAATGATAGGTTCAATCAGATGATGAATTGCAGGGACGTTATGAACAACAATACCGCCGCCGACCAAGAACATCGCAGCAGTACCAACAATCGCAAGCATCTTCATCAATTTCGGTGCGAACGCTACTAACGCCCCACCGAGTTTGGCTTTCAGACCTTCGCCATTGGATTTACGCTCTAGATAGAAGCCCAAATCATCGAGCTTAACAATGCCAGCCACTAAACCGTAGACACCAATGGTCATCAAGATCGCAATCAGGCTTACTACCAAAATCTGCGTCACGATACTTGTTCCTGTGACCGTACCTAACGCAATCACGATGATTTCAGCAGACAAAATAAAGTCAGTACGGATCGCGCCCGCCACTTTTCTCTTCTCATACTCTTCCACGGATTCCCCCGTATCAGAGGACTCTTCCGCGTGATCTTCATGCTGATGAGCGTGAGGGAACAGTTTCTCTAAGATCTTCTCTGCGCCTTCAAAACAGAGAAACAAACCACCGATCAAGAGTAATGGCATGATCAACCAAGGAATAAACGCACTAATAAGCAACGCCGCAGGCACTAGTATCAACTTGTTTTTAAATGAACCTTTCGCGACCGCCCATACCACTGGAATTTCTCGTTCGGCAGCAACACCCGATACTTGCTGCGCGTTTAGCGCCAAATCGTCGCCCAATACACCAGCGGTCTTTTTCGCCGCTACCTTTGACATCAATGCGACATCATCCAATACAGCTGCAATGTCATCCAACAGTGTCAGTAAACTTGCTCCAGCCATTTATTTATCTCTTTTATGGAATTGAATAAGTAACAAAATGTAACACCATTAAATCACTCAGCAAAGTTATGATTCTGCAAAGAATAAGGTCACAAATTGTGTTTTGTGTTGATGTGGCTTTGAGACAGGACTAGTCTTGTCTTACCTTTCAAGCACACAAAAGAAAAGTATAGATGAAAAGCGGATATACTTACCCAATCGGTACCCCAGATCAGCCATGGGGCGAAGCAGAACGCAAAGCTTGGTGTGAGCAACGTGACGTAAAACGTAGCTACCAAGAAGAAGTCGTGACAAAAATTGATGCCCTTCGCGAGCGTTTTGATGTTGAGCAATACGGCGCACTTTCTTACGACGAGGCACGCTTCCCTCTATTTTGTATCAAGACTCGTAACTGGGATGCAGCAAAACCTGTTGTTTTAGTCACCGGCGGCGTGCACGGCTACGAAACAAGTGGCGTTCATGGCGCACTGAAGTTTGTTGATACACAAGCAGAACGTTATGCAGAACACTTCAACATTGTCGTTGCGCCATGTGTTAGCCCTTGGGGTTACGAAGTGATTAACCGCTGGAACCCAAATGCGATCGACCCAAACCGCTCTTTCTATGCAGATAGCCATGCGGAAGAATCAGCAAACTTGATGAAGCTGGTTGCGACCTTGGGTGATGTTCTAATGCACATCGACCTGCACGAAACCACCGATTCTGATGAAACTGAATTCCGCCCTGCACTTGCGGCGCGTGATGGCCTTGAATACATCGAAGGCATGATCCCAGACGGTTTCTACACGGTCGGTGATACAGAAAACCCGCAACCTGAGTTCCAAAAAGCGGTCATCGAGTCAGTAGCTAAGGTAACGCACATTGCACCTGCTGACGATAAAGGCGAAATCATTGGCTCGCCAGTGGTGCAATTTGGCGTCATTAATTACCCAATGGTGAAACTGGGTTTGTGTGGCGGCGTAACCAACTGCACTTACGGCACCACAACCGAAGTTTACCCAGACAGCCCGAAAGTGACTGATGAGGAGTGTAACGATGCTCAAGTTGCAGCAGTTGTAGGCGGTTTAGACTACGTGCTCGCTCAGCTATAACAAGCGGTTCTTATATTGCTCCGGTGTAATGCCGGAGTATTTCTTGAACATGGCAATAAATGGACTGGCTTGGTTATAGCCCAACGTCAACGCCACCTCTTTTACCGTTTGCCCTTTTCTTAATAGCTCCATTGAGTGCAGATAACGAACTCGTAATCGCCATTCAGTAAAACTCATCCCTAACTCACTTTGGCAATGACGAGCTAGCGTTCGTTCAGTAGTATGCACCTTTTCCGCCCACTCCCCCAAACTAATTTCATCCGTTGGCGCTTCTTCAACGGCTTTAAGAATGGGTTCCAGATATTTGTTATCTGTGGTTGGCAAGAAGTGATGCTCAACCTCTTGCTTCGCTAACTGATCAAGCAGTACCTGTACGATGCGTTTGTCTTCTTCACTCTTTGCCACGTTAATGTCGCGCTGACGAAAGTCTTCCACAATTGCAGACACTATTGGCGTTACCTTGATCAGACTGGTTTTAGACGGGAAGTGCTGCGTTAGCTCTGGTGCGATATTTAAAGAGCAGTATTCCAATGGCTTACGGTTATAGCTGGTATGACGAATTCCAGCCGGCACCCAAATAGCCAGATGTGGTGGTGCTAAAAAGCGTGTGTCTTCTGCATCCATTTCTAGAATGCCGCCACTTATCAACTGCACTTGTCCCCAAGGGTGACTATGAATCCGAGTCTCAGTATTCGACAGAAAGGCTTCAAAATTCATAAACACATCTGATGGTGCCTGCTCAATTGATAATGAAGGATGAAGATTCCTAGTGGTCTTTTTCAAAATTGTCTTCCTATCGCTTACGATGTCTTTCCAGAGATACTTTTCATTATAAAGACCTGTCAGACTAGCGCCATTAATTATTGTGCGATGAGGTTCTCATGGTTTATTTGCTTCCGTTTTTTACTGTCATGATTTGGGGTGGGAATTCCATCGTAAATAAAATGGCAGCAAGTGCCATTGAACCGAGTGCAATGAGTTTCTATCGTTGGTTTGTCGCTATGGTGCTTCTAACACCATTTTGCTTACCTGCCGTAATCCGCCAACGTCATGTCATTCGTCCTTACATGACGAAGCTAGCTTGCCTTGCTCTGCTCGGAATGGTGTTAAACCAATCGTTAGGCTACTACGCAGGCTTGACTACCACGGCTTCCAATATGGCGCTAATCACTTCTCTTGTTCCTCTTATCAGTGTTTTTCTGAGCGTACCCTTGTTAGGTAAGTCAATTTCTATGTTGAGCGTGGCGGGCGGCGTGATTTCGCTTGGCGGTTTGGCGTTTATGCTTGGTCATGGCGATATTACCTACTTCCTACATCAAGATATGACACAAGGTGACAGCTTGATGCTTCTTGCTGCCCTTTGTTACGCGATTTACTGCGTGTTACTTAAGCGTTGGAAAATGCCATTCAACAGTATGACTCTGGTTTACATGCAGGGCTTTTTCACGCTGATAATGCTTACCCCACTTTGGCTTAGCAGCGACCAGTTACTTCCAAGCCAAAGCGCACTACCTCTCATTGCTTACGCGGGTATTGCGGCGTCTATCTTTGCCCCATTGATGTGGGTGAAAGCCATCGATTTGATTGGCGCGGATTCTAGTGCCATGTTCATGAACCTGATGCCTGTGGTCTCGGTAGCTTTGGCTTCGACTATGCTCGGTGAAGAAATCCATGTGTACCATATCATTGGTGGCATGCTGGTTATCTCTGGCGTTATCTTGTCGCAGGTTAAGATTCGAAAGAAGGTGCAATCGCCAAGCCCAGATTTACCGCCTGCGACATCGTAATTCAATCCCTCAAGCCACGGTATCTTCCGTGGCTTTTTTGTGCTCCGCACCTTTTACTGCTCAGGCTGACAGAAAAGTTAATATTTTGTTGCGTCTCCTATTCCAGAATGAATTCCTTGCTGATACATTGAGTCTAATAACAACGACAACAATAAAGGAATGACAGATGAGCAGTGGTCAAAGAGATATTACCCTTCGTTTTCTTGCTGAACCCGGAGACGTAAACTTCGGTGGTAAAGTGCACGGTGGCGCCGTAATGAAATGGATCGACTTGGCCGCTTACGCGTGCAGCGCGGCTTGGAGTGGCAAGTACTGCATCACAGCGTATGCGGGTGGTATTCGATTTGTCGCGCCGATTCATGTCGGTAACTTAGTCGAAGTCAGTGCCAAAGTTATCTACACAGGACGCAGTTCAATGCACATTGCTATCGATGTACAAGCCTGCGATCCCAAAGAGTTAAAAAACCGCCTAACGACGCATTGTATCGTTATCATGGTTGCGGTCGATGAAGACGGAAAACCAACCGATGTACCGAAGTGGATTCCTGAGTCGGATGAAGACAAAGCACTAGAACAATCGGCTATTCGCTTGATGAACATGCGTAAGCAAATTGGCGAAGAGATGGAAGCGCACGTTAAGTATCTCAAATAACTCACGTCGCTCAACAAAAGTAAGCGTTTGCCCCCTTGCTGTGTGAAGCAATGTCATGGTTGTGTCATTCGCTTCACACAAGCGTCAAATTGTCATAAATCTTTCACTTTGATTTGCTTAAATCCAAGCACAATTTTGCTATTGGATAGAGTTTGGATCTTGAGATTGAAAGAGACCACATTAAGCGAAGACACACTCACTAATTTGAAAGCCGTTGAATACCAGTGGGTAAGAACGATGTATGTCGAAGGATATAACGAAACAGAGATTAATCATTACATTCAAGCTTGCTTTGGTGGTGATTCTACTTTTGCTGATTTATTTCGTCGCGTTGCGCTGCAACAAGAGAGCTTATATACCTTGCTTCAGTACGTAGGTTGCGCTCCTTCAAGCCGAGAGCTTTAATCTCTCCCAACTCCCTGATCGCCCTTTCGAAAATACCCACAGATTATTTATGTGAAGTGATACGCATGGCATTCCGGCTCAACTGTGTAATCCATTGCAAAGCCGCTAATCTCTACCTGCATTAAGAAAATAAACCTCGTGAACGACGGGCATAAAAAAACCTGAGTCAAGACTCAGGTTATGGTTACAAGAAACTGTTAGTGATTAAAGCGTAAGGAACTAAGCTAACAGCCAGCTATGCGTAACGCCAATTAAAGCGAGATATTACTGATCGGCGGCCAAACCAAAAGTGTAATATCGATTGCTAAATATAAGGGCGACCTAATGGTCGCCCTTTTCTAGTTATTCTTTTGTATCTTAGTGACCAACCAAGATTAACCTTTCACACCACCAGCCGTTAGACCACCAACAAGCCAGCGTTGCGCCAGTAAGAATACCGCTGTGATTGGTACAGCTGAAAGCACTGCTGCTGCTGCAAAGTCGCCCCATAAGTAGTTCTGAGGGTACAAGTACTGCTGCATACCAACCGCAAGAGTGTACGAGTTTACATCAGATAGCAGTAGTGATGCTACCGGAACTTCGCCTATCACCATGATAAATGACAAGATAAACACTACCGCAAGAATTGGCACTGACAGTGGAAGTAGTACCAGACGGAATGCCTGCCAAGGCGTTGCACCATCGAGCGCTGCTGCTTCTTCTAATGAAGAATCGATGCTTTCAAAGTAGCCTTTGATTGTCCATACGTGAAGAGCGATACCGCCTAAGTAAGCGAAGATCAAACCACCATGCGTGTTCAAGCCTAGGAACGGGATGTACTGACCTAGTTTGTCAAACAATGCGTATAGTGCAACCAATGCCAATACTGCTGGGAACATTTGGAAGATCATCATCGCTTTCAGGATAGTGTTCTTACCTTTGAACTTCATACGAGCAAACGCGTACGCTGAAGTGGTCGACAGAGCCACAATCAAGATAGCTGAAATACCACCAACTTTTACTGAGTTCCACAGCCAAGTCATGACTGGGAATGGCGGCGGTGTAACCGACCCATCTGCGTTTGTGACTGATATGCCTAGCGCTAATTTCCAGTGGTCTAGCGTCGGGTTGTCTGGGATAAGGCTACCTGTTGCAAAGTTACCTTCACGGAATGAGATCGCGATGATCATCAGTAGAGGGAAGATAATCAGCGCTAAGAACGCCCACATTGCGATATGCGTAGCCCAAACACGATATTTTAATGACTTGCCTTGTACCATTGCCATTGTTCTGTCTCCTTAATCCTGAGCTACTTTAGTAACACGTAGGTTCAATAGTGCTAGCGCGCCAACCAATAGGAAGATAAGCGTTGCAACCGCACTTGCTAGACCGAAGTCTTGACCGCCAGCGCCTTCAAATGCAATGCGGTACGTGTAGCTTACAAGTAAGTCCGTGTAACCTGCCGGCTCCGATGTGCCAATCATGTTAGGACCACCACCCGTTAATAGCTGGATAAGTACAAAGTTGTTGAAGTTAAACGCGAAGCTAGCGATCAGCAATGGCGTTAGTGGCTTAAGCATCATCGGTAGCGTGATGCGAGTAAAGTTGGTGATGAAGTTTGCGCCATCAATAGCTGATGCTTCATAGAGGTCTTCAGGAATGGCTTTTAGTAGACCCATGCAAAGAATCATCATGTAAGGGAAACCTAACCATGTGTTAACCACTAGGATCATGGTTTTCGCCATGAATGGGTCAGAGAACCACGCAGGGCTAATACCAAACAACCCTTCTAACAACATGTTGATCTCACCAAAGCTCTGGTTGAAGAGACCTTTAAAGATCAAGATAGAGATAAACGCTGGTACCGCATACGGAAGAATAAGCAGTAATCGGTATGCAGAGCGGCCTTTCAAGGCTTCCCACTGAACGACACTTGCAAGTACTAGACCGATAACCAGTGTACAAACAACGGTCAACGCAGAGAAAACAATCGTCCAGATAAAGATGCTGATGAACGGCTCTTTGATACCATCATCTTTCCAAACACGTTCAAAGTTGTGCGTACCGATGTTTACTACGAAACCTGGAGAAACCGTGTTACCAACAAACTGACCATTTTCGTCTACTGGTTGGTAGTAACCCACATCCATATTTGGACGTAGTGTCTCTTGGGTACGATTGTTGTATAGCGTCTCACCATCGTCTTGCAGCGTGTAAAGCGGAACAACAGCCGCAAACTTACGAAGACCGCTCATACGGATGTCATCGCCGTTTGGCAGGTGTAGATCAACACCACTCAAAGCGCTACGGTTTTTAACGATCGTTTTAATCGGTTCTTTATCGCCCGTCGCTTCTGTGATTGGCGCTAAATCTAAGTCTGTCGCAGAGAAGCCTTGCAATTCAAAGGTTAGTGTTGCTAAAAGCGCCTCACCTTTCTTCACTACAATTTGATGACCCTGCTCAGTTTTGTACAGAGTGAACGGGTAGCTATCACCACTTTGGTACGTTCTGTCCATTAAAACGGTCTGCGCACGGTCAAAAGAGAGTTGGTTTTTTGCGCTGTAGTTAGTGAATGCGAGACCTATGGTATAAGCCAAAGGGAAAAGGATGAATAAGATCATCCCCGCAATACCTGGGTAGATATAACGATGAGCGTAGGTCTTTTTACTACCAAAAATAAATAGCGCTAAACCGGTAAGAATGAGCGTAAGGAGTGCAAACGCAATCTCACCACGAGAATACATAAGGATTGTTGCGTAGCCATTGATAATGCCGACTGTGCCTAATAGTGCCCACTTGATAAACACTTTTTTGCTGCTCGGAAGGCTGGCTTCTGGTGCTGTCATAGCATTTGTACCTTGAACTGACTGCATAGGGAACCTGCTAGCGAATATAGGATAAAAGTAGAAAAGTAAGGAGAGGTTGCCCCCTCCTTAAAAAGGGTATTACTGAATTATTTAGTCATTTGTTTTTCTGCATCTGCTAGAGCAGCATCTACAGTTTGACGACCGTCAACAACGTTGATGATAGCGTTCTTAGCAGCACCCCAGAATGCGTTCATTTGTGGGATGTTTGGCATGATTTCGCCGTTCATCGCATTGTCCATTGTTGCAGCGATACGAGTATCTGAATCTAGCTCTTTTTGGAATGAGTTTAGAGCAACCGCGCCTAGTGGCTTATCGTTGTTAACCATACGTAGACCGTCGTTAGTTAGTAGGTAGTTCTCGATGAACTCTACTGCTAGGTCTTTGTTAGGTGATGCAGTGCTGATACCAGCAGTTAAAACACCAACGAATGGCTTAGAAGATTGACCTTGGAATTTAGGTAGTGTTGTTACGCCGTAGTTCACACCAGACTTCTCGATGTTGCCCCATGACCATGGGCCATTGATAGTCATTGCCGCAGTGCCTTGGTTGAACGCAGACTCAGATACTGAGTAATCCATATCTGCAGAGATAACACCTTTGTCTACAAGACCTTTCACGAAGTTCATTGCGTCTTTCACGCCTTCGTTCGCAATACCAGCATCTTTAACATCGTAGCCAGTTGAAGTGTACTTGAATGCGTAACCGCCATCAGCCGCCATTAGTGGCCATGTGAAGTACGGTTCTTTTAGGTTCCACATGATTGCAGACTTGCCATCTTTCTTAAGTTTCGCATCTAATGCTGCAACCTCTTCCCATGTTTTAGGTGGGTTTGGAACAAGGTCTTTGTTGTAGATAAGAGATAGAGACTCAACCGCTACAGGGTAGCCGATCAGTTTGCCGTCGTAACGAACTGCATCCCATGCGAAATCAACGATGCCTTCTTGAACCTCTTGAGAAGGTTTGATTTCAGCAAGTAGACCAGCTTCTGCATAACCACCGAAACGGTCGTGAGCCCAGAATACGATATCAGGACCATCACCTGTCGCTGCAGTTTGAGGAAACTTGTCTTGTAGGCCGTCTGGGTGAGCCACTGTTACTTTGATACCAGTGTCTTCTTCAAACTTCTTACCAACCTCTGCAAGGCCGTTGTAGCCTTTATCACCGTTGATCCAGATAGTAAGTTGTCCTTCTTCGATGGCAGCGTTTGCACCGAAAGAGCCCAGAGCAACAAGAGTACCTAGTGCTGCAGCGCTTAATTTTTTCATGTTCGTATCCTTTTTATATTTTTGATGTAGGGCTAGTCCATTGAGGTTCAGCCGTATTTCGACATATATCATCTGAAATAATCCCATATGTCTCATCCTCCTAATCCCTACGCCCTTGCAATTATGACGTATTTTCGTGATCTGAATCGCCAAGGGTTAGAGACTCAAATCACAAAATGAATACTTCCTGTGATCGGTTTCAACTTTAGGTCACGCAATAATGTGATTTCCGCCCAACTCTCCCTCTACTCCTCCTTTTTGCCTCCTCCCCGCCTACTCCCCCTACAATTATTTCCACTAGGAGGATGTAGCAATGAGCACAATCTTAGAAACTGCAGTCATCCAAGAGTGGATGGTAAGAACCCTTTCCCAGCAGTACCTACCCTATAGGTTAAAAGATTTGCTGGTTTTGCATTGCCATACGAGCGGAATTGTCATTATTGGTGTTGTTTGTGGTAATTATTTCACGGGGGAGACAACACGAATAATGTGGGGGAGAGAAACTCGTATTTGGCTATGGTGGGTAACGCTCCTGTTCAGGACATTTTGGAGCGTTACCCTGTTTTTCTTACCAATCCCAATAACTTACCGATTCCTACTGTTACTGCTCGCTAGAAAATTCATATAATGATGAGCGGTGAAAAATAAAAATTGATCGAGGACGAGCTACATGGCGAGTGTCACGTTAAAAAATGTTTGTAAAGCGTATGGCGACGTACTGATTTCTAAAAACGTAGATCTAGAAATCCACGAAGGCGAATTCGTGGTTTTCGTTGGTCCATCAGGTTGTGGTAAATCTACCCTTCTACGTTGTATTGCCGGTCTTGAAGACATTACATCAGGTGATTTGTATATTGGTGACGAGCGCATGAACGACGTAGAACCATCCAAACGTGGTGTTGGTATGGTATTCCAGTCTTACGCTCTTTACCCACACCTAAATCTATACGACAACATGTCGTTTGGTCTTAAGCTGGCAAAAGCAGACAAAGCGGAAATCGACAAGCGTGTTGAGCACGCAGCGGAAATTCTTCAGCTGGGTCACTTGTTGGAGCGTCAACCAAAAGCACTATCTGGTGGTCAACGTCAACGTGTCGCCATCGGCCGTACGCTTGTTTCTCAGCCAAACGTATTCCTTCTTGATGAGCCACTATCAAACCTAGACGCCGCGCTTCGTGTAAACATGCGTGCGCAAATCACTAAGCTACAACGCCAACTAGGCTGTACCATGATCTACGTAACACACGATCAGGTAGAAGCAATGACAATGGCAGATAAAATCGTGGTTCTTGATGGCGGTTACGTTTCTCAGGTTGGTAAACCTCTGGAGCTTTACCACTACCCACAAAACCGCTTTGTCGCTGGCTTCATCGGCTCACCAAAAATGAACTTCATGAGTGTATTCATTGAAGAAGCCGAAGCAGAGCGCGTAAAAGTACAACTTTCTAATGGTGTGTCGTTCTGGATTCCAGTCGATGGCACAACAGTTAACCGTGGTGACCGTATGTCACTAGGTATTCGTCCAGAGCACCTCATTGAAGCAACAGAAGCTGACGCAGCAATTCACGGCGAAGTGATGATTGTTGAAAAACTTGGTAATGAGACTCAAGTTTACTTGAACCTTGAAGGTGCTGACGCAGATGTTATCTATCGCCAGCCAGACACGTTACCAGTTGATACGGGTGACAAGCTTGAAATCGGTATCCCAGCGCATCGATGCCACTTGTTCCACAGTGATGGTCGCGCGTGTCGTCGCCTACATAAAGAAAATGGCGTAGACGTAGAATAAAATCTCTTTAACCTTTGCTTGCTAACAATCCCTCTCATTCGAGAGGGATTTTTTTATTTCAAAACTATCGTATTAATTTCTCACCTTAAAAATTAATCCAATAGACAATGTTCATCGTCAAACATTAGTTACCTTATCTTACTCCCTGATTAGTACTTTTACCCACCAACCCCCAGTAAGTATTACGTTTTTCCTAACCTGTAAATATTAGCCTAAGGTCTAAATTTCATTCTTATTTCCACTTACCCAAACAATGCAAATTTTTAAACTTGTTTCGGATATATAAGGGCTCTAGCCCAATCTATTACACAAGCCTTAACAATATAAAGCGTTAACGACACGGATATTGAGAACGACACTCAATGGCGGTAGCGTGTCTAAAGGGAAACTTAAGTTATGAAACACAAAGGACTTATTCGTTCGCATGAGGTGGAGTTTGCTTTTCTATACCGCCTGATTGATCTCGTTGTCATTGTGTCATTTATGCTGCTACTCGTAATGAATGACGTTAACACCTCTATTGAGAAAGACTACGTAATCTTATCATTCGTCGGTAGCATCTCATTTCTGATCATGGCTGAAAGCGGCAAGTTATATCGCTCATGGCGTACAAGCTCGTTCAAAGAGCAAATCTCTATCACGTGCATATCTTGGCTCGTTACCTGTACCTTCCTCTTTATGGTTTTGTACTTCTCTCAAGTTCATCAACTATTTGATAAAAACCTATTAGTCGTTTGGTTCCTGCTTACACCCATCCTCCTTTTATCTTGGCGAAGCGTGTTTCGCGTCGCTTTAGCCTACATGCGTAAACTAGGCTACAACACCAGAACAGCAATCATCATTGGACAAACCCAACATGGTTTAACTTTGGCGAATGAACTAGAAAACCACTCTGAACATGGTGTGCTGTTCGATGGTTTCTACGACGAACGCTCAAAGGACCGATTACCTACGTCAGACTACCCAATCAAAGGCAACGTAAGTTTAGCGCTGGAACGAGCCAAACGTGGTGAGGTCGATTACGTCTATATCGCAATGCCAATGCATGCAAACGAGCGTATCGCGCTATTCCTCAATCAGTTTTCTGATACAACAGCTAATACTTATCTCATCCCTGATTTCTTCACTTATAACCTGTTGCACTCACGTTGGGATCAAATCGGCCAAGTACAAACTCTAAGCGTTTTTGATACCCCCTTCGCAGGGATTTCATCTTGGATTAAACGCCTAGAAGATATTGTTCTCTCTAGCATTATATTGCTTCTAATTTCTCCAGTACTGCTCGCCATTTCAGTCGGGATTAAGCTGACTTCAAAAGGCCCAATCATCTTTAAACAGTTCCGTTACGGGTTGGATGGTCGAAAGATTGCAGTTTGGAAGTTCCGTTCAATGACAACGATGGAACAAGGCAACGATGTAAAACAAGCCACTAAAAACGACCCTCGTATTACGCCTTTCGGTGGATTCCTTCGTCGAACTTCTCTCGACGAACTTCCTCAATTTATTAATGTTCTTCAAGGTACGATGTCAATTGTCGGACCTCGTCCACACGCGGTGTCACACAACGAAGAGTATCGCCAGATTGTCGATCGCTACATGCTGAGACATAAGGTAAAGCCTGGTATTACCGGTTGGGCTCAAATCAATGGTTATCGAGGTGAAACAGACACTCTAGATAAAATGGAAAAGCGCGTTGAATTCGATTTGGACTACATCCACCACTGGTCAGTATGGATGGATCTCAAAATCATTTTCTTAACCATTTTCAAAGGATTTACAGGTTCCAATGCGTATTAAATTCATCCCAATAAAGAAAGCTCCTGTCATCGCAGCTGTTACCCTCATCTCGGCAGGGGCATCGGCTGAACCGATGGCCTACAAAACAGACTCCGGCATTGAGCTTATTCCTACCGTTGGTTTGTTTTACGAAGGTAATGACAACATCAACAAAGCCGATAGTGGTGAGAACATAGAATCAGTCAACATATGGGGCGTAGAACCTGCTTTGCTGGCCAAAATAGAGCGTAATCAATACCGAGCAAACCTGCTCTATAAGCTGAGTGCTGGGTTTTCTTCTGATGATCAGAATGACTACGATGACCACACCTTTCAGTTTACTAATTTCTTTGAGTTCAATCGTCGCAATCATCTTGTTATCGATTATCAATTTCGAGCTCAACATGAAGAAAAAGGTGAGGACTTCACTGAGGGTCAAGGCTCCTTGCTGATTGATCCGGTTGAATTTCATCGCAATGACCTGAGAACAAACTATGTATTTGGTTCTGAGGGTTCAAAAGGAAGATTCGAAGCTGGCATTGGATATCGAGACAAAACTTACCAAAACTACCGTGAAGGCTTACCCGGAAAGCGAAGCTCAAAGACGAAGTACAACGACTTTCGTTCACCAAATGCCCATTTAGAATTTTATCTACGTGCAACACCGCGAACTTATTGGCTAGTAGGCACTCAACAAGCGAACACAGACTACCTGTCAGACAACCCTTCCTCACCTTCAAAAGACAACTATTCTGGCTTCTATTACACCGGAGCTCAGTGGGAAGTCACAGGTAAAACTAAGGGCATAGCCCGCTTGGGCTATCAGGTGAAGAGCTTCGACAGCGATGAGCGAGAAACCTTTGACGGATTGAGTTGGGACATTGGTTTGGAGTGGCTCCCACAAGAGCAAACCCTGTTTACGGTCAAAACCACCCAAGCGGCAGTTAGCCCTGACCAAGACGGCGATTACAACCTTCAAACACGCTACATATTAGATATAAAACACGATTGGAACAGTTACCTAACAACACGATTAGGGGCTTTGTACCAACAAGATGACTATACCGGTATCACTCGAAATGAAGATCGCTACGCCCTCTCTGCGGGACTCGATTACCACATAAAGCGGTGGGTTTTACTTCAAGCTGACTGGCGATATCAGGACAAGAATTCCAATTGGCAGAATTATAGCTTTGATCAAAACATTTGGGCTCTTAACGCTCGATTTTCTTTATAACAAGGAACGTTAATGAAACTTTTAACCACTTTGTTGAGTTTCGTACTCACCTTGTTCAGTGCTCCGACGTTTTCGGCTGCTAACGAACAGGATTACCAATTAGATACTGGCGACACGATTTCAATCCAAGTGTATGGCGAAGAAGACCTCACCATTAAAAATATCCTTATCACGTCAGATGGCTACTTTGATTACCCATACCTTGGGCGTATTAAAGCAATCAACAAAACACCAAAACAACTGAAGTATGAAATCGAGACTGGGTTAAAGGGAGATTACCTCATTAATCCAAAGGTGATGGTCACCATCAACAGTTTCCGATTGTTTTATGTCAACGGTGAAGTGAGAAAACCTGGGGGCTTTGAATATCAACCAGGATTGACCATCGAAAAAGCGATAGCACTCGCAGGTGGGTTAACGGATAGAGCTTCCCGTAAAGGCATCAACCTTACTCAACACAATACGGGTAAAACCGTGGAAAGTGTCAGCATGCAACGTTCTGTTGAACCTGGTGACATTGTATTTATCGATCAGAGCTTCTTCTAAATGACAGGCAATTCAATGAACGGAACTCAAGCAAATCATATCCCTTCGAATCACGTTGAGCTAATTCGGTTCGGGCACCACTTCAGAACCCTGAAAAAGAACTGGTTAAGTATTCTTGCTTTTACCATTATCTTTTCTCTCACCTGCACTTGGTATATCTATTCAAAGAAGTCGGTATACCAAGCAACGGCAACCCTACTCATCCAAGAAGAGCAAAAAAGCGCCCTCTCGATCGAAGAAGTGTATGGAGTTGATACCACAAAGAAAGAGTACTTCCAAACTCAAATCGCGATACTGAAATCCAACCACATCGCCGATAAAGTCATCACTCAACTCAACCTAACTAAGCACCCAGAATTCACCAGTGCTAGCGGTATCAAGCAGAAAATTGATGAAATAAAAGCGATTCCTTTTGTACAGGATTTACTGCACGTCGCACCAAACCCCAAGGAAACATCCCAACACAGCAAACCGTACTATCAAGCGCTACAAACTTTTAAAAGAAAGCTTGAGATTGAGCCCGTTCGCAATACCCAATTGGTGAAGATTCGTTTTCGCTCCACCGACCCTCAACTTGCAACCACCGTTGCAAACGCCGTCGGTCAGGCTTACATCGATGCAAATTTCGAAGCTAAACTGGTTGTCACGCAAAATGCGGCAACATGGTTAACCAATAACTCGCAGAAGTTAGAAGAACGCCTTAGAACCTCAGAGCAGGCTCTGCAAGAATTCTTGATGCAAGAAGGGCTAATCGACATTAATGGCATTGATGACATCTATGCTAACGAACTGGAAGAACTCAACCGAAAACTCAACACTGCTGTCAACAACCGAATAGAAGCACAAACATTAATTGAGCTCCTTAAGCGAAAGTCCTCACAAGATTTGGATAGCTTGTTATCTATTGATGAGTTTGCCAACCAAGCGCAAATACGCGATTTAAAACTATCTGAAGCACAAGCGGCGAAAAGCGTGTCGGAATTGTCACAACGCTACGGCCCGAAACATGATCGTATGATTCAAGCTCAGGCGCAGTTGACATCTATCCAAGCAAGAACGCAGCGACTGATACGTGAAATTTCTTTTAGTAAGCAGCAAGACTTGCTCGCAGCAAAGTCACAAGAAGATCTTTTACGAGCTGAATTGGATCGTAAAAAGTCAGACTTCCAAATGCTTGGATCTCAAAAAGCACGTTACGAGCAACTCAAGCGAGAAGTGGAATCCAACAAAGATCTTTACGAAGCGTTTTTGAATCGTGAAAAAGAAACGAACGCGACAAGCGATTACAAAAATGTCACTGCGCGATTTACTGACCCAGCGATTGTGCCACTCTTCCCTATCGCCCCACAGCGCATGAAGTTGGTTCTAATCGCTACTTTCTTCGGGTTTGCAATTGCTTGCGCGCTTGTGATTCTTTTAGAAACACTTCGCGAAGTCATTCGAACTTCATCTGATGTTCAAGATAAACTTGGCGTCACGTGCCTTGGTACCATTCCAAAGGTCAAAAAACGTAACCTCAGACAAGGAGGCGTTACCTACTCGGCTTATTTAGACCAAGATGAAAAACTGTTTAGTGAAGCTTGCCGCTCGGTAAGAACATCCTTGTTGTTAAGGCTTACGAATACCAATCAGAAAGTACTGCCTTTCACCTCTGCAATACCAGAAGAGGGTAAGACATCCACCAGCATCAATATGGCCGTATCCTTTTCAACGATGGAGAGAGTACTGCTTATTGATTGTGACTTGCGCAGACCATCACTAGCAAAACGATTCAATATTCCAGAGTCAAATCCTGGCCTCACAAACATCCTGACTATGGACGCCCCTTTGAGAGATTGCATTGTACGTAATGAAGAAGCGAATTTAGATGTACTGCCGGCAGGGATCATTCCACCTAACCCACAGGAGTTACTGGCATCAGACCGCTTCGATAAATTGTTGAGCCATCTAAAGGACAAATACGATCGCATCATTATTGATACGCCACCATTGCTGTCTGTTAGTGACGCCTTAATCCTAGGTCAACAAGCTAACGGTCTGATCACGGTTATCCGTTCAGAATCCACTAAAGCATCACTGGTTAGCATAGCGTTATCCAAACAAATTCAACACTCGATACCATCTCTTGGTGTTCTTATCACTCAGGCGAAATCTAAGGAAGGAGAAGCGCTTTATGTCCAAAAATACGCCTACTAATCATTCTATGCAGTGGTATCAGATTCTTAAAAGCCAAGAAAAACCGATCCTTATTTATCAGATGGGCAAAGTAGGTTCGAGCGCACTAGAAAAATCCATTCCAAACTCGCTTCATTTGCATGATTTGATGTCAATTGAAGCAGGAAAGCAGATTTCACCCGTGCGGGCACAACTCCATAAGCCCGTCACTAACCTTGTTAAACGCACATTAAAACGAGCTGTCATGTGCAATATGCTCAAACGTAAGGAACAAGTCCGTATTATTTCCTTAGTTCGTGAACCTGTTGGACGAAACGTCTCGATGTTTTTTCAGTCGTTACCGTTTTGGATGGCAGACAAGTACCTCAAAGATGACAGCGCGGTACGCTCTGAGCGTCCTCAGTTACTTCATGAAGCATTCGAAGAGCATGTTAATCACCAATATCCTCTTGAGTGGTTCGATAATGAAATCAAAGCACTGACAGGCATTGATGTTTTTGTTCAACCATTTGATCACCAACTTGGTTACCAGACTTATCAAAATCGTAATTTTTCACTCATGGTGGTTCGCATCGACAAGCTGGATCAATCGCAACAAGCGATCAGCGAGTTTTTGCAACAAGATGTAGAAGTTGTGCATGAAAATCAGGCCGACAATAAATGGTATTCACCGTTGATTAAAGAGTTTAAAAGCTCATACCAACCCAAACCTGAATTCGTCGAAGAAATGCTGTCCTCCAAGTTAACACAACATTTCTTTACCGCACCAGAAATCGAAACGTTGAAGAAAAAATACTTAACGGCTTAACCATGACAACAAAAATACTACACATTATCAATGACCTATCCAAGAATGGTGGTGCACAAAAGTTTCTCGTCGATCTCGTCATGGAACACGGGCCAGAGTATGAAATCAAAGTCCTAGTATTATGCGATGACAACGACTATTTGGATCAACTTTCCGCACAAGGAGTCGTTTGCTTCAACTGGCAAACACTCTCCCTTAAAGAAAGGTGGTCGGTATTGCGTTGGCCAGATTTAGTGCACGGCCATCTTTACCCCTCAATCTACCTTGCTTTATTGGCGTTTGGAAAAAAGCGTATTCAAACCGAACACTGCTCTTACAATCGTCGTCGCGACTACCCACTATTTAAATTCTTAGAATACATCCTTTATAGAGGCCATGACCTGACTGTCAGCATCAGTGAAAAAGTGCAAGAAGAGTTGGTTAAGTTTATGCCTCATTATCAACACAAATATCGTGTGGTTCACAACGGAGTAGACCTTGAACGCTTCCCGATGAAGGTGAAAACTGAGAGCCAACTTGCTCAAAAAAGCGTGATTAACGTCGGTATGGTTGGCCGACTGCATGAACATAAGGATCATGAAACGCTTATCCGTTCTGTTGCACTATTGCCTCACAATTATGAGCTACACCTTGCTGGCGATGGAGCAAAGCGACATGAATTAGAGTCGTTGTGCCAACAACTCAATATTGTAGAACGTGTTCATTTTCATGGCGTAGTTTCTGATATCCCCGCCTTTCTTTCTAATATGGACGTTTATGTCCAGTCATCACATATTGAAGGCTTTGGTCTTGCTGCGGTCGAAGCGATGGCGGCAGGTTTGCCTGTACTTTCTTCTGATGTACCCGGGTTGGATGAGGTCATGGGTAACAAGGAATATTTGTTCACTGTCGGTGCGTCAGAGCAGTTAGCAGAAAAGATCGCTCAACTATGCAACACGATCGGACTCTACGACCACGCCAGTGAATATTCCGTGAATCGTGCCAAGCTATACACAATCGATAAATTCCGAGATGGTTACTATGGTCTTTACCAGCAACTCTGCACCAGCAAGTAACCGTGTGTCGCTGCTTGCTGCGATTACCCTAGCTCTATTCTTCGTGCCGATAAAGGTTGGATTAGGAGGGGTTACTTTAGCACCATCAGATATTGCGAGCTTGCTGTCGCTGGGGTTTGCTGCACTGGTTGTCCTTGAAGGAAAAGCGCATAAGTTGTTCCACCCTGGAATTGGATTCTTGCTGTTGTTTACCGGCTACGTGTTTGTTAATGGCATGCTGAATCGCGTACCTATCTTCCCCTTAATCACAGAGACCGTTCAATGGGTTGCAATACTCAGTTTATTGGGGGTGTTATACGCCTATGGTGTATTTAGCGATGAACGAGTGATGGTGTACTTCACCTATTGCTTGCTGATCATTTGCGCTCTCGTCGCAGCGTGGCACTTTGCGCAAGGTTACCACAGCGGTTTTAAACTTCTTGGCGTCAGTAAATACGCTTTTGGTGTTCTTTGCTCCCTTCTCTATTTATATCGAGCACGAATCAAAGCTTTCCCTGTTTTAATGCTGCTTGCTTTTGCTCTACTGCTCATGTCGCAAGAAAGGAAAGCACTGCTAGGTTTCTGTTTGTTAGTCTTCATCGACCAGCTTTTTATTAAACGATTAATCCGTCAAACCCTCAACGAAACGTATGCATGGACGGTGTTACTCGTTAGCACTTTGATTATCTTAGCGACGATATCCGCCGCACTCTATTTTGGGTTTGAACAATTGGCGGATAAGCTTGAAATAACCCAAGAGGACATTCTGTTCGCCAACCAAAGTGAGGCTCGCTGGGTTTCCAATTTACACCGTAAATTACTGTTGGCAAACGGCCTCGACATCTTACTTGAGCATCCTATTTTGGGCGTCGGAGCAAAGATGCTGCCTCATTATATGATTCATTATTTCAACTACGACGAGTTGGCTATTTATACCCACAATTTCATTCTCGACACTTCAATAGAGTATGGCTTACTCGGCATTGCCTTACTATTTGGTGGTTACTTCCACTTTATGAAGAAATGCTTCAAGACATTGAAAGTAAACAGAAAAAGCTTATTGCTTTCTATTTACGCTCTGGTGATGGTTTTTTTCGTCGCGGTGAATACCACCATCATTTTAATACTTTTACTACCCGTCATGATCAGCAAAAAACGGCATTATAGTCGTCAGATAGAACCTCTTAAACAACCTGATCATAACGATCAAACTGAATTACCGATTCCGCCTATAACCAACAACTAATCACACCGCGGAACAACGAATTTAAAGTTATCAAGGATAGGATAAATGAAATATTCAATCTCTCGACAATTTGAAAAGAACCGAGAACTTCAAGCAGACAATTTTGTGTTGGTTTATCAAATGGGCAAAGTAGGTTCGTCCTCAATTGAACACACGTTAGGTGAACGAAAAATCCCGAGTTACCACATTCATACTTTTGATGATCATGAAGAATTCCACATGTATCACAACAAAAAGGACGTAAGTAAGTTCTTTGATTTTAAGAACCGCACCATGTACCGCCTAGTACTCAACAAGCGTAAGCGCATTCTACAAAAGCGTGAACATATTAAGATCGTTACGCTAGTTCGAGATCCTATCGCGACAGTATTTTCTCGTTTTTTCCAAGACTTACACCTCCAATTTATTGAAGGGAAGAAAAATGATGCCATCCATCGAGATATGGATGTTACGTATAAGCACATCGAACATTGTTTCGATAACTACATCAATCTTAACTACTTTGCTAACTGGTTTGATAACGAACTGAAGCGCAATTTCAATATTGATGTTTTACGTCAAGATATTGATAACACGAAACCGTTCTATACATTCGACAATGAGAAAGCGAGTGTCATTCTGATCAAATGTGAGCAACTTAGCTCTCTAGACCAAGAAATCGGTGAGTTTCTTCAGCTTGACAAATTCGTGCTTAAAAACAGCAACGAGGCAAAAAACAAATGGTACTCCAACATCCACCAATACTTTAAAGAACGTTACGATTTCTCAAAGCTTTTCTATATGTATGACCTCCCTTTATACCGCCACGTTTACTCTGAGCAAGAGCGCGAAGCATTCAAAAATAAATGGAAGCAAACACCAGGGACAAAGTCATAATGAAAAAAGTACTACATATTACCGAAGCGTTCGGTGGTGGTGTTCAAACAGCGCTATACAGTTATGTACATTCCTCCCGCGCCGAGCCTTACGAACACTCCTTACTTGCTCGTGCACGCTCAAACGACATGACTAATGAATCCAGTAATCACGTATTCAAGCAAACAAAGTGGGTTGAAGGTGGCTTATGGCAGTTTATGAAAGACGCCAATGCGCTTATTGCTGAATTAAAGCCAGACATTGTTCATTTGCATTCAAGCAAAGCCGGCTTCCTAGGGCGATTCTTGAAACTTGGTCGTTCTCGTCTAGTCTACACGCCACATTGCTATGCATTTGAACGTGAAGATATTTCAAATGTTTCCCGCAACCTCTACAAAACGTTAGAAAAAATATCACTCAATAAGATCGATGTTGTAGCAGGTTGCAGTCAAAGAGAATGCGACCTCGCAGTAAGTATCGGAGCTAAACGTGCGGAACTACTGAATAACTACGTCACTTATAACAGTGAAACACGCGCTAGAAGCCCACAAAAAGACAAGCTAAAACTTGTTGTGCTCGGTCGTGTTGCACCTCAAAAAGACCCTCAGTTTTTGATTGAAACTCTCGCCTCCCTAGAACCAAACCACCTAAATCGAGAGTTCGACATCACTTGGATTGGTGGTGGTGATATTGAGCTCGAAGATCAACTACGTGAGATAGGGATAACGGTCACTGGAATGATTCCACGAAATGAAGTGGTCAACTTGCTGAAAAGTTCAGATATGTATCTGCATACCGCTGCTTGGGAAGGCATGCCTTTGACCATTTTGGAAGCGGCAAAATTACACCTACCTATGGTCATTCGATCAATCGGTGCTACTAAAGATCTTAATTATCCATTCTTAGCACAAACCCCTCAAGACATGGCGAAGCAGCTGACACACTGCATTAATCATTACCATGACATTGACTTCAACCAGTACACGGTCGGTTTAAATGAAGCGTTCAGTGAAGAGAAGCAACGCTTAGCGCTGAACAGTATCTACAGCTAAGGTTTTTTATGCTTCAATCGATTAATCAAAAACTTCAAAACTTGCCAAGTGACAAAAAGCAATTTTTCTCACTTGGTGCTGCAACGGCGATAGTGAAAGCCCTCGCCGCTTTCTTCGCTTTCTTGTTGACCCTCGTGGTTTCAAGATATTCAAACACGACCACAGCGGGTCAGTTTTTTTATCTGTTTAACCTTGTCTCATTAGTCGCAATCATTGCTCAGCTCGGTTTTAATATTTCGTTAGTAAAATTCAACGCAATCGCATTTAAAAATCAAAACCGTCACGGGCAGAGTAACAATTACCGAATCGCACTTGCCCGCAGCTTGCTCTTTTGTGTCGCCGTTTGTTCTTTGCTATATCTAGCCTTTACAACATTTCCTGAACAACTCAATACGACTCAAGCCTCGAATTTCTCTTTAGCGCTTGCCATTATTGCGATTCCTCTTCTCGTTATTGGCCAAACCAACAGTCGCGTCCTACAAGCATCAAGAAAAGTCATTACTTCTCTGATTGCATTGCAGCTTGGCGTAAGCTTTCTAATGGTGGCTTTGATTATCTTTGCCAAAGACGTTTATCCAATCAGTACCGACGTGCTAATGGTGCTGTTTTTAGTCGCTACCACCGTAGTCGCTATCCATTCAACATTAAAATGGCTTCGCTCAGGTGAATACCAACACGGAAGTACCAAACATAATCAGGAACTTACCTATTCAGCAAATCAGGTTTGGGTTGGCAGTATTTTCACTAACCTCGTTCAGTGGGGAAGCCTCGTCATTGCGGGCTTTTTTATTTCGACGTCAGATCTCGGTTTACTTGCAGCAGCACAAAGAACCTCATTGTTGATTGGCTTTGTTCTTGTCACCATCAACTTTGTTGTTGCGCCTATGTTTGCCTCACTCTACAAAGAGGGCAAAATGGACCGACTACGCAATCTAAGCCGCCTTGCATGTCGAGCAAACATTGGGGCTGCGATTCTCCCCGTCATCATTTGTGTGTTATTCCCTGAATTCATCATGCAACTGTTTGGTAAAGAGTTTATTGCTGCTGCACCTCTATTATTGGCCTTATCTCTGGGGCAATTGATTAATGTCGCGACGGGTTCCGTTGGTTTCTTACTGTTAATGAGCGGCCATGAAAAGACCATGAAATACATCACCATTGTCTCTGGTGTTATTTCCATTGCGCTACTGATTTTACTTTCAAATGGTTACGGCGTTCTGGGGGCTGCATGGGCTATGGCGATAGGGTTAGCCATTCAAAACTTGGCGGCTCTTTATTTTGTTAAACGTCACCTAGGCTTCTTTCCTGTGGGGTAAATATGACCAATACAATTGCTCGACTAAGCTTCGCTGCGGTACTGTTGTTGACGGTGTCTTTATCACTTTGGAAAAGCTCAGATATAGACCACAGCGTTTATCAAGAACTGGAGAGCTATGTGGGCGGCTCCAGTACATTACACTTTACGTTCAGTCTTTTAATCGGATTTCTCGCCGTATTTAATTTCCCTAAATGGGTAAGCGCAACAAAAGCGGACATGTTTGGCATCCGCCTTCTTATATTATTGCTTTGCATTGTATCGTTAGAAGAGCTCAGCCAGTTGTTTATCGCCACTCGTTCATTCGGTTTTGAAGATCTTAGTACTAACTGGATAGGTATTATCTTGGGCTATTTCTGTGCCAAGTTTATAAAGCTCTTTGCTAATCATTAGCTTTTTAGGCCTATTCATCACTCTAAAATGACAAACTACACGCCTGTCCTCCACAGGCGTTATACTCTCTCTATCCTTTCTCCATTCTGTACAGCGCCTTGATTTTAAAAAGAACACTTTCTCGAATTGCATTCAAATCCGCTATTGCCTTAGTTACTGCGCTCTTGTGCCTAACACAAGTACAAGCACAGGAAGACAAACTCACCGTCATCAACAGTTATATCGACGATCTCTTCACATACAACAAAGCCATGGGCAGCTTCACTATTTTGGATAAAGGTAACGTGGTGTTGGACAAACAAACTGGTTACTCAAACCGTAAAGTTGGTTTATTAGCCAGCCGTGGTTATGTTTCTGCAGACAGCTCAAGCCCATACAAAGTGGCATCTATCTCCAAAACCATGACGGCTACCATGGTGATGCAGTTAATTGAAGCAAATAAGCTTAGTTTGAACACCAAACTGAACGACTTCTTTCCTGAGATTAGCAACGCTGAGAACATCAGCATCAGAGATTTGCTCCAACACCGCTCTGGGTTGGTGAACTTTATTGATGAACCCGACTTTCTGAGTTACTACGCAAAGCCTCAAACGCAAGCACAAATGATTGCGAGATTGGCAGCGCTACCCTCTAACTTTCCACCAGGCAGTCAATATGAATACTCAAACGCAAATTACCTTTTGCTAGGCTATATCATTGAAAAAGTGACGGGAAAGAGCTTTGACGAGGTACTCCGCGCTCAAATCACGCAACCATTGAACTTAACGCACACTCAGTATTGCCTTGATCTCAAGGCGTGCGATATTCACATTACGTCTTTCTATTACTGGAACAACGCATGGGTGGCAATCACACCGCACTGGTCGCCAACCGTAACAGGTGCAGCGGCGAGCGTTACGTCAACAACACTCGATGTTTCTCGGTTTATTCGGGCACTGTTCCAAGGTGAGTTGCTCCCGAAAGAAGCAGTGCAAATGATGTTGAAGGAGTATTTTGGTATTTACAGCCCTGAATACTCGCAACTGGAACGCTATGGGCACAATGCCCTCTTGGAAGGTTATCGCTCGTCAATGCTGTACTTCCCCAAACAAGATGTTGCGATAGTCATCTCAATCAACGGACTTCATGAAACCTATGACGACATTGTGAGAAACATTGTCGGTTTGTACTTTGATGAGAAGGTTGAATTGCCAGATTATGACCGCCCAAACATGACAATGAATGAAGGGCAACTTAAGGCCTTCACGGGAACATATAAAGCCTTGGATGGCAAAAAGGTAGTAGAGGTGTTCATTGATGATGGAGCATTAAAAGCTCAGATGGTAGGTCAACCCTCATTTACTTTCATTCCAATGACGGAAAACGAGTTCGAGAACAAAGCTTTCGGCATCATTTTAACCTTCAGCCCTGTCAAAAATGAACAGGGAAAGACCAATAACGTTAAAGCGAAAAGTGGCAATCATACGGAGACCTACTACCGACTGCGCTCCTCGAAATAGCGACTCAGCGTGGGTTTCCTCGGTTAGCACTTTTTTGGATATTTTTCTTAAAGGGCGAGATATACTCTCGCCCTATTACATTAATATGAGCATCGGTTATGTCTTCACATCCAACTAAAATCACTTTCTTTGAATTCCTAACACCACTTATCACTGCGGGTAAAAAGACGATCACGATTCGTGATGAATCAGAAAGCCACTACGTGCCAAACACTGAAGTGGAAGTGTTCACCCTAGAAACAGACCGTAAGGTGTGTGACATCAAAATCCTATCAGTGGCACCACTGAAGTTTGATGACATCAACGAGTTCCACGCAGAACAAGAAGCGATTGAACTGCCAAAACTGAAAGAGCTTATTCGCGAGATCTATCCGAATATCGATGAACTGTATGTGATTGAATACGAACTGATCAAGTAAGAACCATAATTTACTAGACGACTGGTCTAATCGCTTTTATAGTATTGCTCATGAACGCAAAAACGAACGATACACGCCAACACATTCTCGATGTCGGCTACCAATTGGTAGTGACCAAAGGTTTTACCAGTGTTGGGCTCTCAGAACTTTTAAAGGCAGCGGATGTGCCGAAAGGCTCTTTCTACCATTACTTTAAGTCGAAAGAGCAATTTGGTGAGGCATTGATTGAAGATTACTTCTCTCGCTACCTTAAGATGATCACAGCCCACTTTACTGAAAGTGAAGGCTCTGGTTGCGACCGCCTTTTGAGCTATTTCGAACGCTGGATGGCGATTGAAAATGGCCAATGTAACGCCAACAAGTGCTTAGTCGTGAAGTTGAGTGCTGAAGTCTCTGATCTTTCAGAAGCAATGCGCGTAAAACTGGCTTCGGGTGCCACTCAAGTAGTGAAAGCCATCGAAGATTGTGTCCAAGCGGGCATTGAAGACAGCTCTATCCAAGTTGAGTCAGCAGAACAAACCGCCCATTTGATTTACCATCAATGGATTGGCGCAAGCTTACTCAACAAACTGTATCAGGATCGTTCCGGTTTAATGCGTAGCTTTGAGAGCACTCAAAGTATGCTAAAAGGCAAATAACGAACCACACTTAATCCGCCTTATCTTTACCCAAAAAGTACGGCGGATTTTTTAGGAATCAAAACTAGACGACTGGTCTAATAATTAATATAGGAACTTACCATGACCCAAACGCTCAACCGTCAAATCGTATTGGCTAACCGTCCAAAAGGTTCGCCAGTCCCAGAGAACTTCCGTTTAGAACAGAATGCCATCCCTACCCCGAGCGAAGGTGAAGTGCTTTTACGTAGCGTGTACCTGTCTCTTGACCCATATATGCGCGGCCGTATGAATGAAGGCAAATCCTACGCTGATCCTGTAGAGCTAAACGATGTGATGGTTGGCGGAACCGTTTGTCAGGTGGTGGAATCGAAGAACTCCGACTTCCAAACTGGCGAATGGGTGGTAGCTTACACAGGCTGGCAAGATTACGCGCTATCTAACGGCGAAGGTCTGTTTAAATTAGGCAGCGAGCCGACGCATCCGTCTTATGCCCTCGGTGTGCTTGGTATGCCTGGTTTTACCGCTTATGTGGGTTTATTGGAAATTGGTCAGCCCAAAGCTGGCGATACCCTAGTTGTCGCAGCTGCAACTGGTGCGGTTGGTTCTATGGTTGGTCAAATCGGTAAGCTAAAAGGTTGTCGTGTAATCGGTGTCGCAGGCGGCGCAGAGAAGTGTCAGTACGCAAAAGAGACCCTAGGCTTTGATGATTGTCTTGATCACACCGCAGATGACTTTGCAGAGCAGCTAGCAGCAACATGCGACAAAGGTATCGATGTCTACTTTGAAAACGTAGGCGGTAAAGTCTTTGATGCCGTGTTACCTCTGCTAAATGTCGGCGCTCGCGTGCCACTTTGTGGTTTGATTTCTCAATACAACGCGACAGCATTACCAGAAGGCCCAGATCGTATGTCGATGCTGATGGGTAACATTCTGGTTAAACGCATCAAGATGCAAGGCTTCATCATTTTTGACCACTATGAGCAAAGCTACACAAACTTCGTCAAAGATGTAAGCCAATGGCTAGCAGAAGGCAAAATCCACTATCGCGAACATCTAGTAGAAGGTTTAGAAAACGCGCCAGAGGCATTCATTGGTCTACTGGAAGGCAAAAACTTCGGCAAGCTTGTTATTCAAACCAATCAACCTGTATAAGAAAGGATTCTTCTATGATTAAACTGCATCATTTAAACCAGTCTCGCTCAAAACGCATCATTTGGTTGTTAGAAGAATTGGGGGTGGATTATGAGATCGTGCCTTACCTTCGTGACAGTGTCACCTTCCTTGCGCCACCTGAGCTCAAGAGCATTCACCCACTCGGCAAGTCACCTGTATTGGAAGATGGCGACGAGATCGTTACAGAGTCTGGTGCTATCACTGAATACTTAATTGAAAAGTATGCAGATGGACGTTTTGCACCAGAGCGTAGCAGCAAAGCTTACACGCAGTACATTCAATGGCTGCATTTTGCAGAGAGCTCAGCCATGGTTCCCCTGCTGCTCAAGATGTTTGTTGCTAAAGATGGCGCACAGACCAATTTCCTTGCGGACTACGCCGATGTGGAAACCATGAAAGTCATGGGCTACGTTGATCAAAGCCTAGAAGGGAAAACCTACTTTGTAGAAGAGCGACTAACAGGCGCGGATTTCATGATGTCTTTTGTCGTCGATATCCTAAACAAGTTTGGCGTCATTGAGCGCTTCCCAAACATCCAACGTTATGGTGCACAGCTCGCGACTCATTCTGCGTTTGCTAAAGCAGAAGAACTTGAAGTGAAGTTCGGTTAATCGAGTTGAGGCCTTCTCAAACCGTTGAGAATTTCTGTCTATTTCGGGAATCTTTGAAATAGGCAGAAACCATTCACACTAAACATGCCTGAATACCATTTATAATCCACACGACAAATAATGTTAATTGACACAAAGCCATTAATTAACAACAACTTAAAGCATAGGTGACACCTATCACACTGATTGCTAATAACAGTTTTTTTCTTCTCAATTACAGCGTTATTCTCCTCGCATAACTTTCGGATTCATCCAAAAGACAAGATTTATTATCACTATTGCAAGGAAATTCAAATGAGCAAGAAATTGACTACAGCAGCAGGTTGCCCTGTCGCACATAACCAAAACGTTATGACTGCAGGTCCTCGTGGCCCTCAACTATTACAAGACGTTTGGTTCCTTGAAAAATTGGCACACTTTGACCGCGAAGTGATCCCTGAGCGTCGTATGCACGCAAAAGGTTCTGGTGCTTACGGTACGTTCACAGTAACGCACGACATCACAAAATACACTCGCGCTAAGATCTTCTCTGACATCGGCAAAAAAACAGAACTATTCGCTCGCTTCACTACTGTAGCTGGTGAGCGCGGTGCAGCAGACGCAGAACGCGATATCCGTGGTTTCGCACTAAAATTCTACACTGAAGAAGGTAACTGGGACTTGGTTGGTAACAACACACCAGTATTCTTCCTACGTGACCCACTAAAATTCCCAGACCTAAACCACGCAGTAAAACGCGACCCTCGCACTAACATGCGTAGCTCTACAAACAACTGGGATTTCTGGACATCACTACCAGAAGCATTCCACCAAGTGACTATCGTAATGAGTGACCGTGGTATCCCAGCTTCTTACCGTCATATGCATGGTTTTGGTAGCCACACATTCAGCTTCATCAACGCAGAAAACGAGCGTTACTGGGTGAAATTCCACTTCAAAACTCAGCAAGGCATCAAAAACCTAACTGACCAAGAAGCAGAAGCAATCGTAGGTAAAGACCGCGAAAGCCATCACCGTGACCTTTACGAAGCGATTGAGCGTCAAGACTTCCCTAAATGGAAGATGTACGTACAGATCATGCCTGAGCTAGAAGCGGATGAAGTCAACTTCAACCCATTCGACCTAACACGTGTATGGTCTCAAAAAGATTACCCGCTGATCCCAGTTGGTGAGTTCGAACTGAACCGTAACCCAGAAAACTTCTACGCAGAAGTTGAGCAATCAGCGTTCAACCCAGCAGCAGTAGTACCTGGTATCGGCTTCTCTCCAGATAAGATGCTACAAGGTCGTTTATTCGCTTACGGCGATGCTCAACGTTACCGTCTAGGTGTGAACCATCATCAAATCCCAGTGAACGCACCTCGTTGCCCTGTTCACAGCTACCACCGCGATGGCGCAATGCGCGTTGATGGCAACTTTGGTTCAACACTAGGTTACGAGCCAAACTACAAACAAGAATGGGCAGAGCAACCAGATTACTCTGAGCCACCTCTACGCATCAACGGCAACGCTGATCACTACGATCACCGTATAGACGAAGACTACTTCAGCCAAGCGGGTAACCTATTCCGTCTAATGAGCGAAGAGCAACGTCAAACTCTGTTCGACAACACAGCTCGCGCAATTGACGGTGTGCCAGAGTTCATCCAACAGCGCCACGTTCAACACGCATACCAAGCGGACGAAGCGTACGGCAAAGGTCTTGAGATTGCACTAGGCTTAAACAAGTAAGCGAACGCGGTAATCATCACACTGTGTGATTAAAAGACATAAAAAAGGAGGTGCTCTACAGCACCTCCTGATTTCAAATCACTAATCCTTAATCACTAGCCACAACCAATGCTCAAGGAGATTCATTATGATTAACTTAGATTTCTTTAAGCTCTTTGATACCAAAGAACTGTTTATCTATTACTGATTCATCAACTACTGATTTTTAGCGACCGCTTTGATCAGTACTGATGTATCCATGCGACCTAAACCATCACGTTGAAGGTCTGCGTATTGCTCATCCACTTTCTTAGTCAGTGGAAGTTCTAAACCCACTCGCTCTGCTTCTTGCAGACAAAAACCCAAGTCTTTGCGCATCCAATCAATAGCGAAGCCAAAATCGAACTTATCTTCCGCCATCGTATTTGCGCGGTTTTCCATCTGCCATGAACCTGCAGCGCCGTGCTTCAACGTTTCTACGACTTGAGCGATGTCCAAGCCTGATTTTTGTGCCAGCAGCAAAGCTTCACTCAGACCTTGTAAAACGCCACCAATACAGATTTGGTTTACCATCTTACAGCGTTGACCCTGACCGTTTTCACCCAGTAGTGTCATCTGCTTCGCGTACACATCCATCGCTGAAGAAACACGATCAAAAATGCTTTGTTCACCACCACACATGATGGTTAGAACACCATTTTCTGCGCCCGCTTGACCACCAGAAACTGGCGCATCAATGAAGTGATTGCCGTACTTAACACACGCTTCAGCCAGCTCAACCGCTAGGTCTGCAGAAGTGGTCGTGTGGTCCACTAGAACTGCATCCGCTTTCAAGCCAACCAGAATGCCTTCTTCACCGTAAACAACGCTACGAACGTCATCATCATTGCCCACACAGGTAAAAACGATGTCACAGCCTTCTGCCGCTTCACGTGGTGTTTCACAAGCAACACCTTGGTATTCTTCAGCCCATTTGTCGGCTTTCGCTTTTGTGCGGTTGTATACTTTGGTTTCAAAGCCCGCTTTACTTAGGTAACCAGCCATTGGGTATCCCATCACACCCAGACCAATAAATGCTACTCTTAGTTTTTCCATTGCAAGCCTCCTTGAATTCGAAATACGTTATGTTTTGAAACTATTACTATTTGAAACATGTTACTAAAGATTTCAGAACATTACTTGCAATAATTTCGTCTTAAATAAGCGCAACAAACTCAATCAAAGGCGAAGCCACCAAAAGTGATAATAAAAGCGTCACAATTGACGGAATCGCATCTTTCCAAGTATCAAAACGAAAATGGAAAAACATCGCACCAACTGAGGTGAAAACAATAAAACTTGCACCTATCGCACTTAACAAGTTGTTCGTCGATAACAAGCCAATTAACATCAAAATTGCACCCGTCACCTCAACCAGTCCAACCAGAAACATAGCGGCACGGTTCAGTCCATATTTATGAAAAAAAGCGAGCTGTGGCTCAAAAATCGGCTTCACCCAACCGATGATTTTGATAGAACTGGCAAACAAGAAAAACGCGATTAACAACCCTTGAATCAACACCATAATTTTAACTCCCGAACAGATGATGGAAGTATTAAAGCATTCCACTTAAAACTTAAGGAGGGTAATATTTAGCTACTTATCATTCCAAACAGGAATGCATCATGGATAAATTTGATTGTTTGAAAGTCTTTTCTCGTGTTGCTCAGTTAGGTTCATTTACTGCCGCGGCTAACGAACTCAATACCACTCAGAGTGCAGTGAGCAAGAAGATCGCTTGGCTTGAGAGTGAAGTCGGCATCACCTTGTTTCATCGTCATGCTCGCGCTATCAGCTTAACTTCTGGTGGAAAGCAATATCTCGAGCTGGCGCAGACACTCACAGAACAAATGGATTCCTTCGAGTCGCTGCTTAGACAAGAACAAGCGTCGGTCTCTGGCGAGCTCAAGCTTTCAGTGCCGAGTGCGTTTAGCGTTCGCTTGTTATCTGCGCCACTGAATGAGTTTCTCAACCAACATCCAGAGCTTAGCGTTGATGTGTCGGTTTCGGACAAGTTTGTCGATTTAGTTGAAGGCAATGTTGATATCGCGATTCGTGCCGCCTACCTAAAAGACTCGGGTTTAAAAGCGCGCTGGTTGATGGATAATGAATTAGTTTACTTCGCGTCTCCCAGTTACCTCGACATGCGCGATCCTATTCTTAGTGCTAACGATTTGAGCAAACATCTTTGTTTAACCTACTCACTCTCTAATCCGTCTAACTTGTGGCGTTTTAGCGATGGTAATGAAAGCATTAAAGTCAAAGTGAAAGTGAAAGAACAGGTTCGAAGCGATAGCCCTGAGATGTTGGTGCAAATGGCGAAGCTTGGGCAAGGCATCGCTGCAATGCCAAAATGGATGGTAGAACAAGAGCTCAACAATGGTGAGTTAATTCAAGTATTAACGCAATATCAATCAGTTAAGCTACCAATGTACTTGGTTTACAAAGATAGTGAGTACCAACCTCAGCGCATTCGCACTTTTATTGATTTCTTGATTAAGCACTTTTCTCAGGGATAAAAAAAGCTCCATCAAAAATGATGGAGCTAACTAGCAGATAGCCTTAGTGGGATTATCCCCAAGTGACTTCAATATGCAGTATTCAGAGCTTGGTCACTGACTCGAGTTCGAGGAAAACATCGCAGCGTAATAGTGATCTATTTCCAAGGTGTTTGACAAAGAAATCGCTTCAGTGACAAGCTCCCGAAGGGCGAGTTGATTTGGTTTGCATACTTTGTTAACGATTTTTGATTTAGCACCACTAGAACTTCAAATCGTTGCCTCGTCTGAAAACCAAATCATTCTCGCTGAACCATGCATATCGAGGTTACTTGGGGATATGTACTTAAGGGATTCTTTTCGCCTGCAACAGTGCTGCAGCATTGAGCATCGCGTCTTTAGTGCTGACATCCAGCACCTTCATTTTTCTAAATCGCTCCGGCTCTTTGATGGCTACATCGTGAGCGAAGATAACAAACCTCGCCTTGGCGATATCTTTGTCAGTGATTCGGTTAATGATGCCGTTCGCCCCTTGTGTTTCAACCTTGATCTTAATGCCTAACGCACAGGCGGCTTTCTCTAATGACTTCGCCGCTAAGAAGGTATGCGCCACACCTGATGGACAAGATGTCACGGCAAGAATATCTGCCTCACCCTCACCTTGCACAGACGTATAAGCTTGAGATTGACCAACCGGACTGTCGTCTTCTGTTACCGTCTTCTTAAGCGCAATGACAATCAATGCTGTGGTAAACGAGCCTGCGATTGTGCCAACTATGTAGCCAATCTTGCCGTCCACAACTGGCAGCACAATCCAGCCGCCCCACGGTGCATGGTTAATGACATGGAACATAAACCCAATCACGTTACCGACGATACCACCAGCAACAATCGCAGGCAGTACGCGAGCTGGGTCACCGGCAGCAAACGGAATCGCCCCTTCACTGATGCCAATCATGCCCATGATGCCCGCGGCTTTACCCGCCTCACGTTCATCACGTTTAAATTTACTTGGCGATAGGAAAGTCGCTAACGCCATGCCCAGAGGCGGAGTACAGATCGCAATACCGACACCACCCATTAGCCACGGCTGAGTATTCACTTGAGTCTGAGCAAACAAAGTCGCCACTTTGTTGATAGGGCCACCCATGTCAAACGCAGTCATTGCGCCTAGTACGGTGCCCAACATCACTTTGCCAGAGCCCGCCATACCCGTGAGCACATCGTTCATGGTCGTCATTGCGCTGGCTATCGGTGAGCCAATCACCCACATCACTGCGCCACAGGTGACAAACGTACCAACCAGCGGGTAGATAAAGATAGAGCCAAGGGAGCTCATGCTGTCCGGCAATTGAATCTTCTTCAGTAACCAAACCACAAAGCCGGCGAAAAATCCGACGACAATCGCGCCCAAGAAGCCGGTGTTGTAGTGACTCACCGCAATCCAAGAACCAATCATTCCCGGAGCCAGACCCGGCTTATCCGCAATCGAATAGGCAATGTAACCACCCAATACCGCGGTAAACAGCGTCAAACCTGCTATCCCCATCTCAGCGATATCTGCCAGAATCCCCTCTTCCGGAACACCGCCATGACCTGAAATCATCACAGACAGAGACAACAATACGCCGCCCGCGACAATAAACGGAATCATATGAGAGGTGCCAAACAGTAAGTGTTCTTTCATTCTGCCGAGCTTTTGCGCCCAAGGGCTGAGTGGCTCAGATGCAAACTCTAAAGGATCGATACCAGAGTCATTCGTGTTCGATTGAATATCAGTAAGTAGCTCGCGCGCTTCCTCCACCGACTCCGCCGCTTTTAACTTGTTAACGAAACCATCTTCAATGATTTTGGTGGAAATTTGTGCCAAGACTTCGATGTGGTGATGGTCATCCCCATCCGGAGAAGCCAGCATGAAAAATACGTCAGACAGCTCGCCGTCATCAGCACCATAATCAATCCCTTTTCGGCTGATGCCCACTGCGACTGCGGGTTTGGCGACCGCATTACTTTTGGCGTGAGGAATGGCAATACCCTCGTCAAAGCCGGTATTGCCAATCTCTTCTCGTTTCCAAATGTCCGCCAAGAACTGACTTTTGCTAGTGAGCTTGCCCGCCGCGTCCAACAATTCGACGAGCTCTTTGAGCGCTTCATCTTTGGTTTGAGCCTGCAAATCCAAGCAAATGGTTTCCGGCTCAATAAGGTTTAATATGTCCATTGTTTGTACCTTGCAATGTTCACGCTCGAGAGTCATGAGTTATTTGTTCCATCTATGACTGTGTACAGAGTAACCAACACTCGTCCTTTCCAATACAGGACAAAAAGTGCATTAACTGGATTAATGTAACATGAGATTTAAACTGTGATAGAGCTCTTGCGATTATCTGCTTTAAATCCATCCTTCCGACGGTCACTATGCTAAAATCCACAAAAAAATAAAGTGGATAGAACATGAAGATCGTAGCGGTGACAGCGTGCCCTACAGGCATCGCTCATACTTATATGGCGGCAGATGCACTAATGAAAGCTGCGCCTAAGCATAACGTACAAATTAAGGTTGAGACGCAAGGCGCGATGGGTATTGAGAATCAGCTCACTCCCCACGATATTGCACAAGCGGATCGTGTCTTAATTGTGTCCGATATTGAGATTGAACAACCAGCTCGCTTTGAAGGCACCAACAAAGTCCAAATCCCTATTGAAGACGTGTTACTCAATGTCGATAAAGTGTTCCTTGTACACTGTCGATGATACGCTGTGCTGATGAACGAATACCAGATCACCTTTTTTGTCGACGATATCAATGCCAGTGCTCACGTAGCGCAGCCCCTTAATCGCGTCGCCAAAAAGTTCAAAAGCACATTACATATCATCAACATAACCCAAAATCGCGTTGCTGAGCTCACTAAATCAATCGCGGTTTTACAAGTTGGCTTGCAGCAAGGCGACTTGTGTCAAATCACGGCTATTGGTATTGATGCCGAGCTTGCCTGTTTCGTTATCAAAGATATGATTGCTGAGAACTTTACCGTTGTGGGTTCTCACATCAACTACGAGTTCTCAAGCCAACTTGCTGAGCGTCTTCCGCAAATCTGCCCGCCTTGTGAAATTAAATGGCATTACGCCAAAGCGCACACTGAACTCACCAAATTTGAGTGCCTGAAAGGGCTAGCGCAGCTTATTCATCCGATTCACCCAGACGAACTCATTCTCGCCTTTATCAAACGCGAAGAACGATCCTCAACCGCAGTAACACCGGGCATTGCTCTACCACATGTCATGTTCGAAGGTGTGGACCACATCTCTGTCGCGGTTATTGCGAACGAGATTCCGATGGATTGGGCATCAAAAATGGGGGAAGTGCATCTTGCTATCGCATTAGTAATGCCAGCGAAACCGACTCGCGAACACATCATTGCGGCAACCAACTTAACCCGTAACCTGCTGACCGACCAAATGGCTGAGCGTTTACTGCTAACAAAAAGCAGCGTCGACTTGCAGGCGCTTCTGATGTACGCCATGTCGAGACTGCTTGCTTAGAGTCTGTTCTAGATTGAACCGCGATATTCCGTCGGCGTTCTGCCCGTGCGGTTCTTAAAGACTCGGCAGAAGTAGTTCACATCTTTGAATCCACAGCGCACCGATACCTCATTCAACTTAAAGTTGTATTTCTTGAGCATAAACTTCGCGCGATCTACTCGAACCCACGTAATGTAATCGGCTAACGTCATGTGACCTTGCTGACGGAACAAACGCGACAAATGGTTAGAAGAGATGCTGAACCTCGACGCAATACTGTCGCGCGTGATTGGGCGGTGAAAGTTCTCTTGGATGTAGATACAAATGCCCTGATACAGATCTTGCACTCGGCTGTGCGCCTGCGTCTCAATAGGCGCATCTAACATCGATTTAGCGTATTGCAACAAGGCTTGTAGCAACAGCTCATCCATTGGCTTTTTATTGCACTCACGAGCCAATGAACTCAGCGCTTCCAAGATATTATCAATGGCAAATCCAGAACGAGTTTGAATACTGTGCTTTTGGATATCGTAAAAGCTCGCTTCCCCTTTACGTTTGGATACGAGACTCAAACCCAATTGACGGCGACCGAAGAGAATACTTAATACCGAGCAATCTGTATCCCAGTCAGGTTTATTCCAACAGTTAGGCGGAATAAATATCGCATCACCGGTTTTCGCCACGATATGCGTCACTTTGCGATCATGACTTTCCATTTCATTAATATATTCACCAGACAAAACCAATTCTAATCGAGGGAAGTTAACCTGATAGCTAAATTCAGGTGGTGTATGAAAATCACCAGCAAACCATATATTATGGAATGGTTCTCGCTCGTTTAATACTGATGAAATCAAATCATGAAAAATCATTTTACGTACTCTTAAACACGCATCCATGATGCTATACCTATAGATATACACCCTACTGGATTTTTGTGCTATTGAGCAAAATCACACTTCCACTTTAACGTTACAAAAATCCAGTTAACGCATCAATTATCCAGTCTAGAAAATCATCAACAAAGTCTTCAAACCCTTATATATGGGAGCAATGACACATTTCACTTATGGTTCATCGACTTCCACATAATGTCACAGATATGCAGTAAGTTTATCCAGTAGACGATCTACATCACACTCTAGTCGGGCGGTTACAATCGTCCAGTAAATGCATTTTTTCTTCACTACTGTCTCCGCTTGGTTAATTTCAAAATACCCCTGAAATAAAAATTATATTTATAGGGGTTCGACAATGATCACCAAACTAATAAATGAAGACTTGATTAAGCTTGATCTTCAAGCGACTTCAAAAGAAGACGTATTTAAAGAACTGGTTGCAGTTCTACACGCCCAAGGTCGTATTTCAGACCAAGAGCAATTTCTTGCAGATATAAAAGCACGTGAAGAGTTAGGTAATACCGGATTTGAGGATGGCGTTGCTATCCCACACGCGAAAAGTGCCGCGGTTCTTGAACCAGCGGTTGTGATCGGCGTAAGCAAATCAGGTATCGAATACGGCGCTGAAGACGGTTTGCCTTCAAAACTGTTCTTCATGATCGCTTCTCCAGACGGTGGCGATAACCACCATATCGAAGTTCTTGCAGAGCTGTCTTCAAAACTGATTGAAGATGGTTTCATTGATGCATTCTTAGGTACAGCAAACAGCCAAGACGCACTGGCACTCCTACTTGCTAAAGAAGAGCCGCAAGCAGTGACAGACGCACCAGCAAACCAAGGCTTCATCATTGGTGTTACTGGTTGTCCTGCGGGCGTTGCACACACTTACCTAGCGGCAGAAGCGCTAGAGAAAGGTGCAGCAGCGATGGGTTACGAAATCAAGGTTGAAACGAACGGTTCAATCGGTGTGAAAAACAGCCCAACCGCAGAAGAAATCGAACGTGCAGACGCAATCATCGTGGCATGTGACAAACAAGTCGACATGAACCGCTTTGCGGGCAAACGCGTGGTTAAAACCAACGTAAAAGCCCCTATCCGCGATGCTCAAGGTCTGATTAACGAAGCGTTAAGCGCTCCAGAATACCAAGCAGAAGCAAGCAGCAATGCACAAGCGTCTGTGGCAAACAAAGCCTCTCAGGCTCGCTCTGATCTCTACCGCTACTTGATGAATGGCGTATCACACATGATCCCATTCGTTGTAACAGGTGGTCTGTTGATTGCACTTGCTCTTGCCGTCGGAGGTCAGCCAAGTGAAGCGGGCATGGCAATTCCTGAAGGCAGCATGTGGAACCAAATCCTCAACGTCGGTGTGGTTGCCTTTACGCTGATGATCCCAATCCTAGCGGGTTACATTGCTTACGCAATTGCTGACCGTCCTGCTCTAGCTCCTGGCTTGATCGGTGGTTGGATTGCAAACAACGGTTCTTTCTACGGCGCAGACGCAGGTACAGGCTTTATCGGTGCCATCATCGCTGGTCTGCTTGTGGGTTACTTCGTGAAGTGGATTACGTCGATTAACTACCACAAATTCATTCAACCTTTAGTGCCAATCATGATTGCGCCAATCACAGGCTCGCTATTCATCGCTGGTCTTTTCATCTTCGTTATCGGCGCGCCAATCGCAAGCCTAATGGACGGCCTGACTGCGCTACTAACGAGCATGAGTACAGGTAACGTCGTTCTACTGGGTATCGTACTTGGTGGTATGGCTGGCTTCGATATGGGTGGTCCATTCAACAAGGTAGCGTTCCTATTCTCTGTGGGCATGATTGCAAGTGGTCAAACTCAATTTATGGGTGCGATGGCATGTGCAATCCCAGTTGCACCTCTCGGCATGGCACTGGCAACGGCACTTGGTCGTAAGTTCGACCTGTTCGAAGAATCAGAAACCGAAGCGGGCAAAGCAGCTGGTGCAATGGGTCTGGTTGGTATCTCTGAGGGTGCGATTCCGTTCGCGGCGCAAGATCCAATGTCAGTGATTCCTGCAAACGTACTTGGCTCAATGGTAGCGGCAGTAATGGCGTTCTCATTCGGCATTACCAACAGTGTTGCTCACGGCGGTCCAGTTGTGGCTCTACTTGGCGCGATGAACCACCCAGTACTTGCTCTGATTTGTATGGCAGCTGGCGCAGTAGTTACCGCAGTAACGTGTGTAACTCTGAAGAAAGTTCGCAAAGCGAAAATGATGCAAGCAGCCGCTTAATACCCCTACCCCCAAATGGCTCCTATGGCTTGGGCAATGTCGCCCAAGCCATGATTTTCTCTCATGGTGACACTCTATGTCTGATTTAACGATGTCCGATACACAAACGATTCAAACTCAAGCTAAGCATCCGATGTTTTTCCTGATGAACAACGTGATTCAAAACTACGCTTGGGGCAGTACTACTTCTGTTAACCAACTGTTTGGCATTGAAAACCCAACGGGCGAACCACAAGCAGAAGTATGGATGGGCGCGCATCCAAACGGTTGCTCATTGGTGATGGTAAACGGTGAAGAGACCAAACTGTCTTCACTGATTGCTCAAGACATGAATACCTTTCTGAGTGAAGAAGTCACAAACCGTTTTGGTGAACTTCCATACCTGTTTAAAGTGCTTGCCGCTGAGAAAGCGCTGTCGATTCAGGTTCACCCAAACAAACAGCAAGCAGAATTAGGTTTTGCACTGGAAGAAAAACAAGGCATCCCCCTAACCGCTGCAAACCGCAACTACAAAGATCCAAACCACAAACCTGAATTGGTTTACGCGCTAACCGAATACCAGGCGATGAATGGCTTCCGCCCAACAAGTGAAATCATCAGCTTCTTCTCTGAGCTGGCGATTCCTGAGCTACAAGGTTTGGTGGATGACCTTATCGCAAACCAAACGCCAACAGGCTTGGCGACCTTCTTCTCGGGTCTACTGCCACTAGAGGGCGAACAGAAAGAGATGGCGTTGACGGTGCTATTGGCTCAAGCTCGCATCACCGACTTACCTCTGTTCAACCTTATTCTTGAACTAGAGAAGCAATACCCTGGCGATATTGGTTTGTTTGCACCACTGATGCTTAATGTGATTACCCTACAACCGGGCGATGCCATGTTCTTAGATGCAGAAACGCCACACGCTTACTTGAAAGGTACAGGTCTTGAGATCATGGCGAACTCAGACAACGTACTGCGCGCTGGTCTGACACCAAAATACATGGATGTGAAAGAACTTGTTGCATGCACACGTTTCAACGAGAAGCCGTTCGACAGCCTATTGCTCGCACCAAACGAAATCGACGATATGTTGGAATACCCAATCCCAGTCGACGATTTCAAATTCGCCATCGTTAAACAAGCTCACCAGCGTACTCTTGAAGTTCAAACCGCTGAGATCCTTATGCCTCTGGATACCAAACTTGTGCTGACTCACGCAAACGGCGAAACATGCGAAGTTGAAAAAGGACAATCTGTTTTCATTCCGGCTTACGCAAAACAGGTTACTTTGGATTGTGAAGGTCGCGTCGCACGCGCTTACAGTTAATCGTTATTGTTAATAGTACGCCACTAAAACCAACGCCTCGCCACTCGCGGGGCGCTTTGCTTTTAACCCCAATAAATCAATGGTTAATTAAGCACTATAGTCTTGATCCAAAACAGAAAAATTTCCCTACAAAACCAAGAAACTGTGTAAGACTTATTGAGTAGCCCTGTTGACAAAGGTGGCAAGATGACTCATAGAAACGCTCGCTCTCTTCATGCCATTATCGGCGCACTCGTCGGTGATGCAGCATCTCTCGGATTTCATTGGCTTTACGATCAAGAACTCATCAGGCAGTTTGGTTCTCCACATCCGGAATTTCATCAACCTAATCAAACTGAATACCATGACAAAGGTTATTTTGCCCACGGTAGCAAGCAAGTCGGTGATCTCACCCACTACGGCGCGCAGCTTGTTGCCATGTTAGACGCTCTGGTTCAAACCGGACACTACGACGAGGCGCGTTACATTCGCTCGTTTCGAGAATGGTTTGATTTTGGTGGTAAATGGCAAGGCTATACAGACAAACCGACAAAGCAAACACTGCTCAACATTCATGCATTAGAAGACAAAGAACTGCGTGTGACCTTATGTGGGGCTGACGACACGCAAAACCCTGCACTATCTAAGCTTCCGCCGTTGGTGGCTTTTCATTCCGATGATGACAAACTCGCTAAACTGGTCGATTCCGCAGTGCGGGTTACCAATAACAACGACACCGCAGTTATGTATGCCCAAGCTATCGCAGTGATGATTCAGATGGCGTTGCAAGGCGCTGCGCCCAAAGCGTGTGTGATGGCAGCTCAGACGGTTTCTCCAAAGATTGCTAACGATATTCAACGTGCAGAAGCGATGAGCGGCAGAACCGCCACCAGCGTTGCGGAGTCCGTTGGGATGCATTGCGGTTTAGACGCTTCATTTGTGGTGATTTGTCATTTGTTGATGAACTCAGAAAGCTACGAAACCACCATGCGTGAGAACATTTACTGTGGCGGAGATTCAAGTGGACGAGCTATTCCGCTCGGTGCCATTCTTGGGGCAAGTTACTACGACACACCAATGTCGATTCCAAATCACTGGATGGATAAAACCGCACTACCTCGCCGTTTACTGCAGTGTTTATAAAAGAAGGGGATGTTGCGGATTCAGGGCAAAAAAAGAGGCCCATGAGAGCCTCTTGCTATGCGTTACTCGGCGGGTACTGCCACTGAGCGGAACTTGAAAAGCTTCTTAGGAGCTTTGGTTAACAAAATGCCAAACATAAGAGGTAGCATTAAAATAATCGACTGCTCTGAAAGCATTTCTCCATTAATAAACGCGGATAGGAATAACGCGACCAAAGGGAAAATCAGAAAACAAATCGAAGCTTGAAACGGTGTCGAAACCTGACCAAGTTTAAAGTAAGCCACAATACCGCCGACACTTGCCACAAAGCCAAGATAAACCACCGCTAGAACTGAGTCGTAAGTAAACGCCAATACATCAATTTGCTCAAAGACTGCTGATAAAGCAAATAGTAGAAGAGAAGCAATAAAACAAGGTAGTGCATTATAAGTCAGCACCTGAATGTCCTTACAGTATTTTTGAACTAGCACATACATCACTGCATGCATCGCCACCGCGAGAGCTAATGACATCGTACCCAGTAAGTAATCTTCCCCACCCAGTTGCATCTCGTTGCCCAAAATCAGACAAAGACTTACCACTGCCGTCAACAAACCAAACACTTGGTGACGCGCTAAACGCAGCCCTAAAAACAGGCCAGACATTAGCATCACCGCAACCGGCATGTTGGCAAAAATAATCGATGCAAGACCCGATGAGATGTATTGCTCTCCGTAAATCATCAGAGTAAACGGCATCGCAAAGTAGAAAACAGCCACGATAAAAATCCAATGACGTTTACCCTTTGGGAACATCAAAGGTTGTTTGAATGCTTTTGCCATCACAAACAGCAAAGGCGCAGCAAGGAAAAAACGCATACCTGTGGCAAGAACAGGGGGAATAGAGTGCAATGCGACTTCCATTGCGAACCAAGTGGTTCCCCAGATCAAACACACGGACAGAAAGAGTACAGCAGTAAAAGATTTTGAATTCATGACGACGACTTACTTAAAACATTTAATATTCACTGGCTTGTTTCACCAGATTGACGTGCCACATTTTAAAAATTTCCATCTAGAAATGTTTTACCATTTACAAACACTATTTAAATAGATATGGAAATTTATTCTACAAAAACATTAATTAGAGAAAATTTATTCCACAAAAAAGACACATGGCAATGTCATTGTTTTATTTGTGGTTTTAGAAAGCTATAAAGTGTGCGATCCAAGTTGAGCGCAGTAAATCGTTCTAAATGGAGTTTATCCTTCATAAATCACATGTACTAACCACTCCATCACCTTAACGGCGTAGTAGTGTGATGGCTGGCAATATATATTAAACCAATAGCATATATAATTCTTTAGCAATCCTTAACGCTCTGACTGAGCTTCGCCCTAGCCTGAGCCAATGCAGGCTAGGATATTTTTTTAGGGTTCGCACAGACAAGTAAAGCTGTCAGAGAGTCTCAGCAAAGTTAAAAATGCACCTGTCATTAACTGGTGCATAAAGCGAAAGGTTGAATACTGACTAATCTAAAAGACTATAGAGATTCAAAGCCAACACTAGCTTCCGTATAGCCTTTTCTTTCTGAGTTGTAGTCGATAGCAACATTCAAGTGACCTGATAGTTCACCTTCTGCGGCATAAACTGGGCAAGTTGCAACATGCGAAAGGTACGTTGCCTCTGTCGGCTTCATAAAGTAGTAAATTTGCTGCAACTCACACTCACCTACGCTCTTACCAGATGACTGAAGACTTGCTCTTTGCTGATGAAAGTTAGGAGCAGCATCTAAAAGGTAGCTTGGTGTTAGCGTGTAGATATGAGTCTGGTAGATATCGGTAAACTCGTGGCCCGCTTTGTACATTTGGCTGCCCATATCGTAAACGACGTTTAAGTGCCAATAAGCAATTTCGGATTCATCCGTAACTTGCGCATCAGGTTTTGAGTACATACAAGTAATCTGGCTATGTGGGGTTTCCATATCTTGATCAGCCATGTGGCCTCTCTTGATAGACTGGATACCACAACGATGCAGCGTAAAACCAGAAGACGCCATACGATCATGGATTTGATGAGCAGATTCAAACTTTGTATGTACTCCCTCAGGCGTGCTACTGGTGATATCAACTGAGTTGTTGGCATGAGCTTGTAGGCTAATACCAGCGATGAAGACGACTGCAACTTTTATATTTTTCATAGTAATGTTCTATTCTCCTCATTAGATTCGAGAGGGAAACTAACTCACCAAACAAATATGAAACAACTTTAATATAAAAATTTGTGATATTAGATCCATATATCAGGACTAAAATTACCACAAAATCATATAAAACCCTTTTTATTCATATAATTAACAGCAAATCAACTCAGTAAAAGCCTGTTTTATTCTCCCTTCTAGAACGAACGCTTGCCAAATGTGCTTAAACTTTATTTTACTTTCATAGTCTGCTTACAATGAAAGATAACCAACTGAGAGAGCATGTATGGACCTTAACTTGTTAAAAACGTTTGATGCGGTCATGAAGTCAAAAAGCGTCAACGATGCCGCTACCGCGTTAAACATCACTGCGCCCGCCGTGAGTCACGCACTCAACAAGTTAAGAGATCAATACCAAGATCCCCTCTTTGTTCGTCAAGGCAGAGGTATCGTGCCGACGAATTTCGCGATTGAGTTACACGCAGAAATCAAAGAGCCTTTGAGCCTATTGATCAACGGTTCGAAATCTCGTCAAGAATTCACGCCAGAAACCAGCCAACGCACGTTTCGAATCTCTAGCCATAAAGATATCGATTTAATGCTCGTGCCAGCCTTGGCGAAATACAAATCTCAGCATGCGCCATTGGTGTCTATTGAAGCGGATGTGGAACACTTGAACGAACAAGACCGCCAAGACGATTTAAGACGCCGACGCGTGGATGTGATTCTTGCTACCGTGCCTTTGACGGATCATGGTTATCACAATGAATTGCTGTTTGAACAGGAACTTATGGTGACAGTAAGCCAAGATCATCCTCGTATTCAAAACACGCTAACGTACGACGACTTCATGCGTGAGTCTCATGTAACTTGGCGAACGCAGCGGCTCAACACCAACGCTTTAGACTCTTTGATCATCGAAGATACGCTTCCCCCGAGACAAGTGGCTTATTCCACCGGCTCGACCATGACAGCACTACAGTTAGTGTCTCAAACCGATTGGATATGCGTTACCTCGCGTTGGTTCTCTGACAACTTGGCAAGCAAGCTCGGATTGAACGCTTTCCCTTTGCCCTTTGAAGCCAATAAGGTACCTATTTACATGACGTGGCACCAATCACAAAAGAACGACAAAGGGCATGAATGGCTAAGGAATGCTATTAAACAAGCGGTCACTCAATCCATTGAGTAACAGACGAGCAATAGAGGGCAAAACCTGCAGCTTTGCCCTTGATGTCATTAGCCTTCGAATAACCAGTTTTGCCAACTCTGCATTCTCAGAATCACTTTACGTACGATGCTGAACATTTCCCATTTAGGTGAGTACACCGCGACGTGTGCATCTGTGCCGGAGGGCAATGGCATGTCTTTGACTAAGTCTGGATTATCCAATTCCACTTTCACTAAGATTCGGCCACCAGCAGGAATTTGCTCTGGGTACTTCATGTTGCCTGAAGGTGATATCGCGCCTTGAGCAAAAATGTCATTTACTTGTGTCACATGGGCCTTGTAAGCATGGCCGGGAATGGTATTGAAGGTCACTTCTGCCGGATACCCGACTTTCACATATCGTGCTGGTGCTTGTTTAAATGCAGCAAACAGCTGTTTGTCTTCTTTGTGAACGAAGGTCAGGTTGCCTTGAAACGGCACAATACGACTCTTCATACCCGGACGCAGCGCCACTTGCGTGACATACCCATCCGTTGGTGCGGTAACGGTGGTTTTGCTCAGATTAAACTGTGCAACTTCGAGCTCTGATTGGTATTTGCTTTGATTGGCTTTTTGCTCAAGCAATTGGTTCTCAATGTTGTCGATTTTCTCTTGAGAAGAGTAACCTTTGCTGCCCAGCTTTTTGTATCTCGCTAATTCAGATTGGTAAAAATCAATCGCTGATTCCGTGCGTTTGATGTCACTTTGAATACGGTTCACTTTGTCTTTAAATGGCGTGTCGTCAATTTGGTAAAGTGGGTCACCCGCTTTCACTTGCTGGTTTCCTTGCACATACACTTGGGTAACCATGCCTTCTACTTGAGAAGTGATTGGCGTCGTCACGCTATACAAACGCGCCATACGAGAAACCGGTTGATACATCGCCATGTAGAGAAAAATCCAACCAACGATGAACATGCCAATGACCGACGCCGTGGTGAGTGTCCACTTGGTTTTAGGCACACGAAATACTCGAAACACGATAACGCACAGCGCTACGTAACTTAGGATGATGAGTGTTTCCATTATTCTTCCCCTTTCGCTTGCTCAAGTTGATTGATGCGGGCTAACAGCTGCTCGTAATCTTGTTGAGATATCGAAGGCTTAGCACCTAACCAGTTTTTCTTCTCTCCGTCGTACATGGTTGCCCAGATCCAAAGGAACGGCCAAATCACATGAAGGAAGAACAAGCTCACCCATCCCGCAACATGAATCGCATCGGCATGAGGGTGGTTACGTTTTTTCGCAATTTCGTAGGGAATATCGTGTAGGGCAATCAATCCAAAAATCAGAATCAACAGCACCACAAATAAGATCGCCAGAGAGGCGTAGTCCAGGGTTAAATTCATTGTGGAAGCTCCTAGTTTAAGACGTTCTAGACGTTTAAGACGCACTAAACACTGCTAAAACGTAACTGAGTGATGACTTTCCTTAAGCTTGTCGCTCCGTCGCAATGAAGAAATAGTAGGATGAGGCTTACATCAGGACTATTGATTCCTGTTTAAATGACAGTTTAGTGATATTTAATTGTCCATAAAATCATCAAGTTAGACCTCTATACCCATTCAAGTTCTGAATAGTTTCATAATAAGCAGGACAGGATCGAATCTCGCTTTCTATAGATAGAAAAAAAGCGATACCAATATTGATATCGCTTTGGATAAGGTTGCAAGACCAGTAAATATTCCGAAAAAATCGATTGGACCCCTCCATCTCTCTAAACGGGTATTAATAACCCGGCACAAGCAACAAACCTAAAATCACTTTTATTCTTTGACTGTTCAAAATGGAATTGAAATTATGTTATAACATAACACTTATTCAATTGGCTGACAGTTATTGCTTAGTGATAAGAGTCACAGAACAAACCCGTGAAGAATTTAAAGTGCCCCAAAGCATACATATAAAAAGAGCAGAGACGAATCTCTGCCCTTTTACCTACGCTTAATAATTAAGCTTGATAGAAAACACTTCTTCCCGACAAATTAGCGCTGTATTAACTTCTGTATGCGTTATTTCTTCGCGTGGAACATCGCTTGCCCACTCTTGTCTTTATTCGACCAGAAATTGATGTTGAACTGAGCATCATCGCTCATCTCAATACGATGCCAGTACTGCGGTGGGCTGGTAGCAAACTGGCCTGCATTAATCACCACCACTACTTCTGCTTCTGTGGCGTGTTCATCAGCAAAGCCGTAGTAAGTCACTTGCCCTTCCATGACACACAACTGTCCAAACACACCCTCAGCGGTATTGTGATGAGTCAGTAGCGCTGGTGGCACATTGTCTTTAGTGAAGAAAGGCGTTGAACGTTGAACAGTCCAGTCTTTAGGAATTCGTAGATGCGACATAATGATACCCTCTCTAATTACAATTCTTTTCGTTTAAATCGGTTAAGCCTGACCGGCTTGAGACAACTCTCGAAGTAATGGAAATGCTTGCGTAACTTGTTCTCCCGTCACGACGAAGCCCATGAGTCGGCTATTTTCATCTTCTGCTTTCGCGGCAATGCCAGTTTGAGAAATCTGCACGATCCAGTTCGTCACCGAACTAAAATCGCCTGCCAATTGAATTGGGTAGCTCGGTGTTTTCACCTTTACCATCATAGGCGGTAGTTTCAGCTCTGCTTCTTGCCCTAGTAGCTGTTTGCCCAAAGCATTGGCACTTAGCACGATCGGTTGGAGATAAGGCATCATTCGACCTTGGATCTCGGCACAATCGCCCAATGCAAATATATTGGCAACTGATGTCTGTAATCGGGCATCTACCTCGATGCCTCTGTTCACGTTCACCCCACAAGCCTTCGCTAACCAAGTGTTAGCACGTAAACCCGCAGCTGAAATCACTACATCGGCTTCGACTTCTTCACCTTTGCTCAAACTCGCCACCAGCGAATCATCTGAGTGATTGATCGCAACAACCCCAGTCTCCAACGCAAGTTGAATACCTTGCTGCTTAAGTTGGTTTTCGAGCGGCAATGCGACGAATTCAGGAATCAGGTTACCGAGCACACGGGCATTTGGCTCAACCACCGTAACCGCTTTACCACCGGTTGCGAGATCCATGGCGATCTCCACGCCGATCAAACCACCACCCATCACTAGAATTCGTTTCGCACGGCTGATTTGCTCTTCTGCTAATTGATATTCTTGTAGCGAGTTTAGCGTTATCACCTCAGGTGCTGCATCACCAGATATTGGCGGCACAAAGGCTTTCGCGCCTGTCGCAAACACCAGTTTGGAGTAAGGATAGGTTTGGCCGTTGACTACCACTTGCTGAGCTTGCACGTCGACATGCTCAATCATGGTATGGGCGAACAGTTCGATGTTGTGTTCCTGTGCGAACGCCTCACCACTTTTGACCACTAAGTCTTGGGCGGTTTGCTTGTTGCTGAATACATGACTCAAATCAGGCTTGTTGTATTCAGCGCCATCATCGGCAGTAAACACTTGCAATGGAATATCTGCGTCCATGCGACGCACAGTTTTCACCAATTGGTAAGCGGCAAAGCCACTGCCAATAATTACAATAGGTGCTTGCATATTCCCTCCTAACCGTTGTATTCAACGAAAACGTCTTTACCTAAATGGCATTCTGGGCACAAGAAGTAATCTGGCACTTCCGACCAAGCTGTACCCGGTTCAACACCTTGGTTAGGCTCGCCTTGAGCTGGGTCGTATACCCAATTACAAACGGTGCAAACCATGCATTGACAATCTGCAGGATGCGCCTCTGTACTAGGGTTGCTAGGAGCAGCATCTACTACCGCTTGTGTTGTCGCTGGCGCAGCGGGTTGTGATTGAACTTGTGGTGCGGACGCAGTAATCGCCGGAGCAAGAACAGGACTAGTCAGGTCATGCTTTGCCCACAATTTTGCGATGTTCTTACCATGTTCGCGGCACTCACGCATCGCTTTACCATCTGGTCGCCATTTGGTTTTCAAACTGACTGCAGTTTCAAAGCCTGCATCAGTTAATCGAGCATGGATACGATCCACCGCGCCACCATTCCACCCGTAGCTACCGAATGCAGCGGCTTTTTTAGCTTTAAAACGTAGACCAGTAATTTCTTCTAGCATGCCAGCGATCTTAGGCATCATGACGTTATTCATAGTGGACGAACCAACCAAGATGCCTTTTGAGCGGAACACATTAGCTAGGATTTCATTTTTGTCATGTTTAGAGACATTGAAGACTTTAACCGCCACGCCAGGGTCAACATCGTGAATGCCCTGCGCAATGGCATCTGCCATCATTCGAGTGTTATTTGACATGGAATCGTAGAAAATCGTAATGCGATCTTCTTGATAATTGTCTGCCCACGCTAAGTATTGCTCGATAATTTGAACGGGATTATCACGCCATACAATACCGTGTGAAGTTGCAATCATGTCGACAGGCAAGTTGAAGCTCAGCACTTCTTTGATTTTGGCTGTTACCAAGCTGCTAAATGGCGTTAGGATATTTGAGTAGTAACGCAAACACTGTTCCATCAACTCATTTTGATCCACTTCATCATTGAATAAGCGTTCATCGCAGTAATGCTGACCAAATGCATCATTACTGAATAACACCGCATCGCCAGTTAGATATGTCATCATGCTGTCTGGCCAATGCAGCATCGGCGCTTCCACGAACACCAATTGCTTACCGTTACCAATATCGATGCTATCGCCCGTTTTTACGGTTTTGAAGTTCCACTCAGGATGGTGGTGATGACCCACAATCGAATCAATCGCCGCTTCTGTACAGTAAATTGGCGTGTTCGGAATCTTCTCCATTAATGCCGACAATGCACCTGAGTGATCTTCTTCTGCATGGTTTACCACGATAAAGTCGATAGTCTTAAGGTCGATTTCCATCTCTAAATTTTGGATGAATTGTTGACTGAATCGATGATCGACCGTATCAATCAATACGGTTTTCTCTTCACGAATTAGATAACTGTTGTAGCTGGTACCTTTTGTCATTTTGTATTCTGTACCGTGGAAGTCTTGAACTTCCCAATCGCGTTGACCTACCCAGTGGATGTTGTTTTTTACGTGAATTGTCATAATTACTACCTTGAATGACGGGATAAACAAAAATAATTTCTTCTTGTATTGCACTGGGCGTGCCAACTTTTAATTCCATTATATTTCAACAATTTAATTAAAACTCAACTTTGACAACTGTCATTTAGACACAGTTGAAAATTGTCATTAAGACACTACAATAGTCATATTGACACAATCGGTATTGGCTATGACTTCTTTAATCGCGCAATGGCTACACATCACGCAAGACCTTAACTCGGCGCTCACTCAACAGGCTCGCTTCGATACGTTATTAACCACGATTCGAGACGTATTGAAGTGTGACTCTTCTGCCCTTCTTTTGTATGAAGACCAGCACTTTAAACCTTTAGCGATCAATGGATTGGCGAAAGAGGTCCTTGGACGCCGTTTCTCTATTGAGCAACATCCAAGATTAGAAGCCATTGCCCGAGCAGGCGATATCGTGCGCTTTCCCTCCGACAGCGACTTACCTGATCCATACGATGGCTTGATTCCAAACCACGATGACAAACTGCATGTCCATTCCTGCATTGGTTTACCTCTGCTGATCGACGATCAACTGATTGGTGCCATTACGATTGACGCCTTCGACCCCAACCAATTTGATGGGCTACGCAACCAAGAGTTACGTTTTGTCAGCGCATTGGCAGCAGGTGGCTTACACACTGCGCTCCTGCTAGAACAACTAGAGACACAAGCGAACCTGCCACGCGACTCTTACGCCGAGAAACGCACCTTAAGTAATGAAATCATTGGTAACTCTCAGGGCATGAAAAATCTTCAAGAACAGATTGATGCAGTCGCCGATACTGAATTGTCTGTGCTAGTGATGGGAGAAACGGGCGTGGGTAAAGAGTTGGTTGCGAGCGCTATTCACCATCGCTCTAGTCGCTCTAGCAATACTTTGGTTTACCTCAACTGTGCGGCGCTGCCGGAATCAGTCGCGGAAAGCGAGTTGTTCGGCCATATCAAAGGCGCATTCACAGGCGCAATTAGTAATCGTAAGGGTAAGTTCGAACAAGCCGACGGCGGCACACTATTTTTAGATGAAGTCGGCGAACTGTCGTTAGAGCTGCAAGCCAAGTTACTTCGAGCCCTACAATACGGCGACATTCAACGTGTGGGTGATGACCGCCATATTCGAGTCAATACACGCATCGTCGCCGCCACCAACCGTATATTGCATGAAGAAGTAACCGCTGGGCGCTTCCGAGCCGACTTGTATCACCGTCTAAGCGTCTTCCCTCTTCATGTTCCGCCTCTTCGTGAACGTGAAGACGATGTGGTGTTATTAGCGGGCTTTTTTGCCGAACGCTTGAGAAGCAAATTGGGATTAAACAGCATTCGTTTGTCTCCCACTTTGGTGCTGGCACTCAAAGACTATTCATGGCCAGGCAATGTGCGGGAACTTGAACATGTCATTAAACGTGCTGGTGTTTTGGCAAAAGCGCGTACTCACGCCATGGACATTGAGTTAGTTGAGCAAGATTTTGATATTAGAACGCCGAATCAGAACATCAAGAACGTTGAAGAAACGGAACAAAACTCTCGGCTTGAGCTACCAGAGAGCGGATTGAAGCCTGCCACAGACTCATTCCAAAAAGCAATGATTGTTCGAGCACTGGAAGAGAACCAAGGCAACTGGGCAGCAACGGCACGTCAGCTTGAATTAGATAACGGCAATTTACACCGATTAGCGAAACGCCTAGGGATAAAATAGGGATTGGGTAAAAAGCGTGTGAGATGGTGGAATTACGCAGGAAAATCGATCTTGCTTGTGTCAAAATGCGCCATCTCAATCGACAAGTCATAAAGTAATGAATTATCAAGCTGCTATTTTTGACATGGATGGTTTGCTCCTCGATACGGAACGTGTCTGCATGCGCATTTTCCAAGAAGCGTGTGAAGCACAAAACCTCCCATTCTATAAAGACGTTTACCTTTCAATCATTGGTCGCAATGCAGCAGGCATTGAAGTGATTTTCCGCAAAGCTTATGGGGATGATCTTGACCGATTGCACACAGAGTGGCGTGACCGATACGATGCAGTGGTAAAACATCAAGCGATACCAGTGAAAGATGGCGTAGTTGAATTGCTAGAGTGGTTGAAGGAAAAAGGCATTCCTACCGCAGTGGCAACATCAACAGCGAAAGAAGTAGCACAGAAGAAGTTGGAACTGGCGGGCCTAAGCAAGTATTTCGACAACTTAACGACAGGCTGTGAAGTGTCACACGGCAAACCAGATCCAGAGATCTACCTGCTTGCGGCAAGTCGTCTAAACGTAGATCCAACCAAATGTATCGCGTTTGAAGATTCCAACAATGGCGTACGTTCTGCAGTAGCGGCGCACATGGTTACTTTCCAAATCCCAGATCTTGTTGAACCTTGCGAAGAAGTTCGTGCCTTTGGCCATGCGATTGTTCCTTCCTTGAATCACGCATTAGCTGATTTAAAACAGGAATAACCCGTTTCCTCTCATCTAACTGACTAAAAACGCTCCATCTTTTGGGGCGTTTTTTGTGGATAATATTTACCCAACTTTACACATGACTGTGTAGTTATATTCACAACATTAATAGATAATCACTCGCATAACCATACATAAAACGAGGATTATATTATGCTCAACAAAAAGCCATTAACTTGGCAAACTATCGCTTTGCACTGGGTAACTGGACTTGCTTTTATCGGGGTGTTCGCTCTAGGGCTTTACATGGTCGATTTGCCACGCAGCCCAGAAAAGTTTGAATGGTATGGCATCCACAAATCACTAGGCGCTATCATTTTAGTTGTCGCTCTTATCCGTCTAGTGTGGCGCTTAAAAGAAGGCGCTCTGCCACCCGCTTCAGAAATGCCTGCATGGCAAGATAAAGCGGCCAAAGCAGTACACGGTATACTTCTGCTCGCTACTTTGGCAATGCCTATCTCTGGCATCGCAATGAGCGCTGGTGGTGGCCGAGCGGTCGATATCTTCGGTTGGGTTATTATCGCTGAAGGTCCAGAAACCCCTTGGCTTCAAGAACTCGGCTCAACCATTCATCACTCTGCAGTGGAAATTCTGATTGCTGTGTTTGTTCTTCACGTTGCTGGCGCTATCAAACACCAAGTGGTCGACAAAGATGGCACCATTTCTCGAATGCTTGGTCGCTCGTAGAATCGATATAGATACAAAAAACGCACTCTCAATTGGGAGTGCGTTTTATTTTTAGCTCATCAACATCTCTGAAGAATCGAGCGATTGAGGTTCTACCGTCTGCTTCTTCTGCCAGCGGTCGATCACAAGCGTCGCAATCAAATCCCCTTCCACATTAACAGCGGTGCGGAACGTATCCAACGGTCTTTCTATCACCAATAAAATCGCAATCGCTTCCAGCGGAATACCCGCCGCTAGCAACACTAACTGCATCCCCGACATGGAGCCCGAAGGCATGCCCGGCGCACCAACTGAAGAAACCATTGCCATGATGAAGATCATCACCAATCCAGTGGTACTCAAATCCACACCAAACAACTGAGCTAGAAAAATCGCAGCGACACCTTCAAATAACGCGGTGCCATCCATGTTCATTACAGAGCCGAGTGGCAACACCATGCTGCTGACTTCTGGCGCGACATCTAAATTGTCTTCCGCACTTTGCTTTGCCAAAGGCAGCGCTGCCGCACTTGATGACGTTGCAAACGCCATGACCAATGGTGCTGAAATCGCTTTAAACAGCGCAGCTGGAGAGATACCCGTCATTACCTTGGCGATGGTTGGTAACACGACTAACCCGTGCACCATAGTGAGGGAAAACACCAGTAACGCAAACAACGCGAGTTGCTGAATCAGATTCCCACTTGAAGTCAGCGTGATATCAAACACGATCGCAAAAATAGCAATCGGAGACAGTTTAACGATGCCTCGAATCATGGTGTTGACGCTTTTGTTCAGCCCCGAAATCACCGCTAGCAACGGATGACCTGACGGAACAGAAAGCAAAATCGCAACGCCTGCCATAAAGGAGAAAACCACGATCGCCAGTAAGTTGCCATTCGCCAGTGCAGCAAACGGATTCACCATCGCCATCTTAACGAGATTAGTGAGTATGGCGGCACCACCAGCGCCTTGCTCGTCAATCAAATGGACATCACTACCCACAGAAATGCTTTGGCTAAGTGGCTCCCATGCAGGTAAGGCTAACGACGCCCCAAGCCCTAAACTAATGGCAATTAAGGTGGTGAAACTGTAGAAGAGCAGTGTTCGTCCACCCAGCGCTTTAAGGCGAACGGTTGAACCAATATTGGTGATGCCTTCGACAAGAGAAAACAGCACCATCAAGCCCACCACCATTTTCAGTAAGCCGAGGTAGACCGTTTTGCCCAACATTAGAATTTGGTAGTAATCACTCGACAGTAAAAGCGATTTGTCTGCCAACCCATGGTCGACTAAAAGAAGGATGGCTTGAGCCCCACCCCACGCAAGTAGGGCAGAAATAAGAAGTTGAACGGGCAAAGAGAGTTGCAAATGACGCATAAAAAACACCTAGCGCCACAAATCCTGATGATTTGGGCGCTCGATAAAAATGAAAAAATGGAAGTGAAGAGTCACGGCTTGGATTAAGACCAAGAGCCTTTGTAATATGGGTTCAATAAACCTTTTACGCGTTTAAGCACTACCAAAGCCGACACTCGGAACCAACCGAAAATAACGCGCTGATGCAGCCTAAAGATCGTGTCGTACAAGCGGCGAACGTAGCGTCCACGCAATACGACTTTATCATTCATCAATGCGCCAACCGCGTAGTCATGTCCAAGAGCCACCACCATTCCGCCGTCTTTGAATACAAACGGTTTTAACTCTTTGCCTTTCACCAAGCGTTTAAATTGCTTCGCCAAATGCGCCGCTGCTTGGTTGGCAACTTGAGCTCGTGGTGGCACGATGCTTCCATCTTCTTGTGGGCATTCAGCGCTATCACCAATGACGAACACGTTTTCATCAAGAGTGGTTTGCAGTGTTGGCAACACTTTAAGTTGGTTAATGCGGTTGCTTTCAAGACCATCAAGATTCGCTAACCAATCCGGGCATCGAATCCCTGCCGCCCAAATTTGTAGATCCGCAGGAATGACTTCATTTTCCGTCACAATACGGTCTGCTTCTGCACGCTGAACTTTAGTGTTTAAGCGAACGTTAACACCTTGCTTTTGTAGCTTCTTCAATACTTTTGTAGACATGCACTCAGCACTTGCAGGTAACACACGATCTGCCGCTTCGATGAGTGTAATCGAAAGCTGAGTATCATCTTGATAGCGGTTTAATTGCTTGCTGACTTTCGCCCATTCGGCCGCCAACTCAACACCAGTTGCGCCAGCACCCACGATAGAAACACGATGTGAACCACCGTTCGCTAGCATTTGTTTCATCTGTTCCCAAGCTTTTTCTGCTTGAGAAGCCGAATCTAAGAACAAACAATGATCGCTTACGCCCGGAATTTTGAAATCGTTACTGATCGCGCCAACGGCAATCACGAGGTAATCGTATTTCAATGTTTGCTCTGGAGAGAACTCAGCGCTCACCGTAATGGTTTTATTTGCTCGGTCTAAGCCTGACATACGAGCTTGAACATATTGGTAACCGTGACAAGCAGCATGAAGACGAAACGCAACCGAATCGAGCTCATTATCAAACGTGCCCGCCGCAATCTCATGCAGTCTTGGTTTCCATAAGTGATGAGAAGATGGCTCAACCAAAGTAACGGTATGGTCAGATTTGCCAGCAAAACTGCTCGCTAAACGCGTGACCATTTCTAGACCCGCAGCACCACCACCGACAACAACAAAATTCGACATACTCCCCTCCCGGAAACCATCCATCGAAAGATAAAAATCAAAAACGCAGCAAATACGTTTGGAATGACGGGCATTATATTGAGTTGCAAATAAATGATAATAAGCAGAAAAAGAAAATAACTATTACGGATTTGTAAAAATCCAAACCTAATGCGAAAAACAAAAAAGCCATCACTTTTCAGTGATGGCTTTGCTTCATCGATGTTGCTTTATCTTAATTAGCGAGGATCAAGACCTAGCTTTTGTAGTACCAGTTTGAAGTTCTCGCGGCGCTCTTTCACGTTGTGAACATCACCTGTCGAACACGTCAGATCCGGACAGCCACGGTTAACGATGCCTGAAACGTCATCGATAAATTGAGAACCTTGCAGGCCACTGTCCACGTACTTCTTCAGCTCGTTGTGGTAGTTCCAATCAGCGTACTGACCGCCTTCATCGTTGTATGCCTGAACTGACGTTACCCAGTAGAACAGACCTGCGATCCACTTGATCTCTTTGTTCTCTTCCGAGCTACAAATCAGACCTGGGTTAGAACAGAAGTCCAGCTCAGCATAAAGTGGGTTCGCCGGTGGCGCTTCTACCGTTACGCCGTCAATTGTCTTACCAATGTTTGATGGGTCAACGTGCGAACGACCTAGGTAGTGGTTAAGCGTACCGAAGTTCTGACGACCGGTGGTTTGGATAACACCACGACCCCACCAGCCACAGCCTTCAACGCTTTCTTGGCTGCTGCCGTCCCAAATGAACTTACCTGCTTTCTGACCAACGTAAGTCTTACATTCGTCGCGTTCCCACACTTGCTTAGACGTATCTACGCTTTCTGGAACATCGTTACAGTGACCGTTGTTTGTCCAACGACCTGCTGCACCGTTCACCAATAGGCCGCGCTCTTCAAGTACTGCATCAGGTGCTGCAAAAACTGGAGCTGGAGCGCCATACCATTTCGCATGAGTCAGAGCACTGACTTCCATCTTGTCATCACGAGGACAAGAGTACGCATGGTCCAAACCAGAAACTGGGTTTACGCCGTAATCTGCGTATTTCTGACCCAATTGACCACAGCTTGCTGTCATTGGGTAATCCGCAGGCGCGCCGTATTTCACTTCAGACCAGTTGTTTTCATCACACGCGTTGTAGCGGATGGTCTCTTGCATACTTTGCGCAAGGAACGCAGCAATCGCGACTTTCGCGTATTTGATGTTGGTTGCGTCATCAACTTCATCGTTCATTAGCCAGAACTTGTTGCCCGCTACACCAATGTTGTGCATTGCGTTCAAGCCATCTAGGAAGTCGTTCCACTTGTAAACCGTTGACGGAACCCACTGAGATTGCGGTGTTTCGTATAGGAAGGCTTCGTTATCCATCACGCTTTCAGCATTTGCTAACTCTTGGTTTAGCGCTTCAATGCGAGTCAATGAACCTTTCTCTAACTCTTCACCTACGTAGTACAGTGGCACTTTCGCCGTTTGGTAAAGCTCAATCTTGCTGGTTAGGGCTTGAGAGTCTTGATCAAACATCAATGCAAATACGTTGCTGTACGCGGCTTTACGGATTTGCTGCTCAGTTTGCGTGTTGCCCATGAAGTAGTTTGCAGTTTGCTCTGTCGGCATGTTCGTTAGCATTGCAGGCGCATCAACGTAATCTGTCACCTGTTTTACGTATTCAAGTGCGTGATGCCACTGATCACTAGTTAGCGCAGCAGTCGCGTTTGATTTAGTAAACGCTACAAAGTCAGCTTTGTTCGCAGCATCTGCTTTGTAAAGCTCAAAGCTATCAAGTAGATCTGCCGTGAAAACAGACGCTTCATCCCATACAGACTGACGACCAGAGTGGGTATCGTAAGCAAACTCACCAATGCTTAGTGACCAACCAAATGTCGCTTGTGGCGCAAGGGTTGTGAAGATCAAGTTGTAAGCATGTGCCCAGCCTTTCACGTCATCGCTCAGTGCGTTGACCGCATCAATATCAATACGGATACCCGTGATATCAATGGCATTCGTCAATGCTTGTTTAACCGCAACGGCAACAAATGACGCACCTTTGTCTTGCGTAGCGAGATCCAGAACATCCGATTGAATCACGATAGATGCTGTACCCGCACTCTCTGCTTGTTCGATAGCCGACACAAATGAACGTGTCAGTTGTTCTAGGTCTGTTAGCGCATCACTGTTGCTTGCTGCGATAGTGAGCGTGCTTGGCGCTTGAGTGGATGGGCTCGCCACTACGAATGTATTTGGCCAACCTGCCACTTCCAGGCGCACTGGGTCCATTGGGTTACGCAGTGATAGTGCTGGCGCTGTACCCGGCTCAGTACCATCACAGTTTAGATGTAATGACCACGAGCTATCGCTGCCAGGAACAGATTGCGTCCAGTACACCGCTGAGTAAGCAATGTTCTGGTGAACCATAATGTCACCGCCTGTTGCGTGATCACCACGAGTCCAGTCTGGGTACACATTAAAGTCAGCACACAGTCCACCTGTTGGCGGAGGTGTCGGTGTTTCTACTTTTTCAACTGTGATGTTTACACGTGCTGTCGCCGTTAGGTTCTCAGCATCCGTCGCAATCGCTTCTAGCTTAACTGCACCAACTTCTGACGCCGTCCAGTTACAAGAGAACTGGTTTGTGGTTGCTGCGTTGAAGTCACAGATTTGCTTGTTGTTTGCTTTCACGACAACGCGAGACAAATCGTCATCAGCATCCGTTGCACGAACAGAAATCGAAACCGCTTCACCTTTTTCAAACTTAGAACCGTTCGAAGGCGAAGAGAAGCTAACTTCTGGCTTAACAAAGCTTGGCGCTGCTTCAATAGCAACAGTGATACTGCGTTGTTCAACCATTTGGTTATTCTTATCAAGAACCACCACTTTCAGTGTCGCATTGCCCACTTCATTTGGCGTCCAAGATTGAGAATACGTCGTTTGACCTGCAGAGATGTTACGTTGACCTAACTTGCGGTCATTCGCCCAGAACTCCAGCTTAGAGATCAATTCACCATCAACACGGGCTTTGATCGTCGTTGCCTGACCCACCATCAATGTTTGACCTTGTGTAGGTGCGACGAACGTCAGCTCATGCACTTCTGGTGTCACAGGTGGTTCAACTGGCTTCTCTTTTACTGAAATGCTGACTGCTTGTTGCTGGGTTAAACCTGTGGTGTCTTCCACTACAGCTTTGATCGTGTGAGCACCTGCACCAACAGATGTCCAACTCGCTTGGAATGGAGCTTGTGTTACGCGAGCTACTTGTTTGTTGTCGACAAAGAAAGTCACCGCTTTAACGCTGGTATTAGTCGCCGTTACGTTTGCTAGCATGGCAACCGCTTGACCTTCTTCAAACTCAGCGCCGTTCACTGGCGATGCCAATTGAAGAGAAATTTCTGGTTCGCCAACTTCGCCTTCATCGTCAGCAATCAGACGAATGGTATTTTGAAGAAGTGTCAGATCCAACACGCCGCTCACACCTAGCGTTAGCTCGATACGTTCACCTGCAGGAAGTTGAGATTTCACCCAGCTACCGCTATCAAAAGCCAGCGCAAGCGTGTTCTTGAACAGGTTACCCTGTGCGTCGCTGGTGAACTTCATACCTGGGTAGCTGATGCCCGTCGCAGACCAAGATGGTGTCGACATAGATAGGTTTGAATCAAACGTCACTTTTGCATCACGCAGTTCAACTGGCTTTGAACTGTCGTTCGTTAGGATCACTTTGTAAGTGTTCCACCACTGGCTTTCTGAGCCGACGATAGTTGCGTCTGTGATCACTCCTGCGTGTACAGCAGGCAATCCCATACCGATCGCCAGTGCTAAAACACTTGGCATGATCGCTAGCGTATTCTTTCTCATAATTAAGGACTTATACAAACAACAATAAAAAGGAACAGCATTATAGAGGGGGACTTTTTTCGCGCCGCAGCGGACAGATGTAACCAAATGTAACTCAACTTACAGGTGTAAAAGTGCCAAAAATAAAGCGTCTTTTTACGTCAATTTGACGACATTTCGCGCGCAATCGATAAGCAAACATAAACCTGGGACTCTAGTTCAATTTTCTGAAAGTGTGCGCGAGATAAAACAAATCAATTTATCCGTTTCTACAAATAGTGTGATTTGTGTTTTTTACGCCTTTATGCAACTGAAAATCAATAAGTTACAGAATAAATACAGTTGAAATACTTAGTTACATGTTAGCGAAAAAAACGCCAAAGCTAGAGCGATATGAGAGCACAAAAGAAGTGCCTGAAGCGGTTATAAAGATCGTCTTCACACTTCTTAACTGAAGCGCTAAAAATAAGGTATATGAATGATCATCCAGTGAAAACGATAAGTATAACTTTGCAACAAAACGTCAATATCCGGATTGAAGCACGGTTTCAGATTGAATATTCGATGATAATGAGATGCATTGGATCGGTTTGAATCCAAGTCAGCCCAAAAATAAAATATGGAGAGTGTTATATGTCTTTACGTTTAGTAGCAGCAACCTTTGCACTAGTTGGAATGAGTTTTGGCGCACAAGCAAGCGCAGAGTGTGAAGTGTCGATCGATGCTAACGATATGATGCAGTTTTCAACCAAAACGTTGAGTGTTCCAGCAACGTGTAAAGAAGTAAAACTGACGCTGAACCACACAGGTAAGATGCCAGCGCAGTCAATGGGTCACAACGTGGTCATTGCAGACACGGCGAACCTACAAGCAGTAGGTACAGAAGGCATGTCAGCAGGTCTTGAAAACAACTACGTGAAACCTAACGACGACCGTGTTTACGCATTTACTAAAGTGATCGGCGGCGGTGAAAGCACCTCTATCACGTTCAGCACAGAGAAAATGACTCCGGGAGGTGATTACTCGTTCTTCTGTTCTTTCCCTGGTCACTGGGCAATTATGCAGGGTAAGTTTGAGTTCAAATAAGCGTTCACGCTCGAACTCAAGCCTCTGAAAAAGAAAAGGGAAGCCAAGATAAGTGGCTTCCCTTCTTAATTAGGAAGAATAATGGTCGTAATCGCTGTGCTCTTCTAAAGTTGAAAAATTCAGGGTAAGCACGTCTTCAAAAGGCATCGGCTTATAAAAGTAGAAACCTTGAATCAAATGAATGTTTTGTTCCGCCATAAACTCCAACTCTGCTTCGGTTTCTATCCCTTCAGCGACGGTTTCTGCCCCCGTAATTTTGACCAATTTGGCCGTTAGCCTAAACAGTTCGCGACCATTTTTATTGTTGAGATTCAAAACTAAAGAGCGGTCAATTTTAACTTTATCGAAATCGTACTTAGACAAGTACCCAATTGAAGAGTACCCAGAACCAAAATCATCTAACGCAATCTTCACTCCAGCCTCACGGAGCGAAGTCAAGACTCGGTGGGTACTGTGTTCATCTTGAATCAGCATGTCTTCCGTGATTTCGAATTCCACTTGAGAGTAAGACAAAGCACTTTGGTTAATCATACTCAGCACTTTTTCCGTAAAATCAGGGACAAGACAGGTCTCTGGTGACATATTGATTGAAACCTTAAAGTTAGGCGAGTCTGCTAAAGGAGCGCTCTCTTTTAAAGCTGTTTCAACCACCCACAAATCCAACTCACTCATTAACCCCACTTTGGCAAAGTCATCTAAGAAAGTAGGAGGCGAGATCTCACCCGATTCAGAACGGTGCCTAATCAACACTTCAAGAGAACGAATCTCACCTGTCCGCGTGTTTACTTGAGGTTGGTAATACAAGATAAACTCACCGTTATTTTTTAGGTCAGTAATTCGCTTTTGTGCCGCAAATTTACTCGTAATCTCGGGGAAAAAAGCCCCTGCCGATTTACCACTTTCAACACCTTCATAATTAAAGAAATCATCAGAAAGTGACTTAGCAAATGATGCATTAGCATTCCCGATATTGTCCATCTGTTTAAAGAAGGGATAATAGATTATGACACCGACTAAGATAATGATCAGCTGTAGCACCGCGCCTGTCCACGTAGAGCCAGTGCCAACATATCCACTCATCAAAGGTGGCGTCATCCAACTCATGATTTCCGTCATTGGTGCCACCAAGCCAAGCGCCGTTGCCACATAAGCAATGACAAGACCAACAACAGGTGCAATCAAGAACGGTACGATCAACAAAGGGTTAAACATAATTGGCAGCCCAAAGATAATCGGCTCATTAATGTTGAAAAAACTTAAAATTAAAGCTGCGGTTGCCAACGCTTTGTAGCTGCGGTTTTTAGTGAGAAATAACATACAAAGCACCAAAGAAATGGTGTTTCCTGCACCACCCAAGCCCGCATAAAAATCGAAGAAGTTGGTCGTCAGTATCGGCAATGGCGTTCCGAGCAACTCATGATTTTCTATCGCTACACGTGTCGCTTCATACAACTCCGCTTTATATGGCGCAAAAATAATGTGCCCATTAATACCAATGGACCAAAATAGATTACGTACCAGCTCGTAAATAACACCATCGGAAAGAGAGTATGGGTCCAGATTTGGCAATAAAAAGCCAGCAATATCAGCGGCACAGAAAACGCGTCCTAGCACATAGCCTAATAAGGTATAACCAACAACCAACACCGTCGTTGCCATGATCAAGTTGTAAGACTGGTCGACAATATTAGGCAGCTCCGACCGCATAAACCATTTGCGGTTTTGCATTGCACGGACAGACCATCCCACCAAAATAGGAATGATGATTGCCAGTGGGTAATTGCTCGGTACGACCGTTCCTTCTTGCAGCAGCCCCCACTCATTACACACGATGAAATAGATCATCAACGAAGGCGTAATAACATTAACCCGTGAGACTTTTAACAGAGAAGAAAGAAACTGCGAGAAGTAAACCAATAACAAGATTGGGAACAGTTTCCAGATGATAGAACTCGCGGCTCCAACCGTGGTACCCACTTGCTCGTAACCCGCCATCATAAAAAAATTGCTCAACAAAGTGCTGAATGCGGAAATCAATGACACTGGGAGCAACATGACCAGTACATTACATAAGCCATTTATGTACGAGTTGGAGGAAATTAAAGTAAAAAGCCGATTTACGTATCGATTGTTCATTTGGCTAATTTTATCCATTAGTAAACGACTCGATGAGCCGCTCAGGAAGTTCGCCGCAATTAAGGTCCGTTTAATTTGTATCGCAATGAGGGAGAGTTTCGACAGACAGTCGATGACGGTATCATTCGAGTAACAAAGCGTTGATCGTTCAACGTTGCGAATAGTCACTCAACAAAGGTAGCCATGGCCAACTTGTTGTTATCTACCAAACCAAAAGAGCGCGGACTAGGACGACCGACACTCTCTTCGTTTAGATACAACCCGCTGTTTCTTAGGTCAGCGTGGTTTGTATTTTTGCATGCTAATTAAGCAAGGAGGCGCACATTATCGCCAACAAGCCCCTCTTTCCACTCGACTTTTTAATTGTGACGATAAAAAACAGCACTGTTATTGCTCGCGTAAAATATCCGTAAGAGGAAGTGGACGAGTAAAGAAGTAACCTTGCGCTTTATCGACACCACAACCTTTCACAAAATCGTACTCTTGTTGGGTTTCCACCCCTTCTGCGACCACTTCGCAATGCGTAATATGGCCCAGTTTCGCTACCAATTCATATAAGTCTCTGCCTTTTTGATCATTGGCATCCAGCAGTAGCGAACGATCCAGCTTGATCTTATCAAACGGGTACTTTAGTAAGTGCGGGAACGACGCATAGCCGGTGCCAAAGTCATCCATAGCGATACGAATGCCCTGAGCTTGCAGCGCTTCCATAGTTTTAATTAAGAACACCTTATTACTAAGAATCGCCTCTTCTGTGATTTCAATTTCCAACCACTGCGGCGAGATACCATAATGAGTTAGTCGCGATAGTAAGTGCGGGACAAATTCTTCTTGCTCGATCGTAGCGACTGCAATGTTGATGGCAATTCGACGATCTTTTGATAACGTCATTTTCTGCATGTCTGCCAGAACTTTCTCAATCACGAGCTTGTCCAGTAATGGCATTGAGTTAAGCATTTGGAAGTCACTCACAAATGTCGGAGGGTGCAGTTTCCCTTCTTTATCAATGTATCTAAGCAAGGCTTCATAAGAGAAGATATTGACGTCACTGGTCGACTGGAGCTTTTGATAAAACATGACCAACTCCCCTTCCCTCAAAATCGAAGTCAGTCGCTTTTGTGCTGTCGATTTACTAATGCTTGAGTTATTCGAATCACGAACGTTGTTAAGCAAGGTTTTGAACAGCGAACTCTCAATGCCTGTGTAAGCCGTATTCGCACGAAACTGCGCAGAATACTTGCCGGCGTAAGCCAAATAAAATGGCCGATAGATAAAGACACCAAGGACGATGATCAATAATTGCAATAATGAGCCTTCAATCTGATTCCCCATCGCGACATAACCACTGAACAAAGGCGGCGTCATCCAGTTAACAATATTTTCAACCGGAGGAACAAGCCCTGATGCAATTGACCCGTAAGTGATGAGAAAGCTCAATAGCGGTACCAGCACAAAAGGCACAATCAACAATGGGTTGAAAATAATCGGCAACCCAAACAGCAAGACTTCATTGATGTTGAAGATCACCAGCGGGGTTGCTGCTAACGCAAGCATCTGGTGGTTACGTTCTTTGGCAAACAGCAACACGCACAACAATAGGCTGATGCAATTACCAGAACCACCCATCGACATAAACGCGTCGTAAAAACCTTGGCTAATTACATTTAGAGGAGCGTCACCGGCTTGCCACGCGAAAACATTTGCTTCTGTAGCGGCGTAGATTTGCTGCTTAATGGCAAACAACAAGTTATGCCCATTGATGCCGATTGAGCCTAAGAGGCCTAGTACCGTTTGGTAAATAATCCCGCCTTTTAGCGTGAGAGGGTCCACACCCAGTCCGCGAATCATCCCACCAAATAGAGCCATAATGAATGCGGTTAGTCGCGATACTGCCAAAGCAATCAACACAAACAGAAAGAAGTGAACGACATGCTTGAGCAGACGAGATGAGAAATCCAGCGCTTGTGGCTCTAGCAAGCGTATTTTGAAAACGCAGCAATAGACATACGTCATCATCGCACTAAACAATGCCAGTAGTGGGTTGTTTGGCAGCATATAAGTCGCAGACAAACTGCCGTTTTCTATCGAGATCAAGTAGAACATGATCAACGAGTAAATAATGAAGACGGCACTCGACACATTGGTTTTATGTGACAGGTAATAACCCGCCACTACACAAAATGCGCTTGGGTACAGATTGATGAGGATATCTGACAGATGAAATAACATCTGTGATAATTCTACCCATCCTGAGAGACGGAACGCGTGGCCTAAAAAAACGGCAAGTGCATTTGATAGAGTCAGGGGTAACAACAAGAGTGCAATAGAGGCCAAATCTGTTAGGTAGGATTTGGACCCTGCACGCCATTGCCCTGTGAGCGCCGATAAACGTTGAAAAGGCGCAAAAGTAAAATTTAAGCCAGTTTGCATGAAGCATCTTATAGTAAAACGGGGGGCAACTGCTGTGTAAACAGTCGTGAGTGCAAGCGCAGCTAAAGAAATCGACTATCTGTGTAGTCTTAGTGGGTGTTTTATTTGTAAATCCATCAACAAACGAAGTTACGTTGCGGGCGTAATTTATCGATTATATGCGCTTCGATCCATTAAGATTATTTATCGTGACGATAAGAAATATACAAATATAACCCTCAGTGTTGACTAGTGAGGGTTAATATTTGCTAGATGATTATTGAGCGAGAACTTAATGCTCAGGATTCATTGGAAATCGCTGCTCATAAAGCTCCATAAAGTCTTTACGAATCAGATGCTCTAAGTGGTTTGCTTTATCTGTCGGGCAGAAAATCATGATATGCAGAATTTGCTCACCATTAATGTTACTTGAGATGTGGATGTGCGGCTCAGCGCCCGGTAGATCAACACCAGCGTGCTTCTCAATCATCGCGTTGTAACGGTGAGCGACGTCGGCGAAGTAACTGCAATGCTCATCAATCTTATCGGTCAACAAAGGCAAAAGTGGGTAGAGATTGACGAAATCTTTCACCACAACAGAAAAGTCATGGTACACGTAACGCTTCATGAAATTGAGGTTCTTCACTGGGTAGGTGAAAAACATACTGTTAGGCAGCGTCGCAGTTTTCCCCGTGAAGTGGTATTGACCATGATGCAGATCGATTTCTTGAATCACTGTCGCCATCATGTTGTGTTCAATGACCTCACCACATAGCTTTCCGACTTCAATCCAGTCACCAATGCGAAACGAGCGAGAACTTGCACGCTGGATTGACCCCGTAAAACACAAGATGATCTCTTTGGATGCCACCACAATCGCGACAGCAATCGCCGTAACACTTAGAGCGAACTCGCTGATTTCTGATTGCCATAAGATGAACAACAGAATCAAGGTGATAGCAAATGTGCCGTTTTTGGTTCTCGACATCCAACTGCGTTGTTCTTCTGTAATAAAGGCATCGTCGCCACGGATTCGAGACAGAATCAAACGACGTAAAAGAATGATGAACAACAGAATTAATGCGGAAAATAAAATTTTATGAGTGAGAAGAAAATCGACGACTAACTGCACTTTCTCCATTACCCGACTCCCTGTTTGGTTTAGAAGGTTGACCTTTCATGCTAGCTATCACTAAGAAAACAGATAGAGAGCTTGCGAAAGGACAACCTTACCAAATTATTCAGTCGGTTGTCCCAATTCGCTTTCTTTAAATACGATAAACGCTCGGCGGTTTAAAGCATTGGCTTCCGGAGATTCTTCATTGATCACAGGTTGAAGTTCACCAAAGGCTTTTACTTCCCAAACAAACTGTGATGGGTCAAGTTTCGTCTTCAGGTATTCCACTACAGCCTGAGCACGACGCTCTGCAAGTGCTTCATTGTATGAACGAGCACCGACTTGGTCAGTATGACCAGCGACCATAATGCTACCCTCTAAACCTTGCAGTTTTGCGATGAAGTCATCTAATTGTGAAAGGTCTTCCGGTTTTAATTTCGACTTATCGAAATCGAAGTGCGGTGTCATCGCCATGTAAACCTTACGCTCTGCTTTTGGCGGCTCACAGAAAGGCATTTCTTCATATTTCTTCGCCTCTTCAAACATTACGTAAGCGCGACGGTTTTCTGCCCGCGCTTGATCAGATTTACCCAGCGCCAGTGGCTGCGACTCACCAAAGTGTTTCACTTCCCAATCATATTGCTCTGGGTCGAGTTGTTGCTGTAGATATGCTTCTACCGATTCAGCGCGGCGCATAGACAACTTCTCATTGTATTCGTCAGAACCTTTAAAATCGGTATGACCGACAATCGTAATGCGTCCACTCAAGCCTCGAATATCACGGATGAACGCGTCTAGGCTTGCAGCATCAGCTTCACGAATGATGGATTTATCGAAATCGAAATGTTCAGCAACAGCGATATGAATTTCACGCTGCGGTGCTAAACACTCACTGATTAAAAATTTGGAGACATTTAAGTCTGCAAATTTATCTCGGTTCTCTTGGCTAACGTAAGCATCTGCTGCACAGCCACCTAATAATGCTGCGGCCATAATTCCGCTAACTAAACGCATCGTCGTTTTCATGTGACCCTCTTATAACTTACCAACTAGGTTAATGAACACGCCTGATGCATCGTAATCATCATCATTCGCTAGGTTACCGTCAAAGCTTGAGAAGTTGTAACCCACCCCAACTTTAAAGTTATCGCTTAAGTGTTTGTTCACCGAAACCAATGCACCCTGCTCTAGCTCATCATATGTGCTGTCGGTCTTCCAATGGTACTCACCCGTTACATCCCAATCTTTCATGACGCGGTAAGAGGCACTCAAGCCATAGAGAGAAATTTTACTGTCGACTGGAATGTCTTCGCCTGATTGACGAGTAAAAATTTCACTCTTATTTTTGAATGCGTATTTCGCACCTAAATCCCAGTTTGCATCCAACGAGTAGATACCTTCGATTTCGATGATGTGGCTTTCTTCATCTTTGTAATCAACATCTCGATTAAGTTGGTCGAAATCCACCAAGTAGGTGTAACGCGATAACACGTTCAAGCGATCGTTGTAGATAGGGCGATATGCCAAACCTGCTGTCGACTCAATGAAGCGTGCTAACACTTTATCACTCGATTTACTTTCAGAAAGCGAATAGTTGAATTTACCAAATAGGGTGTACTCCTCCGTTAGGTGATGAGTGTAACGGTTGGTGGTGACCCATTGATCAACACGTTTTTTATCTGGGTCTGTCGTTTCATCGGTTTTGTCGACACGGTATTCAACTTTGTTCTTGAAGACCACGTCATCTAGATCAATCGAAGTGCTCACACTCACGGCTTGGCGCTCGGTTGTGATTTTCTGGTCGTCCTCTATTTCCCCTTTTTGGTAGCCTATGCCCATGTCGATGTCATCGTTCATGTCATAGCCAAAACCGAATGAGTCGATACGCCCTTTACCGTTGTTTTCATCAACAAATTGGTTTTCTTGGTAGAAGTCGACCGTTGAAGTCAGATCTGCACGTTGACCGACAATCACATTGTTTTTGCCTTCGTAAGTATCATCTACGTAAGTTAAGTATGTGCTGTAATCTTCGGTTACGTCGTAAGTCACACTCGCTTCAGCAGCATCACCGCGATCACCAGTGGTGTATTCTGCGCCAACCACGAAGTCTTCTAAAATACGGGTTTCACCACCCAGAGTAACGCTGTCGTTCTCATCGTATTCATCAGTCTTACCGACGGTTTTTTGGCCTTTAACATAAACATTATTGTCGCTGTCCCAAATGTAATCGGCGCGAAGACCCGCTAAGGTGCCTTGGCCTTTTTCATTTTCGTTATTCAGTTCATCAACTTGCTTACCTGCTGCGGAGATCTTAATGTTTTTGGTAACTTTAACCTGTGCTTCCAGTTCCGCTTGTTGGGTATCTGTTCTTAGATCTCCATCGGATTCGCGCTCTTCAATCGAGGTAAAGCGTGTTTTCACAGCAACACGATCGGTCGCTTGGAAGCGAATTTCAGTGCCGTAAGATTCTTGTTCTAAATCGTCATCTTGGTTTGCGTAACTGTATCCCGCATCTTTAGATTTATACCAGCCCTTAACATCGTTACCCACCGCAGAGAAGATATTCGGCGCAATATCATAAAGGTTCATCACGCCTTTCACCTGATAGATGTCACCTTCTCTATCTTCACCGACAGTACCAATCGGCTCAAAAGTTAAACCACCGTCTAATGAGACAAAGTTTGAATCGGTTTGACGGCCTTTACTATGGCCAAATTCCGCCTTCAAATACGTACCTTCAGAAGCGCGTAATGTCAGATCTGTTCCGTACGCTTCGTAATCTTGGTTGTCTTTTTCTTCGGTTTGATAATTGGCACCAACACCAATGTAATCATTCACCCATCCTTTAACACGACCACCAGCAGTCAATGCATCCAAAGCATCACTGCCCTGAGGTACATATTCATAGTCCACCGCTAGATAGTTGTCATAACCAGACGATGGTTGGTCATTGATGACGGTGCCGAAGTTATCTGAAATGATGTTGTTCAGCGGTCTGGTTAGAATAATACGACCTTGATACGGGTCAATTTCATAGTCTCGTCCCGATTGCAGTGGCATTTCCTGAACCGTGATGCTGCTGTCAGGGTCAACAACTTTCACCATCACCTTGTCGCTGCCTGGAACCACTTCACCATGACGCAAGAAGTACAGCGAACCGCCAGTCCCTAGGAATTCATCGTGAGCAAAGAGTGAATCAGATTCAGCAGCAAAACCAACAATGTTCAAACGGTCTTCACCAAACTTAGTGGTTGAACGGGTACGGTAATCGCCTTTGAAACCATACAAGCTACGGTTGTAGTCGTTGTTGTCGGTGCCAGTAATACCAGTGTTGTAGTTACCCCACAAAACATTGGATTTATCGTACTCAACGTTGAGGTAAACTTTACCTTTGGTATTCACCACTTTGTAGATGTTGGAGCTGTCACCATAATTGCCATAATACATCTCATCGTCGTCTTCCAGAATGTCGAACACACTGGATGAGTCAGAGGCAAACGGGTGCTTAAACATGTCTCGCACGTCGCTTTCTTTGGTATCAAAGTGGGTAGTAATTCTGAGTTTGTCACCAAACTTACCTTGGCCAAAGTACGCTAGGCGGCCTTGATTGTAGATATCATCTTGGTATTGGTCATCGACTGCCAATGCAGAGGAGTTGCCCGTCACCTTATTTTTACCGATATAGAAATCGGCAAGACCGGCTTGTACCCAGTATTCATCTGGAATACGTACATACAATTGGTAGCGACGCTCTTCTCCATTGTCGAATACTACGCGCGTCGGGAACAAGTACGCATCCGCGGGTAGATATTGCTCTGCGTACAACTCACCTTCTTCAACATCAAATTCGTCTTCGCCGATAATGACCTTATCAACGCCTTTTAGTCCCGTACCGATGAAACGTGCCAGCCCCGCTGAGGTCGGAATGTTATGGCGCATCAACTGTGCTTTACCAAGTTTACGGCTTTGTTCTTCTTCGCCATCGTTCTTGTCGATGTCGACTTCAGAATCTGGCTCAACTAGGTTAATCACGCCGACCGTCGTCACGTCCATATTGCCGTCTTTATCGAACGCCTTTAAGCGAAACAACAGCTGTTCATTCGATTCGAATTGGTAATCTTGCTCGGTTTGACCATCCCAAACTATATTGAAGTCGTTGGCGAACTGTTGCCCTTCCACGATCGCAAGTGGTGCGACTAAACCCCGGTCACCCCCGCGATAAACTTCCAACTGATAATGGTCTACGTAATAGCTGAAGTTGGTGGTAATCGCGAAACTCATTTCTTGTAATGGCTTACCGTCACGAACTTCAATGTCACTGCTGATACTTAGATCCAACACAGGGTCAAAACGCATAATGTCACGGCTTGCCCAGATCGCACCTTGTTCTAAATAAATACGCGAATTATCGATTTGCTCATGCGCTTTAACTTCAATACCCAGTGAGTCACTGTCAAGTTTCTCCAATTGACTGGTGTCTTTCGCGAACGAAAGTATCGGCAACCCAGCCGCGATACACATTGTCAGTTTTGATGGTCTCAATCTAATCATAAATAATCCTGCTTAACCGCTTAAGTGGTCGGCTGGGCGCACCCAGCCTGCATCTGTGCTGCTAACGGTTAATCATCCCCACTGCTTTTGATGCTGAAGTTAAATTTCGTCAGTTTGTTTGGTGTGATTCGGCGCACTTTCGGGTTTTCACTGATTACCTTCATGCCTGTTGGTAGCGAGTCAGTGTCGACTTTGACCAAGAACTGCTTACCTTTCTTATTCAACACCCACTGATCTGGAACGTGGTATCGACCATATTGGTCTGTCTCGATGATGATGCCTTCGACCGTTAACAGTCGAACGCCTGGGATACCGTCTTCGTAAAGTCCTTTGTTCTCTACGATGATTTCCCATAGGTACATATCACCATCTCGGTAGAGGTTTCTCACCACGTCGATGTTCTCTGCCGACAGACCTTTTTTCTTATCTCCTTTGTGCTTGGTAATCGCGTTACCTTGCTTATCGAACTCGATGTGCGTGCCGTTATCCGTTGTCACCTTGAACGGGAAACCTTGGCGGGTCCGCGTCTTAAATTGGAAAGCCACTTTGTTGCTACCTTCAATGGTTCGGTTGCGAGATAAGCCGTACAATTCATTGACTTCATATCCTTTATCCACACTCGACATCACAACGTCTTGCCCTTTCAATTTCACGTTCGCGTCTTTCAAATGAGTCTCTACGCCATCTTGAGTAATGAACGTGGAATTCGGAATGTAATCCCCCTCTGCAAGGTCAACATCGATGTAGATATCATCGGCAGTGGCATCAGCTTGGAAGCCATCACCGTTGTGATCTTCAAACACCTTACCGATGATGGATGCAGTATCGAACACCTTGTCTGGCATAACTTCGACCGTTGCGCTGGCAAGGTTCGACTTCACAACGTAGTTGGTCGTGGTGTTTTGTGCGGAGAAGCTTTCTGCCGGTGGCGCTTCTGCCCATGCGGTGTTGGTGTAAACGCCAAAGGTAGCACCAACACTCACACGCATTAGGTAACGAATTCGAATTGCGTCTGCAGTTTGCGAGTCACCGTTGCCATAGATATTCATATCTCCGACTTCGAAGAACAACTGATTGGTCTTAGTTGGCTCTACGGTAATTTGGATGTCGTCTGCGGTATCAAACACACCATCTGGTCCACTGTTCACCATCTCGGTAGAGTCAGGGATGTAAGCGAAGCCTCCTGGGTAGCGGTCAACCAAGCGAACCCTTGTGAATGGGTTGTCGTTTTCGTTGGTGATCGTCACTTCATATTCCACAACTTCACCGACGCTCGCTTCTGACTTGCTAGCAACCTTAGTCACTTTCAACATGCCTTCGTTGTACGCTTGCTTCTTGACCTTAATGGTCACATTGGCGGAAGCGGTTTCACCTGTCGATGCTGCGGCAGTGAATACGTTTGTGAAGTTGTCATCGATACCTCGGTTGATTTCACCCTTCACCACGATTTCGTATTCATTACCTTGATACGCCTTCATGGCGTGGTTTGAATCGACATTGCTATCTGAATCAACAGAAACCACAACACCAGACTTGAGCTCGGTGATGGTCGCTTTCCATGTGGTGAACAATGGATTGCCGTTGTTACCAATAAGCTTATCGATTTCATCCAACAAGTTGACGCTTTCTGCATCGGCAGAACCTCGGTTGGTCGCGGTCATTGTGAAGGTAATTTCATCGTCGTCGTTGGTGTATTCCGCTTTATCCGCCACCTTGGTCACCGACAAAATGATCGGCAGTGGTTTGATGGTTGCGAAATCATCAGCAAGGACATCACTTTCTGACTTGTCATAGGCATACGCGTGGTTGGTGATTTCTCCCATCGCATCCGCGTTTACAACACCCGTGATTTCAATGTCCAACTGATCGTTTGGCGCAATAATCACGCGGCTATTCACATCCAGGTTGTCGCCCTGAATTTGTGGCAACACGATGGTGCGGTCGTCATTATATGAGCTTGTCATACTCCAACTGGTAAACGCTGGCGCTTCGGTGTCGTGAATCGTATTCACCTTCAACTCAGAGATAAGATCCTTAAGCACTATCTCTTCGGTAAATGAGCCAGATTCATTACTTAACACCACGTGGTAAGTGACGTTTTCACCCGGACGGTAATACTCGTCATCCACGGTTTTCTCAAGTTTGACTGACTCTGGCATCGCTAAGAGCGTCGCTGTTGCGTCTTGAGTATCCCCCCGGAACGTGGCGCTTGCCGTGTTTTCAATCTCACCAATGGCGTATTGGTTTACGAGACCAGTAATCACAAACTCCACCTCATCATTTGCCGCAATGCTCAGCGTCGAATCAATGTCAGCATTCACACTTGGAATATTGGTGATGTCTGTTTCTGGGTTACCTTTGTTGATATCAATACGCCATGAATCAAACGCTTTCACGGTCGTCCCATCAAGTCGAACAACGTCAATATTGCTGATAGCATCTTTCACATCAACATCCGTTGCTGGCACAGTGCCTTCATTCTTCACCTTAACGCGGAATGTCGCTTCCGTGCCGGGAACATAGTATTCCGTGTCTGCGGTTTTCTCGATTGAGATACCTTGAGATTGAGGTTGGATGGTCGCACTTGATTGTTGCGTGGTGCCATTCAGATCCGCAGTGGCAATATTGGTAATTTCGCTCGCTGCCAATGGATTGGTTTTCACCGTAATGGTGAACTCGACAATATCATGTGGGGCAATATCAATAACTGAGCGAATATCTTGGTTATCGACTGGCATTGGCGTGATAGTCGTACGACTGTCACTCTTAGTGGTTTCGATAGTCCAACTCTCAAACGCACGTTCATTTACACCGTAGATGTTGATCGCTTTAATGCCTGACAGAATGTCGTCTAGCTCAATATCATTATCAAAGCCATCGGTCCCGTTGTAGACACGAACATGGAATACCGCTTCTTCACCCGGGATATAAATTGGCGATTCAGCCGTTTTCTCAATCCAAACTTCTTCAGGTAACGTTTCAAGCGTAGCCGTTGCATCGGTAGTCGCACCACCAAACTCAGCCGTCGCGGTGTTAACGATATTGGCCACTGCACTGCTGTTGACTGTACCTGTAATAGCAAATTCCACCGTATCACCAGGTGCAATATCAAGGTTGGTAGAAATATCACCGTTTGGTCCCGGAACCGTATCTATGTTGGTACGTGGGTCCCCTTTAGTGGTCACGATCGTCCAATCGTTAAACGCAGGTTCTATCGCTCCACCAGAGGTTTCAACTTCAAGTGAAGAAATGATGTCCTCGACTTTTACATCTGCCGCAAAGCCGGAACCATTATTGGTCACTTTGACGCGGAATGTGGAGAACTCACCCGGTTGGTAGTAACGCTCATCGGTGGTTTTCTCCAGAACGATATCACCCGGACGTGGTTTCAACGTTGCTGTTTCCGTCACGTCTTTACTGTTGTGATTCAGCGTTGCGGTGTTAACAATGTCGCCCGTTGCTTCCGGGTTCACTAAGCCAATAACGTAAAGAGTGATGGTGTCGTTCGGTGCGAGGTCGATGTTGTAATCAATATCCTTGTCAACCACAAGTGAGTTCGCATCGACGGTAGTCAGTGAACTGCCCGTAACATATTGAACCGCCCATTGTAGGAAAGCTTGGTTGGCCGAACCATCAATGGTATTCACGGTGAGCGCACCAATTTCATCTTTCAGGTTGATGTCATTCGCGTAGCTGTTGCCTTCGTTGACAATTTTCAGGATGTAACCTGCCGCTTGGTTAGGGCTATAAAACTCCACCATTGGCTCTTTCGTAAAGGTTAAATCTGGGATCGTCGCTGTGCTGGTTGCTTCTGCAGTTTTAGTCGAACCATTGTAGGTCACTTCAACTTGGTTGGTGACATCGCCCACTACTTCTGGGTCAAGCTCCCCTTCCGCCGTAATAGTCACGACATCATTTGGACTGATGTCCAAGCTGCCATCTAAAAACTCACCAGTGGACGATGGGAACTTAGTGTCACCCGTCTGTGAAGACGCATTGAAGAAGATGGTTCCAGACTCAAACGCTTTTACTGTCGCGCCCGTAATACTGGTCGAAGTAATGTCGTTGACTAGATCCTTAATGGAAACATCACTTGCCCAGTTGGCTGTGGTGTTTTCAATTGTGATGGTATAAGTCAGCTTGTCACCTGATTCGTATTGGCTCTTATCAACCGTTTTATCGACCGTGAGATCAGCCGTTGCCGCCACATAAGTCGCATCCGCAGTTTGAGAACCGCTTGAATCGCTCACTTCCACTACGTTGGTGATATCGCCAACAAGGTCCGCTTTTACAACACCTTCAACATGAAGTTTCACTGTGTGATCTGGGTGAATGTTGTAGCGAATCTGATAACCATTGTCGCCAGTCACCTCAGAGCCTGCAATGGGCTGAGTCAATGTTGGATCAGTACCGTCAACACTCACTGACGTCGCTGACCAAGAATCAAATGCACGAACTGGTAAGGTCGCACCCGCTTTTTCAGCACGAATCGTCTTCCAAAGGTCAGAAATCAGGACATCGGTCGCATAACCTGTACCTGTGTTTTTCACCTCGATATCGTAGCCAATGGTATCGCCCGGATGGTAAATCGCGGGGGTAATTGAAGTGACTTTCGAAACGGTAAGTGTTCCCGGTTCAGGGACGATAACTTTTTCTTTCAGGTTGTAGGTGAAGTAATTGGTTCCTGAATTCAGCTTACCTTGTAGTTGGTTAGTAAACTCACCAACTGCATCATCGCGAGCATGACCAACGACTTCGATTAAGATTTCCGTATAAGTATCATCGGCCGCTTTACCACCCATCTGAACCGTCACATCAATATCCGTGTTTGGAGCTACAGAGTTAAGGTTACTAATATCTGTGTAGGCCGGATTACCATCAGTGATAATTTGAGCACTTACCGTCCAATCCTTTAAAGCAACTTGCTCTGTACCATCAGCGACTTCAACTTTGTAATTGCTAATAATGTCACGAATGTCAATCAACTCGTTATTTGCAGTCTCGTTGCGAACACGCATTTGATACCGAACTTCTGAGCCTGGAGTATAAGTTGGTGTATCCGTTGATTTTTGAGCAATCAGGCTCGACGTACCAGGATCTAGAACTACGGCATTACTATCAACGCCGTTGACTTTGGCCACATTGGTAATGGTCCCTGTGGCGTCCGCCGCTACTGTGCCGTCAATCTCAAACACAACGGTGTCGCCTGGCATCAAGTCGAACGCTGCATTCAGTGGTACAGTTCCTTGGTAGTTACCCGTAATTGAGAATCGGTCTGCATCAGGCGCACTCACGATTGCCACACTGTAGTCTTGGAATGCTGCCTTACCATCAGATGTATCAATGGTGTTTAGTTCATCAACGATAGTCGCGCCATTGGTAATGCTGTCGCCCACGTTGGTCACGCTAACTTGATATTGAACTTGACCGTTCGGGTTGTAGTGACAGCCTGTGCCAGTCGTTGATGGGAAAGTACATGTACCACTGTCTGCAGTTGTACTCAGAACTGACTTCTCGAAGTTCAGTACAGGCACAACTGGTGGAATTATGTCCGTGGTATCACTTTGGTTCCCAGCCTTACCCGTGTTGCCATCGATATCACCAAGAGCGTCCGGGCGAACTTTTCCTTTAACCGTAAACTCAATGACTTCTTCCGGAGCGATATCGACTAGTAGGTCAAGATCATCAGTCGCATCATAAGACTCAATGTAAGTGTCTTGGGTTCCCGTTGTACCTGTTGAAGTGAAAGCATGAGATATATCCGTATCTGAGAACGCTGATTTCGTCGTCCCACCGATCACTTCAACGCGAACGTTAGAGACAATATCTTGGATCACGGTTTGGTCACGCCACACGGGCTCGGTGTTGATCACCGTGAATTTGTAGATGACCTCATCTTCAGGTTTGTAGGTGTCACCGGATACATAAGATTTGCCATCGATTGAAACAATTTCTTTGCTCACCGACAGATTACTGCCCTCAGGCGTAACTTTCGCGGAATTGAAGTTACTGCCGTTGTATTTCGGTGTCGCAACAATCTGGTCGAGCGCATCTTGGCGGATCTGTGACTCCATGACAAAGTCAATCCAACCACCCGGCGCGATCGAAAGTACTGAAATATCGATATCTGCATTCGCACCACCAGTGTAGCCATCAATCAGAGTAGTCGCTTCACCGGATGTGGTAGCGGTGACTGTCCAACCATATTGATCAAATGCAGGTAGCGTTTGTGAGTCAGATTCACCAGCTGCATTCTGAGCAACACGTACTTTGACATTTGAGAACAACTCTTTCAGTGATTTGTTGTACTCCAAACCTTTACCATTGTTCTCAATACGCAAGTGGTAAACGATCTTTTCGCCGTCTGTCGTATGGTTGTATGTGGTCTTGTGTGTTGCCAATGATGTATCAGTGTACGCTTTATGCGACTTAACAATGTTCACCGGCAGCATGTTCACCGGTTCTGACGGTAAGTTATGGCTCTTGTCGACCACTGCAACGTTAAGAATTTGACCTATCGCTTTCTCACTGATCTTCGCTTTGATCGTGTAAGTAACAAAGGTTCCGCCTGTTGCAAACTCATTAGCTGCTAGGTTGAACTTAGTATCGATATCACTGTTGTTACTGACAGAGCCCGCATCACTAATACCACTCGAATCAACACTGGTAACAATGGTCCATGAATCAAATGCACGTCCTTTACCACTACCATCGAAGTAATCGGTCTGGATCTTGCTGATTTCATCCTTGATTGGCATCTCATTAATGTGAACATTATTTAAGTTCTTCAGTGAGATTTCATACTCGATGTAACCACCCGGCGTATAACCACCACTTAACTTGGTAGTGCCATCCTGATCGTAGATTTTGGTGACATGTTTTGAGAAGTCGTACTTCTCTGCAGAGGCTTTGGTCTCCGCACTCACTGTATCGCCATCAACAGTAAGTAAGTTCAGGATCTCACCGACGGCGTTGTTGTTCACCTTAGCCGTCACAACATACTCAATGATTGTGCCTTTAGGGATAGAGGCATGAGTATCGATGTCTGCGTTATCAGCAATCTTGCCATCCAGATCGAGAATAGCCGAGGAGCTACCACTGACGATCCTTGGAACGACCGTCCAACCCGAGTCAAACGCTTTACCGCTTGTGCCATCGACAAGATCGACCATGATATTAGACAGTCGGTCGATAACAGGAATGTTGTATGCGTTACCCTTACCATCGTTTTCGATTGTTAAACGGTAAACTAGAGGTTGCCCCGGCTCGTAGCTTGATTGATCAACCGTCTTACTGAACGCCAGATGATAGCTGTTCGGGATCACCGTGATGCCACCAATAGTGATTGTACCGGTCGCGTCTTCACGCACCACACCCACGACTTCAAAGGTAACGGAATCTTTGCCAGCCACATCGATCGTTGTGTTGATGTCTTTATTATCCGCAACAGTACCATCCAATGTGCCGTCGGTTGTGCCGTCGCCACCATTTGAATCATCTTTCGAAACATCGACGGTGAAACCTTTATCAAATGGCGTCGCTAAAGAGCCATCCAACAACTGAGTCGTCACACCAGTAATGTTTTCGCTTACAGCGTGGTCATTGACATAACCAGTTTGAGAAGAAACCGTTACTTGATAAGTTAAGGTATCACCTGGCGAATAGAAGCGAGACTCAACCCCATTAACCAGTAACTTCCTCACCACATCGCCGCCATTGTAAGCTCGCTCCATCTCATGATGAGAAAGATGTGATTCTTCAGTAACTTGGCCAAAGTCACGGTATACGTAGGCGTCATTCTCAATTTTGTCGTTTAAGTTCCCCATTGAATCCTGAGAACCAATAACATTGTCTTTAACACGAGCTTTAATTCGGAAAGTACGCAATTCGCCCGCAGCAAGTGTCATCGTGTTCGATGCATCACCAGGTGGGTAGATAAAATCTTCGGTAGTTTGAGATTGAAAACCGCCGCCGTCATCGAAATCAAACTGCCAGTATTCAAACGGAGATTGGTTTGGGTAGTTTTCATATTGGTTGTCTTTGTCATTTGCCAAAACAGAACGAATATCTGTCAGTAAATCAACGACCTTAAGACCGCTTTCGACATTCGCGCCATTGTTCAAAACACGAATTTCATAAGTGACGTCATCGCCAGGAACAAAGCGAACTTTATCCGCTGTTTTCAGAATAGAAACGTTAAGAGAGTCCCCTGATGTACCACCAATCTCGGCAGAAGAGGATTGGTTTAAGTTCGTCGATGGATCGTAAATCTCTGCAGTATTAGCGATCTCATCTTCTATGTAATCGTCTTTAACTTTGCCTCTCACATTGTAAACAACGTAACCTTCGACACCATTAATTTTAGGATCGATATCGATACGACTATCGATATTTCCGTTATTTGGATACCCCGACTTTTCACCAGCATAACTGCCCGTTTTAAAAGGTGAATTATTGGAATCTGTAGATGCCGTTATTTCCCATTCAGAGAACGCATTCAAGCCCTTAATATCATCTGTGACACGAACTTCGTTTGCATAACCAGGCCCAGTATTGACGATGGTAATCTTGAAGTTAACCCATTGGCCTGGAACAAACGAATCATCAGGTGTTGTTTTCGCAACAATCACTTTTGGATCATGAGGGTAAACAATAACCGTATCCGATGCAGATGATTGAACTGTTGAATCCGGTGTTTTGATTTCTGCTGTATTGTCAAATCGCGAGTATATAATCTCACTTTCATTTGAGCGGTCGATTTGTGCCACGATGGTGTAAACCACTTCAACATTCGGCGGGATTTGTGCCGTTGTATCTAGATCCGTATTTGGCGCAAAAGTACCGACGTCGGTGTACGCTGGATTGCCATCCAATTGAGGATCATCTGAGATAATCTCCGCACTGATCGTCCACGATTTGAACACTTGTTTTGATGTCGTATCTGGTTCCAATATCTTCGCGGAGATCGAAGATAAGGTGTCTTTTACAGCAACATTTGTCGCATAACCGTTTTCTTTATCGTTCTTTAAGCTGATTTGGTAAGTGACTTCGGTATCAAGCTTAGAATACGCAGTCTGTTCACCATGAAACCCGCTGTCAGTATTCGTCTTCACACGTTTGTTTAGCGCAATCGCAAAGTCGCGAGGATCAGAGCCTCGATCGGCATAGACAGAGCCATCAACAGTTACTTCGTTTGAGATATGGCCATTTGCTAAAGGGTTAGTCTGAGCAACAATGGTGTACTCAATATAGGAGTGAGGTTGAAGCGTAGCAATGACATTCAAATTGTCAGGGTGTTTCACTTCTCCAGTGATACCAGTATTTGAAGCGGTCGCTGGTGTGCCATCGTCTTTAAACGCTTCGGCAGTGATCGTCCAATCCGAATAAGCATTGATTTCTTTGCCATTGATATCGGTTGTTTTCACTGAGTTAAGGTCGTCTAGTACCTGAACTTGGTTTGCAAAACCATCACCGTCGTTCGTCACGGTAATGGTGTAAGTCAGAGTCTGGCCAGAAGAATAAAAACGACTATCTACGTCTTTACTCGCACGTAAGTTATCATCTGGAGTTTGAACACCCGAGCCTTCTTCGGTTACGTTATCATTAGAGCAACTTGGGTCGTCATCAAGAATGAGGCCTGTACTGGTATCATTCGTTTTGGCGGTAAGTTTGTACTTAATGGTTTTACCCGGTGCGATGTCCGGTGTCAGCGAGAGTGGACTTGATGTCCAAGCTCCATAACTAAAAGAGCCAGGATCAGAACCAATCGAGTCTTCACCAGAAATCACTTCAACTTTCCATTTTTCGAAAGCCTGCCCGTCACCAGCGCCACCCGCTTGCTCGGTAACAACACACGTCAAGTTATCTTGAACTAACAGGTTATTGGCAAAGTATTTTGATGAGCCATTTGTAACGGTAATTTCGTACTCAATTTCACCACCTGGTACATATTCGGATGCAGAAGTGGTTTTAGAAATAGAGATATCAGAATCCGACACACTCAGCACTTTTTCTGCGTCAACCGTATCGGAAATACTGGAGCTCTCGACTAGCGAACCAGACTCATCTGTCACCGAAGCAGTAAAGCCTTGCAAAGTACCAATCGTAATAGGTGTCAGTGTTGCTTTAATTTGGTAAGTAATCGACTCACCCGGATAAATAGAAACGGTATCGTCAAAGTCGACATCCGTTTGTGAGCTGCCTTGGTAATCAGAAAGTGAATTACTGCCAATGCTTGAAACTGTAATATCCCATGTGGTGAAGGGATTTCCATCCACATCAGTGTTATCGTATGAAGGAGATAAATTGTTCGCTAAACCATTGCGGCTTACTAAGTCTTTAATATTCTGTTTTACATGGTAATTATGAGCAATCGCACCGCCGTTATTACTCACCTTCAATTCAAAATCAACTTCACCGTTAATTAGGTATGGCGATGTCGAGTTTAACGTGTGCTCAAGTTCAATATCAGGATCAGCTGGCGGTGTCGATAGTGGGTTACTGTCGACCTTACCAGCACGAGTCGTGGAGCTTGCTTGGGTATCAATATCGGATACTAGGTCCGCAGCAACCGTCGCTTTGATGGTGTAAGTAATGTAGCCACCAACAGAGATCTCCGCATCGGTGACCGATAAATCCCCTGTTGTCGCAAAGTTACCGGCATCGCTCCCCGATGAAGCGACGGCACTAATGGTAACACTGCTAAATGCATCCCCCGTTGAACCGTCTAACTTCTGCCCCGTTAAAGATGCAAATTCTTGCTCAATATCTAATCCTTTAACCGCATAAGCACCGTTATTGGTTGCCGTCAAAGAGTAAGTCAATGTGCCGCCAACCTCATATTCCTCGGGATTAACATATTCTTCCAGAAGATAATCGTATTCAGCTGGGGGGAAAGTAATCGTGTCCGTGTTTGTAAAAGTCGTTTCTGTGCCGGAAACCGTCCCTTTTACTTCTGTGTTGCCGAGAACGATATCTTCAGCGGCATCATCAGCAACTGTTGCTTCAATTTGATAAGTAATGCGCCCTAGCGGTAATAAGTTAGCGCCGGTCACGTTCAAATTACTATTGCTGGAGGAATAACTACCTGCATTCGTTCCTAAGGTGTGAGTATCGGTAATCTTGACACTGCTGAACGCCCTACTCGATCCAGACATCACATCCCAAATGGCATTCGTCACTGACACATCACTGATCGTGCTGATCGTCGTATTTCGAACCTCAATAGAATATGTAATGACCTGTCCATTTTCATAAGGCAGACCGAATGTTGGACTAAAAGATATTTCTATTTCCCCTGCTGCTAATGCTTTGAAAGGAAGCAAAAACATAAGCAAAAACAAGGCTAGATAACGTTGAACAATTGGCACAATACTTTTCCGACTCATATAAAATATTAATTATTCAGATATTTATGACTAAGCTAGCAATAGCGTCAAAAACTAGGCGCCGAGATATTGTCGACAGAAGAATTTACATTGTCACGTTTCTGTCATTTTTTATTCGGCATTGGTTAAAACTACTTGGCTATCAGCTCTGGTTCAGATTTGCGACAGATTCAAGCTGCGCAGAGGTAATAAATTCACCAAATGTTTCACACCAAATAATAACGGTCGTGTAGTTGTCTAAAGGCAAATCTTGAGGAAGAGTGACCATAAAACGGTCAAATGTTTTCACGTCACCCACATTAATCATTTGCGGCTTCAATCGATTGAAGTCATCTTCCGTTTCAACAAATTTAGGAGAGAGGTACACTTTATAATCTGGGCCCGGAGCAAGCTCACCTTCAAAAGCCAAGGTGTCTTCTGTTAGCCAGATATCTCCTTGCCCCCAATGCAAAAAGTCACTGTCGATGCGATCTCGTTCAAAGACTCCACGATAGAGCAGCCCCTCAGAAGAATGAGAGATCACTGAGACATCAGGAGAAGTGGGTTGTATAAGAATAGGCAGCGCGTAAATACCGGCGGCAAAACCAGCCAAAACACATAAAGTGTGGCTTACAAGCAACAAAATCCATTTCATAGTTATATACCTAGCTTTAGCTAATACGACGTCATCGATAAATTTAGTCTATAAAGTTCGCTAAATCAGGGTATTAACCAAAACTCAGAGATTTCCTATATATTTTTCAGGTGAAGGTCACAAATCTGATTATTATATTGCGCCTCGTGATGCTTAAACTGAATATTCATCATTTAAACAAACGCAACTAATGGAAATATAAATGAAAAAAATTGGTGTTATGGAAGAGTGGTTTTCTTTCGGTGAACGTAGATTTACCTGCATTTGAAAAAGCAGAGGGATAACCAGAAATGGAGTTGAATACGGAAGAAAGGTAAAAAGCCAGCCTTAGTACTTTCATCCTCGGCTGGCTTTATTGATTATTGTTTAGGTTGGATGGTTGGTTGCTCTATCAAACCTTCTTTGAATACGATGAAGGCTCGGCGGTTAAGGGCATTGGCCTCTTTGGAGCGCTTATTAATTGCCGGTTGTAGCTCACCAAACGATTTCACTTCCCATAAGAATTGCGATGGGTCGATTTTGGTTTTCAGATACTTCACCACTTCAGATGCTCGGCGCTGTGCCAACTTCTCGTTGTATGACAGCGAACCAATTTGGTCAGTATGACCCGCAACAAGAATACTGCCCTGCAAGCCTTGCAACTTATCAGTGAAGCTGTCTAATTTGGCTAAATCTTCCGGCTTCAGCTGTGACTTGTCGAAATCGAAGTGCGGTGTCATCGCCATGTAGATTTTGCGTTCCGGTTTTGGTGGCTCACAAAATGGCATTTCTTCATATTTTTTCGCTTCCTCGAACACCACAAAAGCACGGCGGTTTTCAGCACGATCCTGATCGGTTTTACCCAGCGCTAATGGTTGCGTTTCACCAAAATACTTCACTTCCCAGTCATAATGGTCTGGATTAAGTTTTTCTTTAAGGAAGCTCTCCACTGATTGAGCGCGACGCAGTGACAAGGCTTCGTTGTATTCCAGTGAGCCTTTGTAATCGGTATGACCAAAAATGGTAATTCGACCGCTTAAGCCTTCGATTTCATGCACGAAGGCATTCAAACTCGTCGCATCTACGTCTCGAATGTTGTACTTATCAAAAGCAAAGTGCTCTGCCACAGCAATGTGAATTTCTCGCTCTGGCGCTAAACATTCGCTGATTAAGAATTTCGATACGTCCAAGTCGGTAAACTTGTCTCGGTTCTCTTGGCTTACGTAAGTATCGGTGGCGCAACCAGCGATAAGCAGCGTGCCCACTACCCCACCAAGAAGACGAAGGGTTGTTTTCATAAATTCCTCTCACTCATTCACGGATGGGGTTATAACTTACCAACCAAGTTGATGAATACGCCTTGTGCGTCGTAGTCATCATCGTTGGTTAAGTCGCTATCAAAGGCAGAGAAGTTGTAACCAATACCGACTTTGAAGTTGTTGCCGATGTGCTTGTTCACTGACACCAAAGCACCATGTTCCAACTCATCATTTAAGGTGTCCGTTTTCCAGTGGTATTCACCGGTGACGTCCCACTCTTTCATCACTCGATAAGAAGCACTTAAGCCATACAGGTCAATGTCGCTTTTGACGATTTCGTTCTTACCGGATTCACGCGCAAAGACTTCTTCTTTGTCTTTATGTGCGTATTTCGCGCCGACATCCCAGTTTTCATCGATGCTGTAAATCGCTTCGACTTCGATGATTTGGCTGGTTTCATCTTGGTAATCCACATCACGGTCTAGTTGGTCATAATCCGCAATGTAGGTATAACGGCTCAATAAGTTCAGACGATCGTTGTAGATTGGACGGTATGCTAAGCCACCTGTTGCTTCGACAAAGCGCGCCATGGTCTCACCCGTGGTTTGACTCTCAGTAATCGAGTAGTTGTATTTACCAAACAAGGTGTGCTCTTCCGTTAATCGATGTGTGTAACTGTTGGTCGTCACGATCTGCTCCAGCTCTCGCTGTGCGACATCAGGATCGTCTTCGTTCTTGTCGACACGGTATTCCAGTTTGTGACTCAAGTTGATGTCATCCAAATCGATTGACGCATTCAAGCTGACAGATTGTCGTTCAGTGATTTGGTTTTCATCGTCTTCGATTTCACCTTGTTGATAACCAATGCCCATTTCGACATCGTCCGTCACGTCGTAACCAAATCCGTAGGAGTCGATACGGCCGTGGCCATCGTTTTCATCGACAAATTGGTTCTCTTGGTAGAAATCCACACTTGAAGTCAGATCAGCACGTTGGCCGACAATCACGTTGTTTTCACCTTCGTAGTTATCATCTACGTAAGTGACATAAGTAGAGTGGTCGTCAGAGACATCATAGGTCACGGTCGCTTCGGCAATTTCACCACGGTCACCAGTGGTGTACTCACCGCCCAGTGATAAGTCTTCCAACACGCGGAACTCAGCCCCCACAGAAACGCTGTCATTATCGTCGTAGTCATCCGATTGGTTCATGGTGGTTTGGCCTTTGACATACACGCTGTTATCACTATCCCACATGTAATCCAAACGTAAACCCGCCAAGGTTGCATTACTTTGTTCATCTGCTTGGTTGAGCTCATCGACCTGTTGGCCTGCTGCCGATAGCTTGATGTGCTGAGTCAGTTTGAATTGGGTTTCTAGCTCAATGGTCTCGGAATCTGTTTTCAGATTGCCATCCATGTCACGCTCTTCGTTAGCAGAAAAACGCGATAACACCGCAATACGGTCAGTGGCTTGCAGACGCAATTCCGCTCCATACGCTTCTTGCTCAAGATCGTCGCTGCTGCTTGCATAACTGTAACCCGCGTCTTTGTCTTTATACCAAAGTTTGACGTCGTTACCGACCGCACCGAAGATGCTTGGTGCCAAGTCATACAAGTTCGCAACTGCTGTCACTTGAATGCTGTCACCTTCGCGGTCTTCTAGACTGTCACCAATCGGCGTAAAGGTTAAACCACCATCGTACGAGACAAAGTTCGACTCGGTTTGTCGACCTTCACTGTGAGCGAATTCCGCTTTGATGAACGTTCCTTCCGTTGCACGAAGCGTTAAATCAGAGCTGTAAACTTGGTAGTTTTGATTGTCTTTCTCTTCCGTCGCGTAGGTGACGCCAAGACCGATGTAGTCATTCACCCAGCCTTTCACACGGCCGCCGTAAGACATCGCATCCAGTGAGTCAGAGCCTTGTGGTACGTATTCGTAGTCCACAACCAGATAGTTTTCGTAATCGTCGTTGCCTTCAATCACGCTGCCAAAGCTGTCAGACATGATGTTGTCTAGTGGCTTCGTCAGGATAATTCGACCTTGGTATGGGTCGAATTCATAGTCACGCCCCGGCTCTAGTGGCACTTCGTTTTGCGTGAGGTTATTTTCATCGACAACCTTAACGTAAACCTTGTCACTGCCTGGTACGGCTTCTCCATGACGCAAGAAGTAAAGCGAGCCACCTGTGCCCAAAAATTCATCGTGTGCGTACAGAGAATCCGCTTCTGCTGCAAAACCAACGATGTTCAATCGGTCTTCACCGTATTGAGTGGTATCGCGAGTGCGGTAGTCCGCTTTAAAGCCATATAAGCTGCGGTTGTAATCGCTGGTTTCTGTGCCTGTGACACCCGTGTTGTAGTTACCCCACAAGTACTGAGACTTGTCGTATTCTACATTTAGGTAGACTTTGCCCTTGGTATTGACCACTTTCTCGATGTTCGAACTGTCGCCATAGTTGCCGTAGTACAACTCGTCATCGTCTTCCAGAATATCAAACACGTCTGAATCTTCCGATGCAAACGGATGCTTAAACATGTCTTTCAGTTCACTTTCTTTGGTGTCAAAGTGGGTAGTAATACGCAGCTTGTCACCAAACTTACCTTGGCCAAAGTACGCCAAACGACCTTGGTTGTAGATGTCGTTTTGATATTGATCATCAACGCCAAGCGCTGCACTGTTGCCTGATACGTTGTTCTTACCGATGTACAAATCCGCCAAACCGGTTTGCGCATAGTAAGTGTCTGGGATACGCACATAGAGTTGGTAACGGCGCTCATCGCCATTATCAAACACGACTTTGGTTGGGAATACGTACGCGTCGGTAGGTAGGTACTGTTCTGCGTATAAGTTGCCATCTTCAACGTCGAATTCGTCTTCACCAATGATGACTTTATCAACGCCTTTAAGGCCGGTACCAATAAACTTCGCCAGACCTGCATCGGTCGGAATGTTGTGTCGCATCAACTTAGCTTGGCCATAGCTGCGGCCTTTGCCTTCTTCGTCTTCGTTGTCGTTTCGGTCGATGTCCACTTCTGCATCCGGACGAACGAGATCCGTCACACCTACAGTAGTGACATCCATATTGCCGTCTTTGTCCCATGCTTTTAGTCGGAACAACAGCTGGCCGCCAACATCAAACTGGTAGTCTACATCTGTAGCACCGTCCCAGTTGATGTCAAAATCGTTGGCCAACTTATCCCCTTCCAGCACGGCAATCGGCTCGGACAAACCAAAGTCGCCCACGCGATAAACTTCAAGTTGGTATTTTTTGATGTAGTAGCTGTAGTTAGTGGTAATGGTAAAACCAACGCTATCGCGCAGCGTACCCTCTTCCACCTCCAGCTCATCACTGACGCTCACATCCAGCACAGGATCAAATCGCGTGATATCACGACTCGCCCAAATTGCGCCTTGGTCTAAATAAATACGCGATGCGTCGTCTTCTTGTTTTGGTGTTTCGACCGTGATGTCAGTGGTTTCTGACTCGAGTTTCTCTAGTTTGCTGGTATCGGCGGCCATGCCCATCATCGGCATGGCAGACATAACACAGGTAGCTAAACGAGACTTACTAAATACTTTCATACAAATTCCAGATACTGTTCCAATGACTCACTACTCTTGCTCGGTGTCTTTCGCTTTGCGATGAACACTGAAGTTAAACTTCGTGAGCTTATTCGGGGTAATTCGCAACACTTTCGGGTTTTCGCTCACCACTTCCATCGAAGTCGGTAACGAGTCAGTGTCTAACTTCACTAGGAAGTTTTTCCCTTTCTTATTCAGTACCCATTGGTCGGGCACGTGGTAGCGTCCGTACTGGTCTGTATGAATGACGATGCCTTCCACCGTCATCAGCTTGACACCAGGTATCCCGTCTTCATAAACCCCTTTGTTCTCAATCACGATTTCCCACAAGTAGGCATCGCCATGTCGGTAGAGGTTTCTTGTGACGTTAAGATTCTCTGCACTTAGGCCGTTCTTTTTGTCTGATTCATGAGCAAACTTGATTTGGCCTTGCACATCAAATTCGATGCGTGAGCCACCGTCCGATGTGACGGTAAAATCAAAACTCTCACGAGTACGTGTTTTGAATTGAATCACGACAGATTTTGTTTCAGAGATGGTGCGGTTTATTGAGTGCCCCCAAAGATCACCCAATTCAACACCTTCTTGTACGGCTGAAATCACGTGACCATTGTCTTGCTCATCCTCAACCGACAGCTCTTTCCCATCGCGGACGACGATTGTAGAGCCAGCGATGTAGTCCTGTGTAGGCAAGTTAGCAATCAATTCCACATCAAATGCCGTCGCGTCTGCTTGGAAACCGTCTTTGTTGTGGTCTTCAAACACCTTACCAATGATGGATGAGGTATCGAATACCTTGTCCGGCTCTACGGTCACTTTGGCACTGTCTTCATTCGACACCGCAAGGCCATCGACTTTCGATACCGCGGTGTTGATGTAGTCACCAAACGTCACGCCCACGGAAACTCGCAGTAGGTAACGAATACGCAGCTTCTCGCCTGGGTCGAAGTTCAATGAGGTAAACAGCAACTTGCCCGTGTCTGATGGTTCGATCGTCAACACTCGGTCGTCTTCATTACCAAACTCACCATCTGGGCCACTCAACACCACTTCCGATGTATCAAGGATGTACTTGAAGCCGCCTGGGTAACGGTCTTCCACGGTGACGTTTTTGAAGTACGATTCATTGTTGTTTTCAACAATCACTTCGTATTCCACGGCATCGCCCACTTGCGCGGAGTCTTGCAACGCCGCTTTCGTTAGCAGAAGTTCACCACTGTTATCTGGGATCTTCTTTATGTGCGTGGTCACGCTGTCACTGGTTTGTGTACCGTCGGTTTCTGTCGCGGTAAAGGTGTTGGTGATGTCGTCATCCAAGCCTTTACCTAGCGTGCCTACAACTTCAAAGGCGAACGCATTACGTTTTTTCGACTTTAAGTTAACCGTTAAATCCAAATCTTCGCTTGCAAGGAAGGTATGGCGGTCAATCACGCTGCCGCTGTCGTCTACTTCAACACCTTCAATGGTCCAGTCGGTGAAGACTTTGTTACCCGCTTCATTTTGCAGATCACTGATTTCATCGGTTAGACGAACGTTAGCTGCGTTACCATCACCTTGGTTCGTCACGGCTAAGTAATAAGTCACGGAATCATCATCCGGTGTGTATTCCGGCTTATCAGAACGCTTCTCGACCACAAGCTCAGCAGGAACAGGCGGTAAATCCAAGGCTTCTACAGTGTCAGCCAAGTCAGCGAGGTCAGATATGCTTGGTCTTGCTGCCCGAGCCATCACTGCCGTAGTCGCTCTCGGATCAGATGTTAGGTCAAGGTAGTACCCCAAAACATCAATGTTGGTTAACATGTCTTCATTGACAGTCACAGTGAATGTATAGTCTATCTTTCCACCAGGAGAGATATCGACTAGAGTTGCTATATCTTGATCGTCGCTATAACTACCAGGTTGAGTTTCTACTCCATCCCAATCCGCACTTAATAACCAACTATCAAATGCAATAGCTCGGTCGCCATCAATATGGTCACCCATGACTTCACTAAAACGTGTATATATAGCTACGTTTTTAGCAATACCTCGGCCAATATTTTCAAGAACCAAATGATATTCAACTTGCTCTCCTGGAACGTAATATGGCGCGTCGGTAAATAGCTCAGCCTTAACTACAGCAATAACACTCTGTACGGGGGGACTAACAATGTCACCACCACCTACTGTTGCTGTATTTACAATGTTACCTGTCGCACTATCAACAACTGTGCCTTTCGCTCGAAAGACAACCGTACCTTTAGGAGCGATATCAACACTATATTCTGTTGGACTTATTTGTTCGACGTTACTGCCAATGCTTTCAGACTCAACAACTAAAGAAGTAGTTCCAGTAACAAAAGCAGGCCCTTCTGTACCATCAAAATAATCAACAATGATAGTCTCCATATCATCGACAACATGAAGATCGGCAATATAGTTATTTGAAACATTCTCTATCGTAATGAGAAATTCAAGTTCTTCACCAGGCTCGTACTCCGTTTGTATATTGGTTTTAGTCGCAATAAAATCTGTATCTTGTGGCGTTATAACCACTGAAGAATCTTGCACAGCACCGTTGTACAAAATACTTGCAGTGTTGGTGATATCAGCAATTGCGGTTGGTACAACTAATGCTCGAATATTGAAAGTAATCGAACTTTCAGGAGCAATATCCAATCTAACGTCGATATCTTCGCTCAATTCAAAAGTATTTTGCGATACGAACGAGAGTTCGTCAGACTGCTCATAGCTCACTTCCCATGCTTGAAATGCCGACTCCATGCTGCCACTCGCAGTTTCCACTGCAATATCACTTACGATGTCTTTCAAACTTACATCGGATGCAAACGCCAATGAACTATTCGTCACCTTTACGCTGTAGTTAACTAATCTAGTTACTTCGTACGTTGGAAAGTCGACTGTTTTATCAATGGTTACGGTAGCTAATGCAGCAGTGCTCAAGACACTAGCGTTTTTCGTCGAACCATTAAAGGTTGCTGATGCAGTATTAGTAATCTCACCGATAGCGCTCTCCGCAGTGTCTGCTTTAATAGTGAACGTCACACTATCGCCTGGCGCTATGTCAATCAAAGCATCTAAGTCCTCTCCTTTTGTAGGAGCAGGTACTGGAGTTTCACCCGTTGAAGACGTTGCCGATATTTCAATAGAGTTCGGGGCAAACGCAGCACCTGTAATACCTCCGGCTAATTCGGTTTCTATAGCCGTTACCGTATCTTGAATTTCTACGCCTTCAGCCCACGTCCCACCTTCATTACTAACATTGACCGTATATTGCAGCCTTTCTCCTGGCAAATATTCAACGTTATCCACGTCTTTAGCGATTTGAATATCTGTATCTGCAGGTCTATAAGTCGCCTCTGCGCGATACTCAACCCCGTCGCTATCTACAGTGACTTCGTTTGTAATTTCGCCTTTTGCTTTCTTGTTTACTTTATTTGTTACAACAAATGAGTAGCTATCTCCTGGGTGAATGCTGTATGTCGCACTATAACCTTGAGATGTATTAACCTCATTTTTACGCACATTAAGTTTTTGATCTCCACTACCACCCAGTTTTTCATCACTTATTACCCAGTTACCTGTAAAAGCAAGCTCCTGATCTGAACTGTTTGCAACATCCGTCATTATCGTATCAATCCGATCAATTAGGACTTGGTCAACCAAATACCCCTCGCCGTCATTCGCCAGTGTGATCTTGTACGAAACACCATTGTTTGCAGCATCTGAGGCATCAGTAACATCAGTTGCTCCGCTGCCAAACCCGTATAAACCACTTGGGTCCATTGTCTCTTTAATCAAAACCAAGAAACCAGGCTTTGGCGTTATGTATCCCTGAGCAAGGCTTACAGACTTGTCATATGCGGAAGCTCCACTCAAATCAGTAACATTAAGGGTATTGGTAAAGCGACCAATAGCATCATCCTGCACCTGAGCCTCAATATCGATCTGAATAACCGTAAACCTCTCACCAGTACCAGTGTCATTACGACCAGCAAGTTGCATCTCAATATCAATATTTTGATCAGTTTTATCTTTTAATGCATACAGTTCGGAGAAATCATTGGCACCAGATCCACTTGATATAGATGAGTTAAAGATCTCTTCGGCTTTTGTGATCTTCCAAGTACTCAAAGCTACTTTCGGTGTACCACCGACAGTATCGACCATGAAGTCATCAATCTTATCTACAAGACGAAACTTCGCTGGGTTAGGGTCGTTATTTGTCACTAAAATAGTGTATTTAACTGTACCTCCCGGAACATATTTCGGTGTACTTGTCGATTTCTGAATAAGAAGAACTGCAGTACCACCATTTAGAACAATGTCATTTGTATTGTTACCATTAATTTGGGCAGTATTTGTAATCGTTCCCGTAGCAGCCTCGTTCACTGTCCCTCGTACTTCAAAAGTAATTGAGTCTCCTGGTCGTAAGTCTACTTTTGCATTTAGAGGCACACTCCCATTGTAGTAGCCACTTATGTCGTAGCTACTTACTGGCAATGATGAGATAGATGTATTCCAAGCAGAGAATGCGGAGACACCATCAGATGTCTTTATATTGTCTATTGCATCAATGACACTCACATCATTAGCGATACTGTTACCGGTATTCTGCAATGTAATATGATAAACGACATCACCTCGAGGAGCATATTCACAGCCGCTACCATCGCTAGAAGGCAAAGTGCAACTCGCATCACCATCGGTATACTCTAAAGTTTTAAAGTAATTTAATGAGGCAGCTTCTGTTGGAATTGATTCTGATGTTGCCGATTTTCCATCTGCTACAACTCGGTTTGGTTCAATATCACCTAAAGCATCATCTCGAACGATTCCCTTTAAGTTAAAAGTTAGCGCTTCTCCTGCAGCTAAATCCACTTCGATATCAAGATTGCCAGATGGGCTATATGCTGGAACATATGTGTCTATATCGGAATCGATACCATTGCTTGTTGTATGACTAATAGCTCCAGAAACAAACGCGGATTTGTTTGTACCACCTATAACTTCAACACCAATATCAGTAACTGTATCTTGAATACGTACGTCATTTGCCCACCCATTTTCAGGGTTAGAAACAATAAATTCGTACTCAACCTCATCGCCGGGGACGTAGGTATCACCGACGCTAAACGACTTGCCATTAATGGAGACTACTTTTTTGTCTACATTGATGTTATTCGTTAATTGGAGCAGTATCGCTTTACGATTCTTACCATCATAGTTGGCGATATTTTGAATATCTCCTAAGGCATCTTCACGGATAGCGGCTGCGATGGTAAATGTAATACTCTCGTGAGGTGCTATAACAATATCGTTTTCAATATCGATATCTCTGCCAGGAACAAATCCAATAGCATCTGTGATTGAATCAACCTCTGCGTCTTTATCTAGAGAAACAAACCAAGATACAAAAGCATTACCCACTGGATCTCCACCAGATGTCGAGCTATCTTCTGCAATTCGAGTTTGAATAGTTGAAATGGTATCTTTGATTCGAGAGCCATACTCCGTACCATCACCGGTGTTCTCCAATAGGATTCGATAGAAAACCGTACTTTCTCCCATTTCCTGAGAATAGGTAGTCTTAGCTTTTGAAAAAGAGGCATCATAAAACGCTTTTTTACTAAAGTTAATTTTCGAATCAGCCATTGAAGATAATGGCGATACTGCATGAAACTTATCGGCTTCGGCTATGTATGCCGTATTCCTGAATGTGCCAACAGCCTTAGGATCTATGTGTGCACGAATAACATACCTCACATAAGACACACCACTACTAAAGCCATCAGCAGCGAGATCGAAGCTGGTATCAATCGCTTTGTCGTCAGCAATTGATCCATTCGTATCTGGGTTTGTTAAACCAGAATCATCCGAAAAGACCTCTATCGTCCAACTATCAAATGCCGGACCTTTTGTTCCGTCATAGTAATCAGTCTCGATTTGATCAATTTCATCTCGTAATGGCATATCATCAATATGGGCTAAAGATGCATTTTCTATAACGATTTCATACTCAACGTAACCACCAGGCATATAACCTGTTGCACCCAACATTTCATTTTCATCTACGTCATAGTAAGCAAGTATGTTCTTTTCGTAATTGATTTGACGAGCTTCTTGAGATATTTGGTGCGCTATCGTGTCACCATCTACCGTCAGTGTATTGGTAATTTCGCCATTTGATTGATCATTAATGGTGGCAACAACCTGATACTCTAAAGTAGCCCCCATCGGGATATCGACAGATAGATCTAGATCGGTATCTTTTGACGAATAAACATTACCAGCTCCAGCGCCTGCATCAACGTAACTTGCATCTACTCCGGTAGCACTAGATGTAATGTTCCAAGAAGTAAATGCAGGACCTGTACTCCCATCAAGCAATTCTGTCTCAATTTTTGATAACTCATCAATGATTGGGATATCGTGAGCATTACCAGCCCCATCATTTTCAATGATCAAACGATACGTAATCGTTTTAGCTGGCTCATAAACTTTTTCATCTGTCACTTTATCAAAATTAAGGTGGTAATCATTCGGTATAACCAATGTCTCGTGGTAGCGAATATTACCAACGGCATCAGGTCGAACAATACCTTTAACTGTGTAAGTTACATCTTCACCTTCATCAATATCGATCGTCGTCTTTATATCATTATTATTCGCGACAGTACCATCTTTAGTGCCATCTGTTGTCCCTAAATTTGTAGGATCACTTTTATCTACATCAACAGTAAATTGATTAGTGCCAGACACGTCATCGTAAAATGGGTTTCCTACGGTGCCATCTTGTAAGTCTACCGATATATCATTAATCAGCTCATTTACATCAACGTTATTACGATACCCATGTTCATCTTGTGAATTATATTCAATGATATACGTCAACTCATCACCAGGAGAGTAACGGCTAATATTTGTAGTACGTACAACTGTGCCGTTGTTATGTACTTGATGGTTCTCTGCAACAGCCCTTTTTACATACGCACAGGAAGCTGTACAACCCAAAGAATCCTTATGAATTAAGAATGCTTCATTGCGAATTAAGTATTCCTCTCCACTTTTTATCCCGTTTGAGACTGCATTGTCTTTGACGCGAGCTTTGATGTTTATTGTTACGCGATTTTCAGCTGGAAGAGATAACGGTATAATTACATCACTGGTGCTAGGTGTACTATAAGCCCCACCGTCGATAGCGTAAGACCAATTCTCAAATGGGTTTTGAGAATAAACATCTTCAGCTTCGTCATCTTTGTCGTTGGCTAATGTTGTGGTAATTTCACTCAGTCGATCGACTAAATACAGGTCATTTTCTGGTGCATCGTCATTATTACTAACAACAATTGTATAAATTAGATCTTCACCCGGTTTATAACGAACAATATCGGTTGTTTTTGAAATAGAAACATTCACATTATATGGGTTTTTACCATTATCTATTTGAGCTGAAGAATCATGCTCACGATCAGTGATAGGATCATAAACCTCAACAACATTAGATACTTGATCTAAGGAGTAATCATCTTTAACGATACCAGTGACTTCATAATGTACCCACCCATCCGGTGTGATATCTACATCGGTATTTATATTTTCATTATCCGCAACTTCATCATAACGAGAGCCCGGTTTGTCGACGTTATTTGAAGCAGTAATTGTCCAAGAAGAGAAGAAGTTCAAGGATTCAATATCATCTTTTACAGTCGCATCATTAGCATAGCCGTTACCTCGGTTATATACCCAGATATCGAATGTTGCAGGCATACCAACAGTAAATGCCGTCGATTGAGGTAGTTTGGAAACGACTAAATTCGGCTCTTCAGGATAGGTTGTAACTGTATCTGACAGATTGGCTTTGTCCCCTGTTACTGTCGCGGTATTTTTAAACGTACCCCAAAGAATCTCTGTATCAACACGACGATCCAATTTACCAACGATTGTGTAGGTAATAGTCGCTCCAGGTGGAATCTGTGCTTCGACATTTAAATCGTTATCGTCAGAAAATAAGCCAGGATCTGTAACAGCTTCAACCCAAGGGGAATCTGCTTCTTTTTTTGCAGAAATCTCCCAAGACTCAAAAACAGGCTTACTCGTCATAGAACCAGTTGGCTCAAGAAGCTCTGCCTCAATAGAGCTTATTTCATCTATTATATTTATGTTCGAAGCAAAACCATTACCTTCTGGGTTGGTAACAGTAATGGTATAAGTTACAGTGTCAGTCGTATCTGTATATCGGCTGCTATCATCGTTACCTTCTACACGCTTATCAAATAATAAATAATAATCTTTTGGATAGGCTCCGCGATCGGAATAAAGAACATTGTCCACTAAGACTGAATTTCGTATCTCGCCATCTGCAAGTGGGTTGACTAGAACTTCGATGCTGTAAATAATTTTTTCATGTGGTGCCAATGTTGCAAGTACATCTAATATTTTTTTGTTTGTTTGATTGCCCTCGATACTTCCACTAAAACCAGCATTGCTTACAGCTGAAATAGAACCATCTTCAGCATACGATACAGCCGTAATACCCCAACTCATATATGCGTTTATTGTTGAGCCATCAAATGATGTTGTTGTAACGGATGCAAGATCATCATAAACAGGTACGTTGATCGCGTAACCATCGCCATTATTTTCAACTGTAATAGAGTAGTTTAATGTTGAGCCCGCTGAGTAATAACGAGAATCAACCTCTTTCTGTACTTTAAGGTTAGGGTTTGGCATCTGAACGCCAGATCCAGACTCATGGATATTATCACCAAGACACGCATCAGGGCTTGCATCAACAATTTGACCAACGCTTGTATCGGAGACTTTCGCGGTTAATTTGTAGCTCACATAACCACTGGGAGCAATGTCCGCTTTAATATTGATATCATTCTTAGTCCAACTACCATAACTAAACGAACCGTAGTTAGAGCCATCTCCTGCTAAGCCATCAACTTCTAACTTCCACTCTGAGAAAGCAGGGGCTTGGGTACCATCAACTTGTTGGGTGACAATACAAGTTAGGTTATCTATGACCTCAATATTGTTGGCAAAATAGTTACTATCTGTGTTTGATACTAAAATTTCATAGATAACTTCATTTTCGCCTGTAATACCTGGTGTATAAGTCGAGTCTGAAGTAGTTTTAGTTCGATTGATTTGACTAGAAGACGAACTCAGAACGTTTTCAGTGTTTAGAACATTCGCAAAAACATCAGCAGAATCCGCACTACCATCGTTATCAAGAATACGCGCAGTCGCTTTTGGTATTTGCCCAATGGCAACAGGACTGACATCTACAGCGATTGTATAGAGGATTTCTTCACCAGGATAAATGGTAACTTTATCATTTAGTGGAGTATCTGACTCAGTACCTTTAGACGCTAATTCAGAAAGACTATTAGGACCAATACTGCTTACTTCATTAGTCCAAGTCTCATATGGATTACCACTTGTATCATCAGCATTTTTATTATCGCCTACGTCGTTACCAAGATCAGTAACTAAGCCATCTAGTAGCTGTTGAACAGTGTAATCATAGGCAATACCCGCACCTGACTCGTTTTGTACGGTTACCGTGTAAGTAAATTCATCTTCAACTAAATAGTCATCAGACTTATTTAAAGAATGGCTCAAACTTACTTTTGCTTCTGCTGGCGGAGTCGTTATTGAACTAGCCGAAATAGAGTCATCTCGAGTTTCAACCAACACACTACTGTTAACAATATCTCCAAGCAAATCTCCTGAAACTAAGCCACGTATGCTATAGGTTACAGAGCCTCCAACTGCAATAGTAACGTCGTCAGCTTGCAAGTTACCAGTTGAAGAAAAAGTTCCAGCATTAGTGCCTCCACCAACTGTGGTTGCGCTGTTTGAAACCGATGAAAAAGCAGGAACTAACGCGCCAGTTACATCATTTGATTTAATATCAGCGACCAAGTCAGTAACAGACATGCCTTTAATTATTGCTGTTCCAGTATTCGTAACCTTTAAAGAATACTCAAGAGATTGACTAACACTGTACGTTGTTCGAGAAACGCTAAGATCAACATCATGAGAATAGGCAACACGCTCATGACGAGTAGTATTAGAAGACTCCGTGGATAACACCCCTGAACGAACTGATGCTACATTCTCAATTGGACCATTTGCCTCATCAGACACTATTGCTTTGATCACATAGGTGACAACGCCACCGTCGCGAATACGAACATTAGTCGAAACTAAATCACCTGACGAATTGAAATCACCAGCAGAAGATAGAAATGAAGATGAAGCCGAAATTGACACACTTGAAAAAGCATTCACCAAACCTCCAGAATCTCCGGTAGTCTGAACACCCATCATGGGATCATTTACTTCAAGATCCGTGAGCATCCCTCCACTGTTATTGGTCAACGTCAAGGTATATTCAAGCACCTCACCGTTATCATACTGTCCACTAATTGGAGACATTTCTACATCTAAGCCTGCTATAGCAGCATTCGCTGACGCAGCTCCAAACGTAAACATAAGCATAAGCATCAAAATAAGATTACTTAATGTGCGTATAAAATGACTAAAATCTTTCGACATACTTACTTCTACTATCCAAGTCAGTTAGTTAAGAAAAACCAGAATTAATTAAAGCGAATTAATCAGCAGAAAAGTTTATCGAAGAGGTTTTAAATGCAGTCGGCATTTTCATAGCGAATAGTTTTTTAAATGCCTATTACGACCATGAAGAAAAACAATATGTAAGGCAGGATATAAGGGGGGTAGCATTCAAGGCATTGATATATAGCTACAACTTGCTAAGTCAGACCCAATGATTTTATAACTCTTTAGTTGATAAAAACTCATAAAACCGATCAATAAGCAATCAATTCAAAATCAGAAAAGGAAATTTTTGTTGACATGAAAGACTAGGAACGCGCTATTTCGAAGCATTCCTAGTCGATAGAAATGGGACTTTTCTTAATCTAGCAAGCTGTCTTGATAAATCATTTTTTTACTCATTCCACCATCAACGACCAAGTTATGGCCATTAATGAAGTCATTCTCTGGGTGCGTTAAAAAAAGACACGCATTAACAATATCTTTGGCTTTCCCTACTCGACCTGATGGATGCTGCTGATGGTCAAAGCTATCAAGCTCACCATACCCTTCAACCTGAATCCAACCGGGGCTAACCGCGTTGACGGTAATTGGTGTATCTGACAACGAAATGGCCATCGATTGTGTCATAGAGACCACACCACCTTTAGATGCGCCGTAAGCATCCCAACCTGATTCATTTTGATTCCAGCGCGTAGAGGCAATATTGATGATTCGTCCATAAGGCTGAGCATGATTCAATGCGATAAATCGTCGGGAACAAGCAAACGCGCCTTTGAGGTTGACATCAATCACACGTGAAAACTCTTCAAAAGTCAGCTGCTGAATGGGTTTGTTAAAGTTGGCGATCGCACCATTGTTGATGAGAACATCGACTTTGCCGTACTTTCTTTGGATCTCATCAAAAGCTTGTTCAATCTGCTCTGGTCGCCCTAAATCAACGAGGTGAAAATCCATATCTGGATTCTTATTGGGCGCAATGTCTAGCACGATAACTTTTGCTTGTTGCTCAAGGTAGGCAAGAGCAAAGTGTTGACCGATACCTTGGCTACCGCCAGTAATCACGACCACTTTATCTTTATACATACAGAGTTCTTAATTGTTTTTAATAACCCCAATTTTAGAGCCCAAACGCATAAAAAAATAGGCACGATTCTCGCAAAATCATGCCTAAAGAGTGCTGAGTCAACAGCCGCTATTGTTGTTATTCGTTATCCAAAATCACCAGAGATGTATCGCTTAGTACGATCATTATCTGGGTGGTGGAAAATTTTATCGGTCGTGCCATATTCTTCTAACTTACCGAGGTACATAAAACCGGTGTAATCAGAGATACGCATCGCTTGCTGCATGTTATGCGTAACGATAACAATGGTGTATTTCTCACGCAGCTCAGTAATCAAGGTTTCAATCGCTGCAGTCGCAATTGGGTCAAGCGCAGAAGTGGGTTCATCCATCAAGATTACTTCCGGCTCTAGAGCGATCGTACGAGCGATACATAAACGCTGCTGCTGACCACCCGACAAGCCATTTGCGTCTGCATCCAGCTTGTCTTTCACCTCTTCCCACAAATGCGCACGTTTTAATGCAGACTCAACACGATCTTTGATTTCTGCTTTGCTAAACGTACCTTGGATTTTGAGACCAAACGCCATGTTATCGTAAATCGACATTGGGAATGGTGTCGGTTTTTGGAAAACCATACCGACTTTAGAGCGCAACTCGTTAACATCGGTGTTGTTAAAGATGCTTTCGCCATCCAACAGGATTTCACCTTCTGCATACTGATGACCATACAAATCGTAAATTCGGTTCAAGGTACGAAGAAGCGTAGATTTACCACAACCAGATGGGCCAATAAGTGCCGTCACTCGGTTTTTGTAAATCGGCATGGATACCGATTTCAGAGCTGCATCTGCGCCTTTGTTGTAGTAAAAATTTAAATTTTGAATATCCATACGATGAGTCAGATTTGCTGTCACATCGTTGGTATTAATGCTGTCTACCAAAGTGCTCATAGTAGGTCCGTTCATGTTGTTTGTAGTGACTGGGTTTAAAGTTGCCGTGTTCATGCTCTTCTCGCTTTAAATAGCTGCGGCAACGAAGTCGCCAGTACGTTAACAATCAAAATAAAGATCGTGATAATCAGTGCACCAGCCCATGCTAGCTCCTGCCACGATGTGTATGGACTCATCGCAAACTGGTAAATCGTTACTGGCAAGTTTGCCATCGGTTGGCTCATGTCCGTGGTCATAAAACTGCTGTTTAGCGAGGTAAACAACAAGGGTGCTGTTTCACCCGAGATACGTGCGATAGACAATAGAATCGCGGTAATAATACCCGGTGCCGCAGCTCGGTAGCTCAGTTGAGTTATCACGCGCCATTTAGGGGCACCTACGCCACTGCCCGCTTCTTTGAGTGTTGGTGGAACAAGACGAAGCATCTCTTCTGTTGAAGCAACAATCACTGGCAATGCAAGTACCGCGAGTGCAATTGCCCCCGCCCAACCCGAGTAACCACCAGTTGGAACCACAATCAAAGCGTAAACAAACAGACCGACGAGAATCGATGGTGCGCTCATTAGCATGCCGTTAAGGAAGCGCAAAGACTCAGCGACCTTGTTATCTTTATCTGCCTCAGCAAGCCAAGTACCAGCCAGAACACCAATCGGTGCTGCGATTAAAATGCCCAAACCAGTCAGCATCAAGCTACCAATTAGTGCGTTTTTCAAACCACCTTGGCTGCCAGGACCTGGCGTCAGTTCAGTGAAGGTAGCCAAACTCAAGCCCTTCACACCTTCACCGACAAGCGTGTACAAAATACTGGCAAGAACAAAGACACCGAATGCAGCTGACAAAGAACAAAACGCTAAGAAACTAAAGTTCTTTAATTTTCTAGTATTCATGATGACTTCCTTAGTAAACGTCGAGCAAAGCCCATCACGAAGAAAGTGATAATAAAGAGCACGACGCCAAGCCCAATAAGTGAAGCGATATGAATTGGGTCTGTCGCTTCGTTAAATTGCTGAGCAATCGTCGATGAAATTGAGCTCGCTGGCATAAAGAATGAGAACTCAATACGACTCGCACCACCGATAACAAAAGCCACCGCCATTGTTTCGCCAAGTGCTCGCCCTAGGCCAAGGATGCCAGCACTCACCGTTGCATTTTTCACTTTTGGGATAAGAACTTTGGTGATCACCTCAAATGGTGTCGCACCTGTTCCATACGCCGCTTCACGAAGAACATCAGGAACCGATTTAAGTGCGTCACGCGTCAATGACGTCATGATTGGCAAAATCATAAATGAAAGGATAATGCCCGCCGCTAACAAACCGATGCCAATCGGTGGCCCATTAAACCAGCGACCGATCAAAGGAATATCAACTAAATGCATGCCTGCCCACATTTGGAACCCTTCAGAGAACCATGGAACAAAGACAAACAATCCCCACATACCATAGATAATGCTTGGTACGGCAGCGAGTAGCTCAATAGCCTTACTCACTGGCTGACTTAACCATTTAGGTGCTAGTTCAGCGAGGAACACTGCCGTACCTAACGCGATAGGTGCAGCAATAACAATAGCGATGAAAGAAGTAACAAGTGTGCCGTAAATTGCCGAGGCAGCACCAAATTGACCATTAATAGGATCCCAAATATCTCTAAATACAAAGCCAGGGCCAATTTCTTTAAAAGCAGGCCATCCACCTTCAATTAGTGATAATAAAATACCAGTTAGAGTCACAAAAATTAATAAAGCACTCGCGAAACTCAATTTATTAAAAACCGAATCACCATTTACTTTATTTTTAATAGCTAATGTAGTCATAATATTTTATTCAGTTGTCTGAAGAATATATTCCCCAGACAACTTAATTAATTATTGAATAATCGCTTGGCCGTCTGATTTCAAACCATTTTTCCAAGTTTCGTTAACCATGTTAACTACCTTGCTTGGCATTGGGATGTAATCTAGCTCTTCCGCAAGCTCACCTTGATCATAGCTCCACTCAAAGAACTTCACGATTTCTTTTGCTTTGTTCGCATCCGACTGGTCTGTGTGCATTAGGATGAATGTAGCAGCCGTCATTGGCCAAGAATCAGCACCTGGCTGGTCGTTCAGTAGCAGGTGGTAACCTGGTGCATTTTCCCAATCAGCGTTAGCTGCAGCTGATTGGAAAGTGTCCATGCTTGGATTTAGGAACTTGCCTTCTTTAGATTGCATTTGTGTGTAAGCAAGGTCGTTTTGCTTAGCAAATGCGTATTCCACATAACCGATCGCTCCGCGAGTTCGGTTTACGAAGTTTGCGACACCTGCGTTACCGTTCCCGCCAATTGTTGTTGCTTTCTTTGGCCATGTGATGTCTTTACCAACACCAATAGATTCATGCCATTCAGGGCTTACGCGGTCTAGGTAATCAGTAAAGTTGTAAGTCGTACCAGAACCGTCCGAACGGTGCACTACGTAGATAGGTTGATTTGGTAACTCCACGCCTTCGTTTAGCGCTGCAATCGCCGGGTCATTCCAATTCTTGATGTTGCCTAGGTAGATGTCAGCAAGCACTTTACCTGTTAGCTTGACTTCACCAGCATCGATGCCAGGGATGTTTACTACAGGAACAATTGCACCCATCACCATTGGGAACTGAATCATGCCCTCTTTGTTCAACTCTTCAATGGTCAACGGCGCATCTGTCGCACCAAAGTCTACTGTGTTTGCTGTGATCTGACGGATACCACCGCCAGAACCAATCGCTTGGTAGTTAATCTGAACGCCCGTTTCCTTTTGGTATTGCTCAGCCCACTTCGCATAAATTGGATGAGGGAATGTCGCACCAGCACCATTGATCGTTGTTTTGGCAGCAACGCCAAATGATGCTGCAACCAGAACTGAAGACACTAGAGCTGATTTCATGAATTTCACAATATATCTCCGATATAATTTAGCGATTAAGTTGGGCTAATAAAAAAGCAACATTTAATTAGCCTAGATTAGTTTTAGTGTTCAAGTAAAACTAGGTATTGAAATAAATCCAACAATCAATCGGTGCTCACCAATCGACGGGTGCAGATTAGAAATTCAATATGACAGTTTTATTAAACACCGAGACTAAACCACACAATGTGAATAACAATTATCTCGGAAGAATTGATTACGATAAGAAAACTTCACAAGACTTTTATAAAGTAAGTGAAGATGTAAAAGGATATGTATGCAATGCGCCATAATAAGATTGCAAATATTAAATATTGATGAAGGATAAGGACTCATTTAGACTCAGATGATGGACATGTTACTCATCTTCAAGATCTACCTCTTCTATGGCTTAGCTTTCTTCGCCATCTTTTTTGCCATTCTTTTTCGAGATTTACGCAAAAGCCGTATCGCTATCGCTTCTGCATTACCTATTCTTGCCATGTTCGGTTTCATCCATGGCTTTCACGAATGGTCTGAACTTTATCTTGTTATGTATGAGCATGAGTTCGCGCTTACCAAGGGGATAGAGACTTTTAAGGTATTCAAACTCTGGTTCTCATTTATTGCGCTTGGCGCTTTCGCATGGAAAATGCTGGATCTGACGGGTTGGAAGTACGTAAAAGCCATCAAATATGGCGCACTCACCGTCCTTACCTTATTTGTTATCAGCTTAATTGTTCGGTTCGGAAGTAATGAATACGCGATTTACATTCACAACACAGCAAACCAAGTTCGTTGGATATTCGGCTTAGGATCTGGTGCGATATCAGGTGTAGCCATGATGAGTTATGCCAACATCCTCGAGAAAGAAGGACACGGTGCATCTTTACCATTCCAGTTAACAGGCCTCTCGTTATTTGCATATGGAATCTGTGCAGGCGTACTTACCTCAGATTTGGGACTGTGGGTTTTAGTGGTTCGCACGATCTGTGCGATCTGCATCCTTTGTACATTGTGGATTGCTCTCAGAGTTTTTGACGATGAAAAGAACAAGCAACTAGAAAGTAATATTCAGCAGTCACAACAAGACGCAAAATTAAAAGAACTCGGTGAGCTAACATCTGCGGTCGCTCACGAGATCAAAACCCCGCTCTCTAGTGCAACGATGAGTTGCGATTTGTTGGAAAAACACTTACCAGACAACGAGGCAAGTCATCGCCACCTAACACGAATTCGCCAAGGTCTTGAACGAGCCGCAGAGATCAGCCATGAAGTCCTAAATTACGCTCATCATAAACCCATAAAGCGTAAAGCAGTTTGTCTCAATACTGTACTGAAGAATGCACTGTCACTGAATCAGTACCGCTTAGAAGGCTTCCTAGTGAGTCAGTCACTAGACGAATCTTTACAGGTATTGGGCGATGAGGGGCAATTAGAAGAAGTGGTGACCAACATTATCGGCAACGCTATCGATGCCAGCCAAGAACATAAACAACTGTATATTGAAACCTATCAAGATAAGCTAGTCGCGATACTCTCGATCTCAGATTGGGGGACAGGTATGCCACAAGATAAGATCGCTAAAGCAAAAACCCCTTTCTACACAACCAAGCCACGTGGCGAAGGCACTGGCATGGGATTGGCTATCAGTAATCAAATTATCTTACAACACGGCGGCGAGCTACACTTGAGGAACTCGAAAAAGAGTGATCATATTACAGGCTTAACGGTAGAAATCCGCTTACCAAGGAATATTGAATGACATTAAAACTCTTACTTGCAGAAGATGATGTAGAATTGCGAGAAGTCCTCGTAGAGGCACTAACCTTGGAGTCTTTTGACGTCATCGCATGCGACAATGCGGAAGATGCACTGGATATCGCATCCGAGCAGTATTTTGATTTAGCATTGTTTGATGTTGTCATGACTGGGATGACAGGTATTGAGGCCTTATCGACCTTAAGACGTTTACACCCTAATATAGGAATCATCATCACGACAGCATTTGCAACCGTTGATGTTGCTGTCGATGCCATGAAGAAAGGCGCGGATGAATTTCTTACTAAACCATTCAACCTTGCTGCATTGTCCGTCACGCTAAAACGAGTACATGCAGAACGCTCTCCGAAATCCCCACTTGATGAACGTAAACATGATCAAATCTTCAGCGCTCTCTCAAACCCAATTCGACGCTCGGTGATTAAACAACTCAAAATCCACCGAAAGATGAAGTTTATGGATCTATGCCGAGTCGTGGGCATAGAAGATCATACCAAGTTCAACTTCCACCTCAAACAACTCGTTATTAGTGGGTTGGTGATCAAAGAAGATGGTCGAATTTACTCGCTCACGGAACAGGGGCAGCAAGTCCATTCCAGTATGCTTTAATGCGCCAATTCAAAACGATAAAGCCGACAATATGTCGGCTTTCTAATTTCACATGTATTACTTGTCGGGGCTGTATATTTTACTTCGCTTATTTTTGTTCAATTGAACGAATGACTTTACACGGATTGCCAGCAGCAACCACATTTGGTGGCACATCTTTTGTCACCACACTTCCCGCACCAATTACAGAATTTTCACCGATCGTTACGCCAGGGCACACGATAACACCACCGCCCAGCCATACGTTGTCACCAATCGTAATTGGCGTACCAAACTCAACACCTTCTTCGACACGACCTTTCACATCCAAAGGGTGGCCTGCTGTGTATATTTGTACATTGGGTGCAAATAACACATTGTCACCAATATGTACTTCTGCGACGTCTAAAACAACACAGTTGAAGTTCGCGTAAAAGTTTCTTCCTAACTTGATGTTAGAACCATAATCACATCGGAATGGCGGCTCTAAAAATGCACCTTCAGCGTCTGGAATAAGCGTATCAATTGCGCTTCGCCATTCGTCCGTATCTGGGATGCTGTTGTTGAGTTTTTGTAGCATTTTTCTGCACTCAATACGTGCCTGGTAAAGCTCCTTATCCCAAGCATCATATGGCTCACCAGCCAGCATCTTTTGTTTTTCTGTCTTCACCGAACACACCATCTCACCAAAATAAAAACGAATCAAAACACATCACAACACCGCAAAATGTGACCCGTCTAATGAATTATTTATTTACGCAATTTACGTTGGCACAATGACGTTAATTCAAACAAAAACCATCCATTAATCTTCTCGAAATGCACGATTCATACTTTCAGTTAATGGTTTAACAAGATAACTCAATGGCGTCCTAGGTTCTGAGAGAATCAACACTTCAGCATTCATACCTGACGTTAACCTATGCTTGGTCACATCCTCTTGAGAAAGTGCAATACGAGCAAGATAGAAGTCGTCTTCATTTTGTTCAGACAACTTATCCGCAGAAATCGTCAAGACGGTTCCATCTAAAGGTGCAAGTGTTCTAGCATTCAATGCTGTCAAACGGATCTGAGCATGCTGCCCTGGAGTAATTAAATCGATATCTTGCGGACTGACTCTCGCTTCCACCAGCAACTTATCGTCCTGAGGTACAAGCTCTAATAAGGTCTCTCCAGATCCAATGACGCCCTTTTCGGTAAAGACTTGCATATTAACCACTCTCCCTGAAATAGGGGCAACAATAGCAGTGCGCGCAACCACATCTTTTGCTGAGCGATATTCTTCTCGAATCGTTACCATCTCAGTTTTGGTGTTTCTTAGCTCCTCAACAATCTCATTAAGTCGCTCTAGCCTAAGTTCTTCTATCTTGGCTTGATTCTCATCCAATCGCTTACTGACCGTCAGTGATTGCCTATCTAATTGGCTTAGTGTGCTTCTCACCTCTGCTGCCAAGCGCTTTAACTGCAACAAAGCCGATTTTCCAGAAAAGCCTTTTTGCACCAAAGCTTGGTTACTTGTGATTTCTTCCTCGATAAACTTGAGTCTTTCTCTTTCAATAACTTTTGTCTGCTTTAAGTTTTCAAGCTCTAGGTTCGCCCCCGAGATACTTTGATTAATGATACTTAATTTACTGTCGAAAAATCGCTTTCTGGCTTCAAAAATTTTGTTTTGAACTGACTTTGCCTCAGTCACGACATCGGTGCTTTGTATCGTTTCAAGATCTTGAGACCAATTGATATCAGGCAGTTCATCTAACTCTGCATTCAAACGATTTTCCTTTGCTAAGGTGTGAATGTATTGACCACCGAGCGCATCCAATTTGGCGGTTGCTTGACGTTCAGACAACTGTATTAGTAACTGGCCTTTTTCCACAAGATCACCTTCTTGTACATACAGTTTATCGATAATTCCGCCTTCTAAATGCTGAATTTCTTGCCGTTTGCTCAAGACAGAAAGGTCGCCATAAGCTATGGCTGCGCTCTCCAATTTTGCTGTCGCCGCCCAATAACCCAACCCGCCCAAAAATAAAGTCAGCGTTAAAATAGCAAGAAAGATTGGCCCTTTTAAATGAAGCTCTGCATCTGGTTTGAAGCGAAAGACTTTTTCGGCAGCCATTTCATTAACGGTTGGCAGTTGATTGCTCATTTCGCACCCTCGGTATGTCTGTTTTTTCTTCTCCCATCAAACGCTTCAGCACTTCGTCTTTTGCTCCATAAAGCTTAATTCGGCCTTCCGCTAAATAGAGCAGACGATCCATTTGTCTCAACGTGCTCGGGTTGTGAGCAATAACAATGACGGTTGAACCTTGTGATTTCAAATGCGCAATCAAGCGTTGGTAAGCGGCTTCACCTTCGCCATCCAAGTTTGCATTCGCTTCATCAAATACCACAACGGATGGCTCTCCATATGCAGCCCTAGCTAATGCGATACGTTGTCGTTCACCGCCTGAAAGCCCACGCCCGTTCTCACCAATCACAAAATCATATCCCTTGTTCTTTTTCAGAATCAATTCGTGGCAACCTGCAAGCTGAGCAGCTTGAATAACTTTTGCAGGATCTTCATCTTTAAAACGTGCAATATTATCTCGAATCGTACCAGGGAAGAGTTCAACCTCTTGTGCTAAATAACCAAAGTGGGCACCGCGATCTTCTGAGGCCCAAGTCGAGACCTCCACCCCATCTAACGTTACCTTGCCGGCTAACGGCTTGATATTACCCAGTAAAAGCCTAGCAAAAGTCGATTTCCCTGTACCTGAAGGACCAATAACACCAACAGATACACCAGGAGGAATAGATAAACTAATACCTGATAAAACAGGTTCACTCGCTCCGGGGTGGCGATAAGCCATTCCTGTCAACTCAAAGTGCCCTTTTGGCCTTGGTAAAGGCATATCAGATTCTTCTTGCGTAACCACTCGATCAATCTCAAATAAACGCTGATAAGCATTTCTTGCTGACATGGCGCTTCGCCAAGTACCGATAGCTTGCTCCATCGGAGACAGCGCCCTGCTCATTAATATTGAACTGGCTATCATGGCACCCGCGGTGATTTCGTGTTGGATAACCAATAATGCTCCACCACCCAGCAAGCAAATTTGTAACGCACCGCGAACGAATTTGGAAAAGTTGGCCAAGTAAATCGACTTACCTGTAACTCGCTGTTCCAATCGATTCGATTCGATAACGTTTGAATACCACTTTTCTAAAAACGCATTCATCATCCCCATCGCCATAATTGAGTTCGCATTTTGCGTAGCGATCTCGGCATGATTTATATGCGATATAGCCCGAACTTCACTCTCTTGCATCGTCTTTCTGGTCACCAATTCATTGACCACTCCTAAGCTAAAGAGCACAACAGAACCGCCCAGAGCAATATGTCCCAACATAGGATGGAGCAAATACACGAAGAGAATAAAGACTGGAGTCCAAGGGGCGTCAAGCAAAGGATAAGGGGCCTGGCTACTTAGAAAGCTCTTGATGTTTTGGATATCTCTTAATACTTGTGACGTGTAGCTTTTCCCTGAATGAGCTTGATATTGAATACTTCGTTTCAGCATAAATACCGAAAGTTTCGCATCCATCCAATACCCAAATGTCTTGCTCATTTGAGCTCGAGCAATGTCAATCAGAGACATCGTCAATAAAGCCGCAATGACAATAACCGTCAGAAGGAGCAGTGTATCAATGGAATATGAAGAGATGACTCGGTTGTACACTTGTAACATGTACAACGGAATAGATAGGACTAATAAGTTTATAAATAGACTAAAACCAATCAGCAAGCCTGTGAGCGTGCATAGTTTTTGTCTGACTTCTTTGAAAACCGTTTTTTGCACGATTACTACCACATATTTGCAAGCGTAGGCGCTAGAAATACTAGCGCCTAAAATAGACTCAATTCTAAATAATGAACAAGTCGCTACCGTATGAGTTGATGTCTTCTTGTGTAACACCAATAAGTTTAACGGTGAGATCGACGCCGTCTGTAAAGACAGCATTACCTTTCGCATCATAGGTAAAAGTAAGATCAGAATATGACGTTACAGAATCACTGATGATGTGAAGGGAGTCCTCACCAATGGTAAAATCAACCACTTTTGCCTCGCCGTGACCACCAAACTTGTCCGTAAAGACGAACTTGTCTGCACCGCTACCACCAATAACAACGTTGTCACCAGAACCAGCAACCAAAACATCATCACCGACGCCACCGTTTAGCTTGTTATCTCCCAATAAACCGAGCAATAAATCACTACCTGTACCGCCACCAAGGTAGTCGTTGCCTGTACCAGCCATTAGAATATCGTCACCAGCACCACCGGTTAGACGGTCATTACCAGCGCCGCCTACAACGAAATCGTCACCACCGCCACCAACGAATGAATCGTTGCCACCAAAGCCGACGAAGATGTCATTGCCGCCATCAAAATCAGCGACTTGGTTATTTTCACCCGAATCACCGAAATATGTGTCATTTGTGCTCATTTTATGTCCCTCTTGGCTTTATATTTGAATAGACCTTCACGTCTGGATTAACTTCCTTCAGACATGAGAAGTCTAATAAACATAAACATAGGAACAAGTTTGAATATGGATTGATATTTCAAACTATCAATATTTTTAACACTACAAAAAGTGGTACTTTTAGATATAAACAACATCTAAAACAAAAAGTTAAAAGTAGTACTAAAGGTTTCTCTTCGCCCAACTTGTCGCTTGGGTGCGGTTTTTAACCTCAATTTTTCTGAATATATTGTAAAGGTGAGATTTAATCGTATGCTCACTAATAAACAGTGAATCTGCTATTTCCATATTAGAACCACCGTCTTTCAACATCTGAAGAACTTGTACCTCTCTTCGAGTAAGTTCAACTTCTATCGCTGGCTCAATAACATAGTTTGACTCCTTACCTTTGTAATAAGTCAAAAGTTGTTCAAGTAGTCGTCTTGATAGCCAATTATCACCATCAATAATCGCTTTAAGTCCTTGACAAAGTTTCGCCATCGAATCGCTTGGACCGAATATACCTTTAACATGTGGCCATGACGCTAATTCTTCTGTATCAAGCTCATGCCCTAGGTTTAACATAATTGTTCCTAGCACTTTTTCATTATCTTTCAGATAAACCAAAGTATCAGATGGTGTTTCTACAGAGAAATCAACTAACAGGAAATACTCTTCAGGAATCAATTCGTGGTAGCTTGGATTTTTACTATCGATGATGGTTATTTTGGTTTCTGTATTTTTAGAAAGCATCTCCTTAAAATTTTCACTCTGCAGACTTTGTTGAGTGATCATTAGGATCTCGGGCCTTTCCTTATACTGTTCCATAATGTTTCTCATACTTTCACTAACTTAATGTTCTGAATTTAATAGTTATTACTGAGCACCTAAACTCATATCTAAGTGCTAGACGATAGAGTAGAGTTATTTGATACTTTTTTAAATTGCAATTTGGTTAAAATCATAAACAAAAAAAGTGTTTCTCATAAAAGAAACACTCCTTACATATTAAAAATGAATGATAGATCTACATCGCAATTTAGAAGAAATAAACGCTAACTTAGCTGAATTTATACTGCTATTGATAAACCAGACATATTTTCTTTAGCCCAAATTAATGCTTGAACTCTATTTTTCACGTCAATCTTCTTAAAAATATTGTGGAGATGGGTTTTCACAGTATTTTCACTCACAAATAGTTGCTCAGCAATCTGTTGATTCGAAGCCCCCATTGATAAGAAGGTAATAATTTGCTGTTCTCTTTTCGTCAAAATTGCGGACATGCTCTTATTAACTGGTCTGCTGTGTCGACGTAAGTGCGTAATATACTGTTGTGAAAACTTACGGCTAAACCACATATCGCCCTGTAAAACTTTGCCAATTCCAACTTGAAGATTATTAATATCATCCGATGTATAGAAAATTCCGGCAAGATTCTGCCAAACGAACAGCTCTTCTGTTGAAATGGTTTTATCGCAATTGATCAGCACTTCAATCGTGTCTTTTAGCTCAGTTTTCTTGAATTCTACATAACGAGCAAAGATTTCATCTGAAACCACACTGTAATCGATTAAGGTTGCCGAAGCTGAGCCGTGGCAATTTAAGGGCTCACTGAGCTTCTCTGGGGTAATCAAAACAACGTTAATACTGAGTTTGGTTTCGAGAACATCTTTAAGCAAAGACGACTGCAAACTGTCCTCAGTAATTAATATGACGTTCCTTGTACTTTTACACTCCATCTCTTTTGCAGCCCTTTAGTTATTTTGATTTAAATAAGCAATAGATTTAGATAGAGCAGCAGTATTGTCAAGTATGAAAAAAAGTAGTAACAAAGAATAACTTATTGATTAAAAGCTAGTTAAAGAAGGTGAGTTAATGGGTAGGTATGAAAAAGGGAGTTCGTAAACTCCCCCTTTATTAGTGCACTGGTGTTGAATTTTTCTGATTGAACTTACCAAAGTATTGCTCAAGAACCTCTGGCGTCAGCTTTCCTTCAGCTTCTAGCTTCTTCAGTTCAGCAGCGATTTGCTTTTGCTCTTCTAAAGAAGGAAGCTTTACTTCCGGCTCTTGAGCAGCTTCTTGTGAAATCTGTTCTAGTTCTTTTTCGAAGTCATTCATAGTACTTACCTAAATATATAGTCGTTAAACTTGTAAATTAGGCCTATTCTATCCAACTCTAGAGTTTGAAGCTACCAACCATCTTATCCAAACGAGAGGATAGCTCTTGTAGGTCTCGGCTTGCACTTGCCAACTCTTCAGCTGTAGCCGTGGTCATTTCATTAATCGCATTGATTTCTTCAATGTTCTGATTGATGGTATGTACAACCGTTGACTGTTCTTCGGTTGCCGTCGCTACTTGTGTGTTTCGGTCAGAGATATCGGCAATACGCTCAGAGATGTTCATTAACACTTCAACCGCTTCATCAGTTGAGGCAACGCCTTCGAATGTTACCGCTTTACCCGCTTCCATTGCAGTCACTGCATCTTGAGCGTCACTTTGAAGCTGGTTGATCATCTTCTGAATCTCTTCGGTAGAGACAGCAGTGCGTGAAGCAAGGTTTCGAACCTCGTCAGCGACGACAGCAAAACCACGACCTTGCTCCCCTGCTCGCGCAGCTTCAATTGCCGCATTCAGCGCAAGTAAATTGGTTTGCTCAGAGATATCACGAATCACATCCAAAATAGATCCAATGTCCTTGGTAGTGGTTGCTAGTTGCGTCACTACCATGCTGGTCGTTTCAACGTCATCGGCAAGGCGACTGATCACTTCTTTCGCTTGAGTAACCACTTGGCGACCTGTCTGTGTGTTATCAGATGCTTGGTTTGCTGTATCCGCAGCGGTTGCAGCGTTAGAGGCAATCTCACTGATGGTCGCACCCATCTGGTTAATCGCCGTGACCACTTGAATTGTTTGGTCACGCTGCTCTTGGCTATTATCGTGCGTTGATGTGGCTTTGCTGGATACACTGTCTGCAGCTTGGCTTAATGCGCCGCTGGTTAACGACACTTCTTTCATAGTCGCGTGAATCTTTTCAATAAAGCCATTAAAGCCTTTTGATAGCTGAGCAATCTCGTCGTTACCTTTGATTTCGATACGCTGAGCCAAATCGCCTTCCCCTTCACCAAGGTCAGTGAATCGGTCTGCAATTTGGCGAATTGGGTTAGTAATGCTGTTTGCTAGCAAAATACCCATTGCGATGAAGATTAGCGCCACGATTGCTGTCGTAAACAACATTTTCTCTGCTGTTGCATCAAGGTCAGCAAATACCTCATTCACTGGTACGACACCAACCACAAACCAATCCATTGATGGCACATACAGGCTAGATACAAACATATCTTGGCCTTCAAATTCGGTAGTAACGAGATTGAAATGACCTTTGTTAAGCAGCTGAGAAGCGTCTCTTCCAAACAGTTGGCCAATTGAGGTTTTATTTTTGCCTTGCTGGCGATGGATCTGGATGTCACCTTTACTATTCGTTAGGAAAACATAGCCTGATTTCTCAATCTTGAAACCATTCAGGAGCGACACCATATCATCCATCGATTTTGACAAACCAGACATCGAGATGCCATTCACATCTTGATAATTAGCAAACATTTTCACGTCACCATTGGACTCTTGGAACACGCTCACTGACGTGTCTTGGCCCGAAGAGGTGAACCCAAAAAACCACCCATCCTGTGAGCGATTGAGTTGACGTAGAAAGCCGTTCTGGTTCCAGTAGTATGCGGTTTGGCGGTTTGCTACAGACGCATCGTTTAACTCATATTGAGATTTCACATTATTGAGTTGCTGAACGAGTTGCGCTTCAACTATGGGGTTACGGTCGGTCGTAGATAGGGCTTCAACCACAAATTCGTTGGTTGCTAACTGTTTTGCCGCTTGTTGCATTTGGACAACTTCACGGTCAATTTCGGTATTGATTTGCTGCAACATCGCAGGCAATTCAATGTCAATCAAACGGTGACTAAGCACCTCTCGGGCGTGGCGCTGCGCCATGACACCGACAATAATAGTCGAGGCTAAAACAGCAAAAGTAATACCGAGTACCACCTTTTGTTTGATACTCAGAGAAGTAAGTTTCAACATATTTGGACCTTTAAAAGAATCACTCGTTATCTGCATTCTGAACAGGGTAAACTTGGTGCATAAGTATTTGCTATGCACGGCTCGGAATCTATATCGGCCCAATCCTACAAAACTAGAGAAAAATCTCACAAAAATCTGCAAAAATGATGTAACAGAAACGCTTTCTTCTTTAACGAATCTTTTCTGGCTTAATCTGCCAATCCCTGTGCAATAAACGCGTTTAACCTATCTTGATTGATGATGTCTATTCGTCGATAGCCAATTTGAATAATGCCCTCTTTAGACAAACATTGCAGAGAACGGCTTAGTGTCTGACGAGTACATCGAGATAAATGGGCGAGTTTGTTTTGGGTATATAAGATAGGACTCGGCTCTCCATGGGGTGCATTTAATCGACTCACCAAATACAATAACTTTGCCACCCGGTATTCATTCTTTAAAAGGACAGATTCGGTTGTCCACTCCATAAGTAATCGGAAACGGAAACTGATTTCGTGAATCGCAATCTGATATAAAATAGGATAACGCGAGGCGATCTCTCTCATTTTCTTGACTGGTATAGCAATGATCACAGCATCAGAAGATGAATAGAAATCATGGTTGGTAGGTTCATTCTCAAAACAACCTACCCATGTCAACCAACTGCCCGGCCCCAGCATCGCAATGCAAGCTTCGTCACCACCTTCACTGCAACTCGCTAACTCAATATGACCGCATATAACAAGCCGCATTGTGTCAACGGATTTATGAGCTGAATGTAGCAACGTCGGCATCTTATAAGTCTCAATTTTTGCCGACAAAATCATTTCTTCAATCGCACTTTTCTCTAAGCGTTGAAGCGTTGGGTCTTTATTTAAGATCTGACAAAGCAAAGCATCTTGTTCCAACTGACCAAGTGGAAACTCAACATGAGAATGTAAGTTTTTAGACATTGTTCTCATCCTATCTTCGATATGTTGTTAATTAATTGTTACGAAAGACTAACAATTATCCGATAAGAAAAGCCAGTAAAAGCAACAAGGCTGTGAGAAGAGGATTCAATAATGCTAATGCCATGCTTAAAAACACACCGAAGATTACTCAGTCACGTCTCGATATTAGGCGTTCTATTAACCTGCGCGACATGGAGTACTGCATCTGTCGCCGATGATCATTTTGAGGGAATTCCAGGAGAAAGAACGTGCTTTTTTCGCTACGGGCCGGTCTCAGCCGATCCATACATCAACGTTGCCTACCCTGATGCTGCCGTAAAATATTGGGGGTCCGCTTTCACCGTGCCAGAAGGCGCAACACTGAGATTAGAAGGCCAATTTCCCCACTCCCGCTATATGTCATTAATCAGCTACGACGATCGAGGAAGACCAGTTCAATCCTTACCTGACTATATGATTAAACCGAGCCAAAGCAGCGTAAATCCCTTTAGAAACGGGAGTCAACGAGACAGTGTATTTAGAAGCTATCAAGTTAGAATTCTCGATTCGGAGCCAACAAAAGACTACACCGCAGGCCAAACTCGTGAAGGTGTTGAATCTGATGAACTGCACACACCAAAGGCATCCGCCAATCAGCAAGTACTGATTTATCGTATCTATGCAAAAGATGAAAACAGTGATGGCACCGCAAACGCTGCTCTGCCAGAGCCCGTCGTAACACTTGCGTCAGGTAAAGAGCTAAGAGGCCCAGAAGCGTGTGACGCCCTGAACAGCTCTCAACCATTAGCAGCGAAGTTGAACGCTTTAGGGATACCAGTAGAAAAGTACCGAAAACTGGTGACTCAGCCTAACAAACCTGCCGGTTTCCCTGCTACGAATCCAGCGACTTGGCACATCCAGTTAGATCGCCAAAGTTTGCTAGGAATTTATACAGGAAACATAAACCCAGAGGCAAGGCGTAGTTCTGGTGGCTTTTATCCTAATCTAGACAACAACTATATTCGAACTGTCGTCAACCGCAAGCATGGTCCGGTGTTTGTGCTACGCGCTAAAGCCCCTATCACTCCTAAAACTTTCTACGGTGAAAAAACCATGGGCAACGGTGAACTTCGCTATTGGTCCGTTTGTTCCAACAAAGGATTTGCCGTTACCAAAGTCAATGACTGCCTTTATGATGAACGAATTCCTGTCGACAAAGACGGTTACTATACCATTGCCGTAAGTCGCAAATCAGACAGACCTCGCAATGCTTTTACTCAATGTGGTATTGGTTGGCTGCCAATGGCCGATGATGGCGATGGCATTATCGATAAAGACGCGTCAATCGTTCAAATTCGCCACATGCTTGCCTCTCCGACATTTTCTCACGCCATACAAAATATTCAGCAGGACAAAGATATAGCCCCTGTGATGAGAGAGTATTACCCAAGAACCTTCTATACCACCACAAACAACTTCGAACTCATGTTCCCATGTAACGAAGACTAACCCCAAGCTCTCATTAAAAATGGCAGGTTCTATCCTGCCATTGATTCACATTTATTCTTATCCAGAGGTCGCTATGTTATTAAAACTCGTGCTGTTTCTGTTGTTAATACTCTTAATTACTAGTGTTTACGCATCACCTACAACCCCTAAAACGATCGAAGATCTCGACGATCCTACCGCTCTTAGCTCATTTATAGGTTTACGAACTGGCACTAATGGATATGGAGCAATTGGACAAATCGGGTTTAATAGCCCCGACAGTGTGTTGGGACACAACAGTTTTCTTCAATTCAAGGACGATTTTGAAACCGTGCATTTACGTCATTTCTCTATCTACAAACCTAGTGGTACTGGGTTATTTCTTGACGCCCAACGCAATAATACGGGCTCTATTGCGGTCAATCGCGCTTCACTCGGGGCCATACAGATTATTCCCGTTTTAGAGGATTTGAGAGTGAATCCAGCATTTCTGTACGGTGAAACTTGGACAGAAAATGAAGCAGCAAAAAACTCTGTGTTCCCAAACACATCAATCTTGACCTTATATACGTTTATACGCTGGCAAGTCACTAGCGATTGGTTCGTTAACTTAATGCCTCAATATACCTATAGTATAAAAGGGCGAAAGATCCGTTTGTTTGAACTTGTCACACAGGTCGGGCACAACATCACCAAAGATTCGAGTGTGGCGATGAATACGGATGAAGATGACAACTTTTGGCTCACGCTAAAACATGCCTTTTGAGAACATAGATAACAAAATATGCGTTGCTGATTGATAGTTTCTCGCCAACAGCTTGTAAACCATAGCAAGATCCCAATATTGGAAAGATAAATTACACGGGCGTACTGGAACTTTTCCCTACGAATGAGTGACCAATACACAAAATAAGAATCAAATGGATACCCAGAGAGTCCACAAAATGCACAAAACGAACTTCGAAACGCTTCAAAGCTATTTAGAGTCCCAGATCATTGGTCAACATGATCTGGTAAAACAGTTACTGATCGCTCTACTTGCCGATGGGCACATCTTGGTTGAAGGTCCTCCAGGTCTTGCAAAAACACGAGCTGTAAAGTCCCTGTCTGATTGTGTCGAGGGCGATTTCCACCGCATTCAATTTACGCCCGACCTACTGCCTGCCGACTTAACGGGTACAGATATATTCCGTCCTGAAACGGGCGAATTTACCTTTCAGTCTGGTCCGATTTTCAATTCTTTGATCCTTGCCGATGAAATCAACCGTGCGCCGGCCAAAGTTCAAGCAGCAATGCTCGAAGCCATGGCAGAAAAGCAAGTAACGGCTGGCCGCAACACGTATGCGCTACCCGAACTTTTCTTGGTAATGGCGACGCAAAACCCAATAGAACAAGAAGGAACCTATCCGCTGCCAGAAGCGCAGCTCGACCGTTTTTTGTTGCACCTTGATGTGAATTACCCAGATGCGGAACACGAGTTGGCTATCTTGCGCATCAACCGTGGTGAGGCAAAAGGCGAAGCGACGATTGAACGTCCAAGCTTGAGCCAAGAAGACATCTTCACCGCACGCAAAGAAGTACTCAACATCCACATGGCAGATGCGATTGAGCAATACATCGTTCGTCTTGTGATGGCGACTCGACAGCCAAGCGATTACGACTCAGAGCTTGCGAAATGGCTATCTATGGGTGTAAGCCCGCGTGCAACGATCGCCCTTGACCGTTGTGCTCGTGCTCATGCGTGGCTGGCAGGTCGTGACTTCGTTTCACCAGAAGACGTTCAAGCCATGGCTTATCCCGTGCTACGTCACCGCTTACTTCTGAGCTACCACGCTCAAGCAGAAGGCATCACAGCAAATCAGGTTATCGACAAGCTTCTTAATCTTGTAGGTAGCGCGTAAAGAGGTAGGTGGACATGTCTGCATCATATGCATTGCCACCTCATGCGAATGGGGTGACATTAACCCTTGAAGAACTGCTTCAATATCGCACTCAATCGGTTCGTTGGCTACCACCAGCACAGAGTATTTGGTCGCAAATGAGTGGTAACCATACCAGCCGTCAAAAAGGGCGCGGTATGGACTTTATGGAAGTGCGTCAATATCAAGCGGGCGATGATATTCGCAGCATCGATTGGCGAGTCACGGCCCGAACGGGAAAAGCTCATACCAAGTTGTTTGCTGAAGACAAAGAACAAGCGGTGATCTTGTACATCGACTTGAGCCCTAGCATGTACTTTGGTTCGCAATATGTATTGAAGTCGGTTCAAATGGCGCACTTCGCTAGCGTATTGATTTGGCTGACGTTAGCCAAGAAAGACCGCATCGGCGCGGTGATAGATGATGGTTCCCAATGTATTGAGTTCCGCCCTTCTTCTCTTCAAAAGCAAGGGCTAAGAATTCTTGACGCGATAGTGAATACTCACAATCAATTGCTTACGAATCAACACGCTGACAGCACACGTACGCTGCCATACATGAGCGCCATTGAAACGCTACACAACCTGACGCCGAAAGGCAGTGAGCTCATTCTATTGAGCGACTTTGCTCAAGTGGGAGAGAAAGAGCTGCTTCAACTGCGTCGACTAAAGCAACACAACAGCGTTCGCGCAGTCCAGTTCTATGACCCTTTGGAGCGAGGTGAAACCAAATTTCGAGGTCAAGCGAAAGCGTCTGACGGTCATCGAAGCCAATGGTTCAACTTTGGTTCAAAAGGACAACGAAAGGCATTGGAATCATACTTCGATAAGCATCAGCAAGCCATCAAACAACAATGCCACTCGATGGCGATTCCATTTAATAGTCTGTCCAGTGGGTTTCCCCTGATTCAGCAATTAAGCTAACCACAGTAACAACATATAAAACATTCAAGCAGTAGTAATAATGACAACGAATAACCAAAGCCTAAACCTTGAACCTTTAATCCTACCGAATGCACCAGATTGGTTCCCACTTGCTTGGGGATGGTGGGCTGTTCTGGGCGGGATAATTCTTTCCATCGTAATTGTCGTGTTGTACTTAAGATGGCGTTCAAAACGTCTTGTCGCTAAAAAGACCGCTTTGAAATTGTTGACCAACCCGCTCACACCACATACTCCGTCTTCTGCATTAGAGGTTCTCCGCCAAGCGGCTTTGAGTTACTTCCCTCGGGAAGAGATCGCACCATTAACAGGCTCTGCTTGGTATGAGTTTCTTGATAGCTACACCAAAGAAACTCGATTCGTAGACAAACAACAACAGTGGCAAGCCGCGCTTTACCAAAAATCTGGTCAAGAACAGCATCAAGATTTGATTGATGATTGTGCTTTCTGGATTGACAGCGCTTTGCCTCCGAAGAAAAAGGCAAAAACTCGTGACTGAGGCAAATCTCGTATCGAGCCTCTCTCAATGGTTTAACATTGAGTTGGTCTGGTGGTGGGCTCTTCTTTTGCTGCCCCTACCTTGGCTGATTTATAAGTTCTTCCCTGAAGAGACTCAGCAAGCTGAAATCAAACTGGCCTACCTGCCTGACAACAAACACAGCACCAAGCCAAAACAATTAGCCCAGAAGGCACTGTCTATTGCTATCTGGGCTTTATTGGTTATCGCTTGTGCTCGTCCGGTTTGGTATGGCGACCCGGTTGAGTTCCAACCGAAGTACCGTGACATGATGCTAGTCGTCGATTTGTCAGGCTCAATGCAAAAAGAAGACATGAACGACAATGGCGAGTACATTGACCGTCTCACAGCAGTGAAGAAAGTCCTGTCTGAATTTGTTCAAAAGCGCGACGGGGACCGTTTGGGCGTCGTTCTGTTTGGCGATCATGCTTACCTACAAACACCGCTAACGGCGGACCGTAAAACCGTGATGCAACAAATCAATCAAACTGTGATTGGCTTGGTTGGACAACGCACAGCGATTGGTGACGGAATCGGCTTAGGTACCAAAACCTTTGTTGATAGCGACGCACCACAACGTGTGATGATTTTACTTAGTGATGGCAGCAATACAGCAGGCGTATTAGATCCACTTGAAGCTGCAGACATTGCGAAAAAATACAATGCCACTATTTACACTGTTGGGGTCGGCGCGGGCGAGATGATGGTGAAAGACTTCTTCATGTCTCGTAAAGTGAACACCGCTTCTGACCTCGATGAGCAAACACTTACTAAGATTGCCGAAATGACAGGTGGCCAGTATTTCCGTGCTCGTGATGCGCAAGAACTTAAAAAAATCTACGACACAATTAACCAGTTAGAACCCGTCTCTAGCGACACTCAGACTTGGCGACCTCAATCTGAATGGTTCCCTTACCCACTGAGCGCAGCACTCGTTCTTTCCGTGTTTCTGTTTGTTCTAAGGAGAAAACATGGCTGAGTTTATATTCTTATATCCATATTGGCTGTTGGGTTTGCTCGTCATTCCTATCGTCTTAGCCCTAAATAGCCAGTACAAAACCAAGAAGTCGTCCTTGATAGCGCCGCACTTGGCAAAAATGCTCGGTCATTCCATCAAGACCAAACATTACTTTGCTATCTGGGGACTCGCTTGGGCGACCGCCTGCATCGCTTTGGCAGGGCCGAGCTGGCAATCGAATACTCGCCCAAGTTTCGAACTGAGCCAGAACCGAGTATTAGTCTTGGATATGTCACGCTCTATGTACGCAACGGACGTGAAGCCAAATCGACTATCGCAAACACGCTATAAAGCGTTAGATTTATTGCCGAAGTGGAGAGAAGGTTCGACAGGTTTAGTCGCTTACGCAGGTGACGCCTATACCTTAAGCCCACTCACAACCGATTCGAGTACACTTGCTGGCATTATTGAGAATCTATCGCCAGAACTGATGCCTTACCAAGGTTCGAATTTACCATCCGCGATAGAAACCGCTCTTGGTCAATTTACACAAGCCGGTGTCAATCAAGGTGACATCGTTGTGTTGGCAGATGATTTGGATGACTCCGAACTATCACGTTCACTAGCGTTGTTAAATGGTAAAGATATCAGAGTGTCAGTGCTTGCTATCGGAACATCAAATGGTGCACCAATTGCTCTTCCGGATGGTTCTTTGATGAAGAACCGACAAGGCAATACGGTTGTGGCGAAAACGAATCTGAAAAATTTACAGACGCTGGCGAAGCAAACTGGCGGATTATTCGTTCCGATTCAACATAATAACCGTGATGTAGAGAACATTGCCGCGTTTACCAATAATGCTGGTAACAACCTTGCCGCGAAACAAAGCGAGGATGTAAAAACAGATTCGCGCTTAAATAGCGGTTTCTGGTTGCTTCCACTGCTGTTGATTCCTGCTGTCCTTCTCTTTCGTAGAGGTATGGTTTGGGTGCTGGTTGCGGCCGTACTACCAATGACTTGGACACCAAAAGCAGAAGCGAGCGCGTTCCTAAATCAAAACCAGCAAGGCGAGCAGCTTTATCAACAAGGTGAGTACGAAAAGGCACAAAACACCTTTACCGACCCAAACTGGAAAGGTGCTGCCAGCTATCAAGCCGGTGATTATGAAAGTGCCATTGAGGCTTTCTCAAACAACTCGACTTTAGATGGACGTTATAACTTCGCCAATGCACTTGCTCAAAACGGTCAACTTGATGATGCAGCAAACCTCTACAAACAATTGGTAGAGGAGAAGCCCGATTTTGAGGCGGCGAAAAAGAACCTGTCGGTTGTAGAGGAGAAACTGAAGCAACAGCAGCAACAGCAGCAACAGCAGCAACAGCAGCAACAGCAGCAACAGCAGCAACAGCAGCAACAGCAGCAACAGCAGCAACAGCAGCAACAGCAACAGCAGCAACAGCAGCAACAGCAGCAACAGCAGCAACAGCAGCAACAGCAGCAACAGCAGCAACAGCAGCAACAGCAACAGCAGCAACAGCAGCAACAGCAGCAACAGCAGCAACAAAAGTCTCAGAATGATGCTAAACAAGAGCAAGGACAACAGTCACAAAACAAGCAAGACACTGAAAATAAAAAAGAAAAAGAGAAAACCGAGCAACAAAAAGTAAAGCAAAAAGAAGAGACACCAGGCGAGCAACAAGGGGAACCAATGCAAGCTCAAGCTCAGGCAGAAAAAACGCATCAGGACGATCCTGAGTTCCGCCGTTTAGAAGCGGTAGAAAGTGCGCGTGACCCAAGCTTTTTGATTCGAGCACAAATGCAGTTGCAAGCTCAACAAAAACGACCTCCACAACAAACAAATAAGGAATGGTAACTCCATGATGAAAAAAGGCGCAAAACTGGTCTTTGTTCTGGTGGCCAGCCTATTAACATGCTTTTCGGTTTTTGCCCAAAGCCTTCAAGCCAGTGTGAATAAAACCCAAGTCGCAAAGAATGAAGTTATCAATCTCCGCATTATGGCAGACACTGAGTTAAGTTCTGATGCCATAAATTTTGATACGCTAAAGAAAGATTTTTTCTTGGGGCAGCCTCGTTACGGCCGTTCAAGCAATAACATTAACGGCCATAAAACAGTCCGAACGGAATGGAGCATTTCGATCGCGCCGATGAAACAAGGCGTTGTGACCATACCAAGCTTCACAGCTGAAGGGATGAAGACTGAGCCAATTAAGCTGCGCGTCACAGAAAGCCAAGCAGAGCCAAACCTGGATGATTTATTCAGTTTTGACATGAGCGTGGATAACCACACTTTGTACCCACAACAGTCAGCAACGTTACGTATGCAGTTGGCCATCAAAGTAGATCCACGTCGTTTGGATAACCCACAAATCGTTCCGCCTAGCATTGATGGAATGAAGATTGAACCTGCTAGTGACATGAAACAAGGTCAGCGAATCATTGATGGCTTAGAAGTTACTGTCGTTGAACAAGCATTCCGTATTACCGCAGAAAAACCAGGAAGCTTTTCGTTAAACGGCCCTCAATTAACTGGCTCTTACATTTATGGTGACAGTTTAACGGGTTCGACAAAGATCATGCCGATCAAAACCAACGTTCAGCAAATGCCTATCACAGTCAAACCGATCCCGAAAGACTTTGAAGGCAACTGGCTACCAGCTTCAGCATTAGAAATGACTCAAAGCTGGGAAGATGAGCAAGGTAATCCTCTGTCTGCAAACGCGGTGAATAGCGTTAAACAAGGTTCATCTATTACCCGTACGATTCGTGTGAGAGCGCGAGGCACACAAGCAGAGTACTTGCCACGTATTGGCATAATTTACCCAAGTACACTGCGTGTTTACCCAGAGCAACCTCAGTTCGAAACAGCTCGAGATGGCACCGTCACCATGACAATGAAGCAAGTGCTGATCCCAACGGAAGCTGGTGACCTTACCTTACCCGGTTACAAGCTAAATTGGTGGGATAGCAATCGTGATCAAGCAAGAGAATCAGAAATCGCTGAGCTAAATCTTAAAGTCGAGAAAAGTGATACTGGACTGATAACCCTGCCAGAAAGTGTACTGCCAACACAACCAACACAAACGGCATCTCCAACCGCTCCACAAGGTGGCGTTGATACGATTTGGCAAACATTAACATTCGTCTTTGCGGTACTTTGGTTGGTTTCTTCCGCTATTGCCATTGGCTTATGGAGAAAACGCAAAACGCCACAATCAACAGAAGTGATGGTGAGTACTCATAACGCCTCCATTCGAGATATAGAGGATGTCATAAAGCAAGGTGACAGTATCAAGATTGAAAAAGCAGTTAACGACTACTTAAACACTCACTACGCTGATATCGAATCAGAGGCGGTGCAAGCAGTAAGAACTGAATTGAATGTAATGAATCAATCTCGATTTAGCTCCACTCAGCAACCATGGAAAAGTGATACTTTGCTGGCAATACTCAAACAACTCGGCAAAGACAAAACAACCAAAACCAGCCACCAGCTTGAGAAGCTTTAACGAACAATTAAGTGTTAGATAAAAATGGCAGCTTATCTTCAAGCTGCCATTTTTGTTTTTAGTGCTAAGCAACACTCTGCTTCTCTATTTCAACCGCCCGAACACAGTTGCGACCACTGTTTTTAGCTCGGTATAAAGCCTTATCGGAGAGTTGATACAAATGATCGAAGTTAAAGTCTTTACCTTGTGTCAAGTAACAAGAATAACCAACAGAAACAGTAAGTAACTCACCTTCTGGATTATGGCAATGCTTAACCCCCCCCTCCTCAATACAACGACGGATGCATTCGGCTCTCAACCTGACCTCTTCTTGGTGTGACCCAATCATCAACAAAACAACCTCTTCCCCGCCAATTCGACAAAAGACTTCATCTTCATCTTTAGTATGGTGTTCAAGGATGTTACCAATTCGCATTAACGCGATATCACCTTCTAGATGTCCATAGTGGTTGTTGAACAAGCCGAAGTGGTCAATATCAATTAAGATCAATCCAAATGACATGACTTCATCATGCTCTACCGAGCAGTACTTCTGCATGACGTGCTCTAACATTCGTCGATTACCAAGGCGAGTCAAAGGATCGAGTTTAGACAATACTTCCAATTGTCGATTGGCTTCTTCCAGCTCTTTAGTCCGATTTTGTACTTCTAGCTCTAGGTTTTCATTAAGTTCGCGAATCGCCTCTTGTGCTTGTGTACGTTGCAGCACTTCAGCAAGGCTTGATGCAAACATCCGAATCACTTCACGAAGCTGGGAGGTAAGCGGCGCACGAGTTAATAGATTATCAACGGCGATAAAAGCAATAGGCCCACTGCTATTGGAAGTCAGCACTGTCATGGCCGCCCAGCCGAAGCCAACAATATTGCAATCGTGATAGATGGGAACCGACTCCTCAAACGCAACCTCATTCAGCATAGATCGGGCTAAATTAATCAAAGAGAAGTCCTGTGTCTCCCCAAAAAAATAAGATTCATCCACCACATTGCCTTGGATGTCGGTCCCCCACGTACCTTGCATATAAGAGCAATTTTCATCGGTCAAGAACACTGCCATACGGTCGATGCCCAAGTTTTTAATGGCAAAGGTCACTGCGGATTTGCACACATCACTGACCGTAGTACATCGAGAAAGCTCCACCATACTTGAGTGCAACATGCGCACATTTTGTTCTTGACGCTTACGGATATAAATTTGCGAGAAAAGTGAGCCAAAAGATTCCAGCATCTGCTTTTGATAAGCCGTCACGGGCTTACGATGAATAAAGTTATCCAGTGCGAACCAACCAAAAGGCTCATTACCATCTCGTAGGATTAACATCGCATTCCAGCCCTGCCCTACGACTTTACCGGCGGTATAAATCGGTGCATCTTCGACAATGACGAGATTACGCTCTGTACTCGACAGTGCTGCGATGTACTCTTCACTCAACTGGTGAAGATCATATTGAGTGTGAAACTCATCAATCGTGATGCCATCCTCATTAGTGCCATAGGTCCCACTAAAACTACGCTTTTTCATGTCCAACAGCATTAAAGTAGAACGGTCAAAACCTAAACGTTCGCGCAAGGCTTCAACCGCTTTTAAATAGAGATCTTTAAGAGAGTCAGGATTAGAGATGTCCAACGCCACTTGCTGTACGAGCTTCATGTTTTCAATGAAGCGTTCTCGCTGGCTAAGTTCATCGACGTATTGGGCCTCTCGGACATCACGATGCTTCATTTCTTGCGATGCGCTTTTTTCTGCGCGAATACACTGCCAGCGAGCCGCGGCAAGTTGCATTGCATCGTAACTTTCTTCGTAGATATTGTGGGCGGAGCGAGCTTGGACGTTTTGAATCAGTAGGTAGGTACGTTTGATCGGCGTGTTATCGAGCATCATGATGTAACTTTCTCCGCCAAGGTTTTGGGTGTGGTTCCAATTACAGGTATTGATGGCCAGCGGAATAATACTTTCTGAAGTATCAAATTGGCTCGCCCAATCCCAGAATGCTTCAGGGTACTGACGGATTGGAGTCAAATCACCACGAGAAAACCTCACCGCCCCTGATGGATTGGTGAGCGGATCGTCAAAGATCGCTATCGCACTAGGGGAAAAGCGTTGTTCTAGATGCTCGAATATGGCTTCCGCCAATAATCTATGGTCTCTGGTAGAAGAGACCGTTCTTGTAAAACTTTTTAAACTCACCTGGCCAACCTAATCTACTTTTTTATTCTCGATAAAAAACTACTTAGGCCATGATATGCAATCAATGGAATCCAAGTTGAGCTGTTAAGTCTTTCGCAAAAATTTTGTACTTAATTTCACAATCGAGAACCTTTCAACATTTTTAGACAGGTGTTTCATCCGAATTACATACTGCAAAATTAGGCGCAAAAGTGAATCAACATGAACATTATTGGTATTGAGAAAATTCCACATACCCTAAACGAAAAAGGCCCCTCATCAAGAGGGGCAAGAGTACCATCGCTTATAGTTATTCATGTATATGCTGATAAATACGTTAATTAACCAAAGTCGCCGTTTACATAGCCTTGAGTACGGTCGTCTTTCGGGTCACTGAAGATCACTTGTGTGTCATCGTGCTCGACCAACTCACCCATTAGGAAGAACGCAGTGCGGTCAGAAATACGACGCGCCTGTTGCATTGAGTGAGTCACGATAACGATGGTGTAGTTCTTCTTCAGCTCTTCCATCAATTCTTCGATTTTGTGTGTTGCAATTGGGTCAAGTGCCGATGTTGGTTCATCCATTAGGATCACATCAGGTTCCATCGCGATTGTACGAGCGATACATAGACGTTGCTGCTGACCACCAGATAATCCAAATGCATGTGACTTAAGACGATCTTTCACCTCGTCCCAAAGTGCTGCACCACGAAGTGAGCTCTCAACCACTTCATCAATGTGTTTTTTATCTTTAATGCCTTGAGCACGAAGACCGTATGCCACGTTCTCGTAAATGCTCATTGGGAATGGGTTTGGCTTTTGGAATACCATCCCCACTTTGATGCGAAGATCAGCGACATCGATGTTGCCGTAAATGTCTTCACCATCCATGGACAGTTTGCCAGTGATCTTAACGCCTTCGATAAGATCGTTCATGCGGTTCAAACAACGTAATAGTGTAGATTTACCACAACCAGAAGGACCGATTAGTGCGGTTACTTGACGTACTGGAATAGGCAGGTTGATTGATTTCAGTGCTTGGTTATCACCGTAAAACAGGTCTAGGTTTTCAATATCAAACTTGTTCATTTTCTTAATCTCTTAAATCTTGAATTCGTGTCTTTTAACGTGCGTTCTTAATTTGTGTTGTTAGTAAGTTGCTGTGTTAAAACGTCGTGCAATCAGTTTTGTAACCATGTTGATCAGTAGAACAACAACAATCAGAACTGTCGCGGTACCGTAAGCCTGATTCCATTCCTCAATGGTAAACAGTTCGGTAGTCAGTTTGTATAGGTGAACGGTTAGCGTACGGCCTGAATCCAATAAAGAATCCGGAATACGAGCAACCATACCTGCTGTCAGGAAAACTGGAGCAGATTCACCAATGACACGACCAATACTTAGAATGACCGAGGTTAAGATACCTGGCATTGCGCTCGGCAGAATCAAGCGCCAGATAGTGTAAATTTTCGATGCGCCAAGACCATAAGAGCCTTCGCGGTACGTTTGCGGTACTGCCATCAATGCTTCTTCCGTGGTACGGATGATCACTGGCAGGATAAGAATACTTAGCGTTAGAGCACCCGATAGAATCGAGAAGCCAAGGCCAAGAATCGCTACGAAGAAAGTCATACCAAATAGACCGAAGATGATCGACGGAATACCCGCCAATGACTCGGTACAGAATCGGATGATTTTCACTAAACGGCTACCTACTTTTGCATATTCGGTTAAGTAAATTGCCGTCATGATACCGAGTGGCGCTGCCACTGCGATAGATGCGATAACCATGTAGATAGTCGACACAATCATCGGGAAGATGCCGTGCTCGTCCCCTGTGCGCGTATAGTCATCAGTAATGAAGTTCCAATCTACGTGTTGTAGACCGTTAGATAGGATGTACCAGATAATCCAGAACAAAAAGCCTACCGTTAATGCTGCCGAGACCCAGACAAATGCGCTTAATACATTATCTTTGAACTGGCGTGCCTGTTTTAATTTTGCGCGATCCATAATAGTCACCTTTAACGAGCGATTACTTCGCTTTTTCTCGGTTTAGGTAAAGTAGTACAGCGTTCAACGACATGATGAAGACCAGTAGTACCACACCTGTAGCGTATAGAGCGTTCGCGTGAACACCACTTGCGTAAGACATTTCAATAGCGATGTTTGCGGTTAGCGTACGAGCCGAATCAAGGATGCCTTCTGGCATTGCCGGCGCGTTACCCATAACCATGATGATCGCCATAGTCTCACCCAACGCACGACCAATACCCAGAATCACACCTGTCATGATGCCTGAGCGAGCCGCTGGAACGAGCAATTTAAATATGGTGTAGATTTTAGAAGCGCCAAGAGCCAAAGAGCCTTCTTTGTAAGTGCGAGGGACTGCACGAATAGACGTTTCAGAAACCGTGATGACAGTAGGAAGAATCATCACACCCAGTACAATGATACCTGCCAAAATAGTATTACCCGCTGGTACATCAAATACGTTTTGGATAAGCGGCACGATAATAACCAAGCCGAAGAAGCCGTAAACCACCGAAGGAATACCGGCAAGGAGCTCAACCGCTGGGCGGATAACATCAGCCAAACGTTTCGGTGCAATTTCTGCGATAAAGACCGCAGTCAACACGCCGATTGGCACACCAACTAATACTGCACCAGCTGTCGAAACGATAGAAGCAACAATCATAGTTGCGACACCGTAAAGTGCTGGTGGCAGCCAGTTTTGGCCGAGTACGATGCCTGATACGCCAACTTCTTGGAAGGCTGGAATACTTTCTCGAACGATGAAGTATGCGATTACTGCTAATGAAACGATGCCGATAACAGCACTCGTTAAAAACAAGCCGTGGAAGATACGCTCTCTCCAGTCAACGCGGCGTTTCTCGCGTAGGCCTGGCTTGCTGATCGCTTTAGCGTCAGTAGTCATAAGCTTTTCACTATTTGTTGCGATGGTCATAAAAATCTCACGGTTCTAGGCAATGCCCTTGAACACAATGGATAGAAAAGGCTCAGCCCGAAATGGTGGGCTGAGCAAACTTTAGAGTCCCGATGGGATTAGTTAACTGAGATGTAACCTTTTTGGTCAACTAGCGCTTGCGCTTCATCAGTTAGCATCCAGTCTAGGAATTTTTGAGTTTCAGCTGATGGCTTGCCTTCTTTGTAAAGAACAAGGAACGGACGAGCAACTTTGTAAGAACCGTTTTTCACGTTGTCTACTGAAGCTTGAATACCGTCAATTGGAAGTGCACTTACAGAGCTATCAACTGTACCAAGAGAGATGTAGCCGATAGCGTATGGGTTAGAAGCAACCATCGTCTTCAGTGCGCCGTTACCGTTAGCAACTTGAGCACGTTGAGAGATTGCCGATACTTTCTTACCAGAAATTTTCATTTTTAGAGACATGATGTCTTCGAACGCACCACGAGTACCAGAAGCTGTGTCGCGAGTGATTGCTACGATTGGCTTGTCTGCACCGCCAACGTCTTTCCAGTTTGTTACTTCACCTTTGTAGATTGCAGTAACTTGGTCCGCAGTAAGACCCGATAGTTTGTTTTGTGGGTTTACAACAACTGCGATACCGTCAAGAGCAACTGTCTCTTCTTTTAGAGCCGGCTCTTTTTCAGAATCTTTTAGGTTACGAGAAGACATACCTAGGTCAGCAGAACCGTTTTTCGCTGCTTTAACACCCGCAGATGAACCAGGGCCTTGAACTTCAACAAATACGTTCGGGTTTGTCTTCATGTATGTTTCAGAGAAAACTTCCATCAGTGGAGTTACGCTGCTAGAACCCACTGCAGAGATAGTTTCTTTAGCAGAAACAGGAGTCACTGCCATTGCGCCTAGAAGTGCGATTGCACCGATTACTGTCTTTTTCATCACAATTTCCTTTAAGTGGCCTTATTGCCGTTGTGTTTCACTTGAACGATGCTCACTTTAGAATCCAAATATGACAGTTGTGTTTCACTTAGTTGAAAGCTCTATGACACGTTGTCATTTCTGCTTAATAAAACAGCAATCAAACTTTATTTCCTTTCGAGCTCAAAATATATTGCTTCTATTTGGTTATAACAAAATGCCAACTACATCGCTTTTAATATATTTCATAACAAATAAACATCGTTAAATGATTGATATATCAAGCCTAATAATTAGAATCGGTTTGCTTTATTTACAAAAATGATAATAGTTCCAATCTTTAGAGGGTCAATCATGCGTCAATTACTGAGTACGCTGTCTATTAAGTCACAGGTTTTCGTACCCGTATTATTCACTGTCATACTTCTCGTCATTGGGTTGAGTATCGGCATCGGAAAGTTAGAGCAGGCATTCGGCAAGGTCACGGTCTCAACCAATAGCCTTATCGTGCATAAAGAAGAACTCAGCTCTATCGTCGACAACACTTATGCCATGCGCATTAAGGCAATCTACAGCCTGTTCAGAGCAGAAGATGTCCAAACACTGAACCAAGAGTTACAACATCGTCAGGCAACCAACCGCGAGTTTTTAAGCTCCATCGACCAAATTGAAGGCATCCAAGCAGAAGTCAACGCCATGCGCGATGCGATGAACCACTATGTGGATTTCACTCGAATCACCATGACGCCGCTACTGAACACTAAACATTCATCCAACAACGTGTCCTTAGATTTCGAGAGAGAATATGAAACAGCAATGGGTCAATACCGCTTAGCAGGTGAAGCAATGATTGGCGCCATTGACAACTTGTCTAAGAAGCTCAATCAAATCGTGACAGACGAAGTCACAGAAAATGGTGCACTGCACTCAGATACCATCACTTACAGCACCATTTCTCTTGTCATTATTTTGTCTATCGCCTCTTTGATCAGTTGGTTGTTAGCAAGCTACATCGTGGCGCCTATTCGTAACCTACAAGAAACCATGCGCGAAGTAGCAAAAGGCAACTTATTAGTAGAAGCAGAAGAAACAGGTAAAAATGAGGTGTCGCAACTGGCACAAGACGTAAACCAAACCATCCACCAACTCCGCGGTACCGTCGACTCACTAGTTCGAATCAGTGAAGACGTCGCCTCGGCTTCGACTGAACTGGCAACAGTAATGACACAAAGCAGTGCCAACTCAGACCAAGAGAAACACGAAGTAGAACAAGTAGCTTCTGCAATTAACCAGCTTGAATCTACTGCTGCGGAAGTTTCAACCAATGCACAGCAAGCCGACAGCGCATCTAACGAAGCCACAAAACTAACGTCACAGAGCCTAAGCATGTTTGAAGAAAGCACGCGTGCGAGTGCGAAAATGGCCGACCAACTGAACGAAGCCGCAAACGTGGTCACGTCACTAAAAGATCAGTCCGAACAGATTGGTAAAGTGATTGAAGTTATTGAGAGCATCTCTGAGCAAACCAACCTACTTGCATTGAATGCGGCGATTGAAGCGGCACGAGCAGGGGAAAGTGGTCGAGGCTTTGCTGTGGTTGCTGACGAAGTACGTATGTTGGCAGCAAGAACTCAAGAATCGACCAAAGAAATTCAAACCATTATTGAAGAACTTCAGCAACAGTCTGGTCACGCAAACGAAAGCATGCATTCAAGTTTAGCCATGTTAGAAGACAACCAATCGCTTGCTACCGAAGTAAGTCGTTCGCTTAGCGACATCAATAATGCAATTTCCGATTTGAATGCTATCAACACACAAGTAGCGACCGCTTCAGAGGAACAAAAACAAGTAACCTCAGATATCAACAATAACTTGAGCACCATCTATGAGTTGGTGAGCCAGAACGTAACCGGTATTACTCAATCCGCAGCTGCCGCGCAAGAACTGTCTGGCTTAGCGGAGAACCAAAAGCATCAGCTTAAGCAGTTCCAAATCTAAGCCTTACAATGCCTTGTGATCCCAGCACGGTGAGTGAAAAGGTTAGATAATAAAAAGCTCCGCACTGGCGGAGCTTTTTATTTAATATGATTCACTGAATGGCTTATCGGATTCTTCACCGTATCCATCATAGAGAATAACAGCGGTTCCTTTTCCGGTCTTACTCCAAGGAGGTGGCACAACCCAGCCATGAGGATCGGCATTTTCTTTAATACTACAGTCATACCCTCGCTTAGGGTTGCAGAGCTTGACATAGGCTAATACAACCCGCTTACCGTCAACATATACTTCCATTGCTCCACGGCCTAACTCATCCTCATTGAAATAGTTATCCATTATCTCAATTTTCTTGGCGGCAAGATCGCTGTCTATCGTATCTTTGATGTGGTAGTAAGTTTTCGTTTCGTAAAAGTCGCCCCACTCAGCCTGCCACTTTGAGCGCCAACGTTCTTTAGTTTTTAAATGACCTTTCCAAAAGTTATCAGGTAGAGATAAATCCTGTCTCTGCTGCTCAGTGTAGTAACCTCTCTCCCATTCACCTTCAATACCATTTGGTACACTGAGGTTAATACGTGACCTCGCACAACATCCTTGTACCGCTCCCGCAATAATGCTAGAACCATTACCACGAACGTCGCTGATGAGCATTTTAGAGATCCAATGTGGCCCACTCATTGTTCCCGCCCCGCCGGAAGTCGCCACAATGTCCGGTTGAGCTATAGAGCAAGCCGACAACAATAACGTAAGTCCTGTGATTATTTTACGCTTCATTTTCATACACCACTCGTTTTAATTCGTTTCCTTCTTTGGTCACAGCATTTACCAATTTCTCGTAGGCCGAATCATAACCAACATTGATTAAGCAATCATGAGGACGGTGAATCCAAATTGATCCACACTTTTGAATTTCACTATGCCAATGAGAGCGTGTCACCGTACCTAATGGTTGTGCAAGTAACTTTTGATTTAACTCAACCAACATGGAATCAACCCCCGTTATAGTCGTGAAGTCTCGAGGTGGGTCATATTTTGTCATATCCCAAGAAATTCCCATTTCCTCACCTTGCTGTTTCATTCGCTCAAGGGCCAGCGCTGATAACCCGTTACTAATCGGCTGCAATTCATAGTAATACAATACATCACGATCTAACTTCACCTCACCGAACAAACCTTTCTGTTTACAGATTTCGGACCATCGCTCATGCTCATGCTCTTGCTTGCGGATTGCAATTCGTTTTCGTGTACCAAGATCGGAGCGAGCATTGTCATAAGGTCGCACTTGTGCAGCTATAGACTCTTGATCATTTAACTCACGATTGTAAGTCGCAGATAAAGGCATGCCGTAACGTTCTGGTAAACCTTCTTGCGCGTACTTTTCTTTCGATGGATAGCCCCCACCGATATCGGTATGACAACCTGCAAACTCTTCCTCAAAGAAATTTGAGGGCATGACACCTTTTGGCTCAATCGACGTAAGCGGGAAGTTCTTGCGGTACTCATGATGTGCCGTGATTTGAAATACTCGCTCGGCGCAATTCATATCGAGATCCAGTTCAAAGTTGCCCTCATCCTCATTACCCGCCATATAGAACGAACCAACCGTATCAAATAGACCTAAAAATCGTACCGTACTTGTACGACTTTCATCAGGATAATACCCCTGATTATCATCATATTGCTCAATAGATGCTTTACCGAGCAAGTTGGGGTGAACGACGCCAAACTTCTTACCGTCTCTTGGTTTGCTTACGTCTGGTAATCCATCTTTAAGTGCATTAACAAAGTGACGAGCCAACGCTGCACCACGGCTAAATCCAAAGACATCAAATTCAATATGAGTAATGCTCTCGAACTCTCCATTCACTTCTAATGCATCAATGATTCTTGCGTAGTCATCAGCCCACGTTTGCCATTTATAGAACGCACCTGTATTTGAACTGGTGTAATCCGCAATAAGATTCGGTAAAGAAATCTCCCACAATAATGAATCACTGACATTGTTAACGTCTACACCAAAGGCTTGCGCAGCATTTGATTCATCATCGCCATCATCAATCATCTTAGGATTTTGCCATGCACCGTCCACAGTCCCCACACCAGATATGTAGATCTTTTCGTAGCCCTCACCTATCGGATACGCCCCAAATAATCGCGCCACATTGGTCCGCGATTTCACGCCGCGCTGTTCTTTGTACGCATCGTTTAAGTTGTTCTGTCCCGTACCATCAAAGAACACACCAATGCGCAGCACCTTCTCAATCACTTGCTTAACGTTCATTACCGGAGTATTCACTAACGATTTTGATTGCGGGTAAATATGTTTAACGGTCGGGGACAACTTCGGATCATCATGTTCTTTACTGACGCTACCAAACGGGCACGCTTTCCCCACCTCGACGGTCGTTATTGAACCTTCCTCTGTCGGTTGCCCTACTGCATCAACCAGCAAGCACGGGTCGATCAGTGTGGCGTTCTTGTCTAACCATGATTGATTAACTTCACCTAAACCGTCAGTGGTTAATCTTGCGCGAGTGTAGTAGATATATTGCGTTGGAGGCGCAGCCCCTTCGATAGATACCGGAACAGTGATCGATGTATAAACCTTATCGCTCACGTAGTCGTCGCTGATAATGTCATATGTCGAGCGGGTGACACGCCAAGCCCAGCGCCCCTCCCCTAAAATATCCATTTCATAGACTAGCTTCCCATCCACAAAGTAATACAAATAACCATGTGTTGGATAACCTAACTGTCCATCCACATCTACTGCTGGGATAAACGGTACAAATTCGGCATTAATATGTTTTTCGTCAGTTTCTTGTGGGTTGATCTTGAACGGCTCACTCATACCAACCATCGAAAAAAGTTCGTGAACTAGAGATTTTTCCTCCTGCTCATTACAGGAACAAACTAAATTGACGTGCCGATATGGCTCATTGATTTCTTCTTTACTCCAAGCAGTAATTTCTTCTTCGTTACTGGTTTTGCTAAGCGAAAACACACCCGTTTGTAATTGTTCCAAATCTACTTTGGGTGCATGTATCTTAATGCGACACTCAAACTCAGCGTCCTTGCTTTCGTCGTCGTCACTCATAAGTGGCATCGGCGTCAGTGCTGTTGTGTCTTGCACTGGCGCATAGCCTCCACCTAACTTATTAGGCTTAGGTACATTGTATTTCAAAGCAACTTCCTATCCTTTAGGGTAAAAGGTCAGTCTAGCAACGCACCCAATATGAAGCTCTAGGCATAATAACGGTTTACATATCCTTTCTATCTGAATTAGAAAAAATGAGAACATCGGCACATACAAAAAGCTCCGCACTGGCGGAGCTTCTTGGTAACAACATTATTAACTGTTTAAGGTGACGATTACTCTTCGTCTGTCACTAGAAGAAGAGAGAATATATAGGTCGGTTCTAGTGGGCTCCAGTTGTAAACCTCACCATTAACTGAATCAAACACCATGACGTTTGAGCCATCACCGTTCGGTGTGTTACTCCAGATGTAACCTGCATAGCCACCCGCTTCTATCGTGTAACCACTTTCGAATGCAGTGCCGTTCATCGCAGGACTGTGACAAGCACGCTCCGTCAACGCGACCAGCTCCTTAATATTTGGTAAGCGCCAGTTCTCTTTGCCCGCGAAGTCATGCAAAGCATGGTTACCAGATTCATTACGGATTTGCTCAGCGGTTGATAAAGCTAACTGCCATGACATCTTAGTCGCAGCGCCATCACATGCTTCATTTGCCGCATTCCACGTTGAGCCAACAGGGCAACGCATCCACGTTAGGCCCGTTTTTAAATCCGTGACCGTCCCAACATCAGAGTAAGTGTAACGAGAGTTAGGCGCTGTTTTTCCAAAATCAGTTGAACATTCTTGTGCCGCCATGGCTGCTTGAGAAGCCAAGACAAGAGATAGCGCGGTGATTAGTTTCTTCATCTTATTGGCCCTTAACTGCTACTAGACGGATTGGGAATTGGAATGACGTGCCAGTGTCACGCTCCACTTTGTCAGAATAAATTTCTACAAAGCTTACGTAACCACGGTCAGCGCCTTTCGCAGCAACTACTGCAAACTGAAGCGCACCTTCGTAGTTAAAACTAGAGTAATTGTTAAATGTGAAATCACTTAGCCAGATAGCACCTGATTCAACATCTGGGCTGCCCTTACCCTGTTGAGGGAAGTAAGCTGTCGTCATACCATAGACATTGCCGTCGGCATCTTTCTCTGTCTCACCTAAGTCGAGAACATCGTAGAACTCTTGGTATGTGGGTAGGCGCCAGTCACTAATGCCACATAGTGATTGCTTGTTTATATGTTCAACATATTGGCTTGTTGAACAGATGCCATCAGCAGCATCCACACAACCAACGACTTCAAGATCTTCGTAATACGGTTTGAATTTTGCTGACTCATACACGAATGTACGATCTTTAAATTGAACCGAGCTCGCATCCGCACTCTTGTTTTCCCAAACAAGACCAGTACGCTCGTCCATAGTACAAGCCCACTCAGTCGCATCTGCAGCTAAAGCAGCACCTTGTGAATCTAGCTTAACGAACTTAAAGCCAGCGCCTGTCGACGTTTGCTTGTCCTCTTTGTCGAAGCCGTATTCCGCATCTTGACCAGGGTAAGAAGCTTGAACCTCAGCAACGTCTGCTGCGCCATCAGCAAAATGGAGAACGGCGCCCGTATCGTTGCTACCAACCGTTTGTTCAGCAACCGCTGCAATTTCTTCAGCAAATGCACTCACTTCCGCTTTAGACAGAAAAGAAGAGGCCAACGATTTACCTTGGAAGCTAAGGCTTTGAGCAAGCAACGCTACGCCTTTGGTCATTTGTTGTGGTTGCATCGCAGCTAATAGTGCAACCGTGTTTTGCTCTAGCTTGTCTAACTCGCTGGCTTCTGCGTTAGACATTACCGTACCAGACAGAGAAACGCCGGCATCGGTGAGTTGCGCTTTTACGATCTCTTCAGCTTGAGCAACGGTTTTACCGTCAACCACAAGACCTGCGAGTAACGTTGTTACACCATTGACCGTGTTACCTGTTGCTAAATTTTGGCCCGGAGCCGCAAGACGCAATGTTTGGTTTGAACCTTGATCAACTTGAGCAAGAATGGTGCTGGTTAGTACGTTTTTGTCGCTTGAAGTCAGGCTAAATTTACCAGCATTATCCGTTTTAGCACTCGGTTCAGTCGTATCACAAACGTAGTTTTGGTTTAAATCGATGCACACTGGCGTATCAAGAAGTGTACCTGCAGAAACGATGGTGCCAGCTACATCATAGGTCGGTGCCGACGTGTCACCACCAGAACCACCGCCACAGCCAGCTAGGGCTAGTGACATAGCAACGAAAGAATATTGAAACTTCATAGATTTTATCTTCTTTTGATTTTAATTAACGAGAGCGAATCACTCTCACCATTGAAAGCAGGAAAAGTCCTAACAAGGTCCAAGGCGAGCCACTGCCACCTGAACCACCACCACTGCTTTCTTTAGTGGTATCAGCACTACACTGATACTGAGCAAAGTGACTCACACCCCACTCTTTCAACACCCCAGAGTTCCCTGACACGCGGTCAGACACTTCGAGACGCCAAGTACCCCAACTCGGTTGACCGACAAGTGCTTGTAACTCCTCGTCATACTGAGCTGTGAAGTAACCTTTAAATCCATTGGTATTGCTTGATTGATGGCTAAGTAGCACGACCGATTTGCCTTGTGGAGACACTAGCGTCACTTGCAGATCCTGCAGTGAGTCATGTTCGATGTTCAGGTAAACCGCAAACGAATCATCAATCGTGCGTGACTTGTCCGATAGCGTCTGAGAGAACAGTCTGTCACCCAACTCCGGCAAAGCGGAATTCACTGATTGAGGCTGGATATCTAGCTCTGGCGTGCCATTAACCAGCATCACCTTTTCACTCCACTGGTGAGTCTTTAATCCTTCTGCAAATTGGTAATCCAATGAAATAGAGGAATCGAATTGCGTACCACATGTCAGGCCGCTTGGTAACGCCACCTTCATTGAGGTCGAGTCAGAAAGCGCTTCATCAAAGTCGAAAACGGATGCGTTGTTTAGCTGCCATTGCCCTTTGATGCTCGCTTCGCGGCCAGTTTGGCTCAGGCTCACACCAACGTCTTGACCTTGTGCTATGTATCGAGCGTCATAGCGAACGCGAAGAGGCGCTTTAAGTAAGTTGTGTCTGTTGAAGCTGTCCGTCAGGAATTGGGCGTAATCTTTATTTGGGAACAAGGTATTTGCGGCAAACACGGTCGATTCCGCCAAATCATGCATTTTAACGCCACGACCAATGCCATACATGCCTTCAAGAACAATGGCGTCAAACTCACGGAACACGTTATCGGTATCATCACCGTATCGTTCAACCGATGCTTTAAGTGCTTGGAACAGTGGCGTTGACCATAGCTCGTCGCCTAGTTCACCGCCCACACTAACGTGCGCTGGATACTCCGAGCCCTCGAAGTAACGCGCTCTTTGGTTCCATAAGCTACGAGTTGTTTTGCGTGTTCCGAACACACCGTCCCAGTTGAACACCGTATCTAACTCGAATTCTTGACCACGACGCGAAGCATCCAAATATTGAGTGCGGTAGCTCGCGCTGCCCGCCCAGTAATCAGCAAAACCTTCTGCGATAGCACCAGTGTGACCGTACGCCCAATCCGGTACAATTTGGTAATGAATGCCATGCCCAAGCTCATGTATCACGACATCAGCATCGACTGCATCCGGAGAAACACCACCGACACCCAGCATGAGTGCTTTCGGACCGTAATAGTAAGTGGAGTTATCTTTTGACAAACCGCGGGCATCAAAACGAAGCGGTTCGTCAAACAAGTCGTAAGTTAGGCTTGTCAGATATTGGATCGAACTATCAAGGTGATAAAAAGCCATCAGCTGCGGGAACGCATTGTCACCAAACTCGGTGCTTTGCATCTCTTCAACACTATCAAACGCTTGAACCCCTTCTGCGCTGAGAAAGTCCAACGTATCGAGTACAGGCGCTTCACCAGGTGCTGGGGCTGCAAATAAGCCCGTCGCATCCACTTGCTTTAATCTTGGGTTAGAAAGATAGAACTTACCGCCGGACTTTAAAACCTCAATCGACTTGGTGACGTACTCGATCGGCTGAGGGTAATCGGACAATGCTGACCACGTCGATTCTGGTGCCGCTTGTTGTTGCATGGTGCGGAGATCTGGGTTGAATAAAGAAACCTCAACATCAACCAGACTTCCAGAGCTCAAAGCCGGTGGCTCTTGTGCTTGCAGTTGGCGAGGTGATTCCAATTCCATTGCAACCGTTGGTTTGCCGTTACGAATGATCGTATCTTCAAGGCTCTTAAACACTCGCACAACGTGATGATTTTTATCGGTTGTTACTACGAGGGTGCGCTGTGCTTGATATTCACCGTTTACCCAAACATCAAAATTGTAATGCTCACCAAGCTGAGACTGGGTTTTGTAACGGAACTTAAACTCGCCCGCTTCTGAGTAGTGGCTGTCTAGATAAGTTTTCGCTTGCGCTTCATTCGTCACCACAGAGTCCGTTGCGGGATAATCCCACTCTGCAGACTGCACCGCAGGGGTACATGCAATAAGCAGTGAAAACGCCAATGGTTTTAGCTTCATGATTTCGTCCTAGAATTCGTATTTTGCATTTAGCGTGAAGTAGCGCCCAGGCTCAGTTGAGTAACGCTTACTTTCCTCAGCGATACCCGCTACGTCTTGGTATCGGATGTACTCTTTGTCGAACAGGTTGACGATATTTGCACTAACACGAAGGTCTTTGGAAACGTAGTAAGTTGCGCCAATATCAAACGTATTCCACGCGCTTGTCTGCGCGCACTCTGTCGCTAGGCCAAGCGTGGTCTGGCATTTAGGAACGCGATCCATGGCCGCGGCCCAGTTCCAAGCCACGTAAGCGTTGAAGTCTTGGTTGGCGTATTTAAGTTGAGCGTTACCTTCGAATGGCGTAATGCTTCGAACGTATTCGCCTTCCGCGTCTTTGCCATCTACGTAGCCAAACTTGGTTCTGATGTCCCATTGTTTGGTGAGTGCGTAACCCGCAGAAAGCTCTGCGCCATAAGTCTCTACGCCATCAAGGTTTTGGTACTGTTTGATGTAATTACCAGTGCTTGAATCAAAGCCTGTGGTCACAACATCGATGAAGTTTTCAAACTTGTTGTAGAACACAGACGCATAGACATGCGCACGACCGTTATCGAACTTGTTACCAATTTCAAATGAGTCCGAAGTCTCAGCTTCTAGGTCTAAGTTAGGCGCGATAACAAAAGGCGTTAGTGGTACGAAATCATGGTTCACGAAGCCATATGCTTTGTCGTATTCCGGAGCACGGTAACCGTGGTTGTACGATACATAAACGATGTTGTTGGCAAACGTTTCACGAGAAACCGACAGGCTTGGAGACACCTCCGAGCTATCCATGTCCTTTAATGGGAAGCCGCCCACTTCTCCCTCACCGTCCGGCGTTAGACGGTGCGCATCAAAGCGCAGGCCGCCTGTGATGGTCCATTTATCCAGTTCCACCATGTCTCGAACGTACAAACCAATGTTATAAGCACGAGCAGGAGCGAAAGGTTGTTTGGTCGAAGGCGTTACGCCGTTCCAATCAATCTTGGAATCGCTATCTGTGCGTTCATAATAGTCAGTAGCAAGCTCAACACCGTAAGCCAATTGGTGCTCAGCATTTTCTGCATAAATCGTATTGGTGAAGTCGCCACGGAAGCCAATTGTCTCGTCAATGAAGGTTTTGTGTTCCAGTTCGCGACGTTTGGTGATCAAACCATTGTGATCCACTTGGCGCATTAAACGGTTGGTGTCTTCCACGACTTCGGTGTGACGCCAGTAAACTTTGGTATCCAACTCTTCGAACCAAGTTGGATTAATTGGTGTCACCTCTGCACCAATGTAAGCGCTGTACTCTTCGGAGGTTTCATCTTCAGCAAAGTCTTCAATATGCCAGATTCCATCAGGTTGAATGGACGGTGAACCCTCCAAACGCTCTTGATTCTGGGTGTAGAGTTCCGCTTTGGCTTTCAACATCACCTCTTCACTGAAAAAGTGGTTGATCGTATAAGCACCGCGGTAACCATCTAGATCGCGGTTATACAAATCTTCATCAAAGTTACGCGTCTCTTGCCCTTGCCAATATGAAACGTTGAACAAACTCTCTGTATCACCGGAGCGGAAAGCTAGGTTGCTCGTACCTTTGTACTTGTTGCTGATATCGGTGTAAGTACCAAAAACATCGGTGTAGAAGTCTTTGTCTTTTAAGAAATCACCCGGCTGACTGGATTCTAAAATCACCACACCGCCGATCGCGCCAGAGCCATGCACCGAAGAGCTTGCACCTTTAATGATTTGCAGCGATTCAAAATTGGATAAATCAAAAGTATCTCGCCCAACTGCATCATTAATGTCGTTCGCACCGAAGCCATCCGCAGAACGAATGCCATCACGAACGATCATAATGCGGTTACCTGTCATACCACGGATGGTAATGTTTTGCGGACGTCCTGCACCGCCCGTCACGCTTACACCAGGTTCGTTACGCAGCACGTCATAAAGCTCGGTTTCGCCTCGCTCTTCGATTTGCTCGTTTGTGATAGCCGCGACCCTCCCTGCCACTTTTGACAATGGCTGATCGATTTTATTGGCGGTTACGACCACCTCTTCCATTGAGAAAACCTTAGATGCGGCGTGCACTTGACTGGCAGCAAGTACCGAAAGTACTGCCGCTGACACTGGGGTAAGCTTCATTTACTGCTCCGCTTTAGATGTTTTAATTAGTGATAGTAGAAATGCGTATTCCTTCGCTTGTTGCTCTCTTGCCTGCCTTGGATCCATGCGGTGGCCAGAGTGAAAATCCGTTTGCAACAAATAAGGGCCTGTCGATTCACTGGTCGACGAAATTTGAGCGAGATACTTCGCGCCTTCCCAATAAGGCACACGTTGGTCGTTTAATCCGACTTGAACCAACATGGGTGGGTAAGCGTCTTTGTGGATATTGAGAATAGGATCATAAGCTTGCATCGCTTTGAGCTGCTCTGGGAGTGTCGGATTCCCCCACTCTCCATATTGTTGTGCGGTAAGTGGTAACGTCGTATCGGACATGCTGGCAACAACATCGACAAAAGGAACCTTCATCACTGCGCCAGCAAACAAGTCTGGAGCTTGGTTGATCGAGCCGGCGACCAAAGTACCACCAGCACTCGATCCAATCGCGTAGACATCACGCTCACCACCATCAAAGTGTTTAAGTGCTTGTGCAGCCGCCGTGAAATCATTGATAGAGTTAGCTTTAACAACGCCTCGGCCTTGCTCGTGCCAGTCGGCACCAAAGTAACCGCCACCACGGACATGCGCTATGGCGTAGATAACGCCTTGATCTAGTAGACTCACGGTTTGAGGCATGAAATAAGGTTTCATGGTAAACCCGTAAGCGCCATAGCCGTACAGCACAACAGGAGCGTTGTCGCTGAGCTTATCTTTGCGATAAGCAAGAGAAACGGGCACTTCCACACCATGACTTTTTACCATAATGCGTTGAGAAACATAATCTTGGCTGGAGAAGCCGTGATAAACATCTTGCGAGAGATTTGTCTTTGTCAGTGCTTTAACATCAAACTCTTCCCACAACGGCGGTGTCGTCATCGACATACTACGAATGCGGATTTTGTTAGAGCGGTAATCACCAAGAGTGCTCAACCAAGCTACGCGCCCTTCCGACTCTAACGGCAGAGATTTCTTCGCCTTGCCATCGTAAGAGTAAACCGAGATTGTCGTTTGATTGTCTTGCTTGGTTAATGCCACAAGTCCCGCTTCATACAAATAGAATTGCTCTACGCTATTTTCCGAGCGTAAGAAAGACTTCCAATTAGATTCAGCAGTGTCCGCATGTTTCTCGGGCATCGTAGCTTCAAACAAACCAAACTGACCATTAAGATTGCTGTTGATAAAGACTTTGTCTTGAGCAACATCTGCATAATACTCCACACCGGATTCTGGTTTACGTAGCGAGGCAGTTAGCTCTCCAGAATCAAGGTTTAGGATCTTTTGTTCGGTGGTCGATTCATTGTTACTTTGTACCAGTGCAAAACGCGCGTCGGCTGAGGGATAGAAGGACATGAGCCAATCGGTCTTGTCCTCTTGCCAAAGTACTTTCTGCTCGTTGGTTTGAGTATTAATTCGAACGATTTGGTAGGGACGCTGAGTTTTCGCTTCTTTTGATACAGCGAAAGCAAACTTGCCATTTGATGAAAGCAGAACCCCATTATCAATGTTGCTGATAAGCTCGCGTGCTGCACCACTCTTTAGATCAACTAACACAGCACGATACTGCTCGCTGCCATCAATATCTTCTGTAAACAACAAAGAATCGCCTTGAATACGCCATTGACCAATTTGGAAATACTGACGTTCTTCTTGGCGAGAAGAGAAATCGTAAACCACTTTCTCTTGCGCGTTGTTATCAGCTCGCGAAAGCAAAACAAAGTTGCCTTGTCGACGAGTGAGATTCCATTCTTGGCCGTTTTTAATCACCCAAGGCTTCTCGCCTTTTTCTGCTGCCATGGCTTCCCATTGGCTCAAGAGATTTTGGGTAATCTCGTCATAGCGTTTCTGAAATTGTTCTGTTTTTTGGTTCTGTTGCTTGAGGTAAGAGAGAACTCGCTCATCTTGCCTGGAATCATCTCTCAGCCAATCAAAGTTATCCGAGGCAACACTGGGCATAGAGGTGACTAAAAGCCCCAAAAACACATGAGTAAATTTCATATAAATGGCACAACTATTTATAGGATTAATATTATTTCGCGTATTCTGCCCTTAAATAAAAATGAGATCAATTATCATTTACATATTTTCGTGATATTTTTATCGGTTTTTATTATGCCAAACGTTTAAATCATGGATGAATGCACTGTGATGCAAAGCTATTGTTAGATAAGTCATCTATTGCTATGCAATTAAGGATCTAGAAATGAAAACGTCACCTAAAGAAGGTGACGAGGGTAACTTTTTTACTTTAGTCAGTAGCTCAAAAGAGGTAGAAAAACTAGAAAAGATGACTAGTTACAACCCAAAGTAAAGCAAGAAATCCAACAAAATAAAGGGAGGAAAAAACGACCGATTTAATCAATTCACCCATTTGAGACTTTTCAGTAATCATGTGAGCCTCTGCGATTGTGTACTAAGGTACAACTCACCAACGCTACGCAGAGAAACGCCAACATCTCAACCCAAACGTCTTTCTTTCCCCAACCTAACGATTTGCACTGTTGTTCTGTAAGGCTCAGATCGATGTCTTCTAACCACTGTTCTTCTTGATACATATTCTGTCTCCTCTTCTGGAAACCTATGCTAAGCAAAATTGGCGTTCAGAAAAATCAAAGACTATTTAACCCTTGTTTAGAGCAGCTAAACAATAGCCCGTGAAAAGACAAATTCCAGATATAAAAAATCCGAGCTCGTAAGCTCGGATTTGAATTCAGTTAACCTCTAACGCTGAGTTGAAGATTAATCTTCAGCTTTTGGTTCCGCTGGCTTTTTCTTAGGGATAAACACATTGTCACCCACTGCCACGTTTTGATAGAAACCTTTATCACGCTGAGCGGGTTTCTTCGCCACTTTCTTCGCTTGAGGGCGAGCCTTCTTCGGTGCTGCTTTATTACCACGGAAATCAGGTTTACGCGGCTTCAAACCTTTAAATTTGCCCTTTAGGTCATCAAATACCGAGAATTGTAAATCTTGTTGTAGGTAGAGCTCAACACGCTTGAAGCTGTCCCAGTCTTTAGGGCCAACCAGTGAAATCGCATCACCTTTGTTACCAGCACGGCCTGTACGACCAACACGGTGCACGTATTCTTCTGTGTGTTTCGGCATATCAAAGTTGATAACGTGCGTAACTGTTGAGATATCAAGACCACGTGACGCTACATCTGTCGTAACGAGGATCTTAAAGACTGCGCGTTCAAACTGACTCATGATGGTATTACGCTGAGTCTGGTTCAAATTACCACTCAATGCGACTGCTTTTAGCTTTTTCTCGTTAAGCTTAGTAGTCAAACGTTCAGTATCGTCACGAGTCGCCGTAAAGATGATCACTTGACGATATTCAGCTTCTTCCAACACACGCTCAAGAATCGCTTCTTTGTGGTCAAGGTGATCACACAAATAGAATTTCTGAGTAATGTCTTTGTGCTCTTCGTTTGAAACACCTACAGCAATGCGTTTTGGTGCATTCAACATCTCTGATGCAATACCGTTCACTTCTGCGTGGTCCAATGTTGCAGAGAACATCAACGTCTGACGACGGCGGTGTTTAGCTGCGTTGTGGATGCGGCGAAGCTCTGGTGCAAAGCCAAGATCGAGCATACGGTCTGCTTCATCAAGAATCAGCGTTTCCAATCCATCTAGGTACAATGAACGGTGTTCTAGATGGTCAGCCAAACGTCCTGGTGTAGCAACGATAAACTTAGGGTAACGACGCAATGCTTTTACTTGGTCGTTAAAGTTCTCACCACCTAAGATCAAAGTAGCATCGTAAGACAAGCCAACTAACATTGAGCGTAGCTCGCCATATACCTGTTTCGCTAACTCACGCGTTGGCGCAAGAATGACCGCACGTGGGTCTTTCGCAGAAAACGACTTCGTCTTTAATGACTTGTGAAGCATTGGTAATACAAACGCCAAAGTCTTGCCAGAGCCCGTTTTCGAAGATGCCAATAGATCCTTGCCTGCAATCGCAACAGGAATCGCCTGCTGCTGAATATCAGTCGCTTTTTTGAAATCGTAGTGTTTTAGGTTCTTCAACAATCGGTTGTCTAGGCCTAGATCTTTAAATTGCAAAGTATTCTCCAATAAATAGTCATCGTTTGAGCGCTTTTTCAGTCTCGTTTCCGCTCTAACGCAGCAAAAAATAAAAGCTCGGTATAATACCGCAAATCATAGGAGTATAGATAGAGATCACACAAACTAAATGTACAAGAAATAATAAAGTTTCATGTTAGAAACTTTCATTTGCGTCAATATCGTCTAAATTATTGATATCAGGAACGTGGCGAGAGAGCTGCTGTACTACCTGATACAGGCGTTAAAGGTGAGTAAACGCTCACTTATGTAAATTAAAGGTTAGCGTCCGTATCAGGTACTCTATGAAATCCTTGGATTTTTTTGACTTTTGCTACATCATGTACTGATAGAATGTATTCACATTTACCACTACGACTATATGACACAAAACGTATAGCGTAGGAATTTAACTATAGGCAAGGAGTTCTAATATGAACAAAACGTTGATCGCAGCTGCAGCAACTTCAGTACTTCTACTAGCAGGTTGTGCTTCTTCTGACGAAGCAGCAACAGCTACTAAACTAGACGAACTAAGCAACCAAGTTAGCCAACTAAGCCAAGACGTACAGTCTCTACAATCTGACGTTCAAAAGTCTAGCGACGCGGCTATGGCAGCTCAAGAAGAAGCTGCACGTGCTAACGAGCGTATCGACAACATCGCTCAGTCTTACACTAAGTAAGATTTGATTCCGCGCTTTAACACCCGTTAAGGCGCGGTAATTTCTACAGGAACACCATTTTGTGCAGCAATCGCTGCTTTTGCTTTCGCATTCGTCATACCAAATTCATCTAACCACCAGTCCAATTCTTTTGGCACAACTAAGTGATCTTTCTCGCCATTGCTGCGAGTTAACGGCTCGTGCGCTTCAACAAACACACTGCGGTCTGGTTCTAAAGCTACTTTGACTGGTTGATTAATGATTTGAACTTTTTCGCCACGACGCACTTTATCAAACAACCATTCGATGTCGTTTGGGTCCATGCGAATACAACCCGCGCTAACACGCATGCCAATGCCAAAGTCTTTGTTGGTACCGTGGATTAAATATTCACCATGGCCATAAGCTAGGCGAAGGGCGAACATACCAAGTGGGTTATCCGGACCAGCAGGAACAACAGCTGGCAAATCAATACCTTTCGCTTTGTACTCAGCACGTATAGAAGATGGCGGCGTCCAAGTTGGATTTGGTCGTTTCTGGCTGATGCTCGTCGTCATAACGGGTGTATCACGACCAATTCGGCCAATCCCAACAGGGAACACATAAACAATGTCTTCTTTCGGCGGGAAGTAGTAAAGACGCAGCTCTGCTAAGTTAATCACAATGCCTTTGTGTGCGACCTCAGGAAGAATAAGTTGAGTTGGAATAGTGAGGACGTGCCCTTCTTTTGGAAGAAATGGGTCTACGCCTTTGTTGGCTGCCATTAACGCAAGCATGCCGACATCATACTGCTTCGCAATATTCGCCATGGTCTCGCCCTGCTCCACTACATGATTCTCCATGCGGCCGATCACACGAGCGCCGTCTTCTGGCAGTTGATACATTTTGGCGAATGACAATCCACTCACTAAAGACAACGATATCGACAACAGGGTGCGCTTTGCGATACTCATAGGACGCTTCTTGCTTGGCATCTCTCTCTATTCCTTGGCGTTTTTAAAGAGCCGTAAGGTTATCTCTCTTTCTACCTTGTGATCAACCATCGGCTTGTGATAATCCAGTAAATTAAAGCCGCTCCATAACCAAGGGCTATGAATGAATTTATTCGGTACCTCTTTTATTTCCGGTACCCAATGGCGAACAAAGATCCCATCGGAATCAAACTTTTCGCCTTGGCTTGTCGGGTTAAATATACGGAAATAAGGTTGGCCGTCACACCCCGTTGACGCTGACCATTGCCAGCCACCATTGTTTGCCGCGAAATCACCATCCACCAGCTTACTCATGAAGTACGCTTCCCCCCAGCGCCAGTCGATATGCAAATCCTTGGTCAGAAAGCTCGCGACAATCATGCGCAGACGATTGTGCATCCAACCAGTCGTGTTCAGTTGGCGCATAGCAGCATCAACAATAGGGTACCCTGTTGTGCCTGTTTTCCAGCGCTCGAAAGCTTGCTCATCATAAGACCATTGGATCTTCTCTTCCCATGGAATGAAGCCCTTTCCTCTAACAAGCTTTGGTTCAAACACCAATAGGTGTTGGTAAAACTCTCGCCAGATGATTTCACTTAACCAAGTGGCCTTCCCTTCAGTGAGATCAGGAATTGGGTTTTCTGCATAAAGCCTTGCGATACATTGTCTTGGTGACAGCGCGCCAATTGCGAGATAGGGAGATAGCTGACTCGTGCCATCAACCGCAGGCAGATCTCTCTCTGCTTGATACGCATTGCTGCGCTCACGGGCGAACTCTCTCAGTTGCTGGACAATGTCTGTGGTTGAGGCATGCCAACGTTCACTGGACTCGCGCGGATAAGAAAAAAGCACATCAGCATGATAGCGATAGGCTTCAACCTCTTGGAGCACGTCTTTAGGCAGCTCGGCTTGCGGTTGTGGCTTGAACACCATTGGCAGTTGGAATTTCAACAACCAAGCACGTTTAAATGGTGTGAAGACTTTGAAATACTGCCCCTGCTTGTTTAACACCGTGGTTGGTGCATGAACACATTTGTCGTGGAAAGCTTCAAACGTAACTTCGCTTTCAGCCAGAACTCTCGCTACGTCTCTATCTAAAGCTTGCTCGTTGACCTCATAATGAATATTCGCCACGACACTTTTCACGCTCAACGATAATGCCCAGCTCTTGATGACCTCAGTCACGTCGGTAAATTCAGGCACCTCTTTATACAGAAGCGGGATATTAAGATCAGAAAGCTCTTCTTCGAGATGCATTAAACGTCTCGCAATAAGGTCTGCCTGCATTGGTGCCATATGGTGCTTTTTCCATTGCTCTGGCGTTGCAACATAGCAAGCGACCACAGGGTGCCCAGTATCAAGGGCGGTCTTCAATGCAGTGTGATCTAACGTTCTAAGGTCTCGTCGAAACCAAACCAGAATCATGTCGTCTCCTTACGAGGGTAAGCTAGTTAGCAAAATGCAACTTCTCAATAACTTCAGAGAACTGAACTTGCTCAGGGCATTGCGTTTTCAGCGTGGATAACGCTTCTACTTGCTTAATTGGCAGGGCCTTGTTTGAGAAGAAATGAAGTTTTTGGTATAGAGCCACTACATCATGATCGATAAGACCCGAAACATCTTCGACTTTGTCTATCAAACTAATATGGAAGCCTTGCTCGCATAATCTTGCCGCTTGTACCCAGCTTTCAAATTCTCGAGCTTGCTCGAAACTAATAAGCAGACATTTGCCTTTCGAAGAGGCTTTGTTTTCAGACTCAACAACCATGGCAAGGCGTGTAATTAAGCAAGTTTGAAAGAGGCCCGACTGAAGTGAGCGTAGTGAGACCTTCACGAGTTCAAGAGCTTCCACCACCGGCGTGATCAGCTGATCGATGACAATAGTTAATGGGTACTCTTTCAAAACGTTGGTTAGAAGCTTCTCCGTTTTACCACGGTTTAGTTCGGCAAGAGCTTTGAGCAAAGATTCCACTTCTTCTAAAGGCTGCACACTAACAGCAATATCAGCATTTTCTTCTTGTCCAAGCAGACCTTTTACTTTGCCAATGGCAACCCCTTTCGACAACCAACCTTGTATCTCTTTAATCGTATCTAGATCTTGTTGGCGGTATAAACGATGACCTTTTTCGGTTCGTTGAGGTTGGATCAAGTTGTAGCGTCTTTGCCAAGCTCTGAGTGTAACGGGCTTAACACCCGTTAACTCAGATACATCTCGAATGGCGTAGAGTTTTTCTTCTTGGCTACAATCCATAACGTAATCTCATCTCCTGCGGGTATGGTTCTAGATATTTTTGCTGTTGCAAATACTCATCTGGGTATGTGTTGAGATAATGCTTAATAAGCGTTAACGGGGCAAGTAATGGTAACAATCCTGTGCGGTAATCACTGATGACTGTCGCGAGTTCTTCTCTTTCTTTACCAGTTAATGAACGCTTGAAGTAACCTTGTAGGTGCATCAGAACATTGGTGTTGTTCTTGCGACTCGCTCGTTTTTGCAGCGCTTTCATTAAGCCCAAACGATACTCGTTAAAGAAGTCGTCAATCTCATAGCTCGCGACATCTGCCACCAACCTACCCAGAGAGCGGTAGGATTCTGGGTGGTGTGCCATCAACGTCAGTTTGTAACGAGAGTGAAAAGCGATGATTTTACCGCGTGTTGGTTCTCCACCCATGGATTCATAGAAGTCGTTCAAACAGTAAATGCGCGTAATGAAGTTTTCTTTTAATACTGGGTCGTTAAGGCGGCCATCTTCTTCTACCGGTAACCACGGCATTTTTTCCATCAAGGTACGGGTGTACAAGCCAATCCCCTCTTTTGCAGCGTTGTTTTTGCTGTAAACCTTGACTCGCTCCATACCACAGGTTGGCGACTTCGCGCAGACGATGTACCCACACAACTGCTCACTTTGCAATTCATTCACTTTATTTTCTGAATAAGTGAGCATGTTGTCGGTGTGGTCATTGTCTGGATTTTTCGTCTCAACCAATGCAATTCGCTCTTCGTTACTGACTAAGCGGATAGTAGGACGAGGCACAGACATACCGACGCCAACTTCTGGACAAACCGGCACGAAACTAAAGTACCCGTCGAGTTCTTTTGTTACGAAGTTACTTATTTTATGTCCTGAGTCGAAACGTACACGTTCACCTAATACACAAGAGCTGATACCGACTTTGATTGAAGATTCCATGATGGCACATCCTATACAAAATGTTTTGTTGTATAACTTATAGCAAGTGAATTTGAATTGTACAAGAAAATAAATTGTACAATTTATTCGTTTTACTGAGCTATCTAGGAATTCGATCAGTGAGATCTCAGAAAATATTGTGCTTCGAAACGGTTTTTTGTGCACACAATCAACAAATCGCTCAAAAGCAAATCGATTGCCTTTTTGTTTTCAACAGATTTAGTTATCAACAGAATATTTAAACAATAGAACAGACCGTTTTGTGACTTAACTCTCAAGCCACCTTTACACGTCCCGATATTATTGCCTCAACGAAAACGAACAAGTTCAACAGAATTGGTAATAGCATTCTATAATAGAGTCATTTTACCAGAACCAAACTTTGGAGAGCACTTATGGCAACCCCACATATCAACGCACAACCAGGTGATTTCGCTGAAACAGTTCTAATGCCAGGCGACCCGTTGCGCGCTAAATACATTGCAGAAACGTTTCTAGAAGATGTGAAACAAGTTTGTGATGTTCGCAACATGTTCGGCTTCACTGGCACTTACAAAGGTAAGAAAGTTTCTGTAATGGGCCACGGTATGGGTATCCCATCTTGCTGTATCTACGTACACGAACTCATCGCTGAATACGGCGTGAAAAACGTTATCCGTGTAGGTAGCTGTGGTGCAGTACGTGACGACGTGAAACTAATGGACGTTGTTATCGGTATGGGTGCATCTACAGACTCAAAAGTTAACCGTATCCGTTTCAACAACCACGACTTCGCTGCAATCGCTGACTACGGTCTTCTAGAAGAAGCGGTTAACCAAGCGCGTGCTCAAGAAGTACCAGTTAAAGTTGGTAACGTATTCTCTGCAGACCTGTTCTACACACCAGAGGCAGACCTGTTCGAGAAGATGGAAAAACTAGGCATACTAGGTGTAGACATGGAAGCGGCTGGTATCTACGGCGTTGCTGCTGACCTAGGCGCGAAAGCTCTAACTATCCTAACAGTTTCTGACCACATCATCCGTGGCGAAAAACTAAGCTCTGAAGAGCGTCAAAAGTCGTTCAACGACATGATGAAAGTTGCTCTAGAAACAGCAATCAACATCTAAGAAACACCTAAGTAGTAAATAGCAGCCGGGGCCTGACCGGCTGCAAGAATTATCCCGAGGGGGCGATTGTGTCTAACGGCGAACTGCCAAGGGACGCAGATGGGTTACAACTCAACTTTTGTAAAACATTGGCGTGTGACAACTTTGGATTGAGTGATGCAAAGCGATACGTTTTGCAACATGCTAACCCTAAACGTCCGGCGATGGTATGCCGTGAGTGTGGAGCTTTCCCCCCCTTACTTAATAATCGCGATGTAGTGAACGAGCTTCATCGTCTGCGTCACGTCCACAGTGACGGATTACCTGCTTGTCGCAACGATGACTGCGATAACTTTGGGCTTTCTGTCCATACTCATAAACACCTCTATCACGCTTTCGGTTACAGTGGCGATCGCCAACGTTACCGCTGCAAAGTGTGTCAAAGTACCTTTGTCGATAAATGGTCTGGTGCCAATAAAAAGCTTCAGTTCCAAGAGAACTTGATGGGCTTGTTGTTTACCGGTTATTCCGTTCGCGAGATCTGCCGTAAACTCAGCATTAATCCAAAAACCTTTTACGATCATGTTGATCATATTGCTAGCCGCTGCCGCCGCAAACTGGCAACGATCGATGCTCGCTGGGTAAACCATGCCGAGCACTATGAGTTGGCGTCGAACTATGTTTCCCTGCAACCACATAGCAACAACGGCGTATACTGGATCGCTTCTGGTGAAGCACACTCTGGCTATATTCTATGTCAGCATGTGAACTATTCTTCTAATGATGAGCCGGTCGCAGCACTGGATCATAACCCTTACGATGAAGTGTCACGTTTTGTATCACAGGAATACACCGCAGAAGCAAGTGAAGCACCCGGCGAACCTTCGAAGAAACTTCGCGAGCGTATCGACCAGAAGTACCAAACCATTTTGGCGCGTGGTAACGTAGAGGACCCACTGGGCAACCTTTCTGTTTTCCATTACCCGTCAAAAGGTGCTTTGATTCGCCCGCCTTACACCTCTTACGCTCACTACCTACATGTATTGGATATGTGCTGCCCAGAGAAACGGGTTTCTATTTACATGCCTCAAGATCCCCTGCTCCGCTCTGCCGCGTTGAGCGTTTGTTTATCTCGTATTCAAGAGAAAAACGTTGACTTGATGTACGTTGAAGAAGATGCAAACTGGGATATGACTGCGCCATTTGGCAAAGTAGACATTGCTTACATGAGTTGGTGGCGAGATCGTTGGGCGATTTCACGTCAATACGAAGCAAACAAAGGCATTTGTTACTTAGCTGGCGACAATAACGAACCTGAGTCATGGTTCAATGTTGCGACAACACGCCACATTCAATTCTATCAAAATCGTTTTCAGCTTCTGTTTGAGAGCTTCATCAACGAGCCACGTCGCAAATTACGACCTGCTGGCATATTACCTCTTTTAGATATATTCAGAGCTTGGCATAATTTGTGCTATCAAGATAAGCAAGGGCTTACCGCCGCTCAGAGGCTGAAAGTAACGGACGCACCTCTGACGATCAAACAACTGCTGTCGTGACTATTTAACACTTTACTCATTTAAATGTGGTAAATAGATGCTGACCACGGTATATATTACGGTACCCAATACCTTATTGGTGTAGCATTCTTCCTACACCTGAAATGATAGTCGCATCTAACCACATAATATTTAGGTGTAAATTCCAGTTCGATAGTCATGGATGTGAACGTTGGATAAAAGCCAAATTCAGCTAGAAGCAGAGCTAAACGCCCTCGATGGCCAGATAAAATCTGATCCGGAACGCGCATTTCGAATCGCCGAACAATGCAGAATTCGTGCGGAGCAAATCCTATTTGTTGATGGCGAAATTCGAGCATTGATCATCATGGCGCATGCCTGTTGGTGTAGCATGGACTACCGACACGGGCTCAAACTCGTCAAAGACGCCTACAGCCTTCAAATTCAACTCGACACCGACGATCATTTACCTGAAATCCTTCACCTCTTCGCCTTGCAATACTGGGGACAAGCTAAATACTACTCCGCCCAACAGTACTGGATAAATGCGTTAGAACAATCCGCATTGGTTGATGACATTGAAATCCAAATCGAGGCCCTTATCGGACTTGGTAACGTTTGGCGCATCACCAACGAACACAAACTAGCCGCATCCACACACGAATTAGCCGTCAAAGTGGCAAACAACGTCCGTATTGCATGGTTAGAAGGCAAAGCTCGAATCCTACTCGCATGGGATTATTATCTGCTGAATAACTTCGTTGAAATGCTGACGGTGCTAGATGGCGCTACCGAGGTACTTCGTGATCATGACGACAACACATGGCAAGCTGAAATTTGGGATTTTAAGGGATTGGCATTACTGGGATTAGAACGTCTCGATGCAGCAGAAGAGGCGACTCAGAAAGCACATCAACTCGCGATTGAACAAGACCTAACTTGGATGAAAGCGCACTCCTTCATCAGCCGAGCCCGACTCGAATTGCTGCGCAAGAATACCGAAAACGCCGCCTCCTTACTGCAATCTGCAGAGCAGTCCGCCCTGAGCTTTGATAATGGTGAACTGCTCAGCCAAATCTGCTTTCAGCAATCGCGCGTCGCAGAAGAACAAGGCGATTATGAAGGCGCTTTCCAAGCCTTCCAAAAATATCGCAAACATGCGCTTAAAATGCTCAAGGAGCAGACGCATCGAGTAAGTATGGATAAAGCGCGAGGATCTAAACGTCAGTTAGAGCAACGCGCGAGAAAGCTCATTAACCGTATTCGTGCCCAGCATGAATACGATCCAGAAAAACAGTTCTCCAACGTTGTATCCGAAACCTATTGGTGGGAGCAACTGGTTCTATTCAAAACAGAGCTTAAGCAATCAAACCACGCGATCATTATGATCCGCCATACTGAGCCAGCTTTCCTTGATGTGTGTACTGAGCTCGTTCACTCATTAACGACATCCAGTGACTTGATCTCTCGTTTGAGCAGCGATCGCTTAGCTATGTTGATCGCAGAGAAAGATCAAGCGGCAGAAGACTTGTACCGCACGGTTTGTGCCATGTTAGACATCTACCCTTGGAAACGACGTGGCTTAGCCGGAGCTAAACCGACCCTCTATCTGCAAGATATCCTGACCTTCCCGTTCACATTGGAGCAATTGGAAGAAAGCCACATTGAGGTAATGAAGAATGGAACAACTGCTTAGTAAAGTGACCGATGCAGGCATGGACCCTTCTTCTGTTACTGGCGAAGAAGCGCTGATCCTTTGGGAACATATCCGCTTTCATATCGCGTCAACAAATCGTGAAAAAGCCCATTGCCACATCATCAGCGCAGAATATCGCAGCAAAATCAAACAGCTGAGTACCAGCATTGAAGAGCTTAGACAAGCTTTAGACTTACTCAAATTGCCTGAGGATGTCGAAGACATTCTATCCGTCAAAGCGAGCCTGAGCGATCGTCTGGTTGAAAAGGGCGATTACAACGCAGCGTTAACGGAATACATAGCTTCCACCAACATTGCGGTGGAATACGGTTATATCGACGAATACGTACTTGCCATTATTGGCATGGGCAACTTGTGTGACGCTTATGGTGACCATAACAAGGCGCTACGCTACTACCAAAAGATTGATGCTATAGACCATGCTATTGGCAGTCGTTCGCTTAGGTTGCGTTACAAGCTTTACATGTTAGCTTGCTATATCAGTATACAGCGCATTGGTTCAGCAACTGACTTACTTAGCGAATGTGAAGAGTTGAGTATTTTGGTGAGTGACAAAAACCTCACCAGCCAAATTCATTTATACCGTGCTAAGTTATTGCGTCTACAAAACGAGTGCAACCAAGCCCTGATTGCGATTTCACATATTCAATACTCGACAGGTAAGCAGCACACTCAATGGCTATCGACCATGGTGAAAATCGAAACGGCTTACTGCTTGAACGAAATCGGACACCAATCTCTGGCAAACCTGCTTTTATCCTCGACAGGCAAGCGCATTAATGAGTATTCCTCTCCACTGATCGCCAATCGCTTTTACAATGCAATGAGTCAAGTGTGCTCTTCTCAAGGCCAATTTAAAGAAGCACTCAACTACGAGAAAAAAGCATTCCGTGTTGAATCCGACCTCATCAAACATATCCCAATCGGTGAGCTAGGTGCAGCCCAATTACGTCGCCTCACTCGCTTTGAGTTGCAGCTTAAATTGATTCTTTCTGAGATTGAAAACAAAGAGCTGAAAGAAACCACTAAACAACACAAAAATACCGTAGCGCAGCTACAGCAGGATGTATTTACCGACCCACTCACTTCGCTGCACAACCGCCGTTGGTTAGAAGTGAAGCTGAAAGACTTGTTGTTGCATGACACGTCATTTGCACTGATGGTGATTGATATTGACCATTTCAAATCAATTAACGATGAACTGAGTCATTTAGTCGGTGATAAAGCAATTCAGAACGTATCAAAAGAGCTGTCTAGCTATTTTAAATTCCGAGGGTCATCTTGCGTTCGCTTTGGCGGTGAAGAATTTTTGGTGATTCTGGAAAATACAGAACTTGCCCGTGCAGAGATGCACGCAGAAAACTATCGCGAACGTATCTATCAGTTTGGTTGGCATGAAATATTAGGTGAGCGTGGCTTGACCGTTTCCATCGGTATCACACTTCATCGTGAAGGTGAGAACACACAACGTACCTTCTATCGCGCTGACAAAGCCCTGTACCGAGCCAAGGCCAACGGCCGGAACCAAGTGTGTACGGAGCTTTAAAGCAATCAATAAAAAACGCCCCAGCATCAACTGGGGCGTTTTCTTTGGATTCAATCAACAATATTACAGGAAGAAAAGCGAAATACCGCCCAACGCCATCAAGGTTCCCATGACACTTTTCACACCCACCTTTTCCCCGCGCACAGCATAGATCACCAAGATAAACAACGGACTGGTTGCAATGAGAGTTTGTGCAATCGCTGGATTGGCGTATTTCAATGCAACTTGCTGTAACCATAACGCTAGGAAAGTCCCAACGAAAATCGCCAGCAATAGCCAACCCATGGCTTTATTCCCCATTGTTGTGATGTGCCGTTTAATCCCTTTAAATGGTTCAGGTTCGACAACCTTAATCACAAGACACACGGCAAGCACACCAATGCTCAATCGAATCAATGCGCCTAAGAGCGGCGGCAAATCACCCGCGACGAGGGCATAGTGAGAAATCACCACACCTGAAGCTTGGCAGACACTGGCCAATAAACCAAAACCAATGCCACTCCAATTTGTCGCCTCACCGGAAGAAGAAGGCTGGAACACAACAAAAGTCACCGCTGCGGTGGTAACCACCACACCCAGCCAACTCTGCAAGGTTAACTCCGAACCTAAAAAAACCAACGCAAGCACACCAGACAACGGCGGAGCTAGAGATTCCAACAGTAAGGTTTTGTTTGGCCCAATGCGCTTGAGCGCGGCGAAATAGGCAGAATCACCAATCGCAATACCAATCACCCCAGACACCGCCAACACCGCCAGATGCAGAGGCTCGATCTGGGTAGGTAAACCTTGCGGCAGTAATGGCATCACCACCAGCATCATCATTGATGCAATGATGCCTTTCACAATGTTCAGCTGCATCGCCGAAAAGCGGTGGCTAAATTGGCTATATATCCAAGTGGCCAAAGCCCATACTATCGCAGCGCCAATGGCCGCGATCTCACCAGAATATTGCACTGCTTACTCCTTCGTATTGCATGCCGTATCTCTCAATAACAGTGAATCAAATTATAAATAACTTGATTCACTTATTGTTCTATCAAATACTTAAACAGTTAATTTACGTAAGTTTTTCTATTTGGCAACAAGCACAGGGAAGTAAGATGTTTCTAGACTATTTTGCACTTGGGTTACTCATTTTCGTTGCTTTGGTTATCTTCTACGGAATCATTGTGATTCACGATATTCCTTATGAAATAGCGAAAGAGCGCGAGCATCCTCACCAAGATGCGATTCATTATGCAGGCTGGGTTAGCCTTTTCACATTACATGCACTTTGGCCGTTTCTGTGGATTTGGGCAACCTTGTGGCGTAAAGAACGTGGCTGGGGCTTTAAGCAGCTCGAACAAGAAACACATGATATACATCATCGACTTGAAGAGCTAATTGATGAAGTCAACGAATTGAAAAAAGAAGTCTCAACGCTGAAAGGTAAACAACCTGTATCAAGCGTTTCAGTTCAAAAAGAACAAGGTAAGGAGGAACAATAATGGATTTACTACTGGTTCTGACTTACGCAGCGCTATGTATCGCGATTTTTAAAATCTTCAATATCCCATTGAATAAGTGGACAGTACCAACGGCTGTACTCGGTGGCGTAGTGTTGGTCGGTACACTTATCTTACTGATGAACTACAACCACCCATTCACACAGATTGGTAACCAAGTATTCTCAACCACACCGGTGGTATCAGGTGTCCGTGGTCGAGTGATTGAAGTACCTGTTCAAGCAAACCAACCGTTGCAAAAAGGCGATGTTCTTTTCCGTATCGACCCGATTCCGTTCCAAGCAGAGGTCGATAAGCTACGCGCGAAAGTGAAAGAAGCAAGCCAAGGTGCATTGGGGTTAGAGTCGGGCGTTCAAGAAGCAGAAGCTGCGGTCATCAAAGCCCTTGCAGAGCGTGATAAAGCGCAACGCGAATTCGACCGTTATCAACGTGGTTTTGATCGTGGCGCGTTCACTGAGCAACAACTGGATACTCGTCGACAAGCGTTTAAAGCCGCCCAAGCAGCACTAGAGGTGTCGCAATCTAAACGAGAACAGGCACAAATCGCACTTGACTCGGAAGTTGGTGGAGAAAATACGCAAGTTGCCTCATTGCTAGCAGAACTTCGCCAAGCTGAGTTCAATCTTGATCAGACCGTTGTTAGAGCCCCAACCGAAGGCTATGTAACGCAGCTTGCTTTGCGCCCGGGAGTGATGGCGGTGCCTTTACCGCTAGCACCGGTGATGACTTTTGTGCATACCGAGCAAAAACTGTACACAGCCGCTTTCCGCCAAAACTCTTTGCAACGTTTAGAACCCGGATTTGAAGCGGAATTCATGTTCCGTGCACTACCTGGTAGTGTGTTCAAAGGCAAAGTGATTGAAGTACTGCCGGCAATCGGTGAAAGCCAATTCCAAGCTCGTGGTGCGCTACTTGGTACAGAGGCCCTCCGTACAAGCGGACGTGTATTTGTAACGCTTCAAATCACTGACGATCTAACTGAATATCATCTACCACTAGGTACAGCCGTAGAAGTCGCGGTTTACTCGGACAGTTTCACCCACGTTTCTATCATGCGTAAAGTACTTATCCGAATGAAGAGTTGGCAAAACTACCTATACCTAGATCATTAATTTAACGAACAAAAATCGTACTAAAAAGTGTAATCAGGGGCTGACAGTTAGCCCCTGGTTGCATTCTAGCCATCCAGACAGATAGCATTCCCACTTTTATCAATATTCTGTATAATGCGTGCCTTATTTTTGATGCTTGCTGTAAAACTAAGCCAGTCAAAAGGATGCGTGAATCCAATCACACATTTCTTGAAGAAAGATAGAGCAAACAATAAGCAGCTTGGTTGTTTCCAAACTTTGTTACACAATCAGCGCTATAAAAACAAAGCAAGTGAACGTTCTTTAAAATCGACAATTGAACTGAGGTTATCTATGAATCTTTCTGCTAAAACCGTAGTGGTTATTGCAATCGGTGCTGCGCTATACGGCATCGGCGGTTTGCCAATGTTTGGCATTCCTGTGTTTGCAAACACGACGCTGAAACCAGCAATGGCGGTATTGGCATTGTTCTCAGTGTTATTCGGCCCTCTTGTGGGCTTCTTGGTTGGCTTCATTGGCCACTGGGTTACTGACCTATTTGCAGGCTGGGGCGTATGGCTAACTTGGGTACTTGGTTCAGGTATTGTCGGTTTGATCATCGGTCTTTTCCCTTCTCTAACACGTAATCGCTTAGAGACAGGGGACTTCAATATGAAAGATTTCGCGTTGTTCGTGGTGCTTGCTCTATTGGGTAACGTATTTGGTTACGGCTGCTCAGCCTTCCTAGACACCATCTTGTATGCAGAACCGTTCACTAAGGTATTTACACAGCTGTCGATCATCGCACTGGGTAACACCATTCTTATTGCTATTGTTGGCTTCTTCATTCTTAAGTCTGTCGCAAAACGTAACAAGCAAAGCCGCAACTTAACAGAGGCTTAATGTCGAATGACAATCGAATTTTCTAACTTCTCTTTTAGATATGAGTCGCTGGACAAACCGACGCTAAAAAATATCAATCTAAGGATAGAGAAAGGAGAGAAAATCGTCATTATCGGTCCAAGTGGTAGTGGTAAATCTACCCTTGGCCAATGTCTTAACGGACTGATCCCACATGCGATTAAAGGGGAAACCAGTGGCCAGCTGACCATCAATGGTCAAGACACTGCCCCTTTTGACATGCACCAATTCACCGAAAAAGTTGGTACCGTACTGCAAGATACGGACAGCCAATTTGTTGGTTTGAGCATTGGTGAAGACATCGCATTCGCGTTGGAAAACCAATTGATGTCTAACATCGACATGTACCCATTGGTCAAAACGACGGCCAAAATGGTCGATTTGGAACAGATGTTAGATCGCTCCCCTCACGATTTATCAGGCGGTCAGAAACAACGCGTTTCTTTGGCGGGTATTTTAGTCGATGACGTCGACATCTTGTTGTTTGACGAACCACTTGCTGCCCTTGATCCAAAGACGGGTAAGAAGACCATCGAGATTATCGATGATCTGCACCGCGAAACGGGCAAAACCATCATCATTATCGAGCACCGTCTTGAGGATGTGCTGCATCGCTCTGTTGACCGCATTATTCTGATGGAAAGTGGTGAAATCATCGCAGATACCACACCAGATGAGATCTTAGCGTCCCCGCTTCTTGAAGAATACGGTATCCGTGAGCCTCTTTATCTTTCTGCTTTGAAAGAAGCAGGCTGCGCGATTGAAGGCGATGCAAAGCCATCGAGCTTAAGCACATTGCCATTGGCGCAATACCAATCCACCGTCAGCGCATGGTTTGAAGCCTCACAAGTAGCAGAGGTTGCAACCCCAACCGATACGCTTCTAGAAGTTCGTGATCTTACTTACTCATACGATGGCGAAAAGAACGCGCTTGAAGGGGTCAGTTTTGATGTCAAACGCGGTGAGTTTTTATCGGTATTGGGTAAAAACGGCTCTGGGAAATCCACCATCACTAAGCTTGTGATGGGAGTGATTGAACCAGACCAAGGTTCGATGATCTTGAACGGCCAAGACATAAATGAGCTAACGATTTTCGAGCGTAGCCAAAAGGTTGGCGTGGTAATGCAAAACCCAAATCATATGATTTCGCATCACATGATTTTCGACGAAGTGGCTTTCGGCCTGCGTAACCGTGGTGTTGAAGAGAAACAAGTCGAAACGAAGGTATTGGAAGTCCTTGAGCTGTGTGGTTTGAGCAAGTACCGCCACTGGCCAATTGAGGCATTAAGCTACGGTCAGAAGAAGCGTGTGACGATCGCATCGATTCTTGCCTTAGAGCCTGAGCTTTTGATTTTAGACGAGCCTACTGCTGGACAAGATTACCGAAACTACACATCAATGCTGAGCTTTATCGAGAAGCTTAATCGTGAACTTGGCATTACGGTGATGATCATCTCGCACGACATGCACTTGGTCTTGGAATACACCACTCGCTCCATCGTGATTGCTGATAGCAAGTTGATTGCCGACGCGCCAATGACAGAAGTGTTCAGTAACACTGTTTTGTTAGATCAAGCGAACCTAACTACAACCAGTTTGTATGAACTGGCTACTGAGTTAGGCATTGAGAACACGAACGACTTTATGCAGCACTTTATTGACGTTGAAAAAGCGCGTCGAGAACGTGAAAACAACGCCGATATCCAAGCTTCAAAAGCTCAAGATTCACAAAATAATGATGCTAAAAACATTGAGAAAGTAGTGGCATGAAAGACAACAAGATGAAGTTTGGTATCAACTACATCGATACCCAATCGCCACTGCACAAACTCAATGGCATCACCAAGTTTTTGATGTTCATTGCATGGGTAACGGTGGTACTTACGACCTTTGATTTGCGCATCATTACTCTACTGATCGTTGTAGGTCTTGGTTTGCTAAAAATGACCAAGGTACCTTTCCATGTGTACAAGCCTTTACTGATCGGTACAGGCAGTGTTTTGTTGATTAATGCGCTGTTTATGTTTGCATTAGCGCCGCAACAAGGCAGTGAATACATGGGCTCAACAACAGTATTGTTGTCGTTACCGGGTAATTACTCACTCACCCAAGAGACCTTGTTCTATCTGGTCACCGTGACACTGAAGTATTTCAGTATGTTCCCAATTGCCTTGGTGTTTGTGTTTACTACGCATCCTACTGAGTTTGCAGCAAGCTTGAACCGCATGGGTGTGCCTTACAAAATCGCTTATGCCGTCAGTTTGACCTTGCGTTACTTGCCCGAAGTGAAGAAAGACTTCGTGAACATCATGCACGCTCAACAAGCTCGTGGTGTTGAACTGAGTAAGAAAGCGCCGTTGTTTACCCGTATGAAGAACGTTTCTAAGATCTTAGGCCCTTTGATTTTCTCTAGCCTAGATCGCGCTGACCAAATCTCTAACGCGATGACATTGCGTGGTTTTGGGCGTCATTCTTCTCGTACTTGGTACAGCCTAAAGCCGCTGACCAAAGCCGATATGGTGTGTATGGCAGGCATCGTCGTGATTGTCACCGCTGCGATTAGCAAACGCGTGATAGACACTCAACTGTTTTGGTATCCGTTCTAAACGAACCAGTCTCACGTTGAAAACCGAATACAAAAATGGGATGCCTCTGCATCCCATTTTTATAACCCGATTTCGCGGTAAGTTATTGAGTAGTAAGTACTAACTTAGTTCCATCTCAACACACGTGTTTCGTTACCCTCTTCCGGCTTAGCTGGGATATTCAAGGACAGTAACAAGCTCACTGCGGCCATAGCTGCACCAATGTAAAACACGCTTGAAGGCGAAACCAACCAAATCACACCAAAGGTTACCGGAATCACGACCGCTGCAATGTGGTTGATGGTAAACGCTACACCAGCGGTTGATGCCATGTCCGCCGGATCGGCTATCTTCTGGAAGTAAGTTTTGATTGCAAGTGCCAGTGCAAAGAACAAATGGTCAATCACGTACAATGCTGCCGCCCACTCCGCAGCTTGCACTAAACCGTAACCGACGAAGACAAAAATCAGTCCCACATATTCAAACATCAATGCTTTGCGCTCGCCAACGGCTCCGATAAAGCGACCAATACGTTTAGCAAACAGGAAGTTGAACAAGTAGTTGATTAAGAAAAGCAGTGTGATGTCCGCAGCCGAATAGCCAAACTTCTCCACCATCAAGAAACCAGCGAAGACCGTGAAGATTTGACGGCGAGCACCACTCATAAAGGTCAATGCATAATAAAGCCAGTAACGCTTACGCAACACCAACTTTTTGTTTTGTGGAACTTCCGTTTTGAATTCAGGGAACGCAAACGCCATCACCAGAATCAATACAAAACCGATACCGCCCGCCAGCAAGTAAACCGTTTTGAATTCTAATTTGAGCTGCTCAAGCAGAATCCAAATCGCACCATAAGTAATCAAAGACGCTAGTGCACCAACCGATATAAATTTGCCTAACATTTCTGGTGCTTCTTCTTTGGTTAGCCATTGCAAAGAAAGGGATTGCTTTAACGTTTCAAAGTAATGAAAACCAGTCGACATCAACAAGGTTGTAAAAAGAAGTCCAAACAAAGATGGGAAGTAACCTGTGATTGCCGTGCCCAGTGTCAGCATGGCGAGCGAGACCAACATAAAACGTTGCTCGCGGATAAACAGCAAAACAAAGACAACAGTGAAAGCAAGAAAACCGGGAATCTCACGCACACTTTGCAGTATGCCGATATCTGCTCCATCAAAGTTGGCTTTTTCGATAACGAAGTTATTCAGTAGCGCCATCCAAGTGGAGAAGGCAATAGGAACAATAATGGAAATCAGCAGAAGAAAGTTCTGTGGCGTTCTCCAGCTTTTATGTGGCGTATTCATGATGAGTCCTTAGAATATGAAGCCGCCATCATACCGCCAAATGTAACAAAATCGCAATATCCTTATAAATTATTTACCTAGCAACTTTCGTAACATTATCCTAAACTTAGCGACAAATTCCATTAAAAATACTCACTACTAAGATTGCAATCTTTCTACTTTTAAACATTTCTTTACATCCTCTTCCTTTGAAACAAACCCGTTTTCGTCGGCAACAATTGAAGCTTATGCCTGGAGATAAAAGGTTGTGAGCTTCTTGTTGAACGCGTGCAGAGTTATACTATTGCCATTCGTCTTTCTTTTCGGCATCAGCCACACTTTTTGTCTCGATATTATGAAAAAACAAGTCCTGTTTCTTTGCACTGGTAATTCCGCACGATCTCAACTTGCTGAAGCGATATTTAACCATATGGCGGGCACGCTCTTTCATGCTGATAGTGCAGGTGTTCACCCTAGCGAAGTAGACCCAAGGGTGTTTGAAGTATTAGATGCACATTCAATCTCTGGCGAGTCACTGCATTCGAAGGATTATGCCGACGTTGCGAACAAGTCTTATGACTTTGTGGTTACATTGTGCGATAACGCCAAAGATGAATGCGTGATCTTCGAACAAAACATCGACCAATTACATTGGAACCTAGCCGATCCAAAACCACTCGAAGGCACAGAACCGTTCCAAAATACGGCCAAAGAATTGATCGAGCGCATCAGTCTATTTCTACTAGTAAACAGTGAAGAAAACCGTACACAAGTGGATCCAAGTAGTTTCTTTAAACTGATGAGCGATCCGTTGCGACTCAAAATATTGATGCTGCTAGAAGATGAACAAGACTTAACCGTCACCGATCTCAAAAACGCTTTGAACGAAAGCCAGCCAAAAGTCTCTCGTCACTTAGCATTGCTACGAGACACGACATTCTTAAAAGATACACGCCATGGCTTATGGATCCATTATCGTCTTTCCCCTTCGCTTCCTATGTGGATTAAGCATCTACTCCAAATAGTGCGTGTCGGTAATCCAGGCATCATTAATATTGAAAAGAACCGCTTGAAAGCCGCACAACAAAGTGAGCAATAACCTTTTTCACTCAGCTTAAGACATACTGATGCCTCGATGAAAAACCGCTGCATAAATGATTTGGAGCGGTATCACTTTGTCAGCAACAAGTCAGTATCAAAACTTGGTGTTAACCCAACCCATCCTTACAAATAAGACGCTGATAATATTGGCAAAAATCACCTTCAATTCGTCATGTTGGGTACAACCCAATATCATAAGTACCCCATGAACAAGTGAAATGCCTTCGTGGTGAGCATCGTTAAAATACCCTTTATTCAAGATGCCTTTTGCAACCGTAACCAACACGATATTGTTGAACTCGATTTGCTACTCATTGTCCCGACTCCAGCTAGTAGCAGTTTGTGACTCCACATAAGCCTTTCCCACTCACTCCTAGGGTGGGCTTTTTTTTCAAAAAATGCAGTGTGTAGGCATTCCAGACCTATATCTTTTAAAGGTGATAACTTCGGCTAGTATTCATTGAGGTATCATCTGAACATCAGCCAATAAACGGCTCAATCAATATTTCATCTTTGATAATCGAGAATACCCATGCGAAACGCTAAAATCGCGAAGACCATTTTGTGGGTTGTGGTCGGCAGTTCGATGCTTTGGCGTCAGCTAGTCAGCATGGACTACCTGCTCCATTAAACAAGCAGACCGCACGCCTAGTGATAATGAGGTAAAGCCTCATCGAAAGCCCTTTTCTCACGGAAGAGAGAGGGCTTTCAACTTTCTGCAGCAACCTAAACATCTATAGTCATCCGGATGATGAACAATCTTGGGAATGCCTAAATCATTTTTAGTACCGATGCTAAATTAAGCATCGAATTGAGAGATTAGGATTCATGAGATGAAATACGCATTTTCAGTGATGTTATTGTCACTGCTTCCTGTGGTCGCAAACGCTGGCCCTATCGACCCGAAATGTAGCCCTAAGAAGCTGGCTAACGGTGTAACAAAGGTAGTAGGTAACCGTTGTACGCTTGACGAGACGATCGCGGATACCACGAAAGAAGCGCTAGGCGTCGACCATCGCGTTAACCCTAAGAAGCGACTAGAAAGAAAAGGCCTTATCAAAGACGAAAAGTCGGACTAAGCGCCCACCTTCCATTCCTTCCTAAAATGGCCAGTGTTTATCGACACTGGCCATTTGGTTTTAGCTCAACCGAAGCCCCCTCACCTTTAATGGTCGTAGGCCCAATATCAAAGCGGCATGCTTCACCACTAAGGTAAACGGTATTCAATAGATTGTGCTCTTGATAAGTGACTCTGACTTGAGACTCCATAGGAGCAACAACGATGATGTCAACTTCACGTCCAGTGGGTTGAGCTTGGTTAACACAACCAGCGCTAAGTAAAACAAGAGGAACTAAGAGGCTTTTCATAACAATAGAGTCTTTCATTCACGTCATAACAGTCAAAAAAAACCACCCAGATACAAGGGTGGTTAATAAAAAGGAATACGCTATTTCTATAACAGTGATGAATCTTAATTAAGCTCAATAATATTTTGATGGCATCGAAAAATTAAGCAAAACTAGACTGCCTACCAGCTAAACTCGTTCTTTGTTCTATTACTCTTTGTTTTGTTACTCAATGTTCTTCACATTCAGTCGATTCTGGAACTCAAACACCTTTTCAGGACAAACATCTAAACAACGCCCGCAACTCATGCAGGTTTGATCCATCACGCGACGGTCGCCTTCTTTTAATGGTTGACGCAAAATCTCCGGCTCGGGGCAAACATAAAAACAATCCATGCACTTAGTACAGTCTTCTCGGCGCACGGCAGTGACTCGCATTAAACTCTTGCTACCAATCACGCTGTACGTTGCTCCCAGTGGACACAAGTGTCCGCACCAACCATGTTCTACGAGCAATAAATCGAGAACAAACACCAGCAAAATAAGTACCCAACCTGCTCCCATGCCAAACACTATGCCTCGATGCAATGCCGCCACTGGGTCTAACCAAGTCCAAAGCACTGAGCCCGAAATCGCGCTGCCAAGCATCAATGCAGGAATTAACCAATAGCGAATATTTGGCGACCAACGATAACTCGCTTTGAGATTGAGTTTTCTGCGCAGCCACGCAGCAAAATCTGTCACGATATTGAGTGGGCATACCCAAGCACAAAAAGCGCGCGGAGCAAGAATCGCGTAAAACACCAACACAATCGCTACACCTAGGAAAGCGTTAAACTCTGGAATATGACCTGTGGCGAGAGACTGTAATACAATCAGAGGATCGCTTAATGGCACCGTATTAAGCAGCATACTGGAAGACAAATTGCCTTGCAGAATGCCCCATGTTGGCCCTGCCATAAACAGAACAATGATGGTCAGTTGGCATAATCGACGTAGAATGAGAAAACGATGCGCACGCCACCAGCCCAGTTTTTCGATGGCTTCTTTGCCAGCATCTTGCGCTAAGTTCTTGGCCATTATTGACCTCCTTTGAGCGACTCAAGCGCACCACTTGGCACTGGATTATCTGCTGGTAAGACATTTTCAAGCGGCTTGTCGATTTCTTGCCAGCCAAAATTGTAGTGGCTACCAACCTTACCTTTCGCTAGATCCGTTGGCACCACTTTGATCGCAGCCACATCAAGCACACAAGCTTGTTCGCATTTGCCACAACCCGTACACACATCAGAATTGACGGTCGGGATCAGTTTCGCGTGATAGCCCGTTCTATCATTACGAATGTTCTCCAGCGTTATCGCTTCATCAATTAGCGGGCAGACACGGTAACAAACGTCGCAACGCAAACCTTGCCAGTTCAGACAGGTCTCGTGGTCGATCAGCACAGCCGTCCCCATTCTCGCATCGTCTATATCGGTAAGATCATGATCCAGCGCACCGCTAGGACAAGCCACGACACAAGGAATGTCTTCACACATTTCGCAAGGAATATCGCGCGCAGTAAAGTACGGTGAACCTGTGGCAACTGGGGATAGCATACTCGCAAGCTTCAAAGTGTCATAAGGGCATGCCTGAACACACAACCCACAACGAATACAGGCAGACTCAAAATCACCTTCTGGCAAAGCGCCAGGCGGACGAATAGGCACACCTTTAGTTTCGCGTGCTTGGCTCTGCAAAGACTGCAATCCAAGAACACACGCTGCCGCACCCACACCAGCGGCGGTACGGGCAGTGTCACGCAAGAATCGACGTCGACTTTGCGAGACTTTTGACTGAGAGGATTTCATTATTATTTTCCTCAAACACGCTCTAATTGCTCTTAAATAAGTTAAGCATAAATAGCGCTAAAAAGGCGTGCTCCCCATACCCCATAAGAGGTAACTCTAGTGTCTCTTGATTAAAATCAACTCGTTGCAGATACCGACTTCACACTTTAGTAAAAATGGCTTTATTTCGTTATTTCAAAGTTCACCATTATTCTCCATAAAATGAGAGTTACTCAGTATAAAAATTCAACACAAAATCACTCTCATTGGTATTTTCAATGATAACCCACTATGAAAACTTAAAATTAGAAATACGTAACATACTCAATTAAAAGTAGTTTGGTGCCTAAAGCCAAAAAAATACTATTCAAATCGCATTTCTCTGGTTAGATTGAAATTAATTCCAATAAACCAAAGGAGAGAAGCATGGAAATCATCGTACGTCCAACCACTGTTGAAGACGCTGCTGCACTAGTCGAAATCTATTCACAACCGAAAGCACAACGTGAAACCCTGCAACTCCCTAAGCCATCTCTCGCGATGTGGGTCGACCGACTATCCAACATGCCCACAGGTGTTTACAGTTATGTTGCAGAAATCGATGGTAAGGTGGTCGGAAACATTGGCTTTCATCACTCCCAGCGCCCAAGAACATCACACACGGCCTCGTTTGGAATCGGTGTGCACGATGAGTTTCACGGTTTAGGGGTCGGCAACGCGTTGATCAGCACCGTAACGGAGCTCGCCGACAACTGGCTCAATGTTCGACGTATTCAAATCGAAGTAAACACCGATAACGAAGCTGCCATTGGCTTATACAAGAAACACGGTTTTGAAATAGAAGGTGAATTGGTCGATGCCTCTTTTAGAGACGGTGAGTTTATTAATACTTACAGCCTAGCCCGTATCAATAAACCGAAAAACTAACGTCTATTGACCTAAAAACTGCCTTTATATACCCAAGTAACCTCGAGATACTTGGGTATATCTACCTTCGGGTCGATTTTGCTTTCTTCGCAGTTTCTACCCCAAAGAGTCCAGTGCACGTTTGGTGAGCGCTTCGGTATAAGGGTTAATCTTCCAATGATCTGGACTCCATCCTTTTACAAAGCGTTGGAAATCCGCCCAAGCCACGGCAAATAAAGGTCGCCACTCTTGTTCGACCTCAGATGGTTCTAACTCGGTTTGATAATGTTTCAGTGCTGTATTTAACGCAACAAAATAGGTATCAAGCACCCAAGGTTCCAATTCAGCACATTTATCAGGATCGACAGCACTGCTCATAAATAGCGCGACATCTTTCATCGCACAACCATGACCGACGTATTGAAAATCGACCGCGGCAACCGCCGAGTTTTGCGAATTGAAGCAGAAGTTTGCTAGCTTCGCATCGCCATGAATCAAGGTTTGAAATCGCGCTTGTTTTAGAGTTTGGTCGATTAACCTTGCCCTCTTTTTCAACCGAGCATCTTGAAGGACTGCCAATTCATCAGGTCGAGTATCTAAGTGCCAATACGTTCCCGTTTTCCATAAAGCATCATGATGAACGCCAATGTATCGCGCATGAAAGTTAGCAAGCCATTCTAAACACGCTTTTAGTTGGGCTTTTCCTGCACTTTTCATTACGTTTGGGTACCCCGCCAGAGTAAGATCTTCCATCACGATCAACCATTCCGTTTCATTCTGAAAGCATTTAAGCCCTTGAGGAATGCGGCAACGCTCATCAACTGTTTGACTGAAGTATTGATACCAACTCACTTCAACTTGGTAAGAATGCAGCTTACGTTTATGGGAGCGGTCGGTATTCCAGCCTCGCGGATGCTCAGACGGTTTTGGTAATTGAATATGCTTTACGATAATGGAGCGCTGCGAAAAGGTCAGTCTGACCAACTCTCCGTATCCGCCCCATAAAGACTGGATCACATCGACACCTTGAAGCAAACCAAGTTCCAGTTCATCTCCGATGCTTTGATAATGTGGGTTATTCATTGATTCCATCAAGCGAGTAAATGCGACCATTCTGGGTGTGTTGCCATGTATTTAATCACGTATGGGCAAATGGGCACAATAGTGTAACCAAGCGCTTCAATCTCAGGTAGAACCGACGCCATCATGACGCTTCCATAACCTTTGCCGCGAGCTTCTTCCGGAATAAGCGTCGAAGTAATATGCATCTCCCCATTCTCGAGTTTATAAGCCACTTTCGCTTTATGGTCTTGGTCTAAATCGACCCAGAAAATCTGGTTTGTTGTGTCATGTGTCACTTTCTGCATTATCTACCTCCCACTTTTGGCCTCTGTTTTATTGAATCAATCTATATGACTGCATAGAATGATATCAACGCAATAATCTAGTCAATTCCTACTAATTATCATAGCGCGGAACACCTTCTCGAATCAGGTACGACAATAAGAATGAGAAATATGATGGCGAGCGCCAGGGACAGTCGAGCGTCTCTACAGAACAAAAACGCCCCAGAACGTCAGGCGAGCACATTAAATAGCACCGATGCAATGGCAATGGTGGAACACGGCAGTGAAGTCACATTGAACGTGACGACACCTGTTGGAACGAAGTTCATCACCACGAGCACCTTCATGGGTTGCCATTCAAATAATACCGCGTTGATAGAAATTCCAAACATTTCAGATGAAGATTTGAAGTTCTATTTCCAAGAAGGTTTTTGGATTAACGTAAAAGCGTATTCGCATCGCGGCGAAGGTGCGGTTATCCCTTTCAGAGCACAATTACAGCACCGCTTGGGTGATCCATACCCGTTACTGGTGCTGAGTTTGCCAAATACCATGCAAGTGTATCAACTAAGAAAAGAAGTGCGTTACGAAGTAAATTTACGTTCTCGACTTCAGTTTGAACAGTACCGAGCTGAGTGTGAAATACGCGACCTATCAAAGAGTGGTTGCCGTTTTGTAACTTCACCAATGAGTCGAACACTTCAAGTCGGAGATCAGATTACGTTAGATATCACCATTCCAGGAAATGGACGTCTGCTTGCACCATTAAAAGGGAAAATTTGTAATCTGCAAAAATCGGTGCATTACGCGCGTTACGGCGTGGAATTTGATGACTTTGGCAAAGCAAACGCTAAGAACTTATTAAGCCACCTAAAATTTGATGGTACCAAGCTAAAGCTGAAAGGCTAACGCAAAGCTTCTGTTCTGAATTTTAACGTTACAATGGAAAAACCCCTTACCATCTGGCAAGGGGTTCTAAACAACTAAAAATAAGGCAGTATATTTTCAGTCATATTCGACTTAGAAATCGTAGCGTAGGCCTAGTGCTAGCTCGTCTTTCTCTTCAGTACCTTTGCTGTCCATTAGGTCGAAGTTGTATGACGCGTAGCCACGGAAGTTAGACTTGAAGTAGTAAGTTACGTCAACCGCTAGGTTATCGACGCTGTCGTCGTTATCTTGCTCTGCTTTGTTGTACGTAGAAGTGAACACTGTTTGGCCCATTGTGTAAGCTACTGCTAGCTCATAACCTTTGTAGTCAACATCACCAGAAGCAGGAGCCACATTAGCATCTTGATCTAGGTTATCACCACCAGTGTAAAGACCAGAAACGTAGAAGTTACCAACAGTGTAAGCAGCCGCTAGCATGAACTCGTCACCTTCGTTCTGATCTGCGTAGCCAGCACCAACTTCGAAACCAGTGTCAGCAAATGCGTAGATTGCTGATAGAGAGAAGCCATCTTCATCGTTATCACCAAAGCCATTCGCTTCTTCAGTACGGTCAGCAAAACGGTAGCTTGCACGCAATGCTAGTTGCTCGAACTGACCAGCGTAAGAAACCATGTTGTCTGTACGATCAGCCACTGCTAGTTTGTATGCTGCAGTATTGCCGTGGTAAGCCATGATATCTGTAAAATCAGTGATTACACCTAGTGCACCATCGTTTTTACCGTAAGTGATTTCACCGTACTTGCCACCAAGACCTGCGTAAGCGTAGCGAGTTTCAAGATCACTGCTCTCATCGACAGCGCCTTTTTCAGAAGTTTCGAATTCACCTTCCCAAAAACCAACACCGTACAGGCTGTCGTTGATTTCCTGTTTGCCTAGGAAGTTAAGACGGATACGAGAAGCATCTTCTGCTTTGCCATCCATCATAGAAAGACGCGCTTCAGCACGGCCGCCCATGTTTAGTGAAGTACCGTCTTGGTTGTATAGTTCTGAAGCGACAACTTGAGATCCAGATGCTAACAGTGCCACTGCTACAGCTAATGTTTTCAATTTCATTTTAATTTTCCATATCTTTGTTTTTAGTTGTTTCCTCACCAGAAAACAGGACATTTCTGTACCAACGAGAAAACGGACGGCATAGTAGCAGCCTCGATTTATAGCGCAATAAGTTGAATAGACAGGATATATAGAAGAAAACACCATGCGAGATGGCAATATGAATACAGCAAAACCATCAAGTTAGCGGATAGATAGGAAAATGTGTGTGTGTCAAAAAAATTTTGACGCAAAAAATACACTCAAAAGATTTATAAATGTGACATCAGTCACGCACAATTTCATGTAAATATCTGATTTATATGATGTTAATTTTATCAATATTGAATTAAAGGTAAAAAAAATCCCCTAGCCAACGCTCAGGGATTCTTTTCGATCAGTCGATGTTTATCACTTACCGCTTTTTATTAAAGCTTGAAGAAGCTCAACTGTTCTTTTTGCTTTTCAGCGAGGTGAGAAAGCTCTGTACTTGCGCTCGCGCTTTGGCTGATGCCTGCTACGTTTTGGTTCACAAGCTCAGACATGTTTACCACGTTGCGGTTGATGTCTTGAGTCACCTGAGACTGTTCTTCTGCCGCTGTTGCCACTTGCGTATTTGAATCGTTGATGTTGGCAACAGATTCTGTAATACCAATCAACGCATCATTCGCTTGCTGCGTTAGTTCATTGTTGCGGTTCAGCATTTCTAAGCTCACCTGCATACTGTCATTGGCAAGGCCAGACTGTGCTTGAAGCTCTTCAATGATAGAAGAAATTTCTTGCGTTGAATCTTGAGTGCGCGCTGCCAGCATACGAACTTCGTCTGCTACAACAGCAAAACCACGACCAGATTCACCAGCACGTGCTGCTTCAATCGCCGCATTCAGTGCTAGAAGGTTAGTTTGCTCAGATACGCCACGAATCACTTCAATAACGTCGTTGATTTGAACCGATTGCTCTTTCAGACGAAGAACCACTTGCGCCGCATCGTTAAGTGCTTGAGACATTTGCTCGCTTGCTTGTGCACTCTCTTGGAAGATCGTTAGGCCAGATTGCGCTAGACCATCCGCTTCACGAGCTGTCGCATCTGCTGATGTAGCATTATCGCTAACGTTGTTTGCCGTGCTTGCAAGCTCATTAACAGCGGATGCAACTTGTTCGATTTCCGCCAGTTCTTGCTGCGCATTGGCTTCAGCTTGCGTCATTACCGCCGCAAGTTCAGTTGAAGCAGACGCGACTTCTTCGCTAATACGCATCAATTGATCAACCGTATCATGAAGCTGTTTCGCTGTTTGGTTAACGTCTTTGCTTAGCTGAGCGATCTCGTTGTCACCATCAATGTCTGCACGTACTGACAGATCACCACCCGCGAGTTTACGCATCACTTCTTGTAGTTTTTGGATTGGCGTAACAATCATGCCTGACAAGAACCACGCGCCTAGCAAGGAGAAGGCAAAAACAGCAATCACTGACATCATTGCGTTGTTTTGTACGCGAACGTGTTCACGAGCACTTGCTTCTGTCGCTTGTGTTGCAATTTGGTTTACGCGTTGAGACAGCGCATTGATCGTTGCAACCATTTCATTACCTACACGACGGTAACCAGAAATAAAGTTAGTGTATTCGCCATCAGAGACCAAGCCACGATCATGACGATTGAAGAACTCAACCGCACGAGTTGAATAGTCGATGTATGTATCGATGCTTTGGCGTACTTTTTCCGCTTCTGATGCAAAAGTGCCACGCGCATCAATCTTGTCGATATCCATATCAATGGCTTTCGCGCCTGCTTTAAGATCAGCAAGGAAGGCATCACGACGAGACGCATCATAAATCGCGTAAACCGCGCTAATACGTAGTGGGTAAACTTGGTCGTCAATTTGAGCCAGTGTGTCTTTATAGAACACGAGCGATTCGGAGTTAGAAGCAACCAATTCTTGCTCTGCTTCTAGATTGTTTTGCGTGATCCACAATGCAATAAACAAAGTGATCGCGGTGAATAGAACTGGAACCAAAATTTGCGTTCGAACCGACAAATTTTTCAGGGATAGCTGCATGAGTGACCTCAGGTATTTGCGTGTGGCTTCCTTGCGATGGGATTATTCCCAGACGAATAGACAAGGGGGCAAATACTAGAGGTAGATCACATTTTTGTCCAGAGCGAAAAGTCATCAATTTCATAACGTTAGTGACAATATCCCGTCAACTGCGACGGGATATTGTCGTTATGACAAATTATGAAAACTTGTACGCTTTTTTATCAGCTTTTACGCCAATGAGTGCTTATTTTCTAAGCGCATTCAACTTAGCTTGTGCCAACCCGAAGATGGTGTCGATTGGGTATGTACCTTCGTCGGTTGCTTCACCAGCCGCTTTGCCTGTGAATAGCTCTATTGCTTCCGTTACGTGGTCGATAGCCCAAATATGGAAGTCCCCCTTCTCTACTGCTTTCACTATATCTGGACGAAGCATAAGGTTGTGCACATTTGAACGCGGAATAATCACCCCTTGCCCCTCGTGACGGCCTTTGATATCACAAACATCGTAGAAGCCTTCGATCTTCTCGTTCACACCACCGATAGGTTGTGACTCACCAAACTGGTTCATTGAACCGGTAATCGCAATATCCTGACGGTTTGGTTGTTTCGAGAACGCAGAAACGACAGCACAGAACTCAGCCATACTCGCACTGTCTCCGTCCACACCACCATACGATTGTTCGAAGGTGATGGTGGTCGTTAGTGGAACACGAGCGGTTTTGCCAAATACAGAAGATAAGTAAGCCGACAGAATCATCACGCCTTTAGAGTGGATGCTGCCACCCAAATCAACACTGCGCTCGATATCAATCACATCACCGTCACCGAAACACGTCGTTGCCGTAATTCGGTTTGGCGCACCAAACATGTGGTCACTGGTACTTAATACAGAGAGCGCATTCACTTGGCCCACAGCCATGCCTTCGGTGCGAATCAAGGTAGTACCATTGACGAAGGTTTCCATCACGCTATCTTGTAAGCGACTGACACGCATTTCTTGATTGCTCAGCGCCTCTTCCACGTGTCCGATGCGAATCATGTTCGAGTTCGCTTGGCGAGCCACGTAGTTAGATTCACGCAGCAAGTTGGCAATATTCGCAGAGTGCAGTGACAGTTTCGTTTGGTCACCTGATAAGCGAGAACTGTATTCGATAATGCGTGCAATGGCTTTCTTATCGCAATGCAACATGTTGTTGTCATTCACGACACTTGAGATAAAACGCGCGTACTGCAGCTCTGAGTCAGGTGTACGCTTCATCTCATCTTCAAAGTCTGCTGTCACTCTAAACAACTCACCAAACTCCGGATCATAATGCTGGAGCAACTGGTAAGTGCGGTAATCACCAAACAGGATTATCTTTATATCAAGAGGGATCGGTTCTGGATCGAGAGACACCGCACCAGTTAGCGTTACCTCTTTCTCTAACGAGGTAAAACTTAACTGACGCGAACGCAACGCTCGTTTGAGACCATCCCAGACGTAAGGCTGCTCTAGTACTTTTTGTGCATCCATCAAAAGAACGCCACCGTTGGCTTTATGTAGACTGCCCGCTCGAATTAACGAGAAATCAGTAAATACTGTGCCTTTGAAAGTTGCGGTTTCAATCGAGCCAAACAGAGAGTGATAGTTCGGGTTTTCTTCCACCACAATTGGAAATTCACACTTGCTGCGATTGACCAACACATTCACTTTGTAACGACGTGGTAACTTCTTATCTAAAGAAGCTGTGGCAATCTCACCTTGCTCTCCACTCTGCTCCAAGAAAATATCAGCATTTTCAACGATGTCTTTTTGCAGATCAGTGAGATACGTTTTGATCTCAGAGTACTCCGCATAATCCACTTTCAACTGTTTGATGAAGTGGGTAATTACATCCAGCGTGACATCATCATTGAGCTTTTTGATCTTTTCACTGAACGACTCTTCCCACTCGGTCAGCTCACGAATCATGTTACGTAGACTGACCTCTAGTTCATCAATGCTACTGGAGAAGTATTCTTGCTCTTTCTTACTCAGAGCATCAAACGTCTCTTCGGTATGCAACTCTTCGCCATCCATCGCGACGAACTGGTAATCACCTTGAGTCGTTATCGTTAAGCTAATGCCTTTTTCTTTTGCTTCTTTACTGATGCTGTCCAATTCAAGCTGTTGCTTGTTCGCCAATTGGTTTTTTAGGCGATCGGCACGGCTGTAGTACATCTCGTTATCGAATGCTAAAGGCAGTGCGTTCAGCAACTTCCCCATCAACTTTTCAATATCAGCTTTCAGTTTGTTACCGATACCGCAAGGTAACTTGAGGACTTTGGGAACACGTGTGTCTTCAAAGTTCGCCACGTAGCACCAATCAAACAGTGCCGCTTCATCATGTTGATGACGATTTAAATAGCGCAGAATCATGGTTCGCTTGCCCAGACCATTCTGACCAATAGCGTAGATGTTGTACCCTTTCTCCTTGATTGACATCGCGAACTCGACCGCCTTTTGAGCGCGCTCTTGTCCAACGATTTCATCAATCGGAGGCAATTCCTTGGTCGACTTACATGGCATATTCTCTAGATCCGCTACAGAATACAGCTGTTTAGGTTCCAATCTTTGTACTGCCATACTCGCCTCCTTTTTCTTATTGTCGTTACCTCAGTGTAGAGATTATTTGTTTAAAATTAAGTGATTTATCTTCCACACCAGTTCGTTTGGACATTTTACGAGCAGTCACTCAGCAACAAAATGAAAACAAGTCGCACTTGCAATTGATAATAATTTTCATTTAATATCTCTTCAAATCGAATTTTGCGGAGATGAACATGAATATTGAGCAATGCTGGATGCGCTATTTGAAAGCAGAGCAATTGATGGAGCAAGGACATTGGCCTGAAGCTCACCGTCTATATGAAGACGTGCTCAATCATCTACCTAACCATATTCAATCCGCACTAGACAATGAACAAACCAAACCGTGTCAGTTCGTTTGTTTGATAAGTGGTTTGCGTGATGCAAGCGTCGCGCAATCAGAGATTCTAAACAAACTGGGCTTGCATCAAGAAGCGTTCGCTGCACTCAATCAATCCTATGCTCTATTTCAGTTCTTACAGCTCGAAAGCCATGATCTAATTTGCCGTGTAAGCCAATTGCTTAGTAAACAAAGTGAAGACTTGTTAGCGCACATGGCCGCATTTTGCTCTGCACAGCGCAATGCGCAATGGATGATTGAATTAGACCATGTCACACGAGCTCATGAGCAGTTCTTATATCTACAAGCGATGACCTCAGCAGAAGCGGGAGCATCTCAGCTATATAACTAAACCGTACTGCATAATTAAAGCCGCACTGTATGAACAGCAAGTAAGGCAATACATAACAACTCGATACACAAGGAAACGTGATGTCCGCACAAACCATTCTTTCGGTGAAAAACCTGTCTGTCAGCTTTACGACAAACGATGGTATCGTCGATGCAGTAAAGAATGTGAGCTTCGACTTACAAGCAGGAGAAACACTGTCTATCGTTGGTGAATCAGGCTCAGGCAAATCTGTCTCAACCAATGCGTTGATGAGGTTGCTGCCAGATAATGCAATTTTGCATAATGACGCTTCTATCGTCTTTGAAGGCGAATCAATCCTAGAGAAAACCGAACGCCAAATGCAAAGCATCCGTGGCGATCGCATTGGTATTATTTTCCAAGAGCCAATGACGTCTCTAAACCCATACATGCGCGTCGGTATTCAAGTGGCGGAAGCCATTATGTGTCATCGTCCAGTGAGTAAGAAACAAGCGAAAGACAAGGTGCTTGAGTTGTTTGACTTGGTGCATTTACCAAATCCTCAACAAGCTTACACTAAGTATCCGCACGAATTCTCTGGTGGTCAGTTGCAACGCATCATGATTGCCATGGCTCTAATCAACGAGCCAGACATTCTGATTGCCGATGAGCCAACCACGGCGCTAGACGTTACCGTTCAGGCAGAAGTACTTTATCTGATCAAAGAGATCCAAGCCAAGATGGGCATGGCGATTTTGTTCATCACTCACGACTTAGGCGTAGTGAAACACTTTGCTGACCGAGTATTGGTGATGTGTAAAGGTGAAGTGGTCGAAGAAGGCATCACAGAAGCACTCTTCTCTGAACCGCAGCATGATTACACCAAGATGCTGATTAACTCGATTCCTAAAGGCAGCAAAGACCCGATTGAAGAAAACGCCGCTGAACTTCTTAAAGCCGATGATATCCGAGTTAAATTCCTTGTTAAGCCGCACTTCATCGCCAGCAAGAACGAATATTTTGAGGCAGTTAAAGGCATCTCATTAGAGTTAAAACAAGGCGAAACGCTTGGTATTGTTGGTGAATCGGGTTCCGGTAAATCAACACTAGGACGAGCTTTGATTGGTTTGTTGCCATCAAGTGGCAAGATTCAATTCAAAGGACAAGATCTTTCCCTACTTACTGCCAAACAGCGTTTTGAGTTAAAGAAAGACGTACAAATGGTGTTCCAAGACCCTTACGGCTCGCTTTCTCCTCGCATGACGGTCGGTGACATCATCACTGAAGGTCTTACTGTGCATCAACCTCAAATGAGCAAAGCAGAACGAATGCAAAAAGCACGTGATGTTCTGCGAGAGGTGCGCTTAGATCCAGCATCTATTAACCGTTACCCGCACGAGTTTTCTGGTGGTCAGCGTCAACGTATCGCTATTGCGCGTGCGTTAATTCTTGAGCCTTCTTTCATTTTGCTTGATGAGCCAACCTCTGCTCTCGACCGCTCTGTTCAGTTGACCGTCATTGATCTTCTGAAAGATCTGCAGAAGAAACACAACATCGGCTTCTTGTTTATTAGCCACGATCTCTCTGTAGTCAAAGCGCTGTCGGACCGTGTTCTGGTGATGCAAAAGGGTGAAGTCATGGAGCAAGGAACGGCAGAAGAAATTTTCCACAACCCGCAAAGTGATTACACAAGAAAACTGATTGATGCCTCATTTGATCTTGAAAACAATGAAAATCAAGATGATGCAGCCTAGATTCATCACAATTTCATATTCATAAACTAGGATTAAAGTATGGCGAATTTTTCGCCATAACTACGAAAATGGTATAGCTGCCATTCGGTTTGGCCGCCGAGACTGGTTGGTTCAAAGTTAGGCTTAGTCACCCTAGCGATCATATTGAGTTCCCCCAACCATGAAAAATGCCGCGATGGATGTCGCGGCATTTTTTATTGTATCGAATCAGTGATTTGTACTAAATATCGAGAGTTTCAATGCCCATGTTATGCAAGGCAAATGCGTAAACATCTGTGGTAAGGTCGATTTGTTTGCTCAGCGGCATACCTGCTCCGTGACCAGCATTCACATCAATACGAATCAGCACCGGATTGTCTCCCTGATGCTTATCTTGCAACTCAGAGATAAATTTGTATGAGTGAGCGGGAACGACTCGGTCATCATGATCCGCGGTCGTTACGAGCGTTGCTGGGTATGCCACGCCCTCTTTCACATTATGCACAGGCGAATAGTCTAGGATGTATTTAAACATCGCTTCACTTTGCTCAGAGGTACCAAAATCATACTTCCAACCTTCACCAGAGGTAAAGGTGTGGTAGCGAAGCATGTCTAATACGCCAACCGCAGGTATCGCCACTTTAAACAGCTCTGGACGCTGAGTCATACACGCACCAACCAACAAGCCGCCATTCGAACCACCACGAATAGCAAGGCGCTCTGAGCTCGTATAGTCGTGCTCAATCAAGTATTCCGCCGCAGCAATAAAGTCATCAAACACGTTTTGCTTTTGTTGCTGAGTACCCGCATTGTGCCAAGCTTTACCATATTCGCCGCCGCCACGCATATTTGCCACCGCGTAAATACCACCAAGTTCTAACCAGTTCGCGACATTTCCCGAGAACATCGGCGTCAAACTGATGTTAAAACCACCATAACCATACAGCATGGTTGGCGTCGTACCATCTAGCTTAGTGCCTTTCTTATACGAGATGATCATCGGCACTTTCGTTCCGTCTTTTGAGGTGTAGAACACTTGTTGAGACTCGTATTCTTTACGATCGAACGGGGCTTTCGATTCTTGGTAGAGTGCAGATTCACCGCTTTCTACATCAAAAGAAAAAATGGTTGGAGGGATCACGTAGTTAGTAAAGGTGTAGTAAAGCGTCTTATCTTCTGTTTTCCCTTGCAGACCATACACAGTGCCTTGGTCAGGTAAAGTAACGTCACGCACTAACTCACCTTGATAAGTAAACTGCTGAACCTTGGAGAGAACATCAACCATGTAAGTCGCAAACAAGTAACCACCACCTTTGCTGATATCAAGTGGTTGCTCCTGCTCAGCAATGATCTCTGTCCATTGTTGAGTTTGAGTGTTATAGCCAACCACTTTGCCGTTCGGCGCATCTAGGTTGGTATAGAAGATTAAGGTGTCATCTTGGTTATCAATCAGATGTGTATCACCATCGGTTGTATCTCGAAGCGTGATTACGTCTTGCTCTTCTGAAGCGAGATCCACATAAAATAGCCTGTTACCCGACGTAGATTCCGCACCTGTGATAATCAAGAAACGATCGTCTTTGGTTGTCACTCCTGATACATAGCGGTGCTTTTGTGAGTCCGATGCCCCAAATACAACTTTATCTTCTGTCTGCGGCGTGCCTAACTCATGGTAGTAAAGCTTGTGCTGCTCAGTGCGCGCCGAAAGCTCACTGCCCTTAGGTTTGTCATAGCTCGCGTAGTAAAAGCCCTTGCTACCAAACCAAGAAATTGTGGTGAACTTAGCGTCGACAATTTCAGGCTCAAGCTGTTCTTTGGTGTCTACATTAATGACGAAGATCTTACGCCAGTCGCTGCCACCCTCAGAGATAGAATACGCGACAAGAGAATCATCTTTAGAGAACTTCACTTCACCAAGTGATGTTGTTCCTTCTTCTGAAAAGGTATTCGGGTCTAGGAAGATTTCCGCTTCTTCATCCCCTTTATGACGGTATAAAACGCTCTGGTTCTGCAAGCCATCGTTTTTGTAGAAGTAAGTGTATTCACCATGAACAAAAGGTTGAGAGTACTTTTCGTAGTTCTGGCTGCTCGCCACTAAGTCGCGAATTTGTTGGCGGAAAGAAATTTGACCTAAGTAATCAAAGGTCACTGAGTTTTGTCCTGAAACCCACTCTGCGGTTTCTTGGCTAAGGTCATCCTCTAACCAGCGATATGGGTCTGCAATATCGTGACCAAAATAAGTGTCGACGACAGAATCTTTACGAGTTTTTGGGTAATGCATAACGTCCGTGTTACTCCGTTTGAAGTTAAGTGTTTTGTTTTATTATTTTGTTGAGATTTATTCTCAATACCTACCTTAGGGCTCAGGTATAGAATTTCAACCAATAGATTGAAACATTTCTTGTATTTATGAACTAATTAAAAGTAATGCGAAATAGTGAGGTATCGCTCTCGAATGTGCTCAATCAAGAGTTTTACTTTGTTCGGAGGTTGACGAGTAAATGGATAAACTGCGTAGATACCCAGCTTTTTACCGACTAATTCAGGGAAAATATCCACCAGCTCACCACTGCGAATGTCGTGATAAACCAAGCAACGTGGTACGTAGGCGATACCATGCCCACCTAGGGCTGCTTTTCTTAGTGCAGTAGCGTTATCCGTAGAAAAGCTACCCGACACTTTGACGATGTAGTCCCCTTGTTTACCTTTGAACTGCCAATCGGTAGCACCGGTAGTTTGATAGGCGTATTGCAAACAGTTGTGTGCGGTTAGGTCGATAGGCTCAATCGGTTTGCCATTCTTCGCGATGTAAGAGGGCGAGGCACAAACCACCCATTGTGAGTCCAAAATATGTCGCGCAATCAGGCTAGAATCTTCGAGATAACCAGTGCGAATCACTAAGTCATATCCACACTCCACCAAATCCACAAAACGATTATCCAATGACATGTCGACCGTTAACCCTGGGTGCATATTACAAAACTCAGCAACCGCGTCCGCTAAAATCAAATCACCCGAGATAGTCGGTACCGACATTTTGATATGGCCACTAACATTCTCACCAAAGCCTGAAACTGCATCCATAGCCTCTTGAGTGGCTTGCTTCACATTTTTAGCACTGTGTAACAAAGCCTTTCCCGCTTCGGTCAGGGTCAATTTACGTGTTGTTCGATATAATAGCTGAGCACCAATTTCTTCTTCTAGCCGAGCAATCCTCTTACTAACTACTGAATTTGTAAGGTTATTTTCTTCCGCCACCTTACTAAAGCTACCCATTTCTATCACCTGAGAGAACAGGATTAGGTCATCTGCACGCATCGATTATGTCACTTTTGGAATAAATTAATTTCATTATTTCCCTATATCTATAAAAAATAAAGGGGTAAATTCACGCCAAATTAACAAAACCATTACAACAAAAATCATCTCTACAGCATAAAGCCGTTCGAGAAGTCAGCGTACGAGGATGTACCAATGAGTGAAACCCTACTTGCCCTTGTGGCGTTTTCGCCAATTGTTGTCGCCGCCATATTATTGGTTGGTCTCAACTGGCCTGCTAAAAAAGCCATGCCTGTTGCGTTCGGTCTAACCGTCGCTATCGCCCTAATGTTTTGGGATATGTCAGCTACTCGCGTACTGGCGTCTGTCTTCCAAGGATTAGGTATTACTGTCTCTGTTCTATGGATCGTGTTTGGTGCCATCTTCTTGCTCAACACTTTAAAACACACCGGCGCGATCACCACTATCCGTAACGGATTCACCGATATTTCAGCCGATCGTCGTGTACAAGCCATCATTATTGCTTGGTGTTTTGGCTCCTTTATTGAAGGCGCATCAGGCTTCGGTACACCTGCTGCTATCGCTGCTCCTCTATTGGTAGCCATTGGCTTCCCCGCACTTGCAGCAGTACTGATGGGCATGATGATCCAATCTACGCCAGTATCCTTCGGTGCGGTTGGCACACCAATCATTGTCGGCGTGAACAAAGGCTTAGATACGCACAATATCGGTGAAGCACTGGTTGCTCATGGCTCAACATGGGACGCGTACCTACAGCAAATCACAGCAAGTGTGGCAATGATTCACGCAACGGTTGGCACTATGATTCCAGTGCTAATGGCGATGATGCTGACGCGCTTCTTCGGTAAGAATAAGAGCTGGAGCGAAGGTCTAGACATCCTACCTTTCGCGCTGTTCGCAGGTGTTGCCTTTACCGTGCCTTACGCACTAACAGGCGTATTCCTAGGTGCTGAGTTTCCGTCATTAATCGGTGGTCTAGTTGGTCTGGCTATTGTAGTTACTGCAGCGAAGAAAGGTTTCCTCGTTCCAAAAACCAAATGGGACTTCGAAAGCGAAGATAAGTGGCCAGCAGAATGGCTAGGTTCTCTAAAGATCAATCTTGATGACAACCCAGGTAAACCAATGAGCCTAACCAAGGCTTGGGCACCTTACGTGATGCTAGCAGTTATCCTAGTAGCAAGCCGCGTAAGCCCTGAATTCAAAGGTCTGCTTAAAAGTGTAAGCCTATCGTTTGGTAATATTCTTGGCGAAACAGGTATCAGCACGGCAATTCAACCTTTATACCTTCCGGGTGGCATCTTAGTCTTCGTTGCGTTACTTGCGGTCCTTCTGCAAGGTGGCGGCGCTAAGTCACTAGGCAAAGCGTTTGGCGAATCAAGCAAGACACTAGTCGGTGCAGGTTTCGTTCTCGTGTTCACCATCCCTATGGTTCGTATCTTTATTAACTCAGGTGTCAACGGCGCCGAGCTAGCAAGTATGCCTGTAACCACGGCAAACTTTGCAGCAGACCTCGTTGGCTCAGCATTCCCGGCGTTGAGTGCTACTGTTGGTGCCCTTGGTGCATTCATCGCCGGATCTAATACCGTGTCGAACATGATGTTCAGCCAGTTCCAGTTCGAAGTAGCGCAGACACTGACTATCTCAAGTGCCATTGTGGTTGCTCTTCAAGCGGTTGGCGCTGCTGCCGGTAACATGATTGCCATCCACAACGTTGTGGCAGCCTCTGCAACGGTTGGCCTGCTAGGACGAGAAGGTGCAACGCTGCGTAAGACTGTTATCCCAACGTTCTACTACTTGGTGGTCACAGGCATCATCGGTCTGATTCTGATTTACGGATTCCAACTTACAGACGCCTTAATGAAGTAACACTTACGCAGGGTCTCCCCCGCCCTGCACTTTCTCTGGCACAGCGGTCAGCACTACTACCCCGACACTTTTGGTGTGGCTTGCTGCATCAATCCCCCGACCGATGTGCCAGTCTTTTTCAGTGCAGATAATTGATTGTTCCGTGTATGGAATGTCTCACAGCTCAATCACTTATCTATACTCTATTCTGATGTCGACTGCCGAAAGGATGGCAGTCAGTGAAACACTGACAGAGCAGGTGCTCATTGACTCAGGACGCAATCTTAGAATAACAGCCAGGACACACGAATATGATTATCTCTGCTTCTACAGATTACCGCGCTGCTGCGAAAGCCAAGCTGCCTCCATTCCTTTTCCATTACATTGATGGCGGTTCATACGACGAGCGTACATTAAAGCGCAACACCGATGACTTAGGTGATGTTGCACTGCGTCAGCGTGTTCTGCGTGATATGAGCGATCTAAGCCTAGAAACGGAAATCTTCGGCGAGAAGCTAGCAATGCCAATCGCTCTTGCGCCTGTTGGCCTGACCGGTATGTACGCACGACGTGGTGAGGTTCAAGCAGCAAAAGCGGCAGAAAAGAAAGGCATTCCTTTCACCATGTCGACCGTATCTGTTTGTCCAATTGAAGAAGTGGCACCTGCGATTGAACGCCCAATGTGGTTCCAGCTGTATGTTCTAAAAGATCGTGGCTTTATGAAGAACGTACTTGAGCGCGCGAAAGCCGCTGGTGTAACAACGCTGGTCTTCACCGTAGATATGCCAGTGCCGGGGGCGCGTTACCGTGACATGCACTCTGGTATGAGTGGCCCTAATGCCGCGATGCGCCGTGTATTCCAAGCGATGCGCCATCCAAGCTGGGCGTTGGATGTCGGCGTATTAGGTAAACCTCACGACTTAGGTAACATCTCAACTTACCGTGGCGAACCAACTAAGTTGGAAGATTACATTGGCTGGCTAGGCGCAAACTTCGATCCTTCAATCTCTTGGAAAGATCTAGAGTGGATTCGAGACTTTTGGGACGGTCCGATGGTCATCAAAGGTATTTTGGATGAAGAAGATGCAAAAGACGCAGTTCGCTTCGGGGCTGATGGTATTGTTGTATCGAACCACGGTGGTCGTCAGCTTGATGGCGTGCTTTCGACAGCAAAAGCGCTGCCAAGTATTGCAGATGCCGTAAAAGGCGACCTGAAGATTTTCGTCGATTCAGGTATTCGTACTGGTTTGGATGTCGTGCGCATGCTGGCACTTGGCGCAGACTGTACGCTACTTGGTCGCTCTTTTGTATACGCACTCGCAGCACAAGGCGGTGCTGGCGTAGAGAATTTGCTTGACCTTTACGATAAGGAAATGCGCGTAGCAATGACGCTTACAGGAGCGAAAACCATCTCTGACTTATCGCGTGATTCTTTGGTGAAGATTCCTTAGGCAAATCGCCCTAAACCATGTTCATACAAAAAGTGACAGCACAATTGGCTGTCACTTTTTCATTTCATCCGGCGTTACGCCATTCTTAACACAGGCTCGAACTCGGCTTGTTCCTCCGAAAGAAACAATCGAATCGCATGGCATTTCTCGCCCATCAACCCGAATCGCTGTGGGCACGTTTCCGTATAAAAACCAAAGCAAGTTGCACCTGCGGCATCCGCTAAATGCAACGGCCCCGTATCACAGCAAAGAAAGCCATCAAGATAACGTAACGTTGCACCCAATTGACGCAGGTCCTTGCATGCCAAGGTGCGGGAGCCTTTTAATAGTGGCTTCTGGATATCTGGGCTTAATACCTCTACCCAATTCACTCTCTGTCCTTGTTTGCGTTCAAATTCGGCCAGAATGTTTAACCAAGCATGGTCACTGAGCTTTTTCTTGCCTCGCGCACCACGGAAGAAAGCAAACGTTGGCTTGCCTTCTTCGCGTAATTTACGTGCTTGCTGAATACCAGAGGAAAGCTCTTTTGAATCAAACACAATATGATGATCTAAGGTGTTATCAAGTTCATGTCCCATCGCTTCAAGGATAGAAAGTGGCTTGTAGGCACCGTGACGAAAAGGCGAATCGGTGACCGAGGAGTGAGTAAATACTTGCTCTGTTTTAACTTTCTTAAAAGCGATCTTATTCTTCGCCGGAATCACAGCGGAAAGAAAAGTGTCGCACGCACCCGCCGTCGGTGCGAACAACAAGTCATATTTCTCTTGCTTTAACAGACGGATGGTCGCAAGTGCTTTATCTGGCGATTTGAATGACAAGTTGGAGTAATGAATCTGATTGATGCCAAGATTCTTGAAGACTTCACCTTGCCAAGGTGAATTCAACAATAGATCAACTTTCGTATTTGGGTATAAGCGCAGAACCTGATGAACAAACGGAAGCAGGAAGTACATATTTCCGATACGACTGTTGTTTCTCACGATCAAAATACGTTTCACCTGATCGTGCGGCATTGGTTCGTGAACAGTGAGAGAGTCGTCATTCAACCAACCTGCAAGTTTAGGCTCAAGTTGGTGCGTCAAACGACGACGTTGTTTATCGAAATTACGGAGAAAAGTCTTCACAGCCATTCCTTTCATTCAAAGGGACATCATGGCTGCTAGTTTTATCAGTAGAGATGTGAATAAATTGTCTACGACAAAAAATACACGGATGGATCGGTTAGTTCACCGTGTGTTCGTATTCGATCACAACTTGGTTGCCTTCAATGAAGACATTACGGATTTCACCATCTACGGTGATACGGTTTTGTAGGTACACGGAGCCCGAAGAAGAAATATCGCGTTTGCTCATAGATGGAATCACTTGACCAGGACGAACGTGCAATTGTTCGCAAAGTTGCTTCACGAAGCCAAGTGTTAGCGGAGCATTCCCACGTAACAAAGCAGAGAACTCATGCAAGCTTAAACCTAGGCGCTTTGCCATCTCCATTTGGGTGAGGTGCATTTTTGCTTTTTGCGACATCCAAATGTCGTAGAGCGCATTTCTATCTAGCTCTGTGAATTCCATGGTTTATCTCCGTATGTCAAAGTGACACTAAAGTCTCATATTTGAGCTTGATAAATGTTAGCGATGAGTCAAAGAACCTACAATTGACGGTTCGAATGATAGCGGTTCTCTTTCAAACTTCGAGTTTCATCACACCCGAATAAAGGGAATAATACATTATTCACATTTAGCATTAGGATTCAAACCCTTGTAATTACATATAAGTCATTAATGCAACTCTAAACAGCGAACGGACTTCTCCCTCTTTTTTATCGACGAAAACACATCATGCAACATGCATCATTTGTTCTAGGGCGAACATGTAAACTCTGCTACCTTTCACTCATTGTTATATAAAAAGAAAATTCAACTATGCCGCAGTGGTTTACCGAACTTCAAAATTACGTCATGGCCAACCACCAAGACTGGAGCAGCAGTGTATTATTCATCACTGTTGCCAGTTTTTTCGCTTGGATCGCTTGGCGCGTTTTATATTCTCGCTTAGCAATCCTGTTTGAGAAAACCCCATTTCATTGGGACGATTTATTACTGGAAGCACTTAAGACGCCAATCAGTACGTTAATATGGTGCTGGCCAGCAACCGTCTCGCTTGGCATTGTGCTACAAAGTGAATTAGGAAATGAATTCAACTGGTTAAGTACGCTGAAGCTTATTCTGGTTATTAGTATTCTCGTTTGGATTGTGATGCGTCTTATCACTAACGTCGAAGACTACGTGCTGGAGCAGAAAACCCGTGACGAGACGACCGTACAAGCCGTGGCTAAAGTCGCTCGCCTGTTCTTTATCATCATCGGTGTATTGACCGTTATGCAGGCGTTCGGTCTTAGCCTATCGGGTTTACTGACTTTCGGTGGTGTCGGTGGTTTGATTGTCGGTTTGGCAGCCAAGGATCTTCTATCAAACTTCTTTGGTGGTTTGATGATTTACTTCGACCGTCCATTTAAGGTTGGGGATTGGATCCGCTCTCCCGACCGTCAAATAGAAGGAACGGTAGAACGTATCGGCTGGCGTATGACCAGCATTCGCACTTTTGATAAGCGCCCACTATACGTACCAAACTCTGTATTCAGTAACATTGTGGTAGAAAACCCATCACGCATGCTAAACCGTCGAATCTTCGAGACGATTGGCTTACGTTACGACGATGCCGCTAAAGTACCCGCAATCATTGATGCGGTTCGCGATATGCTCAAAAACCACAAAGACATCGATACGCGCCAAACGTTGATCGTAAACTTTGATGCGTTTGGTCCATCTTCACTCAACTTTTTCATCTATACCTTCACCAAAACGGTGAACTGGGTTCGCTACCATGAAGTGAAGCAAGATGTTCTCCTGCAAGTCATGACGATCATTAAAGAGCACGAAGCAGATATTGCGTTCCCAACACAAACACTCAAGCTCGACCCAATTCAAATGGCCAAAGCACAAGAAGACCACCACTTATAAAGTCAAAGTCTAAAAATCACAAAGCCCGCTCTTTTAAAAGCGGGCTTTTTCTAGTTGGTCATATCAACCGTTATTGTTGCGCGAGGATCGTACGTGCATTCAACGGTTGAATTGGACGGTTGTTTTGCCCCATTGCTTTCGCAAACTCTTTCACCTGTTCTGGGGAGATGGTTTGTGTCTCTTTGATCACCAACCAACGCACACCTTCAGAACACGGTGGCGTGGTTAGAGAACCATTGAAGCGGTAGTAGTCTTTATCACTTGGGATTAGGGCATCAGCATCAAATGGGACTTGGATGGCTACATCCTGATCTTTAGTTGGGATGTTAGCGAGCAGCTTAGCGAGATCTGGGTTCGCGTCACCCAGTTTAAAGAACACCGCCACAACAGCCAGATGGCCTGCTTTATCGGCATGCACAAAGTGTGCTTCTAGTGGGTATTCTTTACCATCTACATGGTTTTCAGATGGCGTATGGAAGTGGAATTGTTTTAACGTAAACTCTTTACCATCAATAGTGAGCGTGTTTTTGCCTTCTAAACTGGTCTGTAAAGTGTGGCCGTTATTCAGCAGTGAAATTGCCTTACCTTCGTAATCAAAATCCAGTTTTTCTAGCTTGGCTTCAGTCGCTGATTCAATATTAATCGGACTTTGGTTTTGACCTTTCGCACATTCAGAAGCGAACTCCCCCCAATTTGCAGGGCCGTGCTCACCCTCATACCCCCAGTTTGCCGCGTTTGCTGAGCCTGCAAATACCAATGCTAAACCAAGTGCTGTCAGTGACTTTCTCATTTTCATTTCCTTTTTTTTGATTATTGATTAATGAACCGTTTTTATATACCTACGTTCATCGCATGCAGTATTAGCAAAGGAATGACAGAATTGGATTAGCTAGCACGGTGTAATCTATGTTTACCTGCTAATTTTGGAAATGATCTCTACATTTTATGTAATTGATAAGTCGACGATTAGAGAGCGTAAAGGTACGGCTACGTACAAAAATGTCACAGCAGAAGATCACCCTAACCTACGTTTAGAATACGTAAGAATATAAAATTACAACAGCGATTAAACCATTAAAACACCACTAGATATATAAATAACAAGATTATATTCATGTGCTATTTCTTTTATTATCTTAATACCCCCATTGATATATTAATAATTAAAATAAATCAAAAGAGACACATAAAATATTATTATTAGTGTTTTAACCTATCAAAAACAAACCTGATCACATAGTAAAACTTAAAATACAATTTCATTTTGAGCTTTTTATTAGTAAATATCACCTTTTATACAGTCACCTACTGATATATCGACAATCATTGGTATTCTCTTATTTATTTCTTATTGGAATGCCTACCATGCGATATCAATCAGCACCTGTTAATACTGAAGAAACGCAAGAAACAACAATAGAAAGAGCTGCGCGACAGCAGCAAGAACGCAGAGCTGAATTAACTTATTCATCAAGCGACTATAAGCGCTGGAATGATAATCGAGATAAAGTAGTCGCGGACCGTAAAGTAGAAGAGCAGAACAACCATATTCACGTAGGCGAAGAACGTGAGTTTCCCGATGCAATTCTGTCACCGATGCCGACATCAAGAAAGGAAATGATCGATGCGACCGGAACACGTGTGCTGCCGTCAGACTTGCTAGGCTCTAGCTTTAATAACCAATGCGTCAGCGCTGAGATCGTTGCTCACCAGATGACATCTCTCAGCCCAGCGACAAAGAAAGAAGTAGAAGAAAGTGGTGAGCTTGTTTTCAGTGGCATGCAATATAAACACGCACATGGAACAGTAGGCACTATCGAAGTCATTGATACCTTTGCAGGGCAACAACCCGACAAAAAAACATCACAGATGGCCTACTGGGTCGCGCAAGGCAAGTATCTCGATATACCTAAACACCCTGATCCTCATCGCGATCATTTGTATGTTTTCACACCAAACTTCAGCGGCTGCTCTTTTGTTGTTGATGATTGGAGTGATGATCTAATTAGGGTTTATCACGTGGAAGGCAGCAAAGAAGATAAGCAATACAATGACGTAAAGGACCATCGCAACGGTTTAATCAATTATATGAGTTTTCGCGACTACGGTTTCTACCAAAAAGGGAACACCACCATCAAGAGTGTGAATGGCTTTGCGTTTATGCGCTACAACATTCAAGCTTGTCATTGGGAAATCCATTATCAAAAGCAAGAGCATGCGCCTGCACTTGGGCGGCCAACGACTTCGGCTAAAACATTATTCTCCTCAGAAAAGCACACTGTAAAAGTCATGGTTTCGAAGGAATCTCGCGTAGTTGAAACCGGAACCATCGCGATAAACCGCTAAGGCTGAATTAATAGAAAATAAGCAGTAGCGAGTTTCAAACCAACTCGATAAAACAAAAACGCCCCAAGGTTAACTTGGGGCGTTTTTATTAATCTTATATCAAGAGGTTTTAGGTTGCTTTATCGCGACCTTATTCCCAACCAAGAATAACCTTGCCTGACATGCCGCTGCGCATTACGTCGAAGCCTTCTTGGAAGTCATCAATCTTGTAGTGGTGCGTGATGATTGGCGATAGATCCAGACCAGATTGGATCAGTGAAGCCATCTTGTACCAAGTTTCGAACATTTCACGGCCGTAGATACCTTTGATCACCAAGCCTTTGAAGATAACTTGGTTCCAGTCGATACCCATGTCTGATGGTGGAATACCTAGTAGTGCAATACGACCACCGTGGTTCATTGTGGTTAGCATTGAGTTGAATGCTGCTGGGTTACCAGACATTTCTAGACCTACGTCGAAGCCTTCTGTCATGCCTAGCTCAGCCATTACGTCTTCTAGCTTCTCTTCAGCAACGTTTACTGCGCGTGTTACGCCCATCTTACGAGCAAGTTCTAGACGGTACTCGTTCACGTCTGTGATCACTACGTGGCGAGCACCAACGTGTTTTGCTACTGCCGCTGCCATGATACCGATTGGGCCAGCACCTGTGATAAGCACGTCTTCGCCCACTAGGTCGAAAGAAAGCGCGGTGTGTACTGCGTTACCAAACGGGTCAAAGATAGACGCTAGATCGTCAGAGATGCCTTCAGGGATCTTGAACGCGTTGAACGCTGGGATCACTAGGTATTCAGCGAACGCACCTTCACGGTTAACGCCCACACCAATCGTGTTACGACACAGGTGAGTACGGCCGCCACGACAGTTACGACAGTGACCACACGTGATGTGACCTTCGCCAGATACGCGGTCACCGATTTCAAAGCCACGAACTTCCTGACCAATCGCAACCACTTCACCCACGTATTCGTGGCCAACAACCATAGGTACTGGAATTGTCTTTTGTGACCATTCGTCCCAGTTGTAGATGTGTACATCTGTACCACAGATAGCGGTTTTCTTAATTTTGATCAGAATGTCGTTATGGCCAACTTCAGGTTTATCAACCTCAGTCATCCAGATGCCTTCTTCAGGCTTTAGCTTTGATAATGCTTTAATTTTCATAGTATTCACCAAACATTGCCCCGCTCTATGCGTGACAAAAAATTCTTTCATCTAATGCGTTTAAAGAAGAAATAAAGGCTTTGCCCATGAGCCGACTCAGAAGAGTTGGGAAAGCCTTTTTATCTTTAAACGTAAGCGCTTTTCTTCTTCTAATCTAACCCCTCCCCTCAGTTTTAGGAGGAGGCTAGGAAGAGGAAACGAAACTTAGATGATGCCCATGTCCTTACCAACTTGGATGAACGCGTCGATTGCACGGTCTAGTTGCTCACGAGAGTGCGCTGCAGACATTTGAGTACGGATACGCGCTTGACCTTTTGGTACAACAGGGAATGAGAAGCCGATTACGTAGATGCCTTTCTCTAGAGCGCGCTCTGCGAATTCTGCTGCTACTTTTGCGTCACCAAGCATGATTGGAATGATTGCGTGGTCAGCACCACCCATTGTGAAACCAGCGTCTTCCATACGAGTACGGAAGTGTGCTGCGTTTTCCCATAGACGGTCACGTAGGTCACCGCTCTCTTCTAGTAGGTCTAGAACACGGATAGAAGCGCTTACGATTGCAGGTGCAACAGAGTTAGAGAATAGGTATGGACGAGAACGCTGACGTAGCCAATCAATTACTTCCGCTTTACCAGACGTGTAACCGCCTGAAGCGCCGCCCATTGCTTTACCTAGCGTACCAGTGATGATGTCGATACGGTCAACCACGTTGTGGTGCTCGTGCGTACCTGCACCTGTTTTCCCCATGAAGCCAACAGCGTGAGAGTCATCAACCATCGTCAATGCGCCGTACTTCTCTGCGAGGTCACAGATAGACGGTAGGTTTGCTACTACACCGTCCATTGAGAACACGCCGTCCGTTACGATAAGAATGTGGCGAGCGCCTGCTTCTTTCGCAGCGATCAGTTGTTGCTCTAGCTCTTCCATGTTGTTGTTCGAGTAGCGGAAACGCATCGCTTTACATAGACGAACACCATCGATGATTGACGCGTGGTTTAGAGCATCAGAAATGATTGCGTCCTCTTTACCTAGGATAGTTTCAAATAGGCCCGCGTTTGCGTCGAAACATGACGTGTAAAGAATCGTGTCTTCTTTACCTAGGAACTTAGAAAGCTTCTGCTCAAGCTCTTTGTGGATGTCTTGAGTACCGCAGATGAAACGTACTGAAGCCATACCAAAGCCGTGGTCATCCATGCCTGCTTTACCTGCCTCGATAAGCGCTGGGTGGTTAGCTAGGCCAAGGTAGTTGTTCGCACAGAAGTTAAGCACTTCTTCACCGCTAGAGATTTTAACCGCCGCTTGCTGTTGAGACGTGATGATACGCTCTGCTTTGTAAAGGCCTTCCGCCTTTACTTCTTCAATTTGCTGTTCAATCTGTTGGTAAAATGCAGAAGACATTCGCAATTCCTTCCTGTTTATAGTGTCGAGTTTTTACTCGATTAGAATTAGGTTGAGCCTTTATGTGACGGGCATCACAGGCAATTACTTATCAATTAAGTGTAGTGTAATTCAAGGAAGGAAAAACGATTATCCCTCAAGGTGGAAAAGCATTAATGAATCCGAGGCACGAATCCAGTTAATGCTTTTCTATGAGGTTGTAATGAAAGGGATTATAGCCAAGTCGGCTTAGCTAAAAGTGCTTCAAAGTCCTTAGCGGGTAATGGTCGGCTATAGTGGAAACCTTGTCCGAACTCACAGTTTAGGTTTTTCAGGTAATCCACATGGCGTTGTTCTTCGATGCCTTCTGCAACGATCTTAAGGTTGAGCGCTTTCGCCATCGCAATAATCACGTTCACAAGCTCACGGTCGGACTCATTCTCAAACATATTCTGCAAGAAGCTGCGGTCGATCTTAAGGCGATCAAACGGGAACTTCTGTAAGTAACTTAATGCGGAATAACCGGTACCAAAATCATCAATGGTGAGCTTCGCGCCCAGAGTTCGTAAGTTATCTAGCATCTCCATCAGGTCGCTGCTGTGGTTAAACAACAAGCTCTCTGTCACCTCTACATCGAACAATTCTGGAGACAACCCCGACTCTTCTATGTGCTGCTTGATCTGTTCGAAAAGTCGATCACAGTATCTAAACTGCACACTTGAGAAGTTTACCGACACAAACAGAGGTGTAACGTCCTGCCATTTTGCCGCTTGTTGGCACGCTTGACGAATGGCAAACTCACCCAGTTGATGAATCAAACCATTCTTCTCAGCAATCGAGATAAACTCTTCTGGATTCACAAAACCAAACTTCTCGTCATTCCAACGCATCAGGGCTTCTGCTCCAACAATCGCCCCGCTGTCGAGATCAATGATTGGTTGATAATAAAGCTCTAACAAATCGTGAGAAATAGCATGACGTAAGCGACTTTCCAAGTCTAAGAAACGCTGCAAATCTTGGTTCATGTTGTGGTCATAGAAGCAGAATGCATTACGGCCGTCTTGCTTCACACGGTACATCGCCATATCAGCACAAGCGAGTAGCTGCTCTGAATTATCGCCATCTTCTGGATAAACAGACATACCTACGCTAGCGGACAAGAAGAATTCATGATTTTGCCAAACAAACGGCTCGTTAAACACAGACAATACAGTTGCGGCAAAGCGCTTAGCACTGTCGGCATTGTCTAAGTCTGGAATCACCAATAGGAACTCATCGCCGCCAATTCGTGCCAACAAATCGGTTTTCCGCACCGCCTGATGAAGCCGCTCAGCACTCAGTTTGAGGATCTCATCACCAACAAAGTGTCCCATCGAATCATTGATTTGTTTGAAATGGTCAAGGTCGATGAACATCACCAGTACACTAGAGCCTGTGCGTTCAGCGCGTGACAGCTCTAAACCAAGGCGTTCAGAACCATAAACTCGATTTGGTAAACCGGTTAATGCATCGTGCTTGGCTTGGTAAGCCAACTCCATTTCTGACGATTTACGACGCTCTATCTCACTGGTTAAACGTTGGTTTTGCTGAGATAAGAAGTCTTTGCGCTTCTTCTCTTCTTCCAGTTTGATCTTCAGCTCAACACGTGTGTTATTAAGGTTGAACGCATACAACAAGCCAAACACAATCAAAATTGCGAGGATACTTAATCCGGAAATAAATATTCGAGACGTGTAGATATCGCGTTCGCTAAGTGACTCAAACCAAGCCATCAATTTAAAGTGATGGTGCTCGATTGGCACTTCGAAATAGATCTTCTCTTTTAGCTCTTGAGCCAGTGCTTCAGGCTCAGTGATGTTTTCCTGTTCCAACTTACGGCTGATAGAATCCCATACTTCCATTTCCACATTATTGATCTTCAGCACCATGCGACTGTAACTGTCTTCATGCTCCTGATTAGTCAATTGGGAAATGACTACCTTCTCGTTGATATCCGCAATCAAATAGCCGACAGGTTTGCCTGAGAACATGACTTGCTTTATCACCTGGATAAGTACTTTGCCATCTTCACGCACCGCTCTGACTTCTTCACTGTGGTCGTGATCATTCAATAAACGCGAAGTATCAACACGATGATCGGACTTTTGACCTGTTGTGATAATGGTCGAGCCATCAAGACCTATCAAAGTTAACTGATTGTAGATCAATTGATTATTGACGATTTTGGTTTCAGATTTCTCTTGCAGTTTACGTTTTAGATTGATCAAACTTGCGCCTAAACCATACTCCATCGACATGCCTGAAGCGAGGTTGGCAAAGAAGGTTTGTACCGTTTTATCGGTCGATAAATGGTCTATATCTTCACTGGCAATCGTAAATAAATTATCAAGGGTACCTGCATAACTTTTCACCTTTAGATCGAGTTCTCGATGCTGTGATTCTTTTAGTTTATGTTGACCTAAACTGGTGACCGTAATAATCATCGCCAAATAGAGCGACACCAATATCGCACTGACTGTGATGATCTTCTGACTTGATATTTTTTTTACAGACTTTCTCATATATCTTTCTTACTATCTTCTAAAAAGTAGTCATTATAAAAATAGTAAATAGACGGGTAGTATTTCTCGACCAAGGCTTGGTACGTCCCATCTTGCTTAATTGAATTTAAGTATTGGTTAAACGCGGTTTTTAATTCAGGAGAGTCCTTACGGAAGGCAACCGCCATTTTTTGGTTTTCTGATACTGGGCCAATGACTTTGATTTCCCCCGGCCACTTTTCAAGTGCAATCAATGTATCTGCAACATCAAGCAACGTACTTTCCGCATCGTTTTTCATTATGGCAGGCACCATTTCGTTCAATCGGCGCTGACCATCCGGCAAAATCACTTTTGCGCCGGTGTCATAGAGGTTATACAAGTTCGGGTCGAGACAAGAATGCTCCATCGCTAAGACTTCACGGCCTTTAATGAGTGACTTCACCATTGAAATATCGTCATCAATAGAACCTGTTGGCTTAATCGGAGTTAATGAAGAGTCAGTGCGTGCTACTAGCCAGACTGCGGATGGGAAATAGTCCTCCGAGAAATCAACAATTTGTGCTCGCCAATCAAGAATCGTGACGCCGTTAGCGATCAAATCGCCTTCAATCGCCATCTTTTCACCAACCATCAATTGCGCATCTTTGTATTCAACTTGCTGCCCAGTCAGTTTACCAACCACATTGTTCCATTGGGCTGGGACGTATTGGTAACGTACGCCAAGCGATTTAGCAAATCCCTTGATGATATCGACATCCAACCCCGTCAATGTTTGCATTTCACCTTGATCGATGTAGGAAACAAAGTTGGCATAAGGCACACCAATATGGCGTAACACGCCACTGTCCTTAATGTCTTGCAGATCGCCAGCAAAGGTCTGAATCGGTAGCAGCGTGACCATCCCTATCGCAAGAGTGGTCATGGTTTGCTTAATTGTTTTCACTGACATGATGAATATCCTTCTCTTTCACAAAGCGCCCAATTAAGGGCGCTTTGATACTTAACAACAGCGTTAGAACGAGTAGTACAGGTCTGCAATCGCTTCGATTAACCCTTCTACATCTCTCTCATCGTGGAACAAGTGAGTAGAGATACGCAGCGCATGCGTTTCAAACGAATCGTCTTTGTACAACTTGAAGCTTGTCGTACGAATGATGTAACCATAGTCCTCGCGAAGACGATCACGGAACAATGTTAGTCGTTCCTCATCCGTCACATCATCAAACGGGTTAAAGGTCGTCAGACCGCTGGTTAGTCCTTCCACGTTTGGTGAGTACATCTTCGCATAAGGTAACGCTTCACTAAGCAGCGTTTTACATTGGTCACTCAATTCTAAAATGCGTGCTTCAATTCGGTCACGACCAATTTCATCCCACATTTTACAACTATCAGCAAGTGCTTGTTTTGACGGATAGTTATCGTTACCAATGTATTGCATTTGTAGCTGTTTGCCTAGGTAATCAGCATGAGAAAGCGATGAGTTGATCAACCACAATGGATTTTCACGATCGCTCCAGTACTCATTTAAACGGTTACCGTTATCACGTACATACAAGATACCTGTCGCACCTGGACCACACTGCCACTTATGGCCAGATCCTGCATAGAAATCACAATCCATATCGTGAAAATCTAGGTCGAACATACCAACAGTGTGCGCGCCGTCAACTAACGTTGGGATGCGGTGTTGCTTTGCTAAAGAACAGATAGCTTTAGCAGGGAGAGTCGTACCGGTTTTGTAGGTAATATGAGAGAACACAATAAGGCGCACATTGTGGTGGGTTTCAATCGCATCGCGGAAGGCTTGAATGTAATCTTCTTCCGTGACGTTTTCTGTACCAGTGAAAACCGGAAGCTGAATTTCTACCACGTCCACACCAAAGCGATGTTTTGCCACGTTCATTGGTGACGTTGCAGCAACGTGTTCATGGTGAGTCGTTAGAATGACATCACCTGGCTCAAAATGCAGGCCATTGATGATAGAACATAAGCCATCGGTGGTGTTGCGGCTTAGAATGATTTCATCTGGGTTAGCACCAAAGCCCGGCGCAACTTGCGTCACCATTTCAGAAACATGAGGCCAAGCACCAAACTTGTCTTTCATGTCCCACGGGTACTTAGCAACGATTTTATTGTTGTCTTCGTACCCTTCTAAAACATGTTTTGGCATCGAACCTGTCGTGCCGATATTCATGTAAGTCGTTCGTTTATCCAATACGAACTGCTTTTGTACTTTACGCCAGAAGCGTTTGTCGTTTTTTCTACCTAGTCCGTTGTTGCTCCAATCAATTTTCGGTTCTTTTGCTTGAACTGTACCGGAAAATGCGGAAGCACTGACGCCAGCCACAACTGCACCAGTTGCACCTTTTAAGAAATTGCGGCGGCTGCGATTAGTCTGAATAGATTCCTTGTCGCTCATCTTTTCGATCCTTGTCGGAAGTTTAGCCATATTATTAATTATGAATCCGTAACTATCTGTTACTAAACCATTATTACCTCATCACCCGATAGTTTAGATCTTTCAGCTGCCATTAAGTGACTTTAGTTCCACTTTTTCATTTCATATGATGATATAAGCAACAATTTAACCCCTTTACAATAAACAACTATGAGCATAATAAAATATTCATTGAAACACTTATCACAAACATAAAAGATGGCGCATTTTATAATCTTTGAATCGCGCAAAAATAAACGTTGTAATATTTTCATCACAATTTGGGCGCCAAGGTTAATATTTAAATTGAATACGTTAAATCTGTAACAAATTCAGGTTCATTCATTACAATTATTAAAGTGCCATCCAAATAACAAATCAATTGAATCATTGTCCGAGAAATAAATAAGGCCACTATGCACGCCAAAAGATAGCAGGATAAAGAAGGTCGATGAAAGTAAGGCGCTTTTAAGCTAAGCGCCCGAAGACGGAAGTGATACGGCTCGCAAGGTAAATCGCTGTTGGTACTGAGAAGGGGTAACACTGGTTTCTAGGTAACTATGGTGCAGCATCAAAATAGACTGCACAATCTTCGTGCCGATGCCCAAAGAGCCACCTTCAGCATTCTTTTCGATATGGTTAATGAAGGTAAAATGAATTCGAGTCTTATCTTCACTCAAATGTGCTTGGCAATGCACTGCTGAACCAATTGGGCTGTGACGGAGTGCATTCTCCAATAAGTTAAGCACTAAACGCTCTAGCAACCCTTTATCGCCGACAGTTTCAATCTTATCTTCCACTTCAACTTTGAGTTCTACCGTTTTTCGTGAAAACTGGCTTTGCATTGTCTCAGCACATTCGGCCATTAAAGCGCTAAGCTCGACAGGGCAATATTCATAATTCGGCATTGGCGCTTCTTTTCTTGCCGCATCAAGTAACGAATGCAATTGGGTAGAGAGCTTCTCACAATTTCGGAAAGCGACGTCAATCAAAGGATCGGATTCCGGATGTTGCAAGCGCCACGTTTCCAAATAACCAAGCACGCTCGATAACGGCGTTTTCAGATCATGACTCAGTTGCAACAAGCTTTGACGACGATGAGACGATTGATACTCCAACTGTAAAAACTGCTGCTGAATGTGCTTCGCCATCATCTGATAAGAGTGCGCAATCGGTACGAGCTCTGGCACTTGGCGAGTAAAATCAGGTTGTAGGCGGAAGTCATGCTCGGCTTGTTGTTCAAGTTGATTGGTTACGCGCTCAATGGGATTCAGTAAGCTGCGTTTTACCAGCACATAAGCCCCAAGAGCAAAGCCTAAAATGGAAACTAAGACCAATCCTGCCAGCGCGATGTAAGGGGTATCGACTTGAGCATTGGCAATGGCGTCATGTCGGGTACTGCCAATCACCACATAGAGATAACCGACCGTAGAGCCTAATTCCTCTATCGCCGCGACAGAAAAGACTTTGTACTCACCACGATTGCGTGGGTCTTCACCCAAAATAGGAAAGGGTTGGTCATTTAAGAATTGCTTAATGGGATTGAGATCCACCGCTCCCATGATCTCCGCCCCTTCTGGTGCTGCATGAGTGGTGATGTTACCTTGGCTATCGAGGAAGTAGATTTCAAAATCAGGGCCGATCTGCATGAGCGTATGAAAGATCGACTTGAGCGCTTTAGGGTTGTAATCCGTCCCGATCATCAGCGGATTGTCGTCACGCATGTGGCTAGCTAGATCTTTATGCAGGCTTTGCTTAGTACGTAACTCAATGGTTTCTTTTTGCCAATTGTAAGTCAGTGCAATCACCACCGCTGCGAGGCAGAACCACAAGCTAGTAAATACCACTAAGCGAGATTTGAAGCTCATCCTATCGCCTCCTTAAACAGCACTGATGACTGAAAGAGAAAAGTTATTGTCGTGGCTGAAACTTGTACCCCACGCCCCAGACCGTTTGAATAAAGTGATGCTCAGAGTCAGACAAAGACAACTTACTGCGTAGGCGATTTACGGTGCTACACACAGTGTGGTGATAACCAGAATGACTGGTGTTCCATACGTGATCGAGCAATTCATCTTTACTGTAGACTCTACCCGGACGAGTCGCGAGAAACTGCAGCAAAGTAAACTCCGTCGCGGTAAGAGTGACGTCTTTGTCGTTTAGGGATACTTGGTGCAACTCCGGAATAATTCTCAGCGGACCAAAATCCATCGCATCATCGAGGACTTCATTTGCTACTTTGGCTTCTACGGTTTGGCTGACTCTGCGTAGCACATTTCGCACTCGTGCTTGAAATTCTAATACGCTAAATGGCTTAGTGATGTAATCATCAACGCCTGCTTCTAAACCGTCAACCTTATCCATTTCACCGTCTCTGGCTGTCAGCATAAGCACTGGGCTCCAATCTTGTTGCTGACGCAAATAATGGCAGATATCTAGGCCATCACCATCTGGTAAACCTCGATCAAGGATCAATAAATCAAAGGGTTGTTGCTGATATTGCGCTTTCGCATCAGCGACATTTGTGGCTCGCGACACTTGGTGTCCTTGAAACTTGAGATGCATCTGAACCAGTTCTGCCAAATCATCGTCATCTTCCACCAACAAGATGTTCGCGACTAAATTGATTGCCTGTTGTTCCATGGTCCTTTCCTTGCCTTCGAGTATCCTCACTTTGCACATGACCGGAACAAATTAGAAATTCTTTCAAAAAAGGTTCCGATGACGCTATGAGGGATAAAGCGCTCGGCTACAAGCGCTTTGGAAAGGAGACGTCATCGGAGCCTGTGTTACTCGACTCGAGTGATGGTGACTTTCGCACCTGGGTTCAAGAAACGATGGTTCGCAGAGAGTGCTGAGTTTGCTAATCCATCATCTTGGCTAATAACACCCGCATGGAAGGCAACAACGTCACTGCTGTCATTACGAGCGGCATTGAAACCCTCACCGCCACCTGCTGGGCCCGGAATGGTTGCGGCAAGCTCATCGTTTAGCTCTGTACCCGAATCCCAAACGTTCATGCTCATTTCATAGCTTTCACCCACTGCGAGCGATTTGAGCGATAGCCCCGTTTCGCCAACAAAGGCATCGTTGGTATTCACGAACATAGACGCCACAGACAAGTAACCGTAACGACTAGGGTCAACCGTGATGGTGACTTCGTCCGATGCGCCAGGCAACACCAATCCATTACCCGAAATACCTTGATAGACACTGTCATTGCTGTTCATCAATTCAATCAGCTCGGCGTTACTACCGCCTTCGGCAAGATGCTCAAGTTCAACAGATGCCGCTTGGCCAATTTCAAACAGTTGGTAGTCACCATTGTGAGTGAGTACCGCAAGCGGAGACATAGGTTGATTCGCAGTCAAGTTCGCCACGTTGACGGTGTAACGGTACGATTTCACTACGTCATTATCATCATCGCTTGGACAACCGGCGAGCAAGCCGACTGAAGCTGCTACTAGTAAGATTCTGTATTTCATACATCCCCCTTACTTCACAACGATTGTGATGGTTGCGACTGGGTTTAACCAACGATGGCTGCTGCTGTCTAGGTCACTGATGCCGCCGGTTGGGTCGCTATCACCAAGGTTACCCGGATGCACGTGAACTTTGTCGTTAGTTACCGTTGCTTCAACGCCTGTGCCGCCAGTACCAAAGGTAATGAAAGGTGGGTTTGGCATGCTAGACGCAAGTTCATCGTTCGCTTCTGTACCGGCATCGTAGCTTCTTAGCGTTGCTCGGTATGTACCCGCTTCCGTTGGAATCTTCCAGCTATCTAGACCGACGAAACCGTCATTGGTTGGCAGCAGCATCGCGCTCAAAGAAAGATAACCGTGGTCGCCACTGTCCAAGGTGAAGGTGGTTGCAACTCCCGGATTCAAAATGCCACCAGCAGGATTCTCAACCACCGCACCACCAGCGTTACCAATCACACTAGCAAGACCAGAGATATCACCGCCTTCTGCCATTGCTTCTAGTTCTGGTGTTGCTGCTTGACCCGTTCTGAACATTTGAAGGTCAGAGCCATGTGCAGCAACAATAAGAGGCGTAAAGTAGATGCCTTTGGTTGCGTTTGTCACGGTGATTTCCAATTCCGCCGCATTCACTGATGCAGAGCCTAGTGCCATAGCGACTGAAGTCATGACGAGTCCGAGTTGGGTACGTTTTTTCATTGTGATTCCATCCTTTAATGAGGGTTGAACTACCCAAGCCCATGTGTACTTCTTTGTTCGTGACTTGAGTAGGTTAAGCATTACGTTTCGAACGTTTTGCGTTCTTGCCTCTAAGAATGAAGAGTAAATCTATCAGCAACTTCATCGAATTCTCATAAAATTCTCACAAGTTCTGTTCGAATTCTGTCAGCAGCGATTTTTACTGTTAATCAGCTATTTACACTGCGTGTGCTCCCCTCCTACAATGCGGTATTCTCTGTTTAAATCACGATTCTCACCATGATTGATAACGTTCTGTCTGCCTACTATGGCGAAATCTACGGCATCGCTTTTTTCAACCACTACTTGAGCCATTACGCCCAAAGTGAACAACAAACGCTGTGGCAAACCTTGATTGAAGTGGAAGAGCTCACCGCAGAAAAGCTCAAACCTGTACTGCTAACAGATGGCATGGATATCGAAAGTCGACACCAAGAGATGCTGGATAAAGGCTTAGCAGATGCAACCAAGTGGATTGGTTTACCATGGCAAGAGTTGGTGACGACTCTTCTGAAGTGGGTAGAACCTTATGAGGTCAAGTATCGAGAGTGGCATGAAGAAGTGAGAGCTTCACAGCAGTATTCAATCGCTGAACGAGAAGCTATCGAGTTGATCGCAGACCACGAAACGGCCATTTATCACTGTTGGCAGCAATACCATACTGGTGAATCTGGCTTGCCTGCACTCAATGCATTTTTGGCAAAATATCGTTAAAGCGAGACGGTGACACTTGAACCTCGTGAAACCGTACCAGACAATATCGTTATTCCGCTGCGCAGAACTGAACAATTATGGTTAATCCAAAACTCATTGCCCTACTTCCTGATCTTGCTTCGTTTATCTTGGTGGTAAACGAAGGCAGTTTTACCGCTGCTGCTAAACAACTCGGCGTAACGCCATCGGCTTTAAGTAAGTTGATCACACGGTTGGAACAAGCCCTCTCGGTCAAACTGTTTGAGCGCACGACTCGTAAGTTGATCATCACTCAAGCTGGGCAAAAGGTTTACGACCAAAGCATCGCAATGGTGAATGCCGCGCAGCAAGCCGTTGAGCTATCTGCGGAAGATCATGCTGAGCCCACTGGAGCTCTCACAGTGGCGGCTCCCGAAGCCTTTCTTAATTCCGTGCTTCAGCCATTTGTGCTGCCATTTCTAGACCGCTACCCAAATATACAGCTCAAACTGCGTGCTGCCGATGGTGAGATTGATCTGTTTCGCCAAGGCATCGATGTTGCGTTTAAGCTCACCGACAAGCCCGATGAGAATCTGGTACTCAAAGAGATCAGCAAGACCAATCTGGTGTTGTGTGCTTCTCCAGATTACCTCGCCAAGCACGGTATGCCAGCTCACCCAACCGAGCTTGAACAGCACGACTGTATTTACCTTGCAGAAAACGACAAAGACAACATCTGGTCGTTCTTTAAAGAAGAAGCGTTCCATTCGATTGCTGTGAGTGGCCGTTATGCCGTCAACCACTCTCAAATGCGCTTGAACGGGGTTAAGTCTGGCTTGGGAATTGGGATCTTCCATGACTTCGTGATCAAAGACGCGTTAGAGCAAGGTGAAGTGGTGGAGGTGCTACCGGATTGGATGATCAAGAGTAACTACCACGGTGCTATCGCGATGCAGTATGCACAAACCAAATACATGCCTGCTCGTCTGCGCGTGTTTATCGACTTCGTTAAGGAGCATTTAGTCTCCGAGGAGGCTAACCATGTTTAATGCCATTCATCACGTCGCGATCATTTGCAGCGATTATTTCAGGTCAAAACGCTTTTACACTGAAGTGTTGGGATTGAAAGTCATTGCTGAAAACTATCGTGAAACCAGAGACTCCTACAAGCTTGACCTCGCTTTACCTGACGGCAGCCAAGTGGAACTGTTTAGCTTTCCGGGCGCACCAGAGAGACCGAGCTTTCCTGAAGCACAAGGGCTACGACATCTCGCGTTTTTGGTTGATGATGTTGAACAAGTGAAAGCCTACCTAGAATCGAATGACGTTGAAGTTGAGCCAATTCGTATTGACGAATTCACAGGCAAAGCCTTTACCTTCTTCCAAGATCCAGATGGCTTGCCGCTAGAGATTTACCAGAAATAAAAAGAGCCAGTACGTCCCTGGCTCTTTTACTATTCCATTCTTTGTCTGTTACTAATTCAACGCCGTTTTCAGCTTCTCAACGCGGTTGAACAACAGCCAATCCAGTGCGAGAACGGTAACAATCGCCAAACCGCCCATCGGGAACGCCAGACACAATATCACCAACGTTACTAAGCCAAGCTTCCAAATACCGTCTTGCTGAAACTTAGATGGCGCACCCAATGCAGCACTGCGACTAGGACGACGAATCCACCACATCACCACGCCTGTGATTGAGATTAAGATGAGCGCCAAACAGAACACTACGTTGAGCACTTTGTTAAGCACACTGACATCACCTTGATGCAGTGACACACCTGCCGCCATGAACTTGGCAAACAAACTGTAATCTTGCCACGTTACATCCACCAACAAGCGACCGGAATATTGGTCAAAGTGACTGGTGCGATCTTGCCTCGGGTCGGAAATATCGCCGCCCATAGAGTTAGCTGCAACGGTATAAACGCCCGTCTCAGAACGTGGCAAAAACAGCTTATAGCCAGTAAAGCCCATCATTTCAGCCTTGAGGATGATATCATCAATAGAGAGCGCATCATGGCTGCCTGCATATGCCACCTCTTCCTTCATATTGGCATGATCATGAGCAGGCTTATCTTTCGATTCTGGCACAGCAGCAAGCTCTAAGTTCCATGGCATTTCTTCTGAAGCACCGTGGTTAAGATCTTTGTGTGTCAGTGTGGATTCCGGTTTCTCACCCCATGTGTAATAGGTTGGGAAGGTATTCCAAGCTTGCACCATTTTCGCGCCCCAGATCCCTGCCCACGACAAACCTGAAATCAAAAAGAACAACAAAACAATCGACAGCACACCACCTAAATTCGCATGCAGGTCACGCATCAAAATTCGAGGGCCATTGTTAAGGCGAATTTTCAAAAAGCCGGCGCGGCTGGCGTTGTCTCTCGGTAACCAAAGGAACAAACCAGACACCAACAGCAAAATCCCCAGACTTGCGGCGATTTCAATTAAACGGTCGCCTAGGTCGCCGATGAGCAACGTGCCGTGAATGCTGTTCATCAGTTCATAGATACTATCACTACGGTTAATGGTGCCTTGTACGTCTCCTGTGTAAGGATTTACTGCAACAATCAGCGAGCTGCCTTCTTGGTTTTGAATCGAGAATCGGTTGGCAATATCGGCCGTTTTAGCAGGTACAAATTGAGTGACATTAAAATCGGGATACGCCTGCTTTACGGTTTCCAATTGTGCAGAGACAGGAACCATTTGCTCTTGTGGTGAAACTTGTAATGTCGCTTCGTATCGAGCCAGTTCGATTTCATCATCAAACAACATCACCAACCCCGTGAGGGAAAGAATGAGCATAAATGGAATGACGAACAAACCTGCGTAAAAGTGCCATCGCCACGTCATAAAGTAGATGGATTTTGCGCGTGAGGCTTCCTTGAGTTGAGGCTTTGCCGAGTTTCTCAACATGTGTATTTTCCTTTTTTCATTGTTGAACACCCAAATTCAGCCAAACGCATCCTGCACATACGCATTCGTATGCGGCGCTATTTGACTTAGATTCGGGAGTACCACTGCTCGAAGTGGCAGTGTTGCTGACTATATACCCAAGTGACTTCAAGATGCTGGATTCAGAGCGTTGTCATTGATTCGAGTGCAAAGAAAACAACGCTGTGTAATAGACAACTCTTTCCAAGTTGTTTGAAGCAGCAATCGGAGCAATGACACGCTCCCGAAGGGCGAGTTGCCTTGGCTTGTATACTTTGTTGTCGATATCTTGATTTAGACCCACTAGACCTTTAAATCGCCGCCGCGTCTACAAACCAAGTCATTCTCGCTGAACCAAGCATCTCGAGGTTACTTGGGTATCGTGTAATGGTTTTTGTTATGAGAAAAGAGAAACTGGCGGCGCTCGAGGAACTGGTGTTTCAAATCGCACACTTAGAGCCAAAAAAGCGTAGCTGTCAGAAATCACCAAGCTCTGTCTTGAAAGTATCGGTGTCGTTGGAAGTGTATCGTGATGAAAAGTCGAGAAGTGGCTAAACGGACAAGGCTTACCTTTGTGGCTGACAAAGTTGTCACCCTCTTCTATTTGAACCAATTCAAAACCGTTAAGCGTACATAGCGTCGCCCACACGCCCATGCTGTTACCATGAGCATTGATAACAGGCATCAGCGTCACTAGCACCCAACTGAGAGCACTAGCAAATAACATCGAGCGGTAAAAAGGAATTAATCTACGCATAACGGTGACTTAACAAATTTCACACAGCGTAACCAATTCTGAGTGGTAGCTCAAAAACAGGATCAATAAGTGGCTGCTACCTCACAGGTTTTCTTGAATACCTCGATTGACAGGCACAAAAAAGCCCGCCGAAGTGGCAGGCTGATGGTCATTTCTTCAAGTTGGATAAACGGTTAGCTAAACAGTTTGCTCCAGATACTTGGGTTGCGTTTGTCGTGGTACTCTTCACGAAGGCTATCGATTTCACGCAGTTGGTCTTTCGCTTCTTCTAGCTTGCCTGCATCAAGATCCGCTTCAATCTTATCAAGCGTTACCGTCAGCTTGTTAAAGCCTTCTAAGTAGATATCGAACTTCTCTGGTGGGTAATTACCACGCTTAGATTGTTCAACGATCGCTTGCAAACTATCAATCGCAGATTTCATGGTTTCAACATCAGACGCTTCTGCCGCCTGTTTGAATTCCATCTTCATCTGCTTCATGTTTTGTTTTAAGTCGACGGCTTCTGCCATTGCGTACGTTGAGCCTAACGCAATGACACACCCCAACACTAAAGGACGTAACATCTTCACTTCTCCATTGAATGCCGAATTCTGAGCCGGCTTTTTAATGCCAGCAGTGTAAAGCAATCCCTTAACACTTGCATAACCAAAAATGTAATCAAGTTTATGCGTTGCGAATCTCGTCATACTCTGCAATTGGCGTGCGGCCACGCAGCTCTAAGAAGGCTAAGAATTGTTGTGCTGAGTGCGTAATAACTTTACCACTATCGATGCCGACTCTATCCATTAACTCACCCACCAAGCTCAGGTTACCCACATCGTGGCAGAAGTGCGCATCACTGCCTGTGGTGAAGAAGACACCGAGCTCTTTACCGATTTGGGCAATCTCATGGCAACGGTCTACGCTGCCAACACGGCTGTTACCTTTCAATGTGGTGTTATTGATTTCAATCGCGACATTGTGCTCTTTAGCGCACTTCAGTACAGCTTCAAAATCGAAGTCAAAGTTGGGGTTACCTAAATGGCCTAGCGCATCAACGCGACCGTTTTTGATGATGTTCAACAGAGCTTCAGTGTGCGTAGCACTATCTGCTGGGCGGAACACTGGCTCATGAAAGCTAGCAATCACCCAATCCAAGTTGCGATCAACGCTATCTGGAATATCGATGTCACCCTTGGTGTTCATGATGTTAGATTCAACACCGCGAATAATGGCAACGCCTTCAAGAAAGCGAGGCAGAATTTTCTGGTTAGAGAAGAACCAGTAATGAGGCGCACCCGGCATTGATTCCGCGTGGTCGGTCGTGCAGAACATATCCAGCCCGTTCTCTTTTGCCGATTTAGCGTTTTCAATCAACGTACTATAAGCGTGGCCACTGGCGTACGTGTGCGTGTGGGTATCAACCTTAAATTCCATCATCAACTCTCTTGGTGCGCAAATTGGCGGCTATTGTATACCCACATGTCAGTGATCGTCAGCCCAATATTGGGACGAAATCTAATCTTATTCCTCACAGATCGTTTTAATCAGCGGCAATGCTTTCTCCCAACCATGATTGAACATCGACACAAAATCACTATGGGTAGAAATGGTGATACTGAGCAACAAGCGATCTTGCAGCACATCGATCTGGTAGATCTCCCGTGATCCGATCCACTTAGAAGCCAAGTCAGCGTCTAATTGCTGCCTATTGTCTGGGTTGAAGATGGCAACATGATGAAACTCAAGTTTATGCAGTGGCAAAACAGTGTCCACTACTGCCCGAGTCCCCCCCATGTCTGGGTCGTAAAAGGTAATATCCCCTCCCTCTTCCCAGTCGCCATCAAATTGAGATTGCGGTGAAAAAGCTTGTGCCCATCGTTTGTACAATTCGATATCCGTCAGCACGCTCCATACGCGCTGCGGCGTGGCTGCAATCTCGACGTGATAATTTAAAGTCAGCATGTTCTCTCCCTTAGCTACTTTCTTGACGCTAGTTCATCCTGATTAAAAATCAAACAATTCGGTTGTAACCAGAAGAAGAATTGCGAAGCCCGACATCAATGGGGCAAGTTCGCATGCAAAGGAGCCACGAAGGCGACATTTAGCAGTCGCTGCATAATAAATACAACTCTGCCAACTCAATATTTGGTGCTTTTCATTAAACTTCGCCATATGGATCGAGATAGAAACAAAGCGAAGCACTAACAACGGACAAAACATGAACGGCTTAAAAAACGGTGAATTTCAATATATAAAACAATGCATTAATGAAATGAAGCCGGAGCAGTTGCGGGAAATTAAAGGCTTTATCGAGTTTAGAAGGAAAGAACTGGTTGATGAAGAGCCTCTTATCTCTGATGAAGAGATGGAGTTTATCACCATCATGTTCAAGAAAATGGAAAAATAAAACATGTGTTTTCTAATTGAAGATTACTTAAACAAAAGCAACGGTATAAGTCTTATCGATATCAATTATAAATTACAAGAAATCGTTGATATTAAAGGTAATAACTTGGGCTTCGAAGTGCTAATTGATCCCAAAACTCTATCTAAACAAGCAACGGACGAGGTATACTCTAGGGAGATCAAATATCCTCATATGAGTCGTGCGTTAGTTGCAAGGCTAGATCGTTACATCAATCGTTACTCTGATGATTTTAAAGGAAAACATCTATTCATTAACCTAGAGCGCAGTAATCTTTGTGACAAATATCTGCTGTGCGATATCGTCATTCTCAAGAAGAGCTTAGAGGAGCTAAAAGCTAACTTAGTTGTAGAAATTACAGAAAGAAATTCATGTAAAAGCTGTTCTGAGATAAGAAAAGGATTTGAGTTTCTACAAAAACAGAAGGTTATGTTAGCAGCTGACGACTACGACTTAGATTCTGATTTTCGAGAAAAAGAACTTTTATCTGGCTTTTATCAGTTTCTTAAAGTGGAACACTCTAATGAAGCAGACCATTACAGTAAGGTGATTGAGTTAAGTAAAAAGACGCGCACAAAATTAATAATTGAGCGCGTCGAAACTCAGGTAGAGCAAATGCAGATTATCGAGAATAGTATCCAAGCTTGGGGGCTACAAGGCTTCTTGTACAAAACGCTTGCCGTGAGCTTATAAGCCTAAACCGGACAAGATTTTGACTGGGTGGAGCAAAACTGACGCAAGTTACAAAGGTTGCAGACGTTAGAATCACACTCTTGTAAACACTGCAGCTTTTTTTTAATCTTTGGAGTCAAAATGGGGTTGGAAATGGAACGAATAATATCGAACTTAACCAAATACAAGCCCACCTTCTGGCTACTATCTGTAGGCGGGTAATACTTTACCTCTTTTGCATTAAATACTTTCTTTGCAAACTCAAGAATCGGATATCCAGCAATAAAGATATAGACGTAATCCTTTGTCTTATAAAGATAAAGTAAGTAATAACAAATAGCTTGAATTACTAATTCAAAGAAGTGAGTAGAGTTCATCGCGTGTCCTAACTTAACCAGGCAACTTTGCTTCAACTCATTTTCAGGGATACTAATGAATGAAGGTAGATTGTTCAGCTTCTCTAAGTTCAAAATTCCAGCCCAATGACCAACAATATAGTCTTGTTTATTCTGCAATAAAATACATTTGTACTTAATATCCGTTTTCATCGCGTACAAGTCCCCAACAAAACCTTCAATGGCAGAAACATTGCTATAAAAATCTTTAAAAACCTCAAGGTGTTCGTAATAGGTTTGTGAACGAATTTCACTTCGAATAGACTCTGGCACTTTAAAGTAAGAGAGTGCTGTTAAAGAAAAATCAAACGCTTTTATTAAACTCGCCAACACTGAGGAATGTCGCGCAGGCTTCTTGTGTTCGTCTTCATCTAAATTAAGAATTATCTCAACCAAGTCGGCATCTAAACATCGTGCGATATAAAACTGCTTATACAAGGGTGGGATCACTTTGCCGTTTAACCATCGACTTAAGGTGATGACATCTAGCCCTTTAAACTCCTCATAATGGGCTTGCTGCAATAGTGCGATAAGTTCTTTCCTCGTGATTGATTTTTCTTTTAACCAAATAGCTAACTCCCTTTCAAAGTTGTAACTCACAAATCCACCACTTAAATGCTAATTAACTAAGGTACTTTTATAGTTTGTTGTATTTCCGTCATCTCCAATGATGTCGAACTGTATTTGTTGTGTATTTAGGCGTTGACCTAGCGGTAAGGTGACGCTCGAAAAAGGTGCAATAGTGATTCTTTCATGGGTATCGTCACCCACTTTTATCGATAAAAAATTTGCAAACCAAGGCAGCGGATTCACCACCTTCAAACCTTCTCCTGCGCGCACAAAACGCAGTTGTGAATACGCATTTTTTCCTGGGGCTTCGATACCTTTTGGACGAACAAGCACCTTTAAACGAAGTCTCAAAGGCAACATAATCTGCTGAGCATTGGCAGTGATTGCCTCTTCGGATACCTGCGTCACTTGAAAGATATTTAACCAAAGTAAGTTTTCACGATCCTCAAAATCTAAATCAGCTCGATTCAGTAACAAACGTACTGATCGCACTTCTCCCCGCGCCATTTTAAAAATAGGAGGGATAACGAATAATGGTGTCTCCTCATCCGATGGAGAAACAGTGAGGTCACCTTTGTCCGACCATAATTGAAGAAGTACGTTATCCTCACCAGAATTCGCGAGGGTAAAGTCACTTTCTAAGTCATTGGCATTGATGACAATACGAGTTCGATCTATATCGACAGCAGCATGAACAGAAGACATCGAAAAAACCAAAACAATACTGAGAAGTAACCAAGTGAACTTATTGAAAGCTGACAATGATTTGCGCTTGGGCATACACAGTTCCTGCTGTAACAGTTTCACCACTGAGTTTTTCTAGAGAAGCCGTAAAGTGACCTCGGTAGGATTCAGAAGATGCATTGGATGATTCCAATTGTGTGACCTCTTTAAAGCCATACCATCCGCCAGCATTACCCGTTCCAGTCGTACGACTAGGCAACAGATTCATTGGAGACCCAGAGTTATCGTATATTCTGATCCCGACCCCCTGAGCTACGCCTGGATTGCCGTATTCATTGCTTAACAAATACGTTAAACCGCCCGCAGATGTTTTTAGCCCAAGTTGCTCAGCTTTACTGACTGCGTTGGCAGAGTTCACCAATAAGCCGATCGCAATCGGACGTGTCGCTGTCAGGCTGGTACTTGTGTTAGATGTGGTGCCAGATGCAGCATTAAGTTCACACAGTAAACCGATGCTAAACGCCAACCTTGATGATTCACCACTATTTAGCGCATCGACAGTCATCGTAGGGAAGAGTACGTGCGGTGTGTAATCTGAAACTTGACAAAACGCACCACGAATAAACGTAAGCTGATTCGCCCACCCCCATGCCCCCGGATAATCTCCATACCATCCACTGTAACAACCGCCACCATGGTCACAGCCGACAGTCAAGCCAGAACTTCGACCGCCACCTTTAAATGCAATATAACCATGTACACCGTTACGAGTGGGAGAAAAACGACCATAGTTCAACCCGTAATTACCCGCCCCGCTGGTTACTTTGATGACTTCTACGCTGACATCACTGAACACTCCTGCGTGTACATAGATGTAATTGCTGTCTTGAAACATGCCATCAGGGTTAAGCTTTCTCGCTTTCCAATAGCGGGAATAGTACTCACCTGTTGCAAGATTAGTCAGACGAAAGGCGGCATAACGATAGTCAGAATAGTATGCTCCTGAAATGCTCGGAACTTCATTTCGTCCAGCATAGTTGTCGTCTCCGTTTGTTGAGTAATACTCCCAAAGATCGTTTTTATCGGTTAAGTCGCAGCGAAATAAAACCTGCTTATCGCCATAAGGCGTTCGGTTTGCTGAGCCTAAAAACGAAGCCGTTGAAGTCGCAATAACGCTGCCATCCGGCTGAAAAAGACTGCCACTGTTGATATTAATTACCCCAGGTAAACCATAGTTTCCAAAGTACCCATCTGCAGCACCAGTAAAGTTATTGTTTACATAATAACCAGCATTGATTGCCTCGCTTGATAAATAACCTTGGTTCGTTGTGTTCAACTTTGTACAGGTAGCAAAAGCAGACATGCTCACAAACCAGATAGATAGGCAAAGGCTCCATATTGAATATTTCATAATTACCTCATCATGCAGGTTTGTTCGGTTAAGAGAAGTACTCGGTCCGATTTCGGCGGGGTATAGTTGATGCTGCATTCATTCCCTGCCCCCCAACGTAAAATCACTTCATTATTGGTCTCTTTTAGTCGGGCGTACACCTGACCAGCTTGCCCAACCATGCCGATCTTTATCCCTTGCTGATCAAAAGCATCTGCGCCCATTGGAGGAATCCCCCCTTTATCGAGCACGGTATTGATCAGCACTGCTTTTCCCTTCAACGTTTCAAACTTCACTTTTACGACGGCACCAGAATACGGCACGACTTTCCGACTACCGGTTTTAATTTCCGCACCAGTACTTAACCCATTATTTTTCAAGGACACATCGGTATAACGATAAGGAATCAACGAAGGCAATAACGCGTAGCCAGAGTCATCGATTCTTGCACCTTGTCCATTCATTACATTGGCACCTTTCGCACCTTTCGCTTCAATTAAAGCAAATGAATCATTGGTATAAGGACCTAGGGTGACACCGCCATCGTGCACAAGCATCGTTCCTGAAATACCCGCTGAAACACGGTTGTAATCATCGCCATTTGCAGAAGAAAGCGAAACGCCACCATAAGGAGTTCTAGTGTACAAACTTCCTCCGTAAGTGTTGCTATTCCCTTCTCGCCCCCCGTAGGCAGAATAAGAAACTGGCGCATCTTTACCGAGCGTCCCCGATACATTGGCCGTCGCTGATTCACTCGATTTACTATGGGTATAGTTAAACCCAAACGTCGACCAACGGTCATAGAAGTCGAACGGAAGTGACACACTCAATGCTACGGTATTTTCATAATCACCTTCGCCAAACTCTTCGTGATAAAACTGACGTCCTACGCTGATATTGTAAGACACATTTCTCCAATGATTATTGTAGGTAGCTTGGTAATCGATACTCTCTTCACCATCGTAATAATCCACTAGAGAACCACTAACGTTAACCGTACCGTATTTCTCCAATGATTGGCTCAAAGACAAAGTAAGACGGTTTCTTTGATTGAGTGTTTGAGACTGATATTCATCGCTATTGTTTTTTCGCTGTTTTCTCAAGCCCAAAACGTCTTCCAACTCTTTGTAGTTTTCTGAAGAATAACGGTAGGCGAGCAATGAAAAGTTGGTGCCAGTATCAAACGAGCGGCCATAGTTCATCTCGACTTGCCACCCACGTTGGTATTCTTCTTCCTCATACACACGCGCAAATGAATAGATGCTGTTCATGCCAAATGCACCGATTGGCGTCGCAACGACACCACCAGCCAGATACGCTTGATAATCTTTCCCCATACGCAAACCATAGTTAAGCGTGATCCGGTTGTTTACACCTTGCTGGATAGAGCCTTCAGCAAACCAATTGCTAACGTCTTCATACCCTCTAACATCACCGAGAACCGTGTTATAGATGATTTGTCCAGGGCGTACGGAGAGAGGCACCGAGGAGTAAGGTACGTTGAAAGAACTTACGCTACCGTCAGCTTCTTGAATGACCACCTCTAACTCACCATCACTTTTGGTATCGTTCAAATCACTGATAACAAAAGGGCCGGGTGGTACGTCGGTTTCTTTTATGATTTTGCCTTGCTGTTTAATCACTACATGAGCATAAGTGGCAGCGACACCACGAACTTCCGGTGCATAACCCAACTGGCTTTGCGGCCACATGCGCTGATCCGTTGATAACTTAATACCGATGTATGACAAGCTGCCAAAAATGGAGCCATTGGTATACGACTCGCCAAGCAACAATGAACTGTGGATTGAAGAAATAGGACGCTGAACGTACGTATTCAACGAGGTATATTCTGTCTCATTGTCCAAATAGCGAAAGTAACCATCGTGACGAAATTGCCACAAGCCCAGATTCATCCCAACTTTTAAGTTGCTGTAAAGGTAATCACTGTCTTCTGCGTGTTTGTACTCATTGTGGTAGTAATTTGTGTTGTGACGCACAAACAAAGCCGTCATACCCTCATCCCATTTTTCAGGGTCAATGTAACCACGAGGTTTACTTTCCATCGCCGCTTGTGGGATATCCAAATTCATTTGAAAGCTTGATTCGTTATACTTCCACTTCACCATTGGTGCAACGTCAGACAAAAGCTGACAACCAAGATTTGCTTTCGCTTTGTCATCTAGCTTAAGCCCGATCAATTTGAGTTGTTGGGCAGAAAAACAAGGCTCCTTGCGCTCAGTTCTTTTATTCATGCGAGCAGCAACAACGCTCCCTTGGAGAACCATTTCACCATTGACATACAAATCAACTAAGTGCCCATCATCAAACGAGTACCCATTTAGTGTATCGCCAGATAACATGTGCTTTTGAATATCTACATCACCGTGGAATAGTGAAGGATCAAAAGCGAGCTCTTCCGCTACAGTAGACATTGCAGCAACAAGCGAAAAAATAAAATACGAACGTTTGCCGAACAACATATTACTCACCAAAGCTAACTTAACATTTAAAACTGAATGGAATAACGCTTAGGTATTAATGCCCCTTGGTCACTGATTGTTGTTATTAAAAAATCGGCTTTATCACCTTTTTTAATTTTTAAATTTTTGAACGTAAAATCTTGATATGAATTTGGTAATATCATTTTAGCTTCAGATAACCACTTTTCTCCTAGATGTTCTATAAAAACATTTCCAGACAAAGATACATGCAGCGGCTGCTTATTAATAAGCCTAACTTTTGCGATTCCATTTTGATAATTTATGAGCTGAACTTGAAAGTCTTTTTTCCAATTTCTATTGTAATTAATTACTTTTTTTGGCCTGTAGAACAACTTCACTTTGTGCTTTACTGTTACCACAATTTTATTGCTGCTTGCTGCCACTTCAGCGATGGCGGCATTAGACGGAATTTGTAAGAAGTTAAAGTAAAAAACTGACTCTTGATCTTGGGGAAGTGTTTTTTCTACCCCTTTGATTATCCTTAGCGTTTGACCCCGTTGTGGCTCAATTTTCGCCAATGGTGGCAACACAACAAATGGCACATCATTTTGTGTCGCTTTGGACCCATCTTCGTTCTCAAACCAAGATTGAACCATAAAGACATTTTTGCTTTTGTTCTTTAGGTAAACGTTAACGAAGGGTTCACCTTCAGGGTAAATAATTCGGCTTCCCGTCATGACAATATTGGCATGGGCAGCGAAGCCGAAAATTAACGTGATAAAGACAACAAAAAATCGCAAAAACATTATCACCTCGTTATTTGGCTTGGTTAGAGAGAGGGGTAATCCTCTCTCCCAACACTGATTATTGGTAAGAAACCGCGTATTGAAGTGACGCGTTCACCGTACCTGCCGTCGCAGCACCTGTTGCGTAATACTGTGCTTTGTACGTCGCACTGTTTGCTTGTTCACCGGAGGCAAGTGCGAGGTCATTGCTACCTTTAAAGCCGCCTTTAAGGTCAATCGTAGAGCCAGTTGTGTCTAAAATTTGCAGTTCTACATTCGTCGCACTGCCCGTATTCCCGAGGTTACCGTTGCCTGTTACTTGGTTGCCGACAAACACCGTTGAAATGTTTGGCACACCTGCAGCGTTACCAGTACAGCCAGAGATCGAGACCTCAAATTCCGTTGCACCAGCAGTGTCACCACTGCTTGCTAGCGCTGACTTTGGCACGGTTTCCAAAAGCACAACTGGAGAAGCATTTTCACCATTAACTGAAACTGTACATGTTTCATCTGTTACCTCACCTTGGAAAGTGATGGTATTGGCAGATGCAGCAAGTACAGAAGAAGTAAATAAACATGAACCTACGATCACAACCAATTTATTGATCTTCATAATAAATACTTTCCTTAATCCTATTTTTTGAAAAGAAAACAAACCGAATTAACACTAGATATTTTTGTTAACTGAATTCATGCATTGTTTTTGAACTCACGGACAATTTTCCAGTTTTTAACACATGGTAATTAGCACTTTTTTAAACATTAATTATAAAATGCTAACTCGTTGCATTTTATATGTCGATATTATCTGGCGTAACCGATAAGACATGATGTAAAACTATCAGCATTTAATTAAAGAAAAAACAATCTCAGCTTCAGTTCAGACGTTTCCTACGTTATAAATGGAAAGTGTACGACCCTTAAAGCCCCGGTAAACTCACGATTAAAATCTAACTATATGACAGAAAAAGACTTATCTATTTATCTTCATAAAATAAAAAAATGACCTGTTTTCCTACAAGAAAGGTAAACAAGTCATCATATTTAATCGAAACCAAAACAATTAAATAAAAACGGCAGACTGACGCTGCCGTTTTTTAATGTGATTTTGATAACTCTGTCCTTCGCCCTGAAGGTATCGATCGTGCAGAGAACCGAACCCAACATGTGTTTAATATCGTTGCCAGCACAATAAGGCTTATTCCGAATATTTGTCTGTGGCTCATTTGGTCATCGAAAAACATCCATTGCCACACTGCGGTAAACAGTAGATTGGTGAAAATAAGCGGTGCAAGTTGAGAGCCACTACTAGCTAACTGATACGCCTTCGAACGAAATACCTGTGTATTGATGATCAAAATAGACATCAAAAAGGCAAGCAATGTATTCGGTGTTTCAAATTCGTGTAATGAAAGCGAGTGCAATAAAACATTTGAATCATTCAAGAGCACCAGCGGTAATATCAGTAAAGCAGCGCAACCGAACGTCCAGAAGTTGATTTCTAGTGGCGACATGCCGCTCTTACTGGCTTTATAAAGTGTCAGCTGCGAACCCGAGTTAAACAAACCACCCGCCAAGCCCAATAACAGGTCGACTCGCCATGTAAACTCACCATCAGAGCCTGCCAACAGAATGACACCAGTAAATGCCATAACAAGTGCCATTATGGTCGATATTCGTATCTGACCGCGCATAAATAGCTTCTCGACGATTGGCATAAACAGTGGTCCAGTAGCGAAAAGGACCACGCCTTCAACAAGAGTTAGCGTTTGTAACGAGGCAATAAAACAAAGCTGACACAGCCCAATACAAAAAGCTCGAAGTAAAATGGGTTTAAACGTACTGGCTGTCGGTAGCCTCAGTCTTTTGAACCTTAGCATCACTAACAGAATGAGCGCTGGAGTAAAGAAGCGTAAAAAACTGAACATGGTGACCGAAAAATCATTGCTAAGCTGCTTTGCTAACAAACCAGTAACAGATAAGCTTAATGTAGACATCAACATGAAGACGATGGGTTTGTTTTCTACGTTCATTGGATACTCCTTAATTCATGGAGTATTTTAGGCAAAGGCATTAATCATAAATAGCGAGTTATTTTAAACGCTAATGTAAGAAAAACTTACAGATTGAGAGTTAACCTACCGCTAACTACAAAGGTAATAGGAGTGAAGACACTATGCGCAGATTAGTCCCATTGAAGTCGATCTATGCCTTTGTTGCTGTAGCAGAGACTGGCAGCATGACAGAGGCGGCTCAACTGCTCTCTGTTAGCCATTCCGCTGTTAGCCAAGCCATTAAATCTCTAGAAAACCAAGTCAACAAACCTTTATTTGATCGTGTTGGTCGCCAAGTTCGCCTCAATAATGAAGGCAAAAAATACTACCGAAAAGTAGCTCCGGCACTCGAACAAATCGTTGATGCCACCGAAGCCTTAATCCACGACCAAAATTCCAAACGGATAACACTTAATATGGTCAACTCACTTGCGTTGCACTGGTGGATCCCACGCATGTCAAGCTTGCAAGATTTCGCTCCTCAGTTAGATGTCCGCCTATCCAATCTGATTGGGCAGTTCCGTTTAGAGCAGGAAGGCATTGACGCCGCAGTGGTGCATGGCAGCCCTCAAGAGTGGCAAGATTACTATTGTGAAAAGTTGAGCGAAGATGAGTTAGTGTTGGTGTGCAGCCCCGAGTTACTAGCGCAACCTGATAATCGAGACATTCAACAACTGCTATCAACTTACCCCATTATTGAAGTCACTAACGATCGCAGAAAGCACGACTGGCAAGTTTGGGAAGAAGAGACAGGATTACTGCGGCCTACCAACAAAAAACCAATGACCTTCAACATGTCGATTCAAGCTGTGCAAGCCACAACTCGACGGCTGGGCTTATTGGTAACACATCGCTTGTTTGTGAAAGACGACATCAAATATGGACAATTAGTGGAATTGGGTGAGCCAATCACTAACCCCTATCAACAATTTTACTTTGTATGCCCACCCCATAAGCTCAAACAAGAGGCATTTCATTTGTTGAGATCTTGGTTGAGGCAAGAGTTCAGCTAATTCGAACGCAGCCCGTCGTTTCGTCGTCTATAGGCGTTATGAAATTTATTCGTTTCTGTAATGAATAGATTAATGCCGGAATTGGTATAAAGTAAAAGAAGTACTTTTGAACTCCAAGGATGGCTTTATGAGGTTGTATCATGTCTTAATAAGTGGCGTTTTACTCATTGTGCCAATGACAAGCTCCGCAGAACAAGCAGTCAGTGCAAATGACTCGGATTTAAAAACGTTTATTATTGGCGGCCAACAAGCCACTGCCAATCAACTTCCTTTCTTTGCTCGCCTGATATTACACCGTACTGGCTCGAGTCAGTTTGCCAACATCTGTGGTGGTACCATCGTCAATGATAGATACATCATGACCGCCGCACACTGTGTCGAATCCGACGTGTTTACCGATGGTTGGACAATCGATGATCTTCGAGTTTTAGTCAAAAACCCAACCATGAATGATGTGTTTGTTGAAGAATTCAAAGACGTACGCGCTATCACGATTCATCCCGATTACAACGCGAGTAACTTGTGGATCAATGACATCGCGATATTGGAACTAACTCGCCCTATCACAGACAACGTCCAATCCATCACATTGCCACAGGACTTTGGTGACTACAGTAACCGGTCAGCGTTCCAAATCTTTGGCCTTGGTCAAACCTCTACCAACGATGCGACAGGACCGAATTACCTGCGCTGGGCAGAAATCCAACCTCTTACAGATTCACAATGTTCTTCACTGGTTTCAGGTTTTAACTCTCAAGAAAGTTTGTGTGCGAACGGCTTCCCAAACCAAGCTTACACGGGGATATGTAGTGGTGATTCAGGCGGCCCGTTAACGTATCAAGATGGTAGCGGTAATTATCAACAAATCGGTATCGTCAGTTACGGCTCATCGGTTTGTGAGTCCCCTGCCATTCCAAGCGTGTTTACTGAAGTGCTCAATTACACCCCTTGGATAGAAGCCCAAACCAGTGCTGGGGCGAAGACAAATTACGACGCTGCTTTAGCGGCAAGGGAAGATTATCACAGTCAAGGCGACTCTGGGTTTGACCCAGAAGACACCACAAGCAATGACTTCGGTAATAATGGCAGTGATGGTGGCTCTGTCGGTTTTGGCCTACTGACGCTTGGCAGCTTATTCGTATGGTTACGTCGCCGCCAGCCCTTGTAGCACGTAGCTTCACCCACAGTTACACTTTGTAGAATAAAAACTCTAAAAGTACGTATATTCCAGTTCATTTGATGCCGATAATCCTGTTATTATCGGCTACCCAACTATTTTCAGATCAAACTAATGAATAATGCCGCATCGAGTCGCCATATGAGTGCGATGCTGTTCCTGACTCTCGGCGTCACGTTGTCCATCTTTGCTGGGTTTGCCCTCTCGCAAATGTTTGTTATCCAGAAAGATGCGTTTCAGCTTATCTCTGTGGTCAGCTCCGTGATGATCGTCAGCTGCTTGCGCTATCAATGGCGTGCACTGCCTGCCATTATTCTGAGTTTATTGGCTTACTATATCGGAACGGGGCGTAGTCTAGAACATGCCTTACTCTACGCTCTCACCGTCCCTCTATTGCCTTTTGTTTTTTCGAGTTTGTTCCACTACCTCAATAACCGCTCACTTCATCAACCAGCCGCACAACGGATCAGCTTATTTTTTGTCATCGTAGGCTGCTTGTTCCCGTTCGCAAATACCATAAAAATGATGCTGGTGAATACCTTCGTTGACGGGCGCTTTTTGAGTGCTGATTTTTTGTTTTATGCCACACTTGGCAATTACTTGACCCAATTACTCGTCACCCCAATTTTGTATGTAATGGTCAGCCTTATTACCGATACAGACACTCAATCTTATCTCGCACTCGATAAAAGGCTTAGGGTGTCCAACTCTCGCTGCCGGGAGTATTTAGCTTGGTTGGCAAGCTGCGTCATTTTATTTGTTGCCGCCGCTCTTTCTTCATCCTCATTTATGCTCAACTCGTTAAGCTTCTTTGCGGTTTTACTGGTCGTAATTGGATTAGCCAAACACGGATTAATTCGACCGCTGTTTGTGGGCTCTCCATTCATTCTGTTGGTGATTCATGACGGCATCAGTCACTACAATGCCGACCGAATTTATGCTGACCAGTTTTATGGCCTACTTGTCATCATTGCGGTATTGACCACGCTCGCGTATTTGTTGGGCGGTTACTCAGTGAAGCTCTTCGAGATGACTCAACGACAAATCCGCTCAGAAAGGATTGACCCGTACACCGGCCTGTCAAACATCGCTCAATTAAAAGAAGACATCAGCCATCAGTCTTATTCATTGCTGATTTATCTCGACCTGACACCAACGTTGTCGATGCTGACGGACTTAGGTCATGAGGGGAAATCACAACTCATCATGCAATTAAGCGAGTTTTTATATTCGCGAAATGAAAGCATCAATCGTTGCTATCGTCCGCCTTTTTCCACAGGGTTGCTAAGTTTCACTCACTATTCCGATGTTGCAGAACAAGAACTTCAAGAAGTCGTGGAATATTTAGAAAGCTTCCAGTTTTACTGGTGTGGAACGTCTGTCGCCTTGGTCTCACCAACCGTTTATTGCTCGGTCGTTAACCAAGGGCAAGATATTGAAAAAGTCGTATCAATTCTGTGCGATCAACCACCACAGAGCGACAGCAGCATTCATTGGGTCAACGTGCAATCTTTTGAAATGGACCGTGTCGACAAGTTGAACCACATTCAGCAAGTGTTTAAACGAGAACAGTTCGAACTGTTCTGCCAACCATACATGCGACTTTCAGGGCCTGAAGAGAGTAAACAAAGTTTTGAAGTGCTGCTTCGCCTAAAAGAGCAAGATGGAAAAGTACTGCCACCTTCCGCATTTTTTCCTTTGATCAATCAATTCGGATTGGAAATCAAACTCGATCATTGGGTGATTCTGAATACCTTCCGTATGCTGAGCGACAAAGTCAAAAACTGGGATACGATAGGGCATTGTGCTATTAACCTTACGGCTAAAACACTAAGCGCGGAAAACCTTGCTTCTCGTATCATTGAGAGTGCACACAGCTTCGATATTCCCTTAGATAAGATTTGTTTTGAGATCACAGAATCGTCAGCATTGATCAATGAACAACAAGCTATAGAGACCTTGAATCTTTTACGTAAACTCGGTTGTAAAATCGCAATTGATGACTTTGGCACCGGTTACGCAAGCTTTGCTTACTTGCGTCGTCTACCGCTGGATATCTTGAAGATCGAGGGGGCATTCGTTCGTGAAATCACAGAGAGCGAGACCGATCGTTTGATCGTCAGTTCGATTGCGACTGTCGCTAAAGAGATGCACTTAGAAACCGTCGCTGAATTTGTCGAAACTCCCGCACACAGCCGGATTCTACGAGACTTAGGCATCGACTTCGCACAAGGGTATGGTGTCGCGAAGCCCTTACCTATGAATGCTTATTTGAATACATTGTTTGAAATCGAAGAACAGAGACAACATCTTACAAGGTCGGAAGCGGTCACATTATGATGCTTCACGCTATCAGATTTCGTCTATAAAATTTTGCGCTTTAAGCGAGAGTTTATGATGTCTTCAATCAGCTTTTGCTCTTTCTTCAATTTTTCGTAGTTCTGCTTGTTGCGCCAGCGTTCGAGGACTTTGTCTAACCCTTGAACTCGAGCATGTTTGTATTCAAGATGCTTTTGTACCGAAGCACACTCAGCCTGCATTACCGCTTGTTCTTGCTCATGGTGACGCAACATCTTTTGTAGCATCTGGTCGACACGATTTAAGTTCATCAAGGTGGCACTATTGAGCACTGGCGTTGTCAACGCCGATTGTCCCGCATGAACTTTAAGAGCGGAAAGCTGTTCTAACTGAACGGCAAGATGAGAGTGACGCTGACGCATCACATTTAATTGATCCCCTACTCTATCCCGTTGCTTTTCTTCCATTTGGCGCAACTTGCCGACGGCTTTTAGTTTTGATTCCATTTGCTACCTCATTGCTGCTCACTTTGGAACATTTGTGCCAATGCGGTCAAACTGGTTGAGTAATCAATAGACTCATTTGCCGACTGCTGTAAGTACGCTCTAAGATGCGGATACATAGAAACCGACTGATCCAGTTCCGGATCTTGTCCTGGTTGATATCCGCCAAGTGGCAAGAGTTCTTTAACTTGAAGATAATTGGAGTACATTTGACGGAAGTTGTTCGCTATCGTGCTGTGCGCTTCATGGGTACAGGCGTTCATGCAGCGGCTTATCGATGCGTTAATGTCGATCGCTGGATAATGCCCTTGTTCTGCGAGTTGACGTGAAAGCACCACATGCCCATCAAGAATCGCACGTGCGGAATCCACAACAGGATCTTGTTGGTCATCCCCTTCCGCCAATACCGTATAAATCGCCGTCAAACTACCATGTGGATTTTCACTGTTACCTGCACGTTCCAACAGCTGTGGTAACACGCTGAACACTGAAGGCGGATAACCACGTGACGCTGGCGGCTCCCCTAAAGACAGCGCTATCTCACGCTGCGCCATTGCATAACGTGTTAAAGAATCCATCAGTAACAACACGTCTTTACCTTGGTCACGGAAATACTCCGCCACACGGTGACAAAGCAGAGTCGCGCGCAAACGCATCAAAGGGGATTCATCGGCTGGCGCGGCGATAATGACCGCTTTCTGACGGGCCTCTGGTGTTAAGTTACGTTCGATGAACTCTCGAACCTCTCGACCCCGTTCGCCAATTAAGCCGACAACAATAACATCAGCTTCGGTGTTTTGAGTGATCATCCCCATCAAGACACTTTTACCGACACCACTGCCCGCCATTAAACCAATACGCTGCCCTTTGCCAACGGTTAATAAACCATTAATGGCACGAACACCAACATCCAGCGGAGTATCGACAGGGCGTCGCTTAAGTGGGTTAATCGGTTTTGGTTCAAGTGAAACACGATCTCCCCCTTTAAGCGGCGCGCCATCATCGAAAGGTTCACCTAGACCATTCACTACTCGACCAAGCCATTGTGAGCTGAGTTGAACAGTGCTATCGCCATCCAGCGGGATCACTTTTGCTCCTGCAAACAAACCACCTAGACGACGAATCGGCATCAGGTAAGCAACTGTATGATCAAAGCCGACGACTTGCGCTTCAATCATGTCGCCTTCTGCGGTTTCCACTAAGCAGCGTTGTTCAAGCTTGAATCGACAACCCACAGCTTGCAGCATTAAGCCGTTAACTTTGATTAGTCGCCCTGTCACTCGTGCAACCGGAATCGAATCGAGCGATGCGAGTGCATCACTCAAGCGTTCGTTCAATAACTCGTGGCTGGAAGTACTACTCATGTGCAACATCAACCTGTGGCAATACGGCTTCATCCAGCAAGTGTTGTTTCACGTTATCCATACAAGCTTGTAAGCGAGAGTCACAGCTCGCATCGGCTTCTGCATCCTCAGTCACTAACTGACACCCACCAACGGGTAACTCCGCGTTTGCGACAAGCTTCCAAGCGGTTGGTAAGTCAGCATTGATTTGCGTGATTCGCTCTAGGTCTTGTGGATTCAGATGTACAATAACGCTTTCTGCTTTGCTCGGCATAGCGGATAAGGTTTCATCCACCAAAGCCAAAATCTGTTGTGGCATCAGAGTCAGCTCAGCACGAATCACTTGCTGTGCAACCTTCTGTACCAATTCACAGATCATATGGCGTTGCTGTTGTTCTTTCTCGCTTTGCCAACGCGATAATGCTTGGAACAACTCATGAACGGGTTTTGCCGCTTCCACAAAGCCTTGCTTGCCAGATTGCTCTCCGGACACAAATCCTTTTTGAAAGCCTTCTTTTTGGCCATCGAGCAGACCTTGTTGCTTGCCTTGCTCAATACCTTGGCGAATGCCCTCGTCATGCCCTTGCTGCAAACCTTGCTGAAACCCCGCTTCCAGCTGTTGTTGAACGTCGGCTTGAGTATCTTGCCAGCCTTGGTTCTCCATCGCGAAATCGTCTTCGATGTTCACAGGTTGCGCCAAAGGAGGAAAACGATGTAAGCGGTATCCACTTGGTGGTAATCGCATGGTGTTATTTGCTTTTTCTGCCATGGTCTTACTCCACTGTTGGCTCTTCGTAGAGCAGCAGCTGAATTTCACCCGCTTCATCCAACTCGCGCACCATCTGCATAATATCCTGACGCGCGCGCTGTACTCGGCTCAACACGACGGCTCCACGCAGCTCCATATCATCTTCCAACGCTTTCACCATACGTTGCGGCATAGAACGCTTGATCGCCTGTTGCAGTAGGATATCGGCACCTTTCAATGCTACCGCCCACAGTTCCAATGGGATCTGTTGCACCAACGCATCCATGGTTTCTTCGCGCTGACGGCCCAGCACCATGAAATCAAACATATTCTCTTCGATTTCGTTTACCACATTCTCGTCATGCAACTTAAGCATTTCCATCAAGGACGCGCGGTCGCCTTCAAATCGGTTAATGATGTCAGCAGCTTGTTTCACGCCCGACAACGGGGTGCTTTGACTTGCAGACACTTTCTCGATACAACGTTCCACCAATTCGTGCAAATCGTTCGCAACCTGATGGTCAATATCTTGCAACTGAGCAATACGGAACACGATTTCATCATGGTAGTCCTGCGGCAGATGCTTCAAAACAGCCGACGAACTGTCTGCTGGTAAATACGCCAAGAAAATCGCCTGCATTTGCGGATGTTCGTTAACAATGAATCGCGCTAATGTCTCGGCCTCTACCCATTGTAAGCGCTGCATGTTGTTACGAATTTCATCGCCATACAGGTTGTTCAGCAGACCTTTTGCCAAATCGTTACCTAAAGCTTTGCGTAAAGTGTTCGACAAGTATTCTTTCGATGCGCCACGAATGCCGCTGTGCTCGCGAAAATCTTCAAAAAAATGCTGAATCACACCGCGAGCAGAATCACTTTTGATGCCATTTAACTTTGCCATCGCACGTGTCACTCGCTGGGTCTCATCACGGCTGAAGTGCTGCAACACTTTTGCTGCGGCATCCTCACCCATGCCCAGCAGCACGAGCGCGGTTTGTTCTACATAACTAAGCGTCTGCTTTGACGTTGACTGAGCTGTGTTCATTGATGTTTACCCATTGTTTCAAAATTTCGGCTACACGCTCAGGCTCTTCATTAGCAATAAGCTGTAGGTGTTTCAATTGGATTTCTAATGGAGAGCCGGCTGGCGGTAACATGTCGCTGTTGACGTCCAAACCAGAGGAGACGGCAATCCCTTTCTCGGACAGTCGGCGATTCAATACTTCTTCACGTTCACGCTCTTCACGCGTTTGCAGATTGTCATATTGCGGCTCTTCCTGCGGTTCAGCAAACTCCAGTTCCTGTGACGGTTTATCAGCTCCAGTTAAGTGCATGATCAAAGGACGAAGCACAAAAAAGATCATCGCTAATCCCAACATCCCGCCAATCACATAACGCAAGGGTTGCTGTACGGTTGGGTCTTGCCACCAAGGCAGTGCTGGCGGCGCATCAATCTCGATTGGTGTGAAGTTGAAGCTCATCAAACTCAAACTGTCGCCACGAGTCGCAGAAATGCCGACAGCGTCCATGATCATTGTTGAGATTTGGGACTTGTCCGCTTCGCTCCATGCCACACCATCTGGTGATGCTTGTGAATTCAAGAGGACTGACACACTTAGCTTGTCAATTTGCCCCTGCTGATATTGAGTACGACGAACACTGCTGCCAACCGCATATTGACGATTGATCTCTGAGCGCGCGTTAGTGTTTTGGCTATCGTTAGTTGGCGTTTCACCCGTAACCGGAGGTTGATTGCTTAGTGAGCCAGGGATGCCCAAAGCAATTTGATCAATTGAGTTATTTTGAATGGTATGTTCATTGCGAACCACTGGCGCATTATCGAGGATCTCTTGCGTCTCTTCGACTTGACTAAAGTCCATATCGGCTGCAACTTGCACGCGGAAGTTACTTGGGCCAACAATCGGCGTTAGCATGTCTGAAGCACGCTGGATGATTTGCTTCTCGACACTCTTTTGGTATTCAAGGTATTTAGCGTTAACTTTACCCGCTTCTGTAGAGGCAACATCTGCACTCAATAGTCGGCCATATTGGTCAATCACCGAAACAAATTCTGCCTTCATTGCCGTCACACTACCCACCACCAAATTGATGATGGCTTCCACTTGTTCTGGCTTGAGATCTTCACCTGGTTTCAGTTCTAACATCACTGATGCAGAAGGGTTTTCTGTATTCTGGCGGACAAACAAGGTTTGACGAGGAATCGCTAAGTGCACACGCGCATTCGCGACTGCATTAAGCGACATGATAGTGCGTACTAACTCACCTTCTAAACCATGACGATAACGCGCCGTTTCCATAAACTGACTGGTGCCAAGAGAGCTGTCTTCTTTTAGCGAATCTAAACCCGTAGGCAATTTCGCTTTAACACCTTTTGATGCCAACAACATGCGGATACGAGCGACTTCACCTTCTGGCACTAATACTTGCCCATTTTGCTCTTGCATGCGGTAGCTGATGCCTTCGCTTTCCAGTACCGACACAATCTCACCGATATCAAAGCGCTCTTGCTGGCTGTAAAGCGGACGGAAACTTTGGGAAGAGCTCCATAACGCAACCACGATAATCGCAGCAACAATCGCGGCTAAAACCGCAGACAACACCAGATTGCGTTGGCTGCTAGACCACAACTGTTTGATTTTATTTGTGACATCATTCATCCCATTATTCGATGAAAGCGTCTGTGTCGTGCCGGAATGCATCGCAGAATTTCCGGCCACTTGAGTGGTAAGTTCTGACATGGATTACACCGGCATCTTCATTATATCTTCAAACGACATCACTACTTTGTTGCGCACTTGCATCAAAGCATTGAAAGAGAGACTCGCCTTCTGACTGGCGACCATTGCCCCTACTAAATCATCACTTTTACCCGTCTCAACGGCTGTCATTTTTTGACTGGCGACCGATTGGTGTTGGTTAACCGTGTCCAAAACGCTGGTCATTGCTTGCGAGAAAGACAATGGTGCATTCAAAGATTGCTGATCCAAAGGGTTAGCACTCACTACAAATTCTGGCGGCTGAACATGCGTTCGCATCGCCTCCATTTTCGACAGCATTAATTGCTCTGCTGAGACCGCATTGGTAGGTTGACTTGCCATCTACATTTCTCCTTTTAGGCAGCCGAGCCAAGCGCCGACTGTAAATCAATACCGTGTTCGCGCATTGCTGCAAGCTTGTAACGTAACGCTCGGGTAGACACACCCAAGGCATTTGCGGTTTTGGTTCGGTTTCCACCAAACTGACGTAATTTATCGAGGATGAACTGGAACTCAGCTTGCTTCTTCGCTTCAACATGACCAAAACTTGAGGTTGGCTCTGTGCGAGGGACTGGCGTCAGCAATTCAATTGGTAGCATCAGATCATGCGCAGTGATGTAATCACCGTGACGCATGACCAAAGCGCGTTGAATGACGTTTTCGAGTTCACGAATATTGCCCGGCCAGTGATATTGGCTTAGGGCAGCAATCGCATCTTGAGAAAGGTGACACCGACTGCCATCTTGATATTTCCCAATAAAGAATTGGCTGATCGGTAAAATATCTTCTTTGCGTTCACGAAGCGGTGGCCAGTGCAGAGGCAAAACATCTAAGCGGTAGTAGAGATCTTCGCGGAACGTACCTTTCTGCACTTCTTCACGCAAGTCTTTGTTGGTTGCAGCAATCACTCGAATATCGAGTTGAATGGCTTTGTGGCTACCAACGCGTTCCACTTCACGCTCTTGTAATACACGTAACAACTTCGCCTGTACCGCAGGTGACATCTCACCAATCTCATCTAATAAAATGGTGCCACCGTTGGCTTCTTCAAACTTACCGCTTTGAGAATTGGTCGCCCCTGTAAACGCCCCTTTAACGTGGCCAAACAGCACGGCTTCCAGCATGGATTCCGGAATCGCAGCACAGTTCACAGCAATAAAAGGCCCATCAAGGCGAGAAGATTGCTCATGGACATAACGAGCCAGTACTTCTTTACCCGTTCCCGACTCGCCAGTGATCAATACACTGGCGTTGGTGCAAGCTGCACGATGAGCCAGTTGTAAAACTTGTTTACTGCGCCATGACTCTGCAACAATGTTCGCTAAAGGTTTACCCAGAGCCTCAACACGCTTGAGCAAATTGAGTAACTGATTGGTCTCAAAAGGACGAAGCAAGTAATCAGTCGCACCGGACTTCATAGTCTCTGCGGCCAAAATACCTTGGTCTTGATCTACAATCGCAATCACGACACCCGAATTACGCTGTTTCTGATGACAAGCAACAAACTCGCGTACACACATATCCGGCAAGGTTGAGCTCACCAAGGTGATGCTCGCTCGCTCTTCCAGCAATGCACTTCGCCCAGTACGACTGTGCCTAGCGGTATACCCTGCGCTCCCCAGTACATCCAGTACATCCAGTACCGGTTGAGCAAGACGTTCATTTGGCTCAACCAACAAAATATCCGTTTTCGTCATCATTGAACCTTTACCTTCTCTTGTTGGGATTGTTGTTTTACTTCTGAGTTGTTGTTAGCAAACTCGTTTTTGGTAATCACACGCTCGTTATCTCGAACTAAGCGCAACGTCACGCGGCGGTTCTTAGCCTGCCCTGCTTGGGTGTTATTGCTTGCAATTGGGTAGCGAGCTCCGTGCGCACGAACTTCAATCAAGTGAGGAGCAATGCCATTTGCAATGAGCTCATCTGCGACCTGTTGAGCTCGTTGGCGTGAAATCTTCAGATTAATTAATTGAGCACCAACATTGTCGGTATAACCGTCAACTAAGATTTTAGTGACGCGCTCATCAACAACAACATAACTATGCAAAGCAGCTAATGTGTTTTTTTGAGATGAGTTCAGTGCCTGTTGGCCAAACTGAAAAGGAAGAATCAGATCTCGAGCTTGAGAAAACGACAGCTTAGGTAACTGTTCTCGACATTGATTGAAAGACGCTAGTGCATGTTGGATTTGAATGGTTGGCAACGTGACACTATCTATGGCGGAAGGATTGCTTCCACTTAGTGACAGTGTAACCCAATTGCCTGATGCCATTTCAAGAATGAGCGAATCTGCACCAGTTAAGAACTCAAATCGGTGAGTAGGCTGCGCAAACGTATGCGATGCCTTTTCCTTTCTATAAAGCTCTTTATGCCACGGAGCACTCTGACTTCCTAACACAGCCTTTTCCCATTTATTGTTGTTATCTTGAACATCAGCAATAAAGAGAACTCGGTTGTTTGGCTCTGCACGGAAATAAAACTTCCCCTGCGGAACAGTTGAATGCACTAAGTTGCATTCAAATTTATCACCCTTATATGACCAAGTGGAAATATCCATAGGTATTGTGACACTCTCACCAGCCAATGTGAAATTAGTTGATGATAATCCAAACAGAAAAACTATTTTTAAAAATATAATTAAGCACCTTCCACCTTGGTATATCTTACATACCTCTGACTTAGATGATTTAATTAAAAATGCCATTGAATTAGAAGATTCGGCATAGGTAATCATATTAATTCCCTATTCTGAAATATAAAAAATGGTCATTAAACGTTCAAGAAAGCTTAGAGAAATGCTTAAAAAATCGAACTTAACACCATAAAAACAAAGAGTTAAAAAACTCAAGCTCTAAAACTTATTCTACAACCACCGACTGAACTTGGTTGAAATAACAACGAATTAGCTCACTACTTGTTATAATTATTAATAACTGATTTATTAGTTCAAACTACCGTTTTTTAATTTTTATTAAAAGTGCCTATGCTTCGATTCAAATCAACATATGAACTAAAGTCACAATCTTTAAAGTTGAAACTAAAAGAATCTAAAAAAGTCTGTGTATGCTGTGCGCAATTAAGTTAAAACAGTTTCGTTTGTTAAGGCACGGTAAAATATAAATGAAAAGTAGAGTTAATGAGCCTATTTCTGACATCAAATTGCTTGATGTAGAACTGCTAGGCAAGCCAATTCATATCATTCGTGAAAAGCTCGAAATTTTAATTTCAGAATCTTGTACTAGCCTGACCAACGAGTTACAAAATTGGCTCAGCTCCAACAAAATTGAGGCGACCTTAACGTCGGTAGATCTACATCGCTTCTCACCAACCTTGTTGGATAAAGACCAAACATCGAGCTATCTGCATCAAGAGGGAGGCATGGTCTTTATCCACAGTGATGCCCATACCTTAGTCAAACTCGCCGACCGCTTTTATGGCGCAAGCAACGACCGCGCCTCGACCACGTTGACGGCCAGTGATCTTCGCCTTCAAGAACGTATCAGCCGTATCATTACCAACTGGCTTGCCCCCCAAGAGATGTGGCAAACCTGCGAGTACGAAACGCCGCGCGGAATTGGTTTGCATGCGGAGCTTGCGATCACATTCGAAGACTACCAAGGTGCCATTCATCTCAAACTCGATAGCACATTAATCCAAACCTTAATTGAGCAGCTTGAGCTTCATACCGATGTTGATCTCTATCAACCGTTTTGTCGTTCATTGGAAACGACGCCTGTTCGCCTCAATGTCGTACTGAGCAAAAAGACCATGGCGCTCAGTGATGTAGCGGGCTTACAGCCTAACGATATTCTGCCTATCGAGCTGCTCAATACCGTACCAGTCAGCATCGGTAATCAACCTCTTTTCACTGGTCGTGTTGCAGAACAAGACGGCCAGCTTGTATTGATTTTTAACCCAGATAAGGAATCGCAGCGATGAGCGAAGCGCAAGAGAACCAAGCATTCGACGCCGATGAATTAAATTTTGACGACTTTCAGTTAGAGGACTTTGAAACGGAGCAAGCCTTCAAACCGGAGCCTGCCGCTGAGCGCGATTTAAGCTTTTTCAAAAGCATTCCCGTCACTGTGACCTTGGAAGTCGCTAGCAAAGAAATCCCATTGGGGGATTTGATGAAAGCGGGCGAAGGAACAGTGATCGAATTGGATAAACTCAATGGCGAGCCTTTAGATGTAAAAGTAAACGGGTCTCTGATGGGGCAAGCGGAAGTCGTGGTCATTAACGACAAATATGGTCTTCGTCTTATTGATGTACACGACTCAGCGTTGAGCGGTGTTGGACGCTAAATTCCGGTGGGTTGCGTAATGAATTGTCTGAGTGTTTGGCAGCGTCGTTTGCCGTTACTAGTATTGGGGTTGGTTGGCGTGCTGTTGTTTGCCTTCCCAGCCATGGCGGCAGATAACGGCTTGACCATTTTGTCAGTGTCCGATGGGGACACGCAACAAGAATACAGCGTTAAGCTCCAAATTCTGTTGCTCATGACCGCACTCAGTTTCTTACCAGCCTTTGTTTTGATGGCCACCAGCTTCACGCGAATCATTGTTGTTTTGGCGATCTTACGCCAAGCCTTGGGCCTGCAACAAAGCCCACCGAACCGCGTGCTGGTTGGCATTGCATTGACACTCACTCTGCTCATCATGCGTCCGGTTTGGACTGACATTTACGATAATGCTTTCCAACCTTACGACAACGGTGAAATTACCTTGATACAGGCGTTCTCCGTTGCAGAAAAACCGGTCAGAAACTTCATGCTGGCGCAAACGCATCAAAGTTCGTTAGAGCAGATGCTACGCATTGCCAATGAACCCATCGACCAAAACGTCGAGGATATTTCTTTCGCCGTTGTACTCCCTGCGTTTGTCATCAGTGAACTGAAAACCGCCTTCCAAATTGGCTTCATGCTGTTCATTCCGTTTTTGATCATTGACCTTGTGGTTGCCAGTGTATTGATGGCAATGGGTATGATGATGCTTTCACCTCTGATCATTTCATTGCCATTCAAGTTGGTGATATTTGTTCTTGTCGATGGCTGGGCAATGACGGTTGGCACGCTTTCCGCCAGTTTCGGTTAGCAGGAGGCAATATGACACCTGAGTTAACCGTTACACTGTTTTCTGACGCAGTATGGCTGATCATTTTAATGGTAGCAGTCTTAGTCGTTCCGGGATTGATCGTCGGTCTTGGCATTGCGGTATTTCAAGCCGCAACCCAAATCAACGAACAAACCTTAAGTTTTTTGCCACGTCTACTGGTCACCCTGTTGATGGTGATTTTTGCAGGGCATTGGATGCTACGAAAAATCATGGAGCTGTTTGATTTCTTGTTCCATAACATTCCGGGAATGATCGGCTAATGGCGATCACGTTTGCAGAACTGTCTGTGATTCTCGGTCAACTTTGGTGGCCGTTTTTTCGCATCGGTGCGGTCTTTATTTCCATGCCATTCTTTGGCGATGCGTTGATTCCAGTTTGGGTCCGTAGCTTACTCGCCTTCTCTATCGTGGTGATCACCGCACCACTGATGCCACCCATGCCAGCAGTCGAACTGTTTTCTATGACTTCCTTGTTCCTTGCATTCGAACAAGCGATATGGGGGCTGATGTTTGGCCTTATTCTGCACATGCTATTTAATGTTTTTACCATGCTTGGTCAAATCGTTTCTTTGCAAATGGGATTAGGCATGGCAATGATGAATGACCCGGTCAACGGCCTTTCCGTGGCGATTCTTGGTCGCATGTTCTTAATCTTCTCGACCTTATTATTTCTCGCTCTGGAGGGGCACTTGTTGGTTATCGACATCGTCATACAAAGCTTTGTCGTCTGGCCCGTTGGCTCTGGGTTAACCGCACTCTCGCTGAAAGGCGTGGTCAGTATTTTCGGCTGGATGTTCGCTTCTTCACTTGCTTTGGCTCTACCTGCCATTGTATCCATGCTGCTTGCAAACATTAGCTTTGGTGTGATGAATCGCGCCGCGCCTTCATTAAACGTTTACGCTCTGGGCTTCCCTATGACTATGCTGCTCGGTTTGTTCAGCGTCTTGATATCCGTTTCCGGTGTCCCTAGCCGTTACACCGCATTAGTGCATGACACCATTCGCCACTTGAATAACTTTATGTTGGGGGGCGCATGAGCGATCAGTCATCACAAGACAAAACCGAAAAAGCCTCCCCCCAGAAAGTCAAAAAAGCTCGCCAGGAAGGACAAATTCCTCGTGCAAAAGAATTCACCACCGCCGTGATTTTCTTAGCGGTCGCCTTGTACTTTTACTCTCAGCTCAGCAGTATTTGGGAAAGCATGACAGGTATATTCCGTTACAACATGGCCTTAACCCGTGCTGATTTAGACAATCCAAAACAAATGGTAGAGCAACTTGGGCAGAGTTTGGCGGTCATCATTGAAATGCTATTGCCCCTCTTCACAGTCATCATTATCGTGACATTTGGCAGCAGCATGATCTTGGGAGGTTGGATGTTCCGACCAGCCAATGTGTTACCAAAGCTCTCCAAACTCAATCCTATTTCGGGCATCAAACGTATTTTCTCAACCCGCTCAGTTGTAGAACTGGTGAAATCGACATTCAAGGTCGCGGTCATCTTTGGCATTCTCTATGGCTACTTAGATAATCATCTCCAACCTTTACTTGGTATGCAAAACTTGCCGCTTAGCCAAGGCTTTTCAATGGTCATGTCGATACTGTTTGAAGGCTTATTACTGATGGGGTTTGCCTTACTTCTGTTTGGTGTGATTGATATTCCCTACCAACGTTGGGAGCACCTAAAAGAACTGCGCATGACGAAGCAGGAGCTCAAAGAAGAGTTCAAAAATAACGAAGGCCGCCCAGAGGTCAAACAGCGTATTCGTCAGATTCAACAACAGTTCGCGCGACGTAAAATCGACAAGATGGTGCCCACTGCAGATGTGGTCATCACCAACCCAACCCACTACGCAGTCGCATTGAAATACGAACCTTCACTTTCAGACGCCCCATTTGTGGTCGCAAAAGGCGTCGATAAAACGGCCATGCACATCCAACGCATCGCACGCGAGAACAAAGTCGAGATCATCAACTCGCCGCCACTGACTCGTTCGATTTATCACACAACCGCGATTGAGCAAGCTATTCCGAGCCAGCTCTTTATCGCCGTTGCACACATTCTTACGTATGTTTTGCAATTGAAAGCCTTTCGTAAAGGCGACGGACAAGCGCCGACGCCTTTGCCTCATTTTTCAATTCCAAAGCATTTGCAGCACTGATTAACCCGCGTTTACCCAAGGACACGAAAGTATGCTTAACCGGTTAAAACAACTTCAATCCTCCACCAAAGGCTACATTGGTATTCCAATCGTCTTGTTGATGGTGTTGGCAATGGTCATATTGCCGCTACCGCCACTACTGCTGGATGCGCTGTTTACCTTCAATATTGTCTTAGCGATCTTGGTATTGCTGGTCAGCACCACGGCGAAGCGACCGCTCGACTTTTCGATTTTTCCAACCATCCTTTTGGTCGCCACGCTACTTCGCCTTACGTTAAACGTCGCATCTACCCGTATCGTCTTGTTAGAAGGCCATAACGGCAGCGATGCCGCAGGTAAAGTCATCCAAGCCTTTGGTGAAGTGGTGATCGGCGGAAACTACGTAGTCGGTATGGTGGTGTTCATCATTTTGATGATCATAAACTTTGTCGTGATCACCAAAGGTGGTGAGCGTATTTCCGAAGTATCGGCACGTTTTACCTTGGATGCTCTTCCGGGTAAACAGATGGCCATCGATGCCGATTTAAACGCTGGCTTGATTGACCAAGAAACCGCCCGTCAACGTCGTAAAGAAGTGGCAAACGAAGCCGACTTCCACGGTTCTATGGATGGTGCGTCTAAATTTGTTCGTGGTGATGCGGTCGCAGGTTTGCTGATCTTGTTCATCAACATCATTGGTGGTATCAGCATTGGTGTGTTCGAACATGGTTTACCAGCATCAGAAGCCTTTAAGACTTACGCACTGCTAACCATCGGTGACGGCTTAGTTGCACAGATCCCATCGCTATTACTGGCAACCGCAGCCGCCATTATCGTTACTCGCATTAACGACAGCGATAACGGCATGTCGGAAACCATGCACAAGCAGCTTCTAGCAACACCTGCTACTCTGTTCACCGTTGCGGTAATCATGACCGTGATTGGTTTAGTTCCGGGAATGCCTCACCTCGCCTTCTTCACCTTTGCTGCCGTATTGGCGTTTGCAGGCTGGCGACAAAGCAAACAACCGGTTCAAGACCCACAAATAGAACAAGTCGAAGCCCTTTCTCAAGCGATGCAGGAAGAAGAAGCCGCACTGACTTGGGATGATATTCCACACGTCTATACCCTATCTTTGGCGCTCGGTTACCGTTTGGTGCACTTGGTAAACAAAGAGCAAGGCGCCCCTTTGGCACAGCGTATTCGCGGTGTACGCCGCAACCTGTCTGAGCAAGTGGGTTTTCTGCTGCCAGAAGTTCGTATTCGCGACAACCTCAGCCTAAAACCAAACCAGTACACCATCGCGCTAAATGGCGAAGTAATTGAGCAAGGCTTGATTGAGCCAGAACGTTTAATGGCGATCGCCGTGGGGGAAACCTACGGTGAAGTCGACGGTATTTTGGGCAGCGACCCTGCCTACCAACTGCCTGCAGTTTGGATTGAACATCAAGATAAAGCCAAAGCACTGAATATGGGTTATCAGGTCGTTGACGATGGTACTGTCATCGCCACGCACATCAGCAAAATCATGAAAACCAATTTGGCTGAATTGTTTACCCATGACGATGTTGAAGCTATGACTCAACGACTCACGGCACAAGCTCCTAAATTAGCCGAGGCCTTAGCCGCTGCACTGACCCCAGCACAGCAGCTTAAGGTTTACCGTCAGCTTCTGCTTGATCAAGTGCCTCTAAAGGACATTCGTACCATTGCTAACACCATGTTGGAGTCTTCTGAGAACACTAAAGACCCAATTTTACTCGCAGCAGATGTACGCTGCGCACTAAAACGTACCTTGGTGAACTTGGTCGCAGGACAAAAGAACGAGCTCAATGTCTATGCGCTTTCAGACGAGTTAGAGCAAATGTTGATGACCTCTCTGCAACAAGCACAAGCTGCGGGCACCGTGATGCTAGACAGTTTCCCGATAGAGCCGAACATTCTTGGTCAGTTCCAACAAAACTTGCCTTTAATTCGTCAACAACTCAAGCAACAGGGCTTACCACCAATCTTATTAGTGATGCCTCAGTTACGCCCATTGTTGGCTCGTTATGCTCGTACCTTTACTCAAGGACTCGCGGTATTGTCCTACAATGAAATCCCAGAAAATAAACAGATCAACGTGGTAGGAAACCTTGGTTAATCTCATATCAACGAAAGCGATGTACGATTATTTATGTGGCCTTGCGCTGCAACACATTGTCACGGACGACGACCAACTGGTGTTTGATGCACTCAAGCACAACGACATTCAACACGCCTGTCAGGCCATCCGTGAAACTAAAACTGGCGAGGTGGAATACCAACACCTCACATTGCGTTTTGGCCTACGCGGCGAACAGAGTGTCTATCAGTTTCAGTTATCAGAGCAAATGCAATATTGCTTAGATCTGTACAGCTTGTACTTAGCTCTAAGACAGACTCAATTCCAACTCGAAACCTTTCACCCTGATTTAATCAGCAATGTGGTGGTTCCCATCCGCATTGATGCCCTGCTCTGGCAGCCTGGTGCGCACTTCTTGAATCAGATGATTCAGTTCCATAATGCGGCCTTTCAACATGTTATCCCTTCCCTTCAAGCCGATGAGACCCTATGTCTGCACGATAGAGTGACTCCTTTGGTAGAACAATTGAAAGAGAACGCCTTTGCTTTATGGTTTGAAGTCTCGACACATCAAACACACTTCGAGCGCATCACCGAATTTGCCCCTGATATGATCAAACTGTCCGTGACGATGGAAAACAAACAAGAGCAACATGCATTTCTACCCATTGCACGATTTTTAAGGGGTAACCACATTTCTTGGGTTGCCGGGAGAGTCGCAAGTCAAAGTGAACTCAACCGCTATCGATTACTTGGTGCGAGTTATTACTTCGGCTATTTCAGTGATATTCCCACCTCATTGTCGTTTAAATCGTTTGATGATGAATAAACCACCCAAAAGCAAAAGGGCGAATTCCGAGACAAGAATTCGCCCTTTTTTCTGTCTAATTAACCTTAAACAGTCAATATTCTGGAATGTAAGTCACTAAAAACCATCAAATTAGCGCTTTTCGATAAAATTTTTAAATTTCCAATTAATCATTAAAACGAATCGACCGCCTCTAGTTAGTGAGCAAGGGAGAATCCCGAAGCCTGAAAGAATAGTGAAAAACTAAGGAGACCAAGATGGCTTTATCTATGCATACTAACTTCGCATCGCTTGTAACTCAGAACACGCTGAACAATACAAGTAACCTACTTAACACGTCTATGGAACGTTTGAGCACGGGTTACCGTATCAACTCAGCAGCAGACGATGCAGCAGGTCTACAAATTGCTACCCGTCTTGAGTCTCAAACTCGCGGCATGAGCGTTGCAATGCGTAACTCGCAAGACGGCATTTCAATGATGCAAACTGCGGAAGGCGCGATGGATGAAATGACAAACATCGTATACCGCATGAACGACCTAGCAACACAGGCTTCGAACGGTTCTGTATCGGCAAACGACCGCACGGCACTAAACGAGGAATACCAGCAGCTAGGTGAAGAACTCGCGAACATCATGGACTCAACGAGTTTTGGTGGTAACAAGCTTCTACAAGATGCTGGTACATTTGGTGCAGCAGCTGTTAACTTCCAAATTGGTACTCAAGCAGGCGAACAACTTGAAGTTGACGTATCAACGCAAGTGCAAGCAATCAACGCTTCAATCGGCACATCTGGTGCACTAGCAGTTGGCGACCTAACATCTGAAGCAAATGCTCAAACTGCAATGACAGCACTGACTGGCGCGACCGGTGATGCAGGTCTTCTAGGTCAAATCGGTACTGCACGTTCAGCATTGGGTGCGAACATCAACCGTCTTGAGCACACAATGACAAACCTAGGCAACATGGTTGAAAATACGTCAGCTGCGAAAGGCCGTATCACTGACGCTGATTTTGCCGTTGAGTCTTCAAACATGACGAAGAACCAAATGCTAATGCAAGCAGGCACAACGGTTCTTTCTCAAACGAACCAATTGCCAGGTATGGCAATGTCGCTACTTCGTTAATCAACGATTAAGCTCAGTAGCCCCCAATAAGGCTGTTGATTTAATCCGTCCGAAAGTCAAACCTCCCAGTATTTGGGAGGTTTTTTTGTTCTTAATGATGCCAAACACTTAGCGACGAATATAGATACCGCTAGCATCACGGGTTTGGTTCGCAGTTGGGACACGAAAACCCGCTTTGAGCATGGTGTTATGTAGCACCTTATTAAACAGCTCCAATTCAGCCGATTCAACACCACGGTCACGTTGGTAGCTTTTTAACTCAGGGAAACGAGAAACCGCTTCAATACGGATGCTTGCCAGCTCCTCGGCATTAATGTTCTGTTTACTGCGCAGTTTGGTTCCAATAAATGCCTCGTAAGCACGTGCACACTTCATCAGTCGTAAAACAAATTCATTCATTACTGTCGTTCTTTTAATTTTTAATTGGGGGAAATCGCCAGACGTAAGCAACCACAAAAATTGCAGGGGCATAAGATAACAAAACTTCACCTTCCGACAGGGTCAGAAAAATCCGAATCCTTTAGCAGTAAACACCGAAATCTGCTCGCTATGCGTACATCAGCATAGCCAGTCATTTCTCTCCTATTTAATTAAATCATTTGCTTATTCTGGTCGCCTTTTCTCTTTGGGAAACCCTGGGAATTACCAAGGGGAAAGCGGAACCATCAAGGTGGAAAAAGCGCTTCCTCTCAAATAGCAAAAACCACTGCAAGATGCTGTTATATATACAAATAAATAACAGGCACGCATCTTGCGATTGTTCATTTATTACTGGCACAAGACGCCAAATACAGATGAGAGAGGGAGCGACCTCATGAGTTCATTAGATCCAATCACCATGGCAACCCAGTTCGCCACGTTAGATGTTCAGCCATTTCAACAACGCTACCAGTTTCAAGCGGATAAATACCAAGCTCAACTGACAGCACTAGGAAAAGTAGAAAGCGCGCTGCGTGATTTCCGTACAGCCGTCAATGAGATGAACAGCAGCACCAATAGCATCATCAAGAACACGGCGACGCTCTCTCAAGATGGGTACTTCTCGGCTAACGCCGATGCCAACGCCATGTCGGGCAACTACCAAATTTTCGTTGAGCAAGTCGCGACCTCACATCAGCTCTCTACAGGCATGCCAGCAAATTTGGATGCCACAACAGAAATACCGACTACAGGCACATTGGAATTCACCATTGATGGCGAAACCATGACGTTGGATCTATCAACTGTTGATACCGATGGGGATGGCAAAGCAACCGTGACTGATTTAGTCAGTGCTATCAATAACAATGCTGACAATCCCGGTGTCAACGCCACATTAGTGCGCTCAAACGGTCAAACGCATTTCATGTTGTCGAGCACTGAAACAGGCGTTGCGAACACCATCAATGTAAACGCCTCTGGCACGGGGCAAGCTTGGTTTGAAGATGCCTTTACCAACACAACTGAAATCAGTAAACCACAAGATGCCGTGATTTGGCTCGGCGCGGAAGGCACCGGACTTCAGTTGACTAACGCAAGTAACACCTTTGAAGGCGTGATTGATGGCGTCGACATCACGGTCACGAAAGCACAAACCTCAGGTGAAGCGGCAGTAGGGCTGGGGATTGGCGCTGACAGCGAAGGCACAAAAGAACAACTCAATAAGTTTGTTGAAGCCTACAACTCTCTGGTTTCGACGCTTGATGAATACACTCAAATCGGCGGTGAAGACAAAGCTCGTGGCGTGCTCGCCAGTGACCCAACACTACGCTCAATTGAAAGCCAGTTAACTAATTTGGTGCGCGGAGAACATGGTGGAATGCGACTGAATGAAATCGGCATCACCCTTGACCGCAGCGGAAAAATGAAAGTGGACCAAGATAAGTTTACCGAAGCACAGAAGAACAACAGTGCTGGATTAGAGGCGATGTTTAATAGCGACGGAGCCTTGTTGGATTCGCTCGATGATATGGCGGAACCTTTCCTAAAATTCTCATCTGGCACCTTTAATTCACGTAAAGACGCCCTGCAAGCCAACTTAGACCGCATCGAGGACAAGCAAACTACGCTAGAGCGTAAATACGAGATGTCGTACAACCGCTACCTCTCCCAATTTACCCAAATGAACACCTTAATGACGCAAATGAACCAAACCATGTCGATGTTTGGTTAAGCCTTTAGGAGAAATAATTATGCTCATGGATTCTGGCTACGACTCATACCAACAAGTCGATCTGGATGCGCAAGCCGCATCCGCCAACCCACACCAACTGGTGGTGATGTTAATTGATGGTCTGCTTGATGAAGTTGAACGTGTTCGAGGCCATCTCGCGGCCAATCGTCTGGCAGAAAAAGGCACAGGCATCAACAAATGCATGAACATCTTAATTGGTTTAAGCAGTGCCCTAGATGAAGAAAATGGCGGCGAAATTGCAGAGAACCTACGCCAACTGTATGACTTCTGCCAAGTTGAGCTGTATTACACCAGCGTGCAAAACGACGCAACCCGTTTAGACAATGTCGAGCGAGTAATGGGCAACATTCGAGAAGGATGGGTGAATTTTGGACAGCAAGCATAAAGTGTCGCCAGAGCGATTTCGCCACTTATCAAAACTGATCCAAATCGCCACAAAAACGGCCGATTGGCCAGCACTGAAACGCTACGACCTACAGTTACGTGAACTGCTGATCAGTCATAAGCCGTATCTTAAAGATCCAAAACTCGCTCCTGAAATTCAGCGGGCAAAAGCGGTGCATGCGTGCGCTTTCACCGCTCTAGAAAAAGCCACCAGCGAATTAAAACAAGAGATGAGCAAGGTGAATGATCAACAAGAACGAGCGATGGCTTATCAGCTCGCGATGACGATGGAGCTCACGCAATGATGGTAACCAATTCAATGCCTGCAAGTGGGCCTTCTCAGTCGTCAGCAGGGAAAATCTCACAAGCGCGTTCAGAGCAAGGCTTTTCGCACCCCAGTTCAACCGCGGTAAACCAACAGCACCAAACCAACGCACCTCTTGTTGTTGCGGGGTTCCGTTTAAATGCGCAAGCCTTACCGACGCAAGCGACCCAGCCAAAAGCTGAAACATCGGAACTCAACGCTGAAGTGACCTCAGCTGAAGCATTGTTGATTGCGGTTCCTGCCACCATGGATCTCGCCACTCAAGCGCAAACCCTAATCCAAGGAATGAGCAAAACCGCGGTTAAGCAAGGCGAAACAAATCAACTTGCGCAAGTATCGGCAGGTAATGCGTCTCAAGGCACAAATGTCGGAAACCAAGTAAACCCAATGCTTAACACCACTGTGCAGGAGAACCAAAGCCCCCCTAAAGCCAGTGCCACGAGCGTATTAAAGGTATCAGCTTCGGACTTGCAAACTCTACTTAATCAACCAGCTCAAGGGCAAGTGCTAGCGGCCAACTCACAAGCGCAAACAGCAACAGCGCCGCATTCGAACCCAACCTCACCACTGGCAGCTACTCAAGCTCAAGGCGCGGAGTGGGCGGCCGTACGTGTTGATACCAACTCTAGTAAATGGGGTGAGCAAATGATGCAGGTTTTACACGATCGTGTGACCTTACAAGCGCAGCAAAACTTGCAAGAAGCCAAAATCCGCTTAGACCCACCAGATCTCGGTAAATTGGATTTATTGGTTCGTGTCGAAGGGGATCGTTTGAGCGTGCAAATTAACGCCAACACAGCCGCTACGCGTGAAGCATTAATGCAAGTATCCGAGCGTTTACGTGCTGAGCTTCAAGAGCAGAACTTTGTTCATGTGGATGTCAATGTCGGTTCGGATCAAGGTCAAGACCGTCATGACCATGAGAGCCCACAAGAAGACACCACTATTTTTGCGGCTAGTGAATCCGGCACTTTTCAATCAAATACAACAACAAACTATTCAGAGCATTGGCTGAACACTCAAGCCTAATTAATCATCGAGGAAAAAGGTTATGACCAAACAACAAATGATCGCCCTGTTTATCGCCATGATCATCACCAGTGCCCTCGTTTCGGCCGCCACGGTGGTTGGTGGTATTTGGTACATAAATAAAAGTTCAGAATCCGCCTCATCGGAATCAGGCGTCAGCGCTTTTTTGGAGGGTTCTCCACTCGCGTTCTTAACAGCAGAAGAACCGACCAGCAACGGACCGAGTTTTCACCCATTGGACAAAGTGGTGCTGACTATCAAAGGTAAAAAGCAGACGCACTTTGTAATGCTGGAACTGGCCGTAGAAACACGTCGTCCAGAGCGCATTAAGAACATCGATAACTACATGCCAATGGTACAAAACTCATTGCTCAAGCTGTTCAGCGATAAAACCTTTGATGAGCTACAGCAGGCGGGGTCTATCGATATTCTGCAAAACGAAGTCAAAGAGACCTTACTCTTAGCGTTTGCGAAAACTGACATCGTACGTGATATCGATGATGTTCTATTAACCAAATACGTTGTGCAATAACGGAGCACGACTATGTTGGAGATGAACTTACAGGAAAGTTATACCGCGACGGAGGAAGTGAATACACCGTCTCGCCAGATTGACGAAAACGCACTGCTGCAACGCCATCAAATCATGGTGAAACGCGTCGTAAACCAACTCCGCGTTCATGCTACTTCGCATTGCAGCATTGAAGACATGCAGCAAATTGGCCTAATTGCGCTCGTCGAAGCAGGACGTCGTTATGGGGGTGTGGATGACACACACTTCCCCGCTTTTGCCGTTTGTCGGGTTCGTGGCGCTATTTTAGACGAGCTTCGCCGCTTAGATTGGCGCTCACGTAAGACCCGTCAACAAGCACACGAACTAAACGACGTCACACGTGACCTAACCCGTGAACTTGGCAGAATGCCTACCGATGCCGAGATCATTAAAGCACTCGGCACTGATGAGCAAGACTTCTACAACCGCCAAAATGCAGCGCTGGCGGGCGAAATGCAGAGCCTTGATCAATTAATGGAAACAGGGGGAGACAGCCACTTCGGCGGTCAATACGACGGGATGGAACATGAACATATTCGTCGTAGCTTAGATTGCGCACTTAGCAAAATGTCGAAGCGCGACCAGTTGCTACTGACTCTGTTTTATCAACACGAACTCAACCTACATGAAATCGCGCTCGTGCTCGATCTGACGCCACCTCGCATCTGTCAGTTGCACAAACAAGCGCTTAAACAACTCAATCAATTAATGTCCTCTTAGGAGTCAAAGATGCAAAAGTTTTTTGGAGCCATTACCGTCCTGTTGTGTGTCTTTGGTGGATACATGTGGGCAGGAGGTAAACTTGGTGCGATTTGGCAACCGGCCGAGTTTCTGATCATCATCGGAGCCGCAGCTGGCTCTCTGATCATCGGTAACCCGCCTCAAGTGTTAAAAGAAATGCGTCAGCAAGTGCGTGCAACGATTTCTGGCCCGCGTCAGGAATACGAGTACTACATGGAGCTGATGGCACTACTGAATAACCTGCTAGAAACCGCACGCAGTCGTGGTTTTAAATTCCTAGATTCACACATTGAATCACCGGAACAAAGTTCGATCTTCCTCGCGTACCCAAAAGTGAGCAACGATCATCGCCTTATTTCGTTCATTACCGACAATTTACGTTTAATGGCAATGGGACAAATGTCGCCTCATGAATTAGAGGGACTGCTAGAACAAGAAATCGAAGCCATTCAAACCGAGATGTTACTGCCTTCACGCTCAATGCAGCGCACTGCAGAAGCACTTCCCGGATTCGGTATTCTTGCCGCAGTCGGTGGCATCATCATCACCATGCAAGCCATTGATGGTTCCATTGCGCTGATTGGTTATCACGTTGCCGCTGCCCTCGTTGGTACGTTCATTGGTATTTTTGGTTGTTACTGTTGTTTAGATCCACTCAGTAATGCCATGGCTCAGCGAGTCAGACGAAACATGACGGCTTTTGAATGCGTGCGCGCCACCTTGGTTGCTTACGTCGCGAAGAAGCCAACATTACTCGCCATCGACGCTGGCCGTAAACACATTCAGTTAGACATCAAACCAACTTTCAACCAAATGGAGAAGTGGCTAGCTGAACAGGAGGGATAATGCAAAAACAAGAACATGTGGTGTTCAAACGCGCGAAAGCACATAACCATGATGAGTTTCATGGTGGCGCGTGGAAAGTCGCGTTTGCCGACTTCATGATCGCGTTGATGGCGCTGTTTCTTGTCCTTTGGGTCATGCAAGTGGTCGACAAGGAAGAGCGCAAAGCCATTGTCGCGCACCTTCATAGTTCGAGCGTTTTTGATAAGAGCTACGGTAACCCTTTCGATACCTCACAAAGTATCTCTCCTATCGACTTGGCACAGGACTCTTCTGTGCCAAGCAAACACAACTCAAACCACGTCGTCAGTTCCTTCTTCCAAGGTGATGGCGATGGCCCAGAGATTGACTCGCTTATCCCAGGCAATTTCGACACTCAAGAGCAACTTGCTCTACTGGCTAAAGTAATTGATGAAGTCGTAGGTCAAATCAGCGCGCAAGGTAACGTGAATGTCACCATTACACCGCAAGGGTTGCGTATTGTGCTGCAAGATGATTACAAACAGCATATGTTCAGCCGAGGTGGCGCCGAGTTGACGCCTTTCTTTGAAGACTTATTACTTGCTTTAGCTCCAGTGTTTGAGCGCATCAGTAACCCAGTCATCATCAGTGGACACACCGATTCTACTCCGTTTAAAAAACGCTTTGGAAAGCAATCTAACTGGGCGCTTTCGGCTTCACGAGCGGATGTCGCGAGAAACACCTTAGTCGAGGGTGGTATGCCGGATGAGCGTGTGATGCAAGTGACAGGCATGTCGGATCGCGCGCTGCTTAATCCTGACGAGCCCGATTCTAGTGAAAACCGTCGTATAGAGTTATTTATTCTGACCACGCCAGCCGCGCAAGTGCTAGAGACCTTCTTCGGTAATCAAGAAGACAGTGAACTACAGAAAGCCAAGCAAAAAGCAGAATTTAACCAACCCGTGATCAGACAAGAAGTGATTCGCTATTCGGTGGACTCAGAAACGCCAAAAGCGAAAATTCAAGACCTCTAAAATCAAAAAAGGTCACAACAAATACATGGTGTGACCTTTCATCTCGATTGCTGTTTGCATTGCTAATAATTGTTGCTATCACTGTTTAGTTGAGTTCGATATGCCTGTACGCGCGCCCAATAAAACCCAAAAAGATTCGCTCAAAAAAGCCTTTCTTTGGCTGATCATTTTTGATTATCTGTTGCTGGCATTCTTTCTAACTCAACTGCCAAGCCTTAATCTGAATAGTGGCACCATGATCAGCTTATTATTGGTCGTGTATAACATTTTGCTAGTTTCGCTTTGTTACCAACGCACCAGTAAGCAAGACTCTTACATCATTTATCCCGTGCTCTCTGCAACGCTATTGGCATTCGTATGCTTTTTGTATTTCTTCTTTTTGGTGTGAATCTTGAGATGCTGTCGCATTGAAGCATCAACTTAATGGTACCATTTGTACGTTTTTAACTGAGTGACTATCTAATGGCGCTGCACAGTTGGTGAGCGTTCCAACATCAATACGACTCGTTTTTGAAAAAGCCACAATCACGTCAATACACGCTTCCTCATTTTCTGCTACCGATGGGTTGGCACTGATAAAAGCGCGAATTTTGTCCACATAAACCGGATGCTCTAAATAAAGGCTCGCCAGCTTTTTTCTACCGATATAAGTATGTTGGCGCTCCTCGCCAATTGGGGACAGCTTATTCTTGTGTTCATGCACTAAGTGGTAATTACAATTGTTGCAGCTTCTCACCTGAGTAAGCGTTAAGGTATTTTCTTCGTCTTTGAATACCTTGATGTCGGTTTGAGTTTGGTTGAGAGCAGCATGACTCTTTGTATCGGCTTTTGAATACTCTAACTGCCCTAACAGGTCGGTATTTTTGCTCACTAAGAAAGCCACATCTACCCCAGAAGCACTGATAAGGTGGCTATCAACGGGAGTGGCACTTGAGCATCCATTTAGAACGACCAATCCAAAGAGAAAAGTAAGTAGTTTTGATTTCATATAGGAATCCTTATTGAATGGAAGAAGTCATTTAAAAAGAATAAAGAAACCAAAGACGGATTAATTGTCATTGCATGCCTACCAGAATCCACCCAAAATAAAAAACCCAGCATTATCGCTGGGTTTGCGTTGATACGGCGACTAACAGTCAACCATTAACATGTTATTTGGTGCTCATTAGTTCTTTCTCTGTCAGGTAAGCTTCGATGATCTTTTCTGCTGACAAATCGATATCTTCCTTGGAAGTATGGCAACTTAGTACAGAAAACAGCATGGTCTTAAGCCCCTTATAACCAGAAGTCGATGGATAAAGAGTTCCCTCTTGTTGCAGTCGATGTACAACACGGGCCGTTAGCTCATTGCGATATTCCTCGCCTCCTTCACCAAACTGTGCTGAAAAACGATTCGACACCACATCGTTGAGGATAGTGATGCCATCCACTGTTGAAAGTTTTTCTGCCATACATTGTGCAAGTGCAGTACAACGGTCAACATGGTCTTCGATCCCCTGCTTACCTAATGACTTAAACGCAGCATAAACAGGCACACCACGAGCTCGACGCGAAGCACCAATCCCAAAGTTGATCGCATTGCGATCTGGCTTATCCATCGCGTCATTAAGGTAGTCACCCATATTGCTGCCGCCCATCGCTTGAGCCAGCAAACCTGCGTTCTTCACGATGACCATTCCCGAGTCATAGGGCATGTTAAACCACTTATGACCATCTGTATCAATTGAATCAACTCTATCGATACCATCCAGTAGATAACGATGTTTTGCACTCGCTGCCGCCCAAAGCCCAATAGCGCCATCAACATGCAACCATGCATTACCATGAGCAGCAACGGCATCAGCAAGTGCATGGAAAGGGTCGAAAGCTCCTGAGTCAATACAGCCTGCTTGCGCGCAAACTAGGGTTGGCCCCTCAAGTGCAGTAATGGTCTCCATCAGGGAATCTGGAATTATGCGTAGGTTTTCATCCGTTGGAACTTTAACAATGTTTTCCAAACCGATTCCAATCATGGAAAGAGCACGTTTAATCGTTGAATGAATTTGATCGCTCACAACAACATTAATACGCGGCGCACCATACATACCTTGACTTGCCACATCCCAGCCTGCACGTTCTAAAAGTGCATTACGAGCGGTAATAAGGCTTGTATAAATCGCCTCTTGGGCACCAGATGTAAAGCCGATACCCGAATTTGGCGCCAAGCCAAGTAGTTGGGTCATCCATTCTGCGGCGGTCTCTTCAACCACTGACAAAGCTGGACTAGCAACGTAATACGGTACATTTTGGTCCCATGCGCTCACCAGCCAATCTGCCGCCAATGAAGCAGGGAAAGAGCTGCCAATGGCATAGCCAAAGAAACGTGGTCCCCCCGTTGCGATCAAACCTGCATCAACATTTTTAACCATCTCATTGATAACGACTGACGGCTGCGTTGGTGTCAATGGGAGTGGCCCACCAATCGCTTGTCTCAACTCCTGAGAAGTGATGCACTTGTCTACAGGTCGCTCATTTAATGACTCTAAGTAGTCAATGGCGTGTTCAAAGGATTGGGTAAGCGGTGAACGGTATTCATGGAATCGATGTGACATGTTTGCTTCTCTCTTTGGTTTCGATACTCCTAATCTTATGGATTGAGAGAAATATAAATTGTCACCTCGTGCCACCAAACTGAACTATTCCGTCGGCACTCTCTCTTTAACCGAAATGTCACTTTATGCGCTAAGACGTAAGAAAAGACGATGCCTTCCGATAAGCTGACGGCGTTACTCCCATTTTTCTTCGAATAAATCGAGTAAAGTTTGCTGTATCGGTATACCCCAATGACGACGCAATGGTTGTGATTGATAGATGTGAATCTTTTAATAAGCGTAAACTTCTTTCCAACAGTAATTCTTCAATGACATCGCTATAGGTGACGCCAGCCATACACAAGCGCCGTTGCAAAGTTCGTTTATTGATCCCCAAAATACGCGACGCGTCGAGAATAGAAAGCCGTCCCACAGAAGTATAAGGCTGAATGGCTAATCGAAAAGAGGGAAGAAAAGACGTTGGTATCTCACTAAGAGCTGCTTTCACAACAGATTGTCTTTTGCTGGGCATACAAACCGTTTGGCTTAAGATGCCATCATCGAGCTGAATGCCTGTAGCTGCACGATTAGTATAGAACTGAATATGCTGAAGCTGAGAGCAGTTAAAAAACGGTGCCACCCCTGCGCACTTTAGACTCACATTCAACGTTTTTTGCTTAGAGTTCGAGAGCGCATCAACCAACTCATCCATGAAGATAACACTGAATAACTCAGCATATTGGTACCATGATTCAGCTTCACCACCTTTGTATCGAGCAAACCAAAAATGATTGTGGTAACGCTCAAGACCAATACAAGTGTTATTTGAGAACAGGGGAATCACACGGCAAAACTCTTCGATGCCTTCCGCTACCGTCATTGATGGAGTCAGGGATAACTGTTCTAAAATTTTAGGCACATACAAATCACGACACATCCCCCAGATGGTGTAAATAAAGGTTTCTGGTGAGCAAGATTTCCCAAACGCTAAAATAAGATTTTTAAGCGTGGTTTCAGGTAGAAACTCAACATCAGTAATCTGAATATCTTCTGGCGCCTGTGTTACTTTTATAAGCTGATGCACATCGACATCACTCTGCTTATAGAGCTCCGCTAAATAATGCACCCACTCCGATCTAACCAAAGGGACACCTTCAAATACAACCGTCATCCTCGCCCTTCACTTTGTCTAAATGTCGAAAGGTAAAGAAACCAAAACCGCTTGTCTTGTCATTTCGCGACAACAAAGGGATTCGCAAACACCATAAATGTGTTTTACGTATCGATGTATTTGACGAGAAGCTTTACTGAACTCTCAGATGCACCGACGCAGAAATCACGATCGTATCTGCACTTAGCTTCGCAATTTGGAAAAAGCCACCCTTCTCTGAAAGCTGAGAAGCATTCAGTGAGTCGACGTCCAACTTCTTAAACCAATATGGCGCTAACGTGCATTGTGCCGAGCCCGTTGCAATATCCTCATCAATTCCAATTTTGGGTGCAAAATAGCGCAATACGTAATCGTTAGGGCCTCGTTGAGCGGTAACCATCACCGCATGGAAATCTCGGATTTGTTTTAGGCAAGTAAAATCGGGGTGGTAACGTTTCACTTGCTGTTCTGATTCCAACACCACAACAAGATCGCGAGTAGTAAACACATCAACTGCCTGCACTCCCGATGGCTCCAGATTTAACAAGCTTAAATCCAAACTCGTCGGCACTGGCTTACCTTCCCATGATGGAAGTGCCATTTGATACTGGCAACCATGCTTAACGATAGTAATGTCGCCATAATCACTGTGTAACTTAACAGAACGCTGCTTTAGGCGAGCAATCAAGGCCGCACCAGCCCCCATACTGCCATGACCACACAGGTTGATCTCGCTGGTCAAAGAAAACCAACGAATGCGCCAACAGTTATCGATATGACTAAGAAATGAGGTGACAGGTTGTGCGACACTTTGTGCAATCGACAACATCTCTGAATCACTTAACCAATGAGACAAAAACACCACGCCACAAGGGTTACCTTGCGCTTGTTCAGAACAGAATACATCGTAAACTTGGGTATCGATAACTCACCTCATATCGCTAGCAGCCAAAAACCATAATGTTCATTATTAACGCATTTTCCAAATTAGAGAAAAACACTATTTTTCATCCATTGATAGGGAAAATATCGTGCAACAAATCATTAAGCAAGTGTACACATATCAATAATTGAATTTAGAAGGCTATTTATCTCTCTTGCTGGTTTCAACATTTCGCTCAGATAACAAATCAAAGGAATGAAAAAAGGAAGCATGTAATGCTTCCTTAAAACGTGTTATCTATCGTCAACACTCATCGAATCATTAGATAGAAAATAACCCCAGCAGAGAAACCAAGGATAAATATCAGAGACTTGCTGCGTTTACTTAATGCTTCCTTGCCTTGCTTTTGTGTCGCCATGATGACTCCTTGTCTTTGGCTGAATTAACGCTTAAACCATTGTCTAAGCGAGTACGTGCTCGCTGATCATTTTGTTAAACGATACGAGGTCAAAAGAGCCCCTGATCTCAAACCGCACTCGCCCGACTTCACTTAGGAACAATTCAATTTCACAATCCAGATCAAGTGTGCCAGACGTTTCAACCGAGAAAGCGTTAATTTTGCTGTATGGCAGAGAAGTGTAGTCCACTTTTGAACCTGTAATCCCTTGCACGTTGGCTGCGATAACGCGCTTATTGGTGAACACCACTTGGTCACGCACGGTCTTGAAGCCAGCAAAAATACTTTCTCCTTCAATCAAGAACTTGTGGAAATCGTCGCGCACCTTTGAAGTGTCAATCGGCTTGAGTTTGAATATGGATGAGTTTTCGAAATCGATCATGGTGTTGCCTTAGAATGTAAATAAAATCACTCATCAATTAATAGCAAAGTCTCTAAGACGAGCCTATTGATTTTGATGACTTTTCTAACTCCATCTCGTTTTTGTTATCGCGCCTGCTTATTTCCATCCTTGTCGCCATTGCTGGGTATCTTTTAACTCTTGCCAATCGAGCTCTCTTTCTCGCTTGGTCATAACCGCTTCAATCACGCATCTCACGACGTTGCCTTCTTCATCAAACTCCATTTCTGAAATGATGAAGTGCTTCTCTTTGTTTACCGGCTCTGTCGCAGTCCATTTGCTACGAAGTAACTTTTTAGGGTGAATTCGATTCATAACACTCTGCCATTCATAAGAAAAATTTTGCTTTTTCATACGTATAAATTGGCAAATGCAATCACATTCAATGTCGCTATTTTTTCTTCAATATGGTGTTTTTTCTTATTGGTTTGATCTCTTTTTCTGATACTTCCTGTTACTTTGAGTGTTCAAACAAACACAACACATAAAACAACGACAATGAAAAAAACAACACTTTTACTTGCTTCCGTAGCACTGGCACTTTCCGGGGTTGCCCAAGCCGATAAGCTGGAAGACATACAAAAATCAGGCACCTTACGTGTTGGAACAACGGGCGATTACAAACCGTTTTCTTACTATGACGGCAAAAGTTATTCTGGTTATGACATTGATGTCGCCAACCACATTGCGGAGCAACTAGGCGTCAAATTGAAGATGGTTCGTACCACATGGAAAGATCTACTCAATGACCTTGATGAAGACAAATACGACATCGCCATGGGTGGTATCACACGTAAAATGCAACGCCAACTGAACGCAGAGCAAACACAAGGCTATATGACATTTGGTAAGTGTTTCTTGGTTGCAAAAGGCAAAGCAGCGCAATTCAATACGCTCGAAAAAGTTAACGACCCTTCGGTTAGAGTCGGCGTCAATATCGGTGGTACAAATGAAGCCTTTGCGGATAAAAACCTGCAACAAGCTCATTTCACCCGCTACGAAAACAACTTAGACGTACCGAAAGCCGTCGCGGCGGGCAAAGTTGATGTCATGGTGACAGAAACTCCGGAAGGGTTATTCTACCAAGTCACGGACGAGCGTTTAGAAGCGGTTCGCTGCGAAGACCCGTTCACCAAAGGTCAGTTTGGCTACTTGATCCCTAAAGGCGAACAGCGCTTACTGAATACGGTGAACTTCATCATGGATGACATAAAACTGAAAGGCATCGACGAGCAGTTTATGCACCATAACTCGCTGAAGTAATTAACAGTCCATATCAAAACCGTTCAATTTTGAGCGGTTTTTGTTGCGTCTTAAGATGCTTCACGCCATATTGTAATGCTGCGCTAATTTTACCGCACTAACCATTCTGCTGATGGTTCTAATATCAACCATGATTAATAGGTAAAATATGAAATTCTCAAGCACGCTTCCTCAAACTCATGAACAGCTTCTAACTAAAATTCTTGCGGTATTCACTGCTGACTCACGCATTCTTGGTATTGGTGCAAGTGGCTCTTACGCCTCTGACTCCATGGACAAATACAGTGATTTAGATTTGGTCATCGCCATCAATCCTGAAGATTTTGATTCGGTAATGGCAGAGCGCTTTGCGCTTATCGACCAAGTAGAAGGTCAAGTCGCTGCTTTCACTGGCGAACACGTGGGAGAGCCAAGATTGGTGATCGCAATCTACGCGCCAGATGCGATTCATGTCGATTTCAAATTTGTCTCTTTGCCGGATGCAGCCACTCGGGTTGATGACACCAAAGTGCTTTGGGAATGCGACGGGCAGCTATCGCAAGTCTTCGAAACTGCGAAGCCTCATTACCCACAACCGGATCCACAGTGGATTGAAGATCGCTTTTGGATTTGGGTTCATTACGGCGCAACCAAGATTGCTCGTGGGGAATACTTTGAGGGCGCGGAATTTTTATCATTCCTGCGCTCTGTTGCGATATCGCCATTAGCCCTGAAACAACAAGGATTGACTCCCTCTGGCATGAGAAAGATTGAATCACGCATGCCTGCGTTTGCGGCGGAGCTAAAACAAACCGTCGCAATGCCAGAGCGAGAAGCGCTGATTCCTGCATTTGAAAAGATCGTAGAGCTGTATTTGTCGCTGCGAGAGAACGAGCAAGTCAGTATTAAGCCGGAAGCTCAGCAGCTTTGTATGGATTACTTCCAGCAAGAGCTGAAAAGCGAGTAGAGCAGGCACAGCGTAGAAACAACGACAGATAGTGACCCGTCCTGATATGGGTTGACACTTTTAGTTAAAACGCTCGATGAACTTCATCGGGCGTTTTGTATTTTAGAGCTGTATGTGGTCTCTGTTCATTATAGAGTTTCACCGACTCAGCAACCATTTTCTTAGCTTCATTCAAGTCGTTCGGCTTAGTCAGCAAGCACTCCATCTTTAAAATACCATTTACTCTTTCAGCTAGAGCATTTTGATAGCAGTCGTATCCATCAGTCATAGAGCATGTCACGTGATATTTCCTGTGTAGTGACTGATATTCCTCAGAACAGTATTGAATACCTCGGTCAGAGTGATGAATAAGCTCGCCCTCATATAGCCGCTCTTTCAAAGCCTTCAGGAATGCGCTCTTAACTACTTGCGTCTTCATATTATCATCGAGATGATACCCAACTATCTTCCTCGAGTAGGCGTCAGTGATTAAGCTGAGATAAGTATTTCCCGCTCGCGTTGCCAAGTAAGTAATATCAGCAACCCACAACTGCTCCGGTTTATTTGGAACCATGCCCTCTTTAATTCGGTTTGGATGGCAATGGAACCGATGATGGCTGTTTGTTGTTCGATGATAAGCCCTTCGGTTTACGACCAATAGGCGATGCTGTTTTAGCAATGAAAACAGACAGTCTCGCCCTATATAAATGTTATTCTGACTGAGTAAGTACTTGAGCTTTCGAGTTCCTAATCGAGGATGTTGAATCCTTTGCTCTTTGACGAACCCAATGACAGATTGCTCTTTCTTAGTTCGCTGAAGCTCGAGCGCGCAACGTTTGTAAAACGCCTGCCGAGTAATCCCGATGAAGTGACAAGCTTTAGTTACTGTGAGCTTTTTGACCGCTTTTTCCTTAATAACTCGGCTTTGCGCTTCTTTGAGATTCGGACACCGAAATCCCTATCCATTACTTTTACGACAGCCTCAAAGAAGTCCGCTTTCAGTTGAGTTTCTTCAAGTTGTTGCTCGAGTTCTTTTATCCGTTGTTCTGGAGTTTGAGTAGAAGGAGAATCAGGCATGCCATTACCTACTGTGTTTGGTTTCTCTATTCCTTTAGACCAATTTAACTGACCGTGCTTACGAAGCCAAACTAAGACAGTAGACCGGCCTTGTATCCCGTATCGCTCTTGAGCTTGTTTATAGGTCATTTCACCTTTTTCTACTTGGTCAACAACCGTCAATTTAAAGGCAAGAGAATAATCTCGTTGGGTTCGTTTACTCGTTGATTTCATGACACTCTCCAATTTCATGTTGGAAATGTGTCAACCTTATTTAGGACGGTACATAGAAACAACAAAGGGGATATCACTATCCCCTTTTTGTTGCGCCCTAAAAGCTATGTTGTTACTAAAAACCTTGTTGCTATTAAAAGGTCTAGAGTTACTAAAAGTAGGGTTGGCACTAAAAAGCGGCTGGCACTTAATAAAACTTCCTTAACTTGAGTACCTTCGAATCAACATCTCGAAGCTTACGTAAACGAACGCTGAGAAAGCTCTGATTGATACCCACCGCTTCAGTGGCTAAGCGCTGGCTTTTTCCTTCGACTAAGTGTATTCGAAGCGCTTTTATTAATACGGTTGATCGAATTTTAGTAAGCTCAATCAACAACATCAGTTGTTCTTCTGAAACTTGACCTCTTCTAAGTGCCATCACCTTTCCTCCTTGAGCGCAGAGTTTAAATTGCCTTATGAATAGTCAGATTTTTTAATTTCGGTATTGGCGTAAAAACTCGCCGAAACCAAGATCCCCAGTCCAAAAATTAATCGCGTGTTCAACGCCTTGGCTGGTGTAGGTTGCCCCACTGATCCCATCTACAGAATAAGCATCTTGTGTATTGCGCCCTTCCTGCACGATACGAATTGATGGATGACCATGGTCGAACAAAGGCTTGTCTTTGAACTGCTTTGTCCAGTTGGCGTTATCGGTGATCTCCGCCCCTAATCCTGCGCTCTCCCCATGTTTGTAAAACGACAGACTCGCAATGTGGTAGTTGTCGCTATAGAGGGCTAAATAGCCATAAATCAAACCAAACTTACCTTCACCACGGATTGGCAAAACAATTCGAGAGACTTGCCCGTTATCATCTTTAATCAAATACACAGGCAACCTGTTTTCGCGCATTTTAATCCCAGCAAGATCATCACGAGAAGAAAGCTTTATTGCATTACTTGGGTCGATGGGAAATGCAGAGAATGACTCGTCTACACTCATTGAGGCATCGCGATATTCGCCACTATTAAGGTCGACGGCTTCAACCGATACATATTGCTCCATCAACTTCTTCATCGGCATACGCTTGTCCATTAGCCCTGCCGATTCCGCGAGGGTAAGACGCTGATCCAGCTGCGTCAATTTAGGTGGCGCTTTCTTCGCTTGCTCGGGTTCAGAACAACCACTCAAACTAAACAAAGCTGCTGCGACCAGCGCCAAACCTATTCGTACTTTCATTGAGCCACCTTATTTCAGCTTACGAGGCACCACTTGCGCGATCACTTTGAAGTCACCTTGATTGGTGTTTACTACCATTGTCAGGTACTCACCAAGCTCTAATTCACGCTTTGGACCAAACATCATGAAATGGTGCGTATTTGGCGTAAGCGCGAGTTTTTTATGTGCAGGAATAGTGATGCTTTTCACCATAAACATTTTACGCTTACCCGCTTCATACTTCGTCCCGTGTAGCATGGTCTTGTCGAATTCATCCACTTTGAAGCCATTGATGACCAAAGCTTCGTCTGAGTTATTGTGAATGGTCATTTTTGAACCCGTTCCCTTTGCGCCACTGGCTAACTGAAAGATGACTGGTGATTCAATTTGTACTTTTTCTTGTAAGTTTTCAGTCGCCCAGGCAGAAGACATCATGGCAAAAACAGTAATCAGAGCCGCCAAAAACGGGCGAAGTTTTGTAAGTAACATTTGGTTGATTCCTAAAATAATTAAAGTTGAGAGATGACCTTGTCCAGATCCATACTCGCTGAATAGCCGATGTGCATGTCCACCAGCTTTCCATCGCGATTAATGAGGTAGGTTGTGGGAGTCACCCCAATAGAGAAACGTTCTTTAGTGATGCCCAATTGATCTTTCACCATCGGAAATGAAAACCCATACTTGGTGGCGTATTCATTTAAGTCGACCTCGTAGTCATCAATATTGATGGCTATCACTGCAACTTCATCGCTTCGACGTGCGTATACGTCTTGCCACTTCTTCATCATGGCAATGCATGCACCGCAGGTGGAAGACCAAAATTCCAGAACGATTTTCTTACCTTGATAGCTTTCAAGGCTTACCGTTTGTTGTGCCGCGTTCATTGCAGCAATATCAGGACTCGGTTGCCCGATTTGCGCTTTTTGATCTTTACAACCAAATAGCGCAAGCATGGCTAACAGCACGATCACGTAGCGGCGTTTATGCCACATCTAACACCTCCTCTCCAATGTACTTACCGTGTTGGAGGCGAATGATTCGGTCGGTGTACTGACCCAAGCTTGGGTTATGTGTGACCATAATGATGGTTCGATTTTGCGCATGGAGTTTTTGGAAAATATCGAGGACGATTTTTTCGTTCTCCCCGTCCAAGTTGCCAGTTGGTTCGTCAGCAAACAGGATAGGGCTTTCATTCACAATCGCGCGAGCGATACATACACGCTGCTGCTCACCACCAGAAAGCTGACTCGGCAAGTGATCAAAGCGGTGCCCAAGCCCTACTTGTTCTAACACTCGCTTTGCTGCGTCTTCATCAGGCACGCTATGGTAATGCTGTGCAAGCATCACGTTCTCCAAAGCTGTGAGATAAGGAATGAGATGAAACTGCTGGAAGACCAGACCAATTTTCTCTGCTCGAAATGCTCGTCGCCCTTCTTCATCTAGGCTATCCGCTTCCTCACCATCGAGGAACACCTTCCCTGAGGTCGGATTGTCCAAACAGCTGAGGATATTCATTAAGGTCGTTTTACCTGAACCCGACGCCCCCATAATGGCAACAAACTCCCCTTTTTTGACCTCAATATTGATGTCGTCCAACGCATGAACTTGGTCAAAAACCTTGCATAAGCCTTCGGTCTTAATAGCGTAATCTGACATGGTTAATCTCCTTTGAGCACTTTAGCCGGATCGATACGAATGGCTCTGATAGTTGGAAGCGTTGCAGCCACTAAAGCCGCAGCGAAAGAAAGTAAGCTAGTGATAACCAGCACAGGGAAACGTAAATCAATGGTGGCGTTAAACACCGAGTGTCCAAGAAATTGCGCCAACACATAGCCGATTAGCAATCCTGCAATAACTGCAGCAAAGGTAATGGCAAGAGTTTCAACAACAATCTGACGAGTAATGGATTGATTGGATGCGCCCAAAGACTTTTGTAGTGCGAACTCATAACGTCGCTCAGAAATCATCGACGTCATGGTTGTATTCACGCATAAGGTAGACAGCACTAAAATGACCAAAGCGACGATGCCCATTAACAGCTTAATCTTATTGAGTACTTTACCTTCCGATGCTGACACCTTTCGGATAGGGCGAACAAGCAAGTCTGGATACTGCTGTTTCAAGGTCGATTCAAACTGCCCCACCTGACCTTTATCATTCGTTAAGCTGAACATGGCAAAATTTATTTCATCACCTTTGTTCAACCATTGTTGTACGAACGGTAGGTTTACAATTAGGTAGTTATCTTCATCCGAACCGGACTCAATAATGCCCTTAACCTTGAACGTATAACGCTCACTTTTGTTGTAGACCGTCAGGTCAGAGCCAACTTTGAGTTCTAATTTCTCTGCCAGTTTCTTACCGATCATGACATTCCGGTCATCAAAAGAGACACCGATCCATCGACCTTCCACTTGCCAATAAGGAACCAGTTTTTTCAACTGCGAAAAATCGATACCCATTAAGACAATTTTCTCTAGCTCGGCTTGTACCATGCCGTACAGATATGGGCTGGAAGCAATTAAACTGTCTTTAGGTGCCTCGGCTTTGATCTGTTCGTATTGCTTTGTCGTTAATGTCGCTGTCGCGTCCGGTCCTACAAAAAAGTTCGCTCCGTAGTTTCGTAGCTCATGACTCATCTTCTGGTTAATATCGAAGTAGACCCCTGCCATTGCAGTAATGATCGCCGCGCCAACCGTTAACGCCATAAACACAACGAGAACGCGTTGCGCACGTAATCTCAATGAACGCCAAACTAAGGTAAGCAGCATTGAGGAAGATTTATTTGCGGCCATACAACACCTCAATTGGGTAGAGAGAAGCAATTCTGCGTGAAGGAAAGTAAGTACCTAACACAGTAATTAGGGTCGAGATAAACAGCACCACTGGAACGATAATCCAATCAAAAGAGATGGATGAACCAAACAGTGCATAACCAACTACTTTGGATAGCCCCCACCCGGCAAGGCAACCAAGTAAGCCGCCCAATACGCCACAAATCATCGATTCAGAGTAGAACAGCGCATACACTTGCCAATTGTGAGCACCAAGGGACTTCATCAAACCAATCTCTTTGGCTCGCTGCAATATCGCGTTAGTCATTAATGAGGCGCTCCCCATCGCCGAAGCGATCAAGGCGGCAAACGTCACAACAAACAATAAGCTTTGGATCTTATGAATCACCATGCCTTCTGAAGCGGCGACCTGCCACAAAGGCTTCACCATTGCGTTATTCATCGCGCCTTCTAATTGGAAAGAGATTGAGGAGACAAACGCCGTGCAGAACCAAAGGTCATACTCATCCGAATCGAGCGATTCCAAATCTTCACGTGCTTTTTTTGATAGTGCGTTTTCCGGTACCGTCAATGCAGAAACTTTTACCGATTGTACTCGTCCTTCCAAACCCAGTAGTTGCTGCCCAAGGTTCAGCGGCAGTAATACTGCGTTCTCATCCGTTGTACCATTTTCCAGCAAGCCCGTTATCTTTACTGACAATGTGCGGTTTTCGATGCCGCGCAGCTCAAGCTTGTCGCCAGATTTAAGACCCAGCTTTTGCGCCAATAACTGCCCTACCAAGGCTTGAGCTTTTTCATCATCCGGCCATTGACCATCGACATGCCAATACGTCGAGATGGTTTTATTACCCGTTCGGTATTTGCCATCGTCAGAAACAGGTAGGTTCTTATCAAAAAAAGTACCGATAATATTGACGGTTTTATCGAACTCAGGCGCTTTAACTTGCCCACGTACAAATGGAGCAAAACCAATAATGTTATTGCGCCAAAAGATGTCCATGATGTTGGGCAATTCACTCTCTGCAAGTAAGTCTTCTTTTTCCAACTTGTTGACGTTCTTCGCTAAAATATCTGGCAGCTTTACTTGTCCTTCAGGAGAGATTTCAATGTTGGCACCGTAGCTTTTCATCTCCATCGACATCTTGTTACCGATATTGATTGAAATAGCCAGCAGCGCCGAGATTAGGCTCGCCGCTAGAAAAACCGTAACGACAGCGAGTAACTTTCGGTTGGTATCATGTCGCCATGACTGGCGTAGCATTCTGATTAACATGATTACTCTCCTAACGGATTTAGCGGTTCAACGTCCGCGTATTTCCATGGGTCATCACGGAAAGCGTCATAAGATTGCTCAGAGGTAAAGAAGTAGGTCTTTCCTGAGAACGAATAGCTGTGCTCAGCCTCCATATTGCTGATCTTCTCGCCATTGACAGGATCTGTCGCTATGACTTCCACCACATCGCTGAAATATTTGAGACCGCTTTCTAAGGTCGACTTCGAAATCACGATTTCATGATTCGCAACGGTCCATTTAGGAATAGGGATTGGGTTACATCCACCAGGCTTACCAATCGAAGGAATGAAGATATGTACGCCACACGCCAAGCACACCACTTGATCGCCAACTTGCGCGTACCCTGCGTCGCCACACAGCATGCAAGCATCAAATACAACGCCAAACTTCTCTTCACCGGCAAAACGATCAATGATGAAAAAGCGCACCACTTTGCCATCGCTCGCTACCCATTCAAATCGGTGCAGTTTTCCATCGACTAATTGCTCAGAGATAGGGACATGGACAGCGTCATCGGCTGCCACTTCAATACGCTGCGCTTCTGAACGACGAATCGGTTGAGAAGCCACAAGATCCCAGAAAAGCAGCGCAATCAGAATCGTAGCGATAGTCGCAATATTAAAACGCACTTTACGTTGGGCTGAATTCAAAGCCGCTTGATGTTTGCGTCGTTCAATCGCAGATTCAGTGTGCTTCACCTGCTCTTTTAGTGGTCGAATCTGAGTAAAGAAAAAAACAGTCCCACAAACGGAAACTAATGCCAGTACGGCGTAAGACAGAATCCAAGAGAAGTTGGTGACTTTAGATACGTAAGACAGTAAGCCTTTATCGAGACCAAGAATCCCTAGCTTCATACACGCCAAGATAATCTCGCCAGAGAGTGGCAACGCTGCCAGCACTAACAAGAGTAAACAAAGTGCATTACGAGCCATCTTAGATAGGGATTTGGTCGTCAAAGAGACCGCGATCTTGATTAGTGCAATCAAGACAAACCCTAGGACCACAGAACTGATGTTTAAAATCAGCTCGGTGTTAATTACGTTGGTGGTGCTCAACATCGTGAGCTTGGCTTCTTTTGCCCAAACAAAACTGCATAGAAAAACCGTTACGCTTTGCAGGCACACCAATAAGGTCGAAGGCAATCGCCATATGGCACCAAGTAAAACCGACAGGAAGATAACGCCTAGATAAACACTGTTGATAATGAGTACATTTACCTGACTGAATGGCAGTAAATGGAACAGTGCTGAGCCAGAGAACACCGCAAGTACAAACCATCCAATCTGGTGTTTATACAAAGAGTTAGATTGCGTTGCCCACAGCACGCCAAATAGCATCGCTGGGAGCAAAAAAACGAGTAAAACGTAAGAAAGATAGAAGCTCATAATTACCACTGACCATTCATGCACAGTGCATAAGACAGATAAGTCACTCAAAAAACCAGAACAACCAGACCACAAACAGTGGTCTGGTTGCTGCACCACGGAAGGTTACTTAATGCCTACGTACTTAAATTTGTATTGAGCATCAAACGGCTTGAACCAACGACCAACGCCAGTTTCTTCATCCGTATGACGTAGCAGACCCGCTTTTGACGGTGGATCGATGTGGAATGTAAGCTCGTAGTTACCCACACCTAACATGTTGATGTTTGAGCCATAGTGCGGACCATCTGCTGCCACCATCGGCATGAATGTCCCCTCTTGTACTTTACCGGTATCAACGTTTTTCAACGTGTAGTTAATGGTTAGGTAAGGGATCCACTCACCCGCACCAAAGCCGTTTTTGTTACCAGCAAGAGCATGGATGTCTGCTTCTAGGTGCACTTCCGACTTAGAAGCTGCACGCATCATACCTTGAGGCTCCATCGTAACAGGCTTAAGGTAAACAGCAGCGATCTCCATACCATTCATTTCTAGAGGTTCACCGGCTGGGTGCTCAACGAACGGTAAATCATTTGCCATTGCCATACCTGATAGAGCTGAAGCAGCCACTGCGGTAGCGATGAGTTTTTTATTCAACATAGTAATGTCCTTTACTTGCTTGATTTTAGATAGATTTTGTTCATGTTTAACAACGAGCTTGCTGTGCAAGTTCTCGCTTACTTCTTGCTTTCATTACGATGAGCGCAAAGATTGCTGCCACGATAAGCACCAGCTGAGGCAGCAAAGTTTCCATGTATGGGTAAATGCCCAACGGTGCAAACTCTGGCGCGCCTGAAATTAATGTTGGTTGGAATAACTTGCCTTCAATCAGCTCTAGAACACCTTTGCCCGCAAAGACAAACGCCATCAGATACATGAATCCGCCAGTAAAGATGAAGAAAGGTTTGAGAGGGAGCTTGACCACGCTGTAGCGCATGACAAAGAAGATCACCGCGAGCACCAACACACCAATCGCAAAACCAGCAATTAGGGCAACCATAGTTTGAGAGTTGGTATCTGCCGCCAAAGCAAAGTAGAACAAGACCGTCTCTGCACCTTCACGGTAAACCGCTAGGAAGCTCGCCAGCCATAAGCCAAAGAGAGAGCCTGTGGTGATCGACGTGGCAAGTTTGCTTTCGAGGTAGCGCTTCCATTGAGCAGCTTCAACTTTAGAAAGCAGCCAGTAACTCATAGAGAACAGCACCACAACAGCAATCAACATGGTGATGCCTTCAAGTAACTCTCGACTTGCACCAGAGTTTTCAAATAGCCACTGGAACAGTACCGCGGTGATCGCACTGGCAATAAGACCAACAACGACCGAATTTTTAACAACATGTAGCTTGTCGGAGGCATCGTTTTTGATCAGATAAGCGGTGATAGCGGCAACGATAAGCAGCGCCTCTAATCCTTCACGGAAAATGATAGTGAAGCTAGCGATCAGCATCGCCCACCAGCTCAAGTTGCCTTCAGATAGATTGCCTGCTGCATCCATCAAGCCTACTTTTAGCTTTTGTACTTGCTGGTCAATATCAGCCTGAGCTTGGTCCGCCTTTAGCATGCTCACAATACGGGTGAAGTAGCCTTCAAGCTCTGATTTGAATGCGCTATCTCTCGAACCCACCGCATTTTCCATACCTGATGCTTCAAAATGATCGAAGTAAGCATCTTGTACCGCGAGAATTGCCGCTGTCTTGTCACCATTTTTATAGCTATCAATAGCACCATCAATTGCAGTCATAATCTCACTTACGACAGGGTTCCAATCGCGTGCAGTAACTTCTGCGTCGGCATTTTTTGCAGTATCAGGAACTTGGAAATCACGAGTTGCTGGCAGACCTGGTAATTCGTCTTTCAACCCTTGAACCAAGGTCGATAACTCATATCCAAACCGAATCAAGTTTTGTTGGTTAAAAGGTTGCTTAGTGATTTTGGCAATAGAACGAAACGCTGCGTTGTATTCTGCCGAGCGCTCAGCAGATCGATGTAACCGAATAGCAATTTCCAGCTCGGTATTTTTGTACCCTTTGAACTGCGCTTGTTGCACGAAATCGAATGCACGCTGCTGTTTTTCTGCTGCGCTTTCTGGTTGTTCACCAGATTCGCGGTATTCCGTCAAAGCCGCATTTAGCTGGGTGTCGATACTCGTGACCGCTTCACGCCAAAACGGCAAGATGTCCTCGGTATGTAGGTTAGTGTTTTCGGCTTTAAGTTGATGACCTGATGCCAAGATCTCCGGTAACCCCAGAATTTCTTTTTTCAGCCAGTTGATTTCTTTTTCGACTTCATCAACGGGTTTTCCGGCAACAATCAACTTTCGAATGTCACCAAACTTCGCCTCTAGTTGATACGAGTATTGTTGCGAGTAATTAATACGTACCGGACCTTCAAGACTTTCAAACACCTCAAAATACGCCATCTGCACGGTAGTTTTTGCTTGATCTTTATCACCCTGTTCATAGAGCTGGGCTGTTTTATCCAAGCGCTGTGCAATGTCATTCACCGCACTGTCATAGTCAATCGCAAGGGCAAATGAAGAATAGAGAGAGACAAGCAACACCAAGAGTGTTGAGAACGTCGTTTTCCTAAACGCCAACATAGTTCGTCCACAAAATATGAATTTTTCATAAACGCTATTGCAAATTATTATCATTTACAATGGGTGAAAAATGCTGGGTGAATGTCGTCATGAACGACGTTAAGGTGACTAGACGACGACGCTTTGTACGTAAAGATATGATTTTATGGCGATATTTAAATTACAGAATTTTTTGATATTCACGCGGGCAATAAATAAGGAAAAATCGACAAAACTTAAGTTTTCAATTATGACGACAGGATATCATCCCGTTGTGAACGGTATTCATCTAAATAAAAGCATCTATAAAGCGAAAGTTCACAGTCCAATAAAAGTAAAAAATGTAGAAATAACATCTGCAGATACAGAAACTTAAATTCAAAGGAAGGCTAACATTGAGTGAACTCGTGAGATGCAGGACGAAGAAGATAGGGCCGAATAATTGGCAAAAGGAAAAATACCCACGACACATGCCATGAGTATTTCATTTTCCGGTTCGATTACATCACGCACTCTTTTGCTGCTTGTGCTTTCTCAATACCTTCTTCAATCAGAGATTTGGTTTCTTCGCTGCCGATAGATGACATCACTTTGTCCATCACCTTATCCACTGTCGATTCAGAAGACGCTTCCACCAAACAAGCGTACGCATTGGCAATGTGTTCTTTCGCTTCAATAAGCGCTTCAGGGTCACTGAAATCCACATTCATTGCTTCTTCAACCGACGCCGCAAGTTCTTCTGCAGATTCCGCAGCATCACCAAACTGGTCTAGGTTAAACGCTTCTTCTACTGAATCCATCTGCTCTTGAACCGTATCAATCGCTTTGTTTGCGGCTTCTTGTGCTTGGTCAATGGCTTTGCTTGCGTCGTCACAGCCGACAAGTGCCATTGCTAAAACCATTGTTGAGATTGTCTTTTTCATATTTGTTCTTCTAACAAGTAAATCGCTAATCATCACAATACGTGATTAGCCGATAGATTTTAATTCAAGAGTTGTAAGAAGAGGAAACAGAAACGTTTGAAAGCCCCAAAAACAGAGCCGCTACGAATGAGCGGCTTTTGTATTTGCTTCAATGTTTACTCAGGCGTTTAAGTAAACATTAAACCTGTCAGGCAATTCTTCCGTGGCTGATTGCCATCATTTCATCGTAGGTACGTTGCAATGCATCAAACGTCCATTCGAAGTAGACGCGACGTTCCATCAGCGGAGCAATTTGGTCCGCATCAAATGATTCGATCGTCAGATCAGAATACTCGACTTGCAGGCTGTTGCCGTCCGTACCCCAATCTTCGTACTCACGATTACCAATGAGATCGTAAAGGTTATTACTTAAGAAGCTGTATACCACTAAGAATGATTTTACTGCGTCTTCCGAAAAGTTAAGCATGCTCGCGACTTGCGCGACGTCATACGACTTTTCTTTATCACCTTGGTCAATATCAAGCCTCACCAATTGAGTTTCCCACGCTGCCAATTCACCGTAGGAATCCAAGACGTATTGATTCAGTGCTTCGAACACATGAAAAAAGTCCTGGATCATTGAGATGTATTTATCAGACATAACGTCCCTTATTGTATTTGGTGAACGGACGATCTTCGCCGCCGTGTTATTGCTCACCCTAGCCAGTGGTTGTTAAAAGTTAGACTACAAGTTGCAACACCGCATACTGTACTTGTGATTTTGTTGTCATTTTTGAGTGATCAGTCAATTAATAGCGTTGGCTCGTCGATGCCCATGTAGTCACACAGTTCACGCTTAATTCGGTGAAAGTCTTGTACCGAGACAAAGCAATCGGCGTATTCTGTTTTACCATCAATGCCGATATAAACATGAGCAAAAGACTCGACCGTCGACGTAACTTTGATGGAATCATGGCTGAGTTCGAACGTAACAACTTGGTCCATATTCAGGTAACGACCAGATTCGATTTTTAGTGCTTTTGCCATAATGGGGTCCTAAGGTAACAGTGCAGATCTGGAAATAGGCAGCATCCCGGTGCTCAAATAGAAAGGCTTGCTAATTTGATGGTGATTCTGCCCCATAATTGAAGTGAGCCTATCACAAGCCCCTGCCTCCAAAATTAGAGTTTGACCGCACTTTCCTTTGGATTTACTTACAGATGAAACAGTTACTCAGAATCTGACCGCAAATTCACACACAAAAGAAAAACGGAGCGTATTTCACAGTTTCACGGAACAAAAAGGCCACTGTGATAGCGGCCTTGTAAGTCATTAATTGACGTGAGCTTCACGCATTTATCTGGTACATCGCGAAATAGGTATCGGCTTGAATAACGTGTTTTTTACTAAGTTGCTTCAAAGCCTCAACAGCGTTTGCGAATGGGTCATCTCCTGTCAATGCTTCAACCAAATTGGTGTAACGCTTTGAAGAAGAAAACAGCACATGCGCCAGCTCTTCAGCGCTGACTTCTAGCTCTACGGTCTCCTTGTAAACCTTCATCGCTTGGAAAGCGTCACAATCACTGAAGTTGATAGCATGGTCATAGTTGGACTCCATCAGTTCCATCTCTATGCCTAACAGCTTGAGGGGCTTTTCGAGCAACACTTCAAAATCGTACACCACAACGTGCGCTGCAGATTGGCAGACGCGTTGAAGCTCAGCCACCAAAGCCACAGACTTTGCGTAAGAAAGTGAGCCTGCAAACGTCACGACATCCACACTGTTGTCTGGTAATGGCACATGCTCACCATCGCCGACATGATACTCAATTCCTGCTGATGGTTTGGTTTGCTCAATCATTGACGTGCTTGGATCCACACCATGTAGTTGCTGACAGTATTTAGCCAATGCCAGTGTTGATACGCCTGTACCGCACCCAATATCTAACCCCAACTGGAACTGGGGGAACGTACCTAAGTTAGCTTGTAGGATGACTTGATGCAGCGGCGGACGATAAGCCGCGTAATGCTTAGAGATGGCTTGGTTGTATTCTTCGCTCACTGATGTTCTCCCAAAATCTGTCGATGCTAACTAGTCGTATAGTGTCGGATATTACTGTCACTCAAAAGCAAAAAGCCACTCATTTGAGTGGCTCTCTCTCACAACTTTAAGTGCTTTTTGGTTTGGTACAGCACTCAACCTCAAACCAGCTTATAGCTTGGGTTCGGCTTCGAATTGCTTGAGGTCATCAGTAATGTCATTCCAAGGGGCTTTGGATGCGACAAAAATATGGAAGCTTGGCTTATGGGAAGGCACATCATCAAGAGTGCCCAAGCGCACATTGACGATACCGTTGTTTTTCTTCGAGTAAAGGCTAGAGCCGCAGTGACGGCAGAATGAGAGTTCGGTATTGGCGCTCTTCTGATAGGTTTGGATGTGTTCCGCGCCCTCAATCACAATCAGTTTATCCAGTGCAACGCCACCCGCTGACGAGTAATCGGATCCGGTAAATTTGCGGCATTCAGAGCAATGACAATTGCCCATGTATTTGAATTCATCCGCGACTTCGAGTTTCACCTTGCCACACAGACATGAGCCTTTGAGTACTTCCATTGTTAAGTCCTTCTCTTTATTGGAATGTCAGTTACCGAATCACCATGCCAGTCCAACACGACGAAATAAAGACAAGTAAGTCAGGTTTGCAAAAATGGAACGAAGAAAACCACCGCACTCTTCCATAAGCGCAGTGGAAAACAACTAGGACAAGTCGTTGCTTTTTTTAGAAGCGGAACTCTGCACTTAGCGCGTAGCTGTTCTCAACAACTTTTGCTTCGTACATGGTGTACTCAAGTGCAACGCGAGCTGGGCCCAATGCCACACCTGCACCTACGCCGTAGTAGATGTCGTTTGAATCACCAAGGTTCGTTTGGAAGTGACCCATACCGACACGACCGTAAACGTCGAAAATAGTGATTGGTAGTGTTAGTTTCGCACTTGCTAGCCAAGCATCAGAGTAGATGTGCTCGAAGTCTTTGTGCGTATCGATGAAATCTGCATATCCACCTTCAATCGACAATAGGTCGTTAAACTGGTAACCGATGTAAAGGTTGTAACCGCTGTTTTGATCACTAAAGTCTGTGTTCTCGTTCTTTACTTGGTATTCAGAATATAGGTAGCTAGCACCAATGTATGGGTTAGCAGCAGCTTGTGTAGCAAAGAAGATAGCAGCGATTGGAAGAATAAATTTGTTCAGTTTCATTTCTTAATAACTCTCAATATAAAAGGTTGACTAACATTCCCTAATCCTTCAGTACTTGATGCTCATGCATCGATTTTTTATTTCCTTATTGCAAGTGACTTCAGGGAACGTTGCGCCTTTTCTCTTTTAAGAAGCTCGCCCCTCACTTGCGGTGTGGGATGCATCATCCTGTGTTTTCGCTGCGGTGACATAACGTAAAACTCAGCAGTTAATAAAACTTCATCACTAGCATATAAACAAAATATAAAACCAATAAATACATAGAGTTAAACATCAAAATAGAGGGTAAAACAAACAAATTAATTGGAACTTTTCTTCCATTCAGTGTTGATTTCCTAGGTAAAAGGGGAGGCATTAAAGGTAGAGAGCAAAAATCGGCGTTCCGATAACGGAATGTGTAGAAAATCACGTTACTCGCGCTTTAAATTGTCAGCAAAATCATCTAATTGAGACTACATTTACTCAATGAGATGAATAAAAAATAGAAGAGCGAGTGTGAATGCCTGACAAAAACATCAGTTTTATCGTAGATGAGTGGCGTTTTGTGCCCAATGAGGGGCAAATACAATTTGCTGACTCATGCATTACGATTGATAACCGTCTCTCAAAGTTGCTTGAGTTCCTATGTCTGAATCCAGGACTGACTCACACGCGCGATGAACTTATCGAGCAAGTCTGGGGCGGCAGTGTATTGACCGATCAAGTGGTCACCCAAGCGGTATTTGAACTCAGAAAAGTGCTGAAAAAACACAGCCAACAGGAATGCAGCTACATCGTCACCGTACCAAAGCGTGGGTATCGATTTGATGGCGAAGTAAAACTGGAAAAAATCGCGATACAGAAACCTGAAGATCAGGTCATTGAAGAGGAAGAGTCACAAACTGAAGCCTCGAAACCCGCAGTAGAGGCCGTTGAATCTCGCCCTAAAAAGAGCAAACAACCCATCTTAATTGGCGCACTTTCTTTGATTGTTCTTATTCAGGCGGCATTTTTACTGTTTCGCGCAGACGACCCAAAGCCGAACCCTGATTCTCACACCGGGCACTTAAGCCATTACGAATTTCGTTATGCAGTATTGAATGTCAGTGAGGATGTGAAAGCACGACCAGAACTGTACGGTATCGTCATTAAGTTCATGGAACACATAGGGTTTTACAGCAATATTCGTGTGGTCAAATCTAAAGAACACAGAAAACTCGCCGCCGTAGAGTTCAACATCTCCACCAGCAAGAGCAGCGATGGTAAAAAGCTGCGTTTGTTGTTCCAGTATCACAATCGCGTTTCAGGGCAGACTCATTTGAATCGTCGTTACTCGACCAACTTTGAACGGTTTCATCAAACTTTCCCATCCATGATAGATGACATGCTACGCGCGATGTACATTGAGGTGCCGGAAGAAGAGTTGGAACACAATGTGTCAATCTTCCCTAAAGATCCTGAAGCAGTAAAAGCTTTGATGTCTGGGACGGGCGCTTTGTACAACAACGCTGGCTATGAAAATGCGATGGCGTATTTTCGTCAAGCAAAAGCCCTCGCACCAGATAATGCCTACACCATTTCGGTAAGCTACATCGGTGAAGTGTTAAGGGTGTTTACCAAAGACGAAGCCAATAAGCAGCAAGTGATTGAAGCACTCAACAAGGAATATTCCTCTTCCTTGTCTGAAGTTTTGAAGCGAGGGAATAACCCAAGAGTGTGTGAAGCCAACGCAATCTTGGCGCTGTCGGAAGACAATCCGGATAAGGCATCACAAATACTGTTGTCGATTCCGTACAATCAGCAAACGTCCTTAACTTATCTATTACTAGCGAAAGCGGAAGAAGCTCGCGGTCACACAAGCGGGGCAAAAGAGCTGTATTTGCAAGCGACACAAAATACGTCATCGCCAATTGCACTGAAACTTGCGGGTCCATTGTTCTTTGACAGCAACTTGGACACCATGATTAAAGAATTGCAAAGCGTTAAAAGCGAAGCTAACCCATAGTGGTTAGCTTCGCATTAAAGTTTAGAAGTACTGCCCTGCCACACGTCGAGAAGAAGGTTGTCGGCTGATTAAGATATGACATAGCTCAAGCAGCAAACCAAACGCGAGCGCACTGTAAACGTAGTGCTTATCGATATTTAGCCCCAACCCTTCAACAATCAGCAGCGCACCTAATACAATGAGGAATAGCAGCGCGAGCACTTTCAATCCAGGATGGCGAGTAATCACAGCCTGTACTTTATTCGCCATCAACATCAGAATCACGCTTGAAGAGATAATCACACCAGCAAGAATGGTGATGTCCTGCGTTAGGCTCGCCGCGATAATCAACGAATCGAGAGAAAACACCGCGTCCACCGCAATAATCTGCAATATTACCGTGCCAACTTGCCCAGCAAAGAATTGATGTGGTGGCGTTTCAATAGGCATGACCCACGCCCAAAGCTCTTTGATGCCTTTAAACAACAAGAATGCGCCACCGACAATAAAGATAAGATCATTACAAGAGAGCGATACCCCTTGGTATTCGACAAACGGTTCTTTCCAAGACAGTAACCAAGCTACCGAAAATACCAGCGCAATGCGGTTTAACACCGCTAACCCGATACCGAGATTACGTGCGCGTTGGCGCAAATGAGCAGGAAGACGCTCAGTCATGATGGTAATAAAGACGATGTTATCGACACCCAGAATGAGTTCTAACATGAGTAACGTGCCGAAGGCGATAAAGTAGTCGAGATTCATTATTTAAGTTCTCTGTGCAAAGTACGAAAGAATAGTTATTCAATATCCACTCTCTCCTAAGCAGGCACTACCTTGCGCTCAAATCCCCTCTCTAACATGGGGAAGTCTGTATTCCGTTCTTAGGTGCTTTGGGTGAGTTGTTCCCTAATGACGCGATTATGAGTAGCGTCTTTTCATTGCTTTGTAGAACACGTAAAGCAATTTGATCGCGATAAGTGTCATCACTTTCTCCAAGGTTGTGGTTAATCAGAGGAAGGCTATTGTATTCACCCGTTTCATAACCACATCACAAAGCACTTAGAAAAAGATAAAGAAAATATAAAACAAATAAACACCTTAATTTCAGAGCCTTAAATAGAATAAAAATCAGAAAAGGTGAAAAATTCGTACCAAAAGAAACGGTTTCTTTGGCTTATAAAATGGCATGAGGGAGATATGATTTTTTGCTGAGAGAGACTTGACGCTTTTTCGGATGGTTGACCGTACACTCGCCCTATAAAGAGGAGAACGTGATGCTGTCATCAATTGAACAATTTCTACAAATCCTGAGTGACTACGACATACTGCTCGGTCTGATTTTCATTTTGGCTTATCAAATCTTCAGTAAGATCGCGACGAAAGCACTCACTACGTTAGCGCGGAATAAAAAAGTCAAACCACCAAGAATATTATTCATTACCAGAACGGTGAACATTTTGTTGTTCGTCTTCTTATTTGCCACTTTTTTGCTCGTGAGTGGCATTGGCTACGGGAATTTTTCTATCTTCCTTTCTTCTGTGTTTACCGTGCTAGGCGTGAGCTTTATTGCTCAGTGGTCAATTCTGAGCAACATCACTGCCAGCTTTCTTATCTTCTTCGTTTTCCCTTACCGTGTAGGCGATAACATTCGTATTGATGATGGTGCAGGAATTGAAGGGATGATCACAGACATTCGTTTGTTTCACACCTTGATAAAGCATGAAGACGGCGACTTTTCGACTTACCCAAACAACCTCTTGCTACAAAAGAACGTCACCAAGAGAACTTATAAGAATGCCGTCGAACCGACTCTACAAAAGGTCACCGACGTAGATATCGATGTTAGTGCCGGTGTTGATGACCTTCAGATACAAGAAAGCCGAGCATAGTGCTCGGCTTTCTCATTTTTGTTCGGTCAATTTAGAACACGCAGTGCTTAGCAAAGTCTGTTGCTTCGTTTGCCGTCCATTCACCTTTCGGCTTCTCTTTTAAGTCTTTACACCACTGCTCGCTACCGATGCCATCTTGCAGAACACAGTGCTTCGCGAAATCAACCGCGTTGTCTGTTGTCCATTCTGTCTTTGGCTTTTCACGCATGTCTTTACACCAAGCTTCTGTACCCACTTCGTCAGAACATGCTGTTAGCGCTGTTGCTGCTAACAGTAGCATTACCAGTTTTTTCATAAATTTAGGTTCCACTTTCAATTGATGAATGAACTATACCCAAAATATCACTGTTCGTGTTAAGCCTGCGACAATTTATCGACTCTCTCTCCGTAAAAGAGACGAATTTCTGCCAACTCAACCTAACTGCATCGAAATCGTTACTCGGCGTTTAACCAAATACGCTCGAACATGATCATAGATGTAATTGAAGGCAAACGCATACAAGGTGATGAAGATCGTCACGCCCACGTCCATGACAAACGCGTCCCACATGCTGACTTCTAGCATCCACGCCATCGCCGGAATGGTGGCAAATAACAAACCCGCTTCAAACAACACCACGTGTACGATTCGAAGTCGGATCGTGCGTTTCTCTTTTGCCCCTGTCGCAAAGCGATCAAATATCCAGTTGAAGATGAAATTCCAAATCATCGCAATGGTTGCGACGACTATCATGGTTCCTGATAATGCACTGACTTCATGATCCGTAAACAGTGCCAAACCAATAATGGATAAACTGATTGCCAATACTTCAAATAATACGGCGTGAAACACACGCTCTAACGCTCCCATAAAAACCTCACAACTTTACATGGAACAAGTTAAGTGGCGGGGATTATGACAGCTAGATAACGAAGAGAAAGTTAACAACCATCACGAATAGTGATAGCTTACAACGATACTTTCCGGATGAGTGTCATCCAAATCCTCTTTAGGTATTGAAATGTACAGCTTTGAACAACTCAAAATCTTTGTCACCGTGTGCGAAACAGGATCCTTCTCCGCAGCCGCAAGAAAGCTAAAGCGCGCGCAATCAGGTGTAAGCCAATCTGTCGCTAACCTTGAGATCGCAGTTAACCAAGAGCTGTTCAATCGAGAGAAAAACACACCGGCACTCACAGATAGCGGTAAAGCCTTATTGCCCATCGCTCAGTCCATTCTGCATCAACAAAAATTCTTCGACCAAAAAGTCGAGTCCTTAGAGCAAGCCTACGAACACGAGCTAGTGATTGCGGTGGATGAATCTCTCATCAACCAATCGCTACTGGCGCAATTTGCCAGCTTGGCAGACCAATTCCCTATTACGCAGTTCGATATCATTACCGCACCGACATTTGATGTAGAAGAGTTGATTCGAAAAGGAAAAGCGCAAGTCGGTATCGTGTTGGCTGATGGTGAGCTAAAAATGGACATGGATTTCTTTACCCTCGGGCACACTCGTTTTCTCACCGTGGCTTCGCCTTCTCACCCATTGGCACAGCTATCGGTGGTTCATGATGCGGAGCTCAAAGCCCATCGCCAACTGGTACTGCGCAGCGCACAAAGGAAAGAGCTGTGGTTCAGTTACGCCATCAGCACTCAGTTATGGTTTGCTAATTCGCATCAGACGCTGACCGACTTAGCGTGTCAAAACGTTGGTTGGGGATTATTGCCAGGAAGAGTGGTCAGTAATGAGATTGAGAGCGGTAAGCTAGTTGCCCTACCCGTTGCGCACGAATTTGATGGCTGGCTCACGACAGTTGGATGTTTAGTTTCTCGAACCCGAGGTATGGGCCCGGTTTTGCAAGCACTAGTAAAAACCTTGCAGAGCTATCGCTATCAGGACGAATAATCCAAAACTGTTTTGTAGGTTCAAGTTTTAGAAACGCTCCGAGACCTAGACAGGGTTCAAGCCTAATTGAAGCTAAAGACGACGAGCTTGGGTCAATGCTTGGAGATTCGCAGAACCTGTACCAAAGCACGCTAAACGTAACTCTAATGCCATTTGTTCAAAGTGGTCGACGACAGATTGCGTGCTGATTGTCGCAGCTTTTAATACCGCACCTGCTTGCCCAACAAGGTTAGCACCTAGGTGAATCGCTTTTGCCGCTTCCAAGCCGTTATGCACGCCACCAGAGGCAATTAAAGGTAAGTTAGGGTATTGAGCATGGATTTGCTCTAAACACTTAACCGTTGGAATGCCCCAGTCACGAAATAGCTCCGCAGCGCGCTGCATCTTGTTGTCTGTTTGGCAGTAACCTTCAACCGCAGACCAACTCGTGCCACCAGCGCCCGCAACATCAATCGCATCCACACCCGCGTCCACAAGCTGCTTGGCTACTGCACCACTGATGCCAAAGCCGACCTCTTTGATGATCATCGGGACATCAACGCGCTGTTTTAGCTGCTCAATCGATTTAAGTACACCAATCCAATCATGGTCACCATTCTGCTGAAAGGCTTCTTGCATAGGGTTGAGATGCACAAATAAAGCGTCCGCTTGGATAAAGTCGACTGCACGTTGAGCGTTATCGAGACGTTGTTTATCTCTCAGTTGAGCGGCACCCAAGTTGGAATACAAAGGCACGCCTTTAGCGAGATCACGAATGGTTTTGCCTAAACCTGAGTGTAGGCTGTCTTCTAGGCTCACTCGCTGCGAACCAACCCCCATCGCAATGCCCATTTCACTGGCAGCTTCTGCCAGACGACAGTTGATGATCTCTGCATCTTTTGCGCCACCCGTCATGGAACTGATCAAGAACGGCAGCGTCAATGAATGGCCAAGAAACTCGCTCGAAAGATCGATGGCGTTAAAGTCACATTCAGGCAATGCGCAATGCTCGAATTCGATAGACTCAAAGCCCGCCGTTTTGCTTTTCATGTTCATGTCATGATGTAAAACAGCGTCAAGATGTAAGTCTTTGCGATTAGATTGCGGAGCCATAATGTCACCCTAAAGTAAAACAGTCGCGCAGTATTGCGATCCTTGCCATTGTCGTCAATGCGAAAATTCGGAAATTGAACAATTTATTTACCGAATCGAGCCTTGTGCGCTCTCGCTTTATGACTAAGAAAGCATATCGAGGCGCTGCGTTTAAAACACTGCGCCTCACTGCTCTATTAAGCTTGGGTAACGATTAACAATGTTGCCACTCCGATGTGCCAAGAGTGGCAGTTCTCTATGTCATTTAGGCTATTTAGCCTCGACGGATTGAATAAGCGCCACCACCGTGCTGGTTGTAGGTGGTATGAACTGGTCTGGATCATCACAGAATTGAATTTTACCTTTCTCTTCAACATGGAAAAGCGGAATCACCAAATTGTCTTTGTGGTACCCAAGGTAATCTTGGTAAGTGAAACTCTCACTCAGCTTAGTGTGTTTGATTTCAGCTCCTTGGCTCAGCAAACTCGCCATTTGGGAGTAACTGACGTTGCCGCCCATCAATAATTTGCCGTGATACTCTTCCGCAACTGAGTGTTTTTCATTGCCGTTAGATTTGGTTTTCTGCAGACAATGTACTTTATCTTCGCCAAACTCGCCGACAAATTGCATACACGCCATGATATTGAAGTGTTGGTCTGGCGTTAGCGCCACCACTTGACCAATGCCAATTAGATTCAGGTTGTCATCAGCATGGCTAGAGATCGGGTTACCGTAGTAATGGTCTAAGCCCAACATGCGAACTTGGCTAATGTAATCCCAGTTTGAATCGGTGAGCAGAACTTTGCGATCGTATCTCGCCAGCGCTTTACCTATCTCTTGAGCCACTCGGTTTGCACCAATCAATAGGAAACCTCTTGGCGCAGGCTCAGCCACATCCAACGCTTTAGCCATAGGACGCGCCGTCGCACTTTGTAGTACCACCGTGCCAATGATCACCATGAAGGTCATTGGCACCAACAGCATGGCTTCTGAAATACCATATTCCGTCAGCTTGATAGCAAACAGGGATGAGATGGACGCCGCCACGATACCGCGCGGAGCAACCCACGAGAGGAACAGCTTATCTTTGAAGGTTAAGTTACTGCGAATAGTTGAAGCGAAAATCGAAAGTGGACGCGATACCAACTGCATGAAAACAAACAGCAATACCGCACCGCTACCAAGCGCCGCGAAATCATCAAGACTGATGCGTGCCGCTAGGAAGATGAACAACCCGGTGATCAACAAGATGGTTAAGTGCTCTTTAAAGTGCAGGATTTGCTGAATATTGATGCCCTTGGCGTTCGCCAGCCACATGCCCATCACAGTAACGGTCAGTAGACCTGCTTCCGATTCCATTTGGTTAGAAATCGAGAACACACCGAGCACGACCATCAATACCGCAAAGGGCTGAAGGTATTCTGGCAGCCAAGCTCTACGCAAAACGGTAGACACCGCAGCACCAGAAGCAACACCGAGGACCAAGCCCACCGCAATGATGGTACCGAACACTTCGACGCTGTTAACGGCATTGTGCGAGACAATGAACTCGTACACCATCACCACAAACAACGCGCCCAATGGGTCGATCAAGATACCTTCCCAGCGCAGGATATTGGCTAATTTGGAGCTTGGGCGCACGGTTCTCAGCAATGGCACGATCACCGTTGGACCTGTCACGACGGTTAAACTGGCGAATAAAATCGCAAGCTCCCAAGTAAAATCAAGGAAATAGTGCGTCGCCACACTGGTGGCCACCCAAGAGATGATCGCGCCAACAGAGACAATGCTCCACACCGAGCCGCTCACCCCACGAATCTCTTTAAAGTTAAGGGTTAAACTGCCCTCAAACAGAATCACCGCCACCGCGAGAGAGACTAAGGGGAAGAGTAAATCCCCGAGAATTTCATCGGGTTTGAGCCACTGTAAGAATGGCCCAACGATCAAACCTGCCAACAATAAGAATAAGATGGCCGGCAAACGCATCCGCCACGCTAACCATTGGCACCCTAAGCCAATAACCCCAACCGCTGACAGCACCAGCGCTTCGTTGCCCACTTGCATCAATTATCACCTAATATTTATGGTCATTTTGTTGAGCTCACGCTCTACACAATTTAAGACTTTGAAATCTATTATGAATATAGTGTAGAGCAGACAAGCTGCCAGTGTTCGTCCAAATATGCGACTCCATCTCAAATTTATTCGACGTTGTATGTAAAATTCTAGTTCTATATTCACTAACACATAAAAATACAATGGAATGTATGAGCCTAGAAGGCCACTAAAATCAATAAATTTGAAGGAAAACGTCGTTATAAGCAGAGCATTAAAAAATCAAAAGAATTTTATTTTTTACTTAAGTTACTCTTCAGGTTAGAACCATAATAAATCTGTTCGTTATATTATCCCTAACTAATTGCTTTTCAAAAACAATTCTCTTGTAGTTAACAGATGGAAAGGTAACTAAAAAATCTAAAAATAAACTGTCGGAGCTTTCAAAAGATGCAAAAAAGAAGAAATCCAATCCAAAATGTGACTAAAAGCGCGGGGTTAGCGCTGAGCCTCATAATTTCTCAAGCAGCTACTGCACAACCAGCTGTTATGGAGCAGAGTCATTGCGTTAACTCTGGGCAAGAACCCAAACCACTTTCTCACCATCTCACACCCTTTAAACAAAAACTGGCTTCAAAAACTGGTGTTTATGTTCTAGAACAAGGTGCAGAAGCAATGATGTCACGAGCGTGGTTGACTGAGCGAGCAGAAAAAACTATTGATATTCAATACTTCATATTCTCCGTTGACAATGTTGGGTTGATCGCTACTGACTATTTGGTAAAAGCCGCTGAACGTGGGGTAAAAGTACGTGTTCTTGTCGACGATATTATGCTTGAAGCTGATGGTGAGGAACTCATATTTCTTGCTGCGCATGAAAATATTGAAATTAAAATTTATAACCCAAACGCCAATTTAGGTAAGAACATTGTGCAAAAGCTCGGAAACCTTGCTTTTGACTTTCATGGCTTCAATCAGAGAATGCACAATAAAGTTTTTATTGTTGATAACCAACTTGCCATCACGGGCGGTCGAAATATTGCTGATGAATACTTTGGATTTGATCACGAATTCAACTTTCGCGATCGTGACGTTTTTCTTGCAGGACAAATAGTAAATACTATTAAAAAGTCTTTTGACGACTTTTGGGATTATGAGCTTAGTGTGCCCGTGGAAGATATTGTTGGCCAAAAGAGTGGCCAAGAAAAGCCTGATTACCAACCAATACATATCTACGCTTGTGATAGTGCAAACTTCCACCCAGAGATTCAAAGGGAAATAGCCAATGTTCCCAAAACATTTGAACGGCTATACCAAGAAGGAAGGTTTTTATGGCTAGATGACGTCGAGTACCTATCCGATGAGCCAGGAAAAAATGACAGAAGTACCTTTTTAGGTGGAGGTAGCCCAACTCAAAAAAGGCTCGCCGAGCTAGCAAAGACTGCAAAAGAGACACTCTATATTCAATCACCATATTTAGTTACTACAGAACAAGACAGAGCATTACTTAAACATTTGGTCGATAAGGGTGTGGACATCAAAATTCTTACCAATAGCCTTGCCTCAAATGACAATCTGGAGGCATTTAGTGGCTATCAAAGAGATCGTGAGGCTCTACTGGAAACAGGTGTTGGTCTGTATGAATTTAGACCCGACGCTAAAATTCGCCAGAAAGTAATGACTGAACATATGTATAAAAAGTTGAAACATACGCCTATTTTCACACTCCATGCTAAAAGCATGACGATTGACGGCAAGACAGCAGTTATAGGTACCTATAACTTTGACCCAAGAAGTGCAAACTTAAATACAGAGAGCATTACCGTCATTCCTTCAACAACAATTACTCAGTTAATGAATAATTCCTTTTCTGAGGAAATTAAGCCCGAGAATGCTTGGAGAATTACCCAAGACTTTAATCCTGATGATAAAGAACCAATGATAAAAAGACTCAGAGTACTACTCAGGACAGTTGTTCCAAAAGATATATTGTAGATGAATCGACATCTTAAAAGTCTTTCTCAAAAAGGCTTTTAACTCTTTAAAAAGATGAGTTTAGGGTGAACGCTTTACCAGTGTTCGTCCAAATATGCGACTCCATCTCAAAACTATCGTTCTCGGTTGTATATCGCGTTAGCTTGTCACACAGTGAACTAAGCTTAGCTAAGTTGCTCAAAGTTAAGGATTCTCAAACAACGGATAGGGAGTGCAGCAGTTGTTTATCTCATTAGCGGTTATCTTGGCGATTTTCGCCATGCTCATCACGTTGAAAGCAGTCGGTCGAATATCGAGGCTCGAAGACGAAGTGTCTCAGCTTCATAAAGAACTAGCAGAGCTGCGCGCGCGTTGGTTTGAGAGAGACACACCACCGACTTCAGAACCCGAGCAACACGCTTCTCAACCACAACAAGCGCCGCCGGAACAGCCCGCACAACCTAGTGATCCGACGATCAAATCAGATTCAAAGCCAACAATGGTTTCAGAGCCTACCTCTGCGCCTCTAGCTGCCAAAGAAGTATCACCACCAATCGTCGAGCCGAGCCTCCCTTCACTCGATGAAGTACACATAGGTGGTCTGGCGCAAAGCAGTGAATCCGTATTTGAGAAACAAGCCAATAAGCTGCTGACCAACATCCAAGAAAACTGGTTGGTTTGGGTTGGCGCACTCGCCATGTTGATTGGTGGTGGTTATCTTGTACAAGTGATTGGCAGCCACATTGAGTTTTCACCAATCATGCGCGTGACCATCGCATTCTCCATCTCTCTTGCTACCGTGATAGCAGGTGAATGGTTCCATCGCCGCGAGCAGAAATCCCCAGACCGAGCAGGACGAGCGAAAGGCTTTACATACGTCCCTGCCGCCATCACCGGAACAGGGTTAACTGGCATCTACTGCACGGTGATCTTTGCGTTTGTCTTCTATCAACTCTTATCGCCAAGTGCATCACTGGTAATTTTGGCAGGCGCGGCATTTTCAAGCTTAGCGCTTTCTCTACGCCAAGGCCCTTTGATGGCCGTACTCGGCTTAATCGGTGGTTATTCAGCACCACTTTGGATTGGCGGTGCAGAGCCCAACTATTACTTACTCGCTGGCTACATCACTGCAATTTCAGTTGCCGCGACGCTACTGATGCAAAAGATCCGACACGCTTGGATTTCACCATCAATTACCGTGCCGCATGTTTTGTGGATGTTGTTGCTGATTGAGAGCATGCCGATAGAGCAACTTTTCTCATGGTTTGCGATCTTCCTTTCTCTGAGTTTGTACCTGCTGTTTGCGGTGCCAAGAATGGGTTGGATACTCAAACCGCGTTATCGTCATTGCCAAGGCAGATGGACACATCCACCGACAGGTATTGCTCTCGCGATGACATTATTGGTGCTGTCGGCATTAGCTCGCATGTCTAGCATTGATACCGCTGAGATGATTTACTTCTATGCCTTCTTTACTGTCATGATTTGGCTACCCGCCCTTCGTAAAACTTGGTCGTTAAGAGTCTATTTACCATCGATATTGGTGCCTTCTACCGCGATCATGCTGCTTTCTATTGCGCTTGAATCTATCTACATGACTGAAGGACAAACGCCAGTACTGCTCGCGCTCGGCATTAGTATCGTGTTGATTGCACTGAGAACATTATTACAGACACTCGCAGGTGACCGCTCTCAACTGACAGGTATCCTCTTCCTTGTGCTTGCCCCTGCAATAACTTTGATTACCCTGCTCTACACCTACGAGTTCATGAGCGGTCATGTTCTAGGTTGGACGTTCTTCACCGCTGCAATTGCGGTTTACTACGCCTTACTTGGACAAAGGTTCAAAGCGCTGGCACTGGAATGCTCCGCCATCATGCATGCCATCATTGCCGGAACGGCTTTCGTTTGGCTGAATGACACATGGCTCACGACCGCTATTTCGATTCAAGTGGCGGTTATGGCGTTGCAGACTCAAGCCAATCTATTCCGCCCAGCGAGTTGGGCAGTCAAAGTCGCCATGGGCATCTTAGTCGTACGTCTAACGCTGTTACCGTTTATTCCAGAGTGGCAGCCTGTTAATGCTGGACACTGGGCTTGGGTGCTGATCAGTTACCTGCCTTCTTTGGCGATTCTTGCTTACGCTCGCACTGTGTTACATCGCTCAGATACAGAACTCGCCAATTGGTTTGAAGGGGCGTTCTTACACGTTTTCTTGATGGCGGTGTTCACCCAAACCAACTACTGGCTGACGGGACAATACGGCTACCTTGGCTACATCGATTTCACTTCGGTGATTGTGTTTGCTAACCAAGCATTAGTGATGGGGTTGGTTTACAGCTATCGCAGCCAGTTGGCACAGCAACTAGAGCGCGTTTATCAAGCTTACAGCTACCTACTTTGGGGCGCTTTTGTTGTGCTGATGATGTTGCTCAATAGCCTCGAATCGCCGTTGATGGTCAATAATGTTTCGGCTGAATCCATGCCTGTGTTCAATATGCTGTCTCTTGGCTGGTTGTTGCCTGCGATTGTGTTGCTAGTAACTACTTACAAGCGTTGGAACACGTTGCAGATCCCACGCTCTGTGGTCGCCAGCTTTGGTCTTATCTTGGCAGCCATTTGGCTAGGTATGTCGATTCGCCAGTTCTGGCAACCTATCTCGATGACGCTAGCGCAACCGACTGGCATGGCAGAGCTGTTTACTTACTCGATTGCTGGTTTGATTGTCGGCGGCTTGCTGACTTGGGTTGGCGCCACACGCAAAGCAATGACGATTCAACGCATTGGCTTAGCCGTACTGGCGTGCGTCGCGCTTAAGGTGTTCCTGTGGGATGTCCGCTCATTGGATGGCTTCTGGCGTGCGATCAGCTTCTTGGGCCTAGGTGCATCACTGATTGGATTAGGATGGTTATTCCAAAAACTCCATCGCTCGGTCGCAGAACCTGTCGAGCACGTGGAATAAGGTTTTAGATAAGAAAGGTGATTCCCAACTCTTTTCTGGGTTACGCAACCACTGGTGAATTGAGAAGGGAATCTTGGAGTGTTCTTAAAGCGCTATTTCAACTGGGTCTATTTCAAATAAAGAGTTATTTCAACAGCGCCACAACAGTATGACGACGAACATTCGCTTGTGCATTCAGCGCTTGGAACGTCGAGCTGAACTGACCGGAAGTGGCCATAAAGCCATCGAGTTTCGCATTCACATCAGCAACACTTAACTGTTTGGATTGGCTCTGCACAGTACGCATTTGCGAGTTCAACTCCCCGTGAAACGCTTTGGCTTCTTCCAAGCTGGTTTGCACTTGTCTTATGTGCTGATTCACTTTGGCGATGGTTTGCTTGATTCCATCACGAGAGCCTAAATCAAAGCTCAACTCAGCGATGCCATCCGGTTCTGATTTTAGGTTCAGAACATTCGCTTGTCCTGCAGGAAAACGATGACCTTCCCCCGTCACTAGCACCTTTTGCTGCATTTGTTGATATGCGGTATCGCGCGCTTCAAACAAAATGGTGCCGTCTTCTGCCAGTGACGCTCGCATGCCCATCGCAATCAAACTGCGGTCGAGCATTTTCACGGTGCGCGCACCATCGGCTTGACCATCAAATTGGATCATCACCGATTGGCCTTGCGGAAAGTCTAAACGGATTTGCTCGGCTTTCTCACTCAAACGATGCACGTTCAAACCGGGAATGGAGAAACGGCGAATATCCGCTTTATCCAGTTTGAGGTGCAGTTCGTTATCAATCACTTTCTGACCGTCAAAGCGTGCCTGTTCAACCACTTGTTGAATCGACGCTTTAGAACGTACTAGCCCTTCTTGCAAAGCGGGAACGTTCTGCACGCCTTGATTGACAGCTTGGGTCAAACCTCGCTTGATTTGAGTCAGCTCTTTACCAATCACTTGCAACGACTTAGAGGCGATTTGCACCGCAGTTGCTTGTTGCTGGCCTTGAGTAAGCTGAATACCGGAAACGGAATAGGCTGACGCGGTGTCAGCCTGAACTTGCGTAGGACGCGGCTTAATCGCACTGCTCGAATCCGCTGAGCGGGTTGGCATGATAGAGGCTTGTTCTTGCCCACCTAAGCGTATGCTATGGGGTCTTACCTCTACTGTGCTCATCACCATACAAAACTTCCTTAAATACGATCAAACAGGTTGAGATCGTTGATCTTCACGTAGCTAGCTTGCGTTGCTTGTAACGCCGCCATGTAGTTGCTCAAACGTACTGACGCCTCACCGTAATCCAATGCCGATAAGTCACTGGTCACCTTATCAACGAACAACTTGTTTTCACCGTGTGCGCTGTCCATTAGGTCGAGGTTGTTATGGCGGCCACCAATTTCTGTCATCGCCCCCAGTACGTTCGCCAAGGTATCATCAATGGTAGATAAGCTAGCGTCTACTTCCGCTTGAAAGTTCGGACTCGGGTTCTCAAATTCTGCAATCAAAGCATCGATTTGGTTCAATACGTTATCGCCACCGCCAAGCTCCAGAATCTCTTTCGCCGTCATATTGGAATCCATGGTCACGCCCTTTGCGACGGTGACCACGCGCTTATCGCTGTTGCCATCAACTTGGTACGCACCACCAGCATTGCTCACCGCGGGCGTATCCGTCTGAGTGCCAGAAAACAGGTAGTGGCCTTCCTCGTCTTGGGCGTTGAATGAAGATTCAATCGAGTCACGGTAGCTTTTAAGCTCAATGATCATGCCGCTACGGTCTTCATCGGTTAATGTGCCGTTCGCTCCCCAAAGCACCAAATCACGCACACTCTTCAAGCTCTCGTTGACCGAATCCAAATGGGTTTCTTGAGCAGAAAGCGTGGTTTTCAGGTTGGCAATATTACTTTGGTACTGGCCGATCGCGCTGTTTTCACGCTCAAGGTTCAGCAGCTTAATCGACGCCATAGGATCGTCAGAAAGCTTGGTTAGTCGGTCACCCGTGGCCATTTGTTGAAGAACATGCCCCAAACCTGCGTTATTGGTTTGCAGGCTTTGCAGCATCATTTGGCTAAATTGACTGTCACTGATTCGCATCTCGGGTTCCTTTTAGAATAACTGCAATACAGAGTCGAAAAGCTGGTTAGCGGTGCTAATGACTTTCATGTTGGCGTTATGTGCGTTAGCAAATGTCATCAGATTCGCCGCTTCTTCATCGCTGTTCACCGCACTGACGTTGTCGCGCGCGGCATGCGCTTGTTTGTTCATTGCCGCTTTAGCTTCATAATCCGCTTCTGCTTGGCGTGCTTTGATCGCCGTTTCACCGACCATTGCGGTGAACGCATCGTTTAAGCTCAGTGAGCCATAGCCAGTGACTGAAACCGGCTTATTGCTCAGTTGAATTAGGTCATTCAACACATCTGCATTACCCGGAGTGCCATCGCTGGAGAACGCTAATTCTTCCGCGCTGATATCAGTAATGGTGAGGCTCGCTGCTGGGTTTGCCGGATCGTAGCTAAACAATGGCTTGCCCGGATTGCCGTTGAGATCTTTCCCTGTTGCCAGCACAGCGTTGTATTCATCCGCCAATGCTTTTGCCATGTCATCCAAAGCGACTTGGTTTGGCTTAAGCACTTCGGTTTGATAATCGTTAATCGCGCCTAACTTGCCACCTACCGAATGGTCAATGACAAAGCTTTGCGAGGCGAAATCGACACTCAAATCCGCAAGGTATGGGTCGCTTGGATCTGGCTTCGCTGTCAGCTGACCATAATCCGAACCCATTACCAAAGGCTGACCAGAAGCGAGTGTCACCTGCATGCTTCCGTCTGGTTGGTCGGTAGTTTTGATTTCAACGATTTGAGAAAGCTCGCCAATCAGCACATCGCGAGTGTCCATCAATTGAGCCGGATTGCCGCCTGTGCCTTGCATCTCTACGATCTGCTTGTTCACATCCGCAATGTTCGCCATCAAGCTGTTGGCATGGTTCAACGCCGCAGTGCGCTGGTCACTCATGTCTTTATGCTGATTATGAAGGGACTCGGTTAACGTATTGAAACGACGCGCCAGCGCTTCCGATTCATTAATGATCTGCTGACGGTATGGGATTGATTCTGGTTTTACTGTGGCATCATTCAGCGCAGCATTGAGGGAATCTAACCCCGCAGAAACACTGAATCCATCCGCGCCAAGCGTGTTCTCAAGCTGGCTCATAGCGGTGGTATAACCCGCCGAATACGCCGCTAAACTGTTGGTAGACCACGTTTGCTTCACCAAGAACTGGTCTGTGACACGGCGAATACTCGTCACTTCAACACCCATGCCAGGGCTGAGCTTGTTGTACTTACCGTCACCAACAGACGCGGTTAGCGCTTGTTGTCGGCTGTATCCCGGCGTGTTGATGTTTGCCACGTTTTGCGCGGTCACATCCAACGCCACACGGTTCGCGTTTAAGCCTGAAAGGGCGATATTAACAAGGTTCATTTACAGCTCCATTTTCCTGATCAGCGGCTGAGTAAATGCGGTCGTCATTCCGGCTTCACCGAGCACTTGTTTAACAGAGGCGACCGCTTGTAGCGTGGGATTAACTGCGTCGGTCTTCATCGCGATTTCATCGTTTTCAAGTTGTGACGTGCGTTCAAGGCTGACCACTTTTCCATCGTTCGCCGGAGAGACATTGCGTGATTGGTCGAACGCCACTTCGCGCATTGAAGGGCTCAGTTGCTGGATCAGCATATTGGCGATGCCGGAGTTCTGTTTTTTTGCCAATTCCATCGCCAATTGCCCATCGTACATATCGCGAAACACGCCTTGTTGTTGGCTAGCAAACGGGCTGTCTTTGTCGGCCAATACATCACTGCTGCTGCGCATTTGGCGTAGCACCATTTGTAGGAACATCGCCTCGAATTGACCCGCAACCACTTCAAGAGCACCTTCTTGATCGCGGCTTTTCTTGATGCTCGCTAGGGCGCTGTTTTCGTGATACAGCATGGTATTGAGTTGTGCTTGATCGCCGCTCGTATCTAACTTCATCGCTGACTCCTTAAATCACCACTAGCTCAGCATTCAGCGCGCCCGCTTCGTTCAATGCTTGCAGGATCGACATCAGATCCGTTGGCGTTGCGCCTAAACTGTTTACAGCATTGACGATGGTGTTCAGTTCCGTACCCGGAGGCCAAATCACCATTTGCGCTTGCTCTTCGTTTACTTCGATTTGGGTTTGATCCACGACTTTGGTTTCACCATCAGCAAACGCGTTCGGTTGGCTGACTTGTTGAGATTCGGAGATTCGAACAGTCAAGTTGCCGTGGCTTACTGCCGCTTCACCAACCTTAACGTTCTTACCAATCACCACCGTGCCCGTTCGGGAGTTGAAGACGATTCGAGCTGGTTTACGACCTTCTTCCACACTCATTTCTTCCAACATCGACATCATGGTGACACGCTGTTGAGTGTCCATCGGCGCACGCATTTCGACGCGCGCTTTGTTGATGGCTTTCGCTACGTTTGGACCAAAAGTATTGTTGATTTCACGGGCGATATTCTTCGCTGTCGTAAAGCTAGGCTTGCGCAGATTCAACGTGATTTCGTCACGCTGATTAAAGTCGGTTTCGATTTCTCGCTCTAGCGTTGCTCCATTGGGAATGCGACCCGCAGTTGGCGTGTTCACTTCAACCTTTGAGCCGCTTCTGCCTTCGGCTGACAGACCGCCAACAACCACGCTACCTTGAGCAATGGCATACACTTCACCATCGATACCGCGCAGTGGCGTGAGCAGTAACGTACCGCCACGTAAGCTTTTTGCGTCACCTATAGAAGAAACCACTACATCCAGTGTTTGCCCCGGTCCCGCCATGGGGTCAACGGATGCAGTAACGCTCACTGACGCCACGTTACGTAATTTCGGGTTCATGCTGTCATCAATCTGAACACCAAATTGGCGCAGCATGTTGGTAATCGATTGAGCGGTGAATTTCACTTGGTTACGGTCACCTTGACCGGCCAAGCCCACTACTAAACCGTAACCGACCAATTGGTTTTCTCGGATGCCCTGCACATCCACCAAGTCCATGATCGGAATTTCCACTTCGGCTTGTGAAGTGGCAGGAAGTCCCAAGGTCAGAGCCAATAGGAAAGAAGTAAAGAATGCGTTGATTGGCTTCATTAGAATGGTACCCATGGGCTGTTGAAGAACTGAGTCAGCCACCCAGCGGCGTTGCTGTCGGCTAATGCACCACGACCAGCGTAGGTAATGCGAGCATCCGCAATACGTTGAGAAGACACTTGGTTGCTGCGGTTGATGTCATCAACGCGCACAATGCCTGTTAGGCGAATAAATTCGTCGCCTTGGTTGAGTCGGAGCCACTTTTCACCGCTAATGCGAAGCACACCATTTGGCAGTACCTCATGCACCGTTACAGTGATCGCCCCTTGTAACTTGTTGCCTTGCGAGCTGGACGCACTGCCATCGAAGTTGCGGCTGCCATCAATACTTACGCCCAACTCATCTATGGTTTTTGTGCCAATGGTTGGCGCGGCAAAGTCTACCGTTGAGCTTTTGCCAAACTGTGTGCCCGCCTTCTTGCTTGAAGAGGTTTCTTCAGAGAGCTGCACGGTCAAAACGTCACCGACTCGGTAGGCTCGGCGATCTTGAAATAACGTCATGGTGTATTGGTGACGATAAAGGCTACCGGACTTTGCCTCTGGCAAGGTGTAATCCAACACTGGCGGCGCGTATTCGTCTGTGTTTGGCTCTGGCGGAATAAACTCATCACGACCTGCACATCCCACCAGCAACACGACGGCAACTGCCCAACTCTTCGAAAGCCATTTCATTGCTTTTTCCTTCATCATCACCAATTTCTTACTTACATCGATTGCGCGACAAACTTCAGCATGTCGTCTGCGGCAGAAACTACTTTGGCGTTCATCTCGTACGCGCGTTGAGTAGTGATCATGTCGACCATCTCCTCCACTACCTGCACGTTCGAGCCTTCTAAAGCGCCCTGTTTGATGCTGCCCGCTCCGTCTTCGCCTGCAATCAATTCATCCGCAGGGCCACTTGCTTCTGTCTCACGGAACAAGTTACCGCCAACGGCTTCTAAACCCGCTGGGTTGATGAACTTCGCCAGCGTGATTTGACCCAACTGCTGTGGCGTTGGGTCGTCAGCCGATGTGGTTGTTACCGTGCCATCCACACCCACAGAGAACGAAATCGCGTTGTCTGGGATTTGGATCTGCGGCTCTAGTGGCAAACCTTGGCTGTTGACCATCAACCCCTCTGAGTTGATGTGGAACTGACCATTACGCGTGTACATGATCTGGCCGTCAGAGTTTTCGATCTGGAAGAAGCCTTGCCCCATCACCGCTAAATCCAACTCTTGAGTGGTGTTTTGTGTGTTGCCTTGGGTGAAGACTTTCTGCGTACCGACTACGCGAACACCAGAACCAAGCTGAACACCGCTTGGCAGTTCATTCACTTGGTCGACTTGCGCGCCCGGTTGACGCTGAATGCTGTAAAACAAGTCTTCAAACACCACGCGGTCACGCTTAAAGCCGACCGTGTTAACGTTCGCTAGGTTGTTAGAGATGGCAGTCATTTTGGTATCTTGAGCTGCCATGCCCGTTTTACTTACCCATAATGCTGAATGCATTGGTTATCTCCTTTGGACGTGAGAGGGTTATCTCGCCGCCATCAATTTGTTTCCGGCTTGCGCCAAGGTTTCTGCTGTTTTCATCATGCGGACTTGCATTTCGAAGTTACGTGTCAGCGACATCACACTCAGCAACTCATCAATGGCAGACACGTTACTGCCCTCAATGTGCTCTGGAGAAAGCTGCACGGTTTCATCCGCAGGGAAGGGCACGCCATCTACGCTATGCAGCAAGCTGTCGCTCTCTTTTTGCAACTGGTTGATTGGCGGTTTCACCATCTTCAAGGTGCCCACTTCCACTTCTGCACCACCACCGGGAGGAATCACAGAGACACGGCCACGTTCACTGATTTCAATCTTCTGAAAATCAGGCACAACGATTGGTCCGTTTTCACCGACAACAGGGAAACCGTTGATACTCATTGCACCAAAGGTATCGACTTTGATGTTGCCCGCTCGGGTGTAAGCTTCATTGCCAATTGGTGTTTCAACGGTGAGGTAGCCCTCGCCCATGATCGCCACATCCAGAGGACGACCGGTTTTCATGATGTCGCCAGAATCAAAACGCGTTGCGGCTGAGTTGGTCACCACCATAGTACGGCCATCAAAGCCCGCACCTTGTAGCTCAACGCTGCGAACGCGTTCCATATCGGCACGGAAACCTGCGGTGTCAGCATTCGATAAGTTGTTCGAACGTACGTGCTGAGCCTTAAGAACTCGACTCGCACCCGACGTGGCAGTAAATAACAAGCTATCCATGCGACTCTCCCATTACACCGCGTTGAACAGAGCTTGAGTCAGCTTGTCATTGGTCGAAATGGTTTTCGCGTTCGCTTGGTAGTTACGCTGCGCCGTCATGAGCGCAACCAGCTCGCTGGTTAAGTCAACGTTTGAGCCTTCTAGTGCACCCGGTGTTAAGTCACCCAATGTGCCTGTACCCGGAACACCCATGATTGGCGCGCCTGAGCTAAAGCTTTGTGTCCAAGCCGTGCCGCTCACTTTCGATAGACCTTGCGTGTTAGCAAAATCCGCAAGCACAACCTGACCTTGCAACTGAGACTGACCATTGGTGTATGTGGCGTAAACCATGCCGTTGTCTTCCACTCGAACGCCCGCAAGCTCACCTGAGGTGTAACCGTTCGGGTTGTTAGTGCTCACGCCAAACGCAGCGCCAAACTGAGTGCTGCCGTTCAAGCTGATATCAATGCTCATTGCGTTTGCGCCCGCAGCTGGGAATGCAACGTTGAAAGAACCTGTTGGAGAAGCTAGCGTGCCGTCAGTATTGAATTGAACCGTTTGAGCCGTTGCTGGCGTCGTCGGTGCACCGTCGACTTCCACGTTCACTTGCCATTCGTTATCTGATGTCTTCGTGAAGTACTGAGTGACTGTGTGCGAGTTGCCAAGTGAGTCGTACACCTTCGTGGTGTAAGAAGAGTTGAATGAGTTTGGATCGGAAGAATCGAATGGGTAAATCGCTTGGTCGACTGCCGTTGCGCTCGCATCAAAGTTCGCCACAAAGTCCAGATTGTCGGTCGCTTTTGCGTTAAGTGAAGAGGTAGAAACTTTGATGTCGCCAACAGAGCCAGTTTGAAGGTTCGCATTGTTGTCTACGCTGTAACCTTGCAACTTGGCACCGTTATTTGCGGTCACAAAGTTGTTCTTATCAGTGCCAAACACACCGGCGCGAGTGTAAAGCATCTGACCCATGTGATCTTTCGTCACGAAGAAGCCGCTGCCGTTGATCGCCAAGTCCATTGCACGGCCCGTGCCTGTCACCGAACCATTCTTATCGAAGTTCTGAGAAATCGACGCCACTTCTACGCCGCCAGGCTGCATGCCGTTGTAAACCGCTGCAAATTCTGTGCGGCCACCTTTAAAGCCGTACGTTGATGCGTTGGCAATGTTGTGGCTGATGGTGTTTAACTCTGTGTTGGTCGCGTCCAGACCACTAAGTGCGATGTTAAAACTCATAAATAACCTCTGATTTCCTTATTTGGTTAAGCACCAAACTGAGTGATTTGATAGAAAGGAACGTTGCCAACGCCTTGAACATTGACCAGTGCCGCGCCACCTGAGCTAGGAATTCGTACCTGCTCAACCGTGCCTGCCAGCAAAACATTTGGGCTCTTTTGCCCTTCTTGAACTTCCACCGCAACGGTGTATTTACCCGGTTTCAAACCAAGATCTTCTGGATTGATCGAGAATTCGACGTCACCCGCACCGTGTGCACCTAAAGGCACTTTGGTTGATTGGCCGAACTCATCTTTGACGACTAACGTCACTTGGTTCGAACCGTGTTCTAGCTCGACCTTGCCACTTTGCACGCCTTCACCAAGTTCAAATTCATTCGAAGAGACGTACACGGTCTGACCAACCAAGCCTGCCGTTGAAAGCACCTGCATGTTGTCGAGCAATACCATGCTGTTTTGCATCAGCATCGACATGTTTTCTGTACTTTGAACTTGCGAAAATTGCGCTAGCTGGCTGACATACTCAGTACCATCAAGCGGGTTCAGCGGATCTTGGTTTTGAATTTGCGCCACCATGAGCGAGATAAACTCGTTTTGTAGTGACGTTGCACTGTTCATATCCGACGGGTTCGCTGAAATGCCGCCCGTATCACCACTAGCGGTCGTTGCGACTGGTGCGTCAGAAGAGAGCGCAGTGTATTGTGCGAGACTCATTAATTACCCTGCCCTAGTCGAAGCAGACCTTGCTGCATGCTTTTCACATTCGTCAGCACTTCCACATTGGTTTCAAAGCTGCGCGTTGCGGACATCATGTCGGCCATCTCTGACACCACATCAATGTCTGGGTAGTACACGTAGCCTTCGTCGTTCGCTAACGGGTTGTTAGGTTCGAAGCGTTTTTCTGCCTGACCCGCGTTCTGCACCACATCTACAATGCGCACTTCCGCATTCGGATAAACACCGTTTTCTGTCGCCATCTGCGTTTTCTGATACACAGTGGCAAACACAGGTTTGAGTGCTTTGTAGGCATCATCCGGATTGGCAGACACCGCATCGGCGTTGGCAAGGTTACTGGCTACCGTGTTCAGGCGAACAGTTTGCGCCGTCATCGCCGAGCCAGTGATCGAATAGATATCAGTAAATGACATGTTTAACGTCCCTCAATCACTTTCGCCAAGCCACTGAATTTCATGTTGAGAAACGTCAGGCTGGTTTGAAAGTCCATGTTGTTTTGCGTGAACTTGGCTTGTTCAACGCCCAGTTCCACAGTGTTGCCGTCTTTGCTGTTTTGGTAAGGCACCGAATATTGCGCCTCAACCTGAAACTTCGGCACCGGTTTGTTCACACTGCCCGCTGACATTTGGTTCATCACGGTGGTGAAACTTAGGTCCTTTGCCAAGTACCCAGGGGTATCAACATTTGCTAGGTTACTGGCGAGGACTTTGGTACGCTGAACGCGAAAATTGAGTGCCTCTGGATGTACACCTAACGCATTTTCGAATGTGATCGCCATGCATCTTTCCTTAAAGTCGGCTCGAATACGCCAAGATCAAAACAAGATGCATGCCATAAAATTTAGTTATATATATCAATGAATTACAAACAAGGAAGGAAGCCTCGCTTCCGGTTTACGGAAACCATTCAAGCCAAGGGGAAAGGTCGATTTTCCTCAATCATGCTGCTTTGCGGTTTGGCTTTGAGTGCAAGCTCAGTCAGTGCTTTAGCGAATGAAAAAAACCTAACCGCAGACGAGTTAGAAGCCATTGTCGGCGAGCAGTTTGAGCAAGAAGTGGCGCAAGTAGCACACTCACGTCAATGGGGAAACTACCAACTCGATTATCAAATATGGGTGCCAGGTTCTGCCAATCATCTACCGGTTTGTGACGCCCCTTTGGCAATCACAGGACGCGATAACCGCCCGTTACCTGTTGGCAATTTAAAGCGTGCTGTCAGTTGTGAAGCGGTGAGCTCTCCATGGCGCATCAATGTCACAATCAAATCGGCGGTGACGCTTCCTGTGCTTGTCGCCACCAGCACAATTGACCGAAACGAAACCCTCTCAGCCTCAAACTTAAAATCAGAAACACGCACAATTTCGCGCCAAGACGATTTCTTCACAAAAGCAAACCAAGCCATTGGCCTTGAAACCACCCGCCGCATTCGCGCAGGCCAAATCATTGACCCAACCAACTTAAGTTCGCCGCCATTGATCGAGAAAGGCAACGAAGTGATCATCATCGCCAGCAAAGATGGATTTAGTGCCAGCACCAAAGGGGTCGCTTTAGAACAAGGTAAAAAAGGTCAGCAGATTGAGGTAGAAAACATCAGTTCTGGCAAGGTGATACGCGCTGTCGTAACGGGGCTCAATCAGGTGCATACCCAATTTTGATTTTGGACTCAGGTTATCATTTTTCGATTTAGGCACTCGTCAGCGCAGGTGAACTTCGAGTACAAAAAATAAATATTTAATGTTCATCACACCCTAGTCGCCTATTCGATTTAGAACATGATGATTGAGGACAACAGCATGAAAATCGACAAAGTCGCGGGCGGTCATGTCCCACAAACTAAATTCCAGCAGGCGAGTAAAAAGCCAGTCGACACCATTGCACAGAGCAAAATTAACGAACCGGCATTTCAAGCGAACACAGCTGCGATCGATCGCGCTCAAGCAGAAATGAAATCCCTGCCAGACGTAGACATGGCAAAGGTTGAGCAAATTCGCAATGCGTTGGCACGTGGTGAACTGAATCTAGATACCAAAGCATTATCCAAAGCAGTAATGCAATTTCACACCGGTCACGAGTAACGCAGCGCGTTAGGAGTCATGCATGGCAACGGCGGCATCACAGCATATTCAGCAGTTTGTTCGTTCTATTTCCGAAGACATCAAACTCTACCAGCAATTGTTGGGGCTGATTCAACAGCAAAAAGCACTGTATTTGAAGTTCGATGGTGAGGCGCTAAGCGAGAACATTCAAAAACAAATGCCGATTTTGAATCAGCTTGGTCGTTCTGCAAGTGAAAGAAGCCAGTTAATGCGTAAGCTCGGATTGCCTTGTAATGAGACCAGTGTGAATCGTATTTTCAATGCCTTGCCCGCCAAGATTGGTACGCAAGCGAGAAAACAATGGACGCTGTTGGAATCCTTGGTGAAACAATGCCAACAGGACAATCAGAGCAATGGCCAAAGCTCTGCAGCGTTCCAAGAGTTAGTCAGTCAACTCAAACAACCTGTGCAACACACTTATGAAGAGCGCTCGTTCTAAACAACGATTCTCGCCTTGCCTGCAGAGTCTACCGCCATCCCGGTCGATTGCTGTGGGCTTTTTTGTTTTGTGCGCAATGTGCTTGTCTCCAATGACGATGGCCAAGCCGCATGAAGTCACTATCAGTCAGCAATATCAAGTGCTCGCGCCATATCAAACGCAAATTAGCCAACGTCTCGATTCCGTTAGCCCGCTTCTCGATCATATTTTCAAACAGCTAAAGCAAAAGTCTTTGCCCGCCAACTTGGTGTTAGTGCCCATGCTGGAATCATCTTACAACCCGAAAGCAGTATCACACGCCAATGCCGCCGGTTTATGGCAACTGATTCCTGCTACAGCGACGCGCTTTGGCTTGCAAGTGAGCGATAAGCAAGATGAGCGCTTTGATACTAAAGCCAGCACTCAAGCCGCCATAAGATATTTGGAATTTCTGTATAACAAGTTTGATCAAGATATTGCGCTCACTCTGGCCGCATACAATGCAGGAGAAGGTCGCGTTGCACGAGCCATCAAAAAAGCAGACAGTCGAGATTTCACGGCACTTACTTTGCCCAAAGAGACTCAGCAATACGTTAATCGCTTTTACGCATTGGAACGTTTGGTAAACATACAGCAATTGCGTACCGATTCTTTCCAGCCATTACTTTTGTTTGCAAACCAATCCTCCATCTACGCCGAACCGCTTATAGACCTTAGTCGATTACCCCCACTCGTGGAATTGTGAACACTCTCACTAAATTCCACCAATGTCAGAAGCACGTAAAATTACAAGATCCTGTTCTGCCAATTTGCAAACTCGTGATCTCGATGCAAACGCGTGCATAAAAGTTACGGTAATGTATCTCAAAGATAAGAAAGAGCAGTGGTTTGCTGATAATTTACCAACTTGCACTTGTGTATTGGCTAGATATCCATCACATTATGTGTGCAAATAAAGTGAAAACCAATAGTTAGACCTATTAATTATTTACACAACAAATATAAAGCCGCTATTGTTTTCACAGATTGATACAAAAAACAGAATATCGAGATGACGCTTCGCTTGCGCGTCTGGAATAAGTCCGGGTTCCGGGGGGGAGCTCGGACTTTTTTTATTGCTTGGAAGTTACAATTTTGATCTGAGGAGGGTTACAACAACTCTTTTGCGATAAGTTGTAGCAAGAAGGTTTCGCGTTCAATGCTCATGCCTTTCTTCGGACTTTCTGCCATCGTCTTTTCATTGTGCGCGATCGCGTCGTGAACATTCATCCAAACTGGGCGCATGCCGTTCTTCACTTCGTAATCTTCATAAGCCGTTTCACCTAGCTCACGGTCAATTTTGCACGTGTAGCAATAAGACGTCATGTGCATCACATCGGCATCGTCTTTGTACCAAGGACGAAATTCTTCGAAGATACCGTAAGGCTTGATGTTGTGAATGTTCTTCGCACCCGTTTCTTCTTCCAACTCACGAACCAAACCTGCAATCACATCCTCACCGTCATCGATGCCACCGCCAGGCAGGGTGTAATCGTGGTAACGCTCTGTGTAAAGAAGCAGGACATCTTCACCATCTAATACAATGGCGCGCGCCGCATTGCGTTGGAAGATGATTTTGTCATCCAGATGTTCGATATCTGGGTGCGTGGTGGTTTTCAAATGTCTCATCGCAGATTCCGCTGTGAATGTTTTGCGCGCATACTACCGAAATTCATGCGCATTCCCAAGTTTCAATTTGAGCACGTCTGAAACAAATATAGGCGAACAGTGAGCAAATTCTAAAATTGCACAGAATTCCCTTACAAGCGTCGTGCTTTTAACAAACATAAGACAATATTTTTCTGAAACTCTCCTATAATCAACACACTACTCGTTAATCCCATGCGGAGATCAAGAATGAAAAAGACAACTTTAGTAACGGCAGTGGCAGCAGCGATGGTGTTGGCAGGTTGTTCAACTTATGAAGGTGCGACTCGCTCAAATGAATACACATCAGCAGCAAACCCAGCAGCGGTATACTGCGTACAGCAAGGCGGCGAGCTAGATACAGTAACGGAAAATGGTGAACGCGTAACTTACTGCCAACTGTCTGAAAACGAGCGCTTTGAGCAGTGGGAATACTACCGCAACAACCACAAAGAAGATGGCGAGTCGTAATAGGGTCTGTTGATCTTTCGCGGTTAAATTTTGTTCGAGATAAAATCGTTTTAGGCGAGGCAAGGATTATGCTGCCTAGTCATTCTAAGCAAATACTCCTTAACGAAGCATAAAACGATTTTAGCCGAACCCTTTGGGCAGCGTTTGTTGGCCATTTCTACTGCGTTATCAACTTCTCATGTAGGCTAGCTACACAGCAAAGTCTCTGCCTTGTATAAATATCCAACAATTCGCTGCAAAAATCAGCTCGAAAGGTCAACAGACCCTAATAGTTAACATTTACGCAATCTAAGATTACAATTTTATCAACAAAGGAGCGTTAAGCTCCTTTTTGTTTACCGTAAATTTCCCTACATTCTGATACTTAGCCCTTTATCCACCAGCCTTACCGCATAGCGATACGATATCGAACGGCGTTTTATTCTGACATTCCCCTGACATTACTTTCCAAGTGGTCAATAAAATCCCTTGCACACATCACGAAATTTCACGTTTTTTCCACATTTTTATCGGAGCGGGTGGTCAGGATGAAAACAAATACTGTTAAGCAAGCCGAATCGGCACAAACGAACGTCATTACAGAAGAATCAAAACGCATCATCTATAAGTCGATGCTAAGTGCACTCACCATTGTTGCCATCAGTATTTTAGTCAACCTAAGTATCCGAGTGGACTACGTTTTATTAGGTTCTTCATTGGGCGAAACCTCTATTACTGAAACACTGCAATTGATCATGCTGGCGGTTGCATCTTGGTCTTTCTTCCGCATGTCTAAACAAGAGACTCATGTCTCACATGCCGCGATACTTATTTCAGGCTTTTTTGCGGTATTGATGATCCGTGAAATGGATTACTGGTTTGACATGATCCACCACGGTTCTTGGGTCTTTCCTGCCCTTGCGTTAGCGGCACTGGCTTGTGCGAAAGCTTACCAAGGTGGTAAAGGCACCGTGAACGAAATGGCAACCATTCTACAATCACCTTACATGAAGCTACTTATCGGCTCAGTGATCTTGTTGTTGGTGTTCTCTCGCCTGTACGGCATGGGTAGCTTCTGGCAACACGTAATGGGCGAGCACTACGTACGCGATGTGAAAAACATCTCAGAAGAAGGTATGGAGCTGTTGTGTTATAGCCTAATCGCGCTAAGTGCCGTACGCACACGTCGCGAACTTAAGCGTCAGTAAGTTGAAGTGGCTTAACTAGCTATTCGCTTCGGGGTCAAGTTGCAGGTTCAACGTCGTTAATATCGGATGAAACACTGCTAACGCTTGCTCTGCTGCAACCACTGAATCATCAAAGGCCGTCATTTCGATGGCCTTTTTCATCTCTGCAATTTGCCCTCGCACTTCAGGCTCTAAATCGAGCGCTTGAAGCTTTTCTATCGCACTAAGGCCAATGTCTAAAGGCTTTGCTCGTACCTCAGCGAGATCACGTTCAAAGGCGCCACGCTTAACTCCCTCTAGATACACGCGGTAAGTCGTGAGTTCATCAAACAACAAAAATGCTTCCGCTAAAACGCCTGTACTAGGGTAAGGCACACTCACATGGTGTGAGAGGTCGAGTGAAATGTTGAGCTTTACGCCCATTTCTGCACAGCGCGACTTCAATACGCGTAATAAACCCTGTTCATCCATTAAGGTTTGAATCTCGATGATGCGCTCTAGATGGTAGTCATTGGAGAGTAAAGTGACGTCAATGGTTTGCCCTGCCTCGCAAAGGCCACTTCTCAATAACTCAGCAGCGGCATTTTGCATGTTCTGCACCGTATTGAGTGAACGATTCTCGATGATGACCTGCTGCTCAGGAAAATCGATTTCCCTAGCCTTAGCTAACTGGTAAAAGTAGCGGTACATCGCACCCGCTTCTGAGACGGTTTGTCCTTGGGTCACACCGCCACAAAAAACCAAGGCAGTCGTCTCAAAGCAAAATTCGTTTAAAACATTCAACAGCGCTTCCACGCGTGAGCGACCTTCAGCACTTAACTGATCGTGCACCAACCGCTTACCTAAAATGATCACTACCTTATTTAACTTCATTACCCAGATCTCAATTACTCATACTTTAGCGAACAATTTGTATACAAAAATCTGCTTTGCCAATACTCTCACAGGTATTAACATCTAATTAACAATGTCATTTTAGAGACCTGAATAAAGGTCCGTAGAGAAAGGAAGTCAATTATGCTGTCGATTTTCGATATTTTTAAGGTCGGTGTCGGTCCATCTAGCTCCCACACCAATGGCCCAATGCTCGCAGGTTACCATTTCACTCAATTACTTAGCGACTCTATGGCGAAAGTGCACAAGGTGCAAGTTGACCTTTACGGTTCTTTATCGCTGACTGGCAAAGGCCACCATACAGACCGCGCTACCGTCCTTGGTTTAATGGGCAATAAACCCGATACCATTAAAATGACCAGTGCAAAAGCGGCGCTACAACATACCATTGAACATGGCACACTCTCGGTTGCAGGTGTTCATGAGATCGTGTTTAGCTATGATCACGATATTGTCTTCCACAGTGATAACCTTCCTCTTCATGAAAATGGCATGACCATCACGGCTTATGATGCTTCTGGTGATCAGGTGGCGTTTGAAACTTACTACTCTATTGGTGGTGGCTTTATCGCTACGGCAGCGGAACTGGAACACGGCAGCAATGATGCTCAAGTTGAAGTACGCTTTCCGTTTTCTTCTGCCGACGAAATGTTGGAAAACGCAGAGCTCAATGGCCTCAGTCTAGGAGGCATGATCCTACAAAACGAATTGGCTTTTCGCGAACAGGAAGAGATCGATCAAAAAGCTGAGCAGATCTGGAAAGTGATGTCGCTGTGCATGCAACGAGGCTTTGATACCGAAGGCATTCTCGAAGGCGGGTTGAACGTAACTCGCCGAGCGCCAAACCTACTCAAAAAACTCGAAGCCAATGCGGCAGTCGAGAACGATCCAATGGAGATCATGGATTGGATTAACCTGTTTGCTTTCGCAGTGAGTGAAGAGAATGCTGCAGGTGGTCAGGTAGTGACGTCACCAACCAATGGTGCTGCCGGTGTTATTCCTGCCGTGCTTATGTACTACCATCGCTTCATTAAAGAGCTCGATAACAAGCAACTGAAAGACTTCTTAGCCGTGGCGGGGGCAATTGGCATCTTGTACAAAACCAACGCTTCCATCTCAGGAGCAGAGGTCGGATGCCAAGGCGAAGTCGGCGTATCTTCTTCGATGGCGGCCGCAGGCTTAACGGCACTGCGTGGAGGCAGCAATGAGCAAATCTGTATTGCCGCAGAGATCGCCATGGAGCATTCACTTGGCATGACTTGTGACCCAATTGGCGGTCTGGTTCAGGTGCCGTGTATTGAGCGAAACGCGATGGGCGCGATGAAGGCCATTAACGCATCACGCATGGCACTGAAACGCACCAGCAAATGCCTTATTTCATTAGATAAAGTTATCGAAACCATGTACCAAACGGGCAAAGACATGAATAAGAAATATCGTGAGACATCACTTGGTGGACTCGCGGTGATTCATATGGCCCCACCATGCGAATAGCATACTTTATATCAGTTATTGCTAATTAATACTTTTCATTGTTGGCGGACAAAATTCCGCCAACGCCTGTTTTCTTATCAAAAACCACCTTATTTACTCAAACTCTCCCGTCTGTTTATTATTTCAACGACTTTTCAAAACCTTAAAAACCATATGAGAACAATCATCTTATAAATTGTTACTTTTTGGTCATTTATTCACATAATTTCTAGTTGATCTAGAACAACACATTAGTGAGGCAAACGTTTCGCATTAGAAATTTTAGTGCATTAAATCCAGTTTATGCGACAATTGTTTCAATATGTAACATAGCGTTTAAGTAACATTTAACAGAAATAATAACTACCTTTCTCGCAATAGTGAGTATTTAATTATGTGGAATAAACTAAATAAATCTATGATGTTCTGCCAAATGATGTTTGGCTTATCATTTTACGGCGTGTTAGTCAGTCTGACGCGTTTCTTCTTAGAGGATCTGAATTACAACGAAGCTGATACCATGATGATCGTCGGTGCATTTTCGGCGATTGGCCCTCTATTTGCGATTGCTGGCGGCTTTATCGCTGACAAATTTTTAGGTGCTTACCGCTCTCTATCGATTGCCTTCTTAGCATTCGCATCTGGCTACGTACTGCTTGTTCTTGGTGCTTCGGCAACCAACGTACCGCTTTCAATGTGTGGTATCGCGCTAGCAAGTTACGGCCGTGGTTTAATGTCTCCTTCTTACCCTAGCTTGTACAAACGTACCTTTAAGTCACAAGAAGACTTCGAGAAAGGCTACCCAATTAACTACTCAGTGAACAACGTGGGCGCTTTCCTAGGCCAATACTTATTCCCTATGATTGTGCTTATCATCGGCTTTAATGGTGGTTTCACTATTTCAGCAGTGATGGCTGGTGCAGCATTGGTGATGCTACTTGTGTTCCGCAAAGGCTTGGTTGGCGTTGCTTCTGATCTGGATCGTCAAAGCGTAAGCATGAAGAACTGGATTTTCTTCGCGATTATCTCAGCGGCGATGATTGCACTGGTATTCTTCATGTTCTCTAACATGGATATCGGTCAAAACATCGTTTACGCCATCGGCGGTGCAGCGATTCTTTACTTTGTTTCTTTGATGTTGAAAGCAAGCAAAGCAGAATCATTGAAGATGGGTACTATCCTTATCGTTACCTTCCTAACCACGTGTTTCTTCGTTTACTACGGTCAAATGATGACTTCAATGAACATGGTAGCGATCAACACTCTGAAAGGTTCTCTATTTGGCTTCATCCCACTAGAGCCTGAAGCAGCAATGGCAATGAACCCACTATGGTGTATGGTTGGTGGCCCTATCGTTGCTGGCTTCTTTGGCATGCTAGAAAAACGTGATATTCACCTATCAACCGCGACTAAGATTGCATTGGCATTCGTGCTAACCGCTATCGCATTCGGCATCCTAACGTTCGCGGTAACGACTGTTGGCGAAGACGTTATCATCATGCCTGAAATCTTCCTAGCGATTCACTTCTTCCAAGCAATTGCGGAAGTTATCGTAGGTTCAATGGTAGTTGCGTTCATTCTATCTGTGGCACCTAAGCACATCGAAAACTTCTCAGTAAGCTTGTTCTCTGTAGCAATCGCACTAAGTGGTATCGTTGGTGCTGCGTTCTCTACGTCTATCGCACTAGAGAAAGGTCAAGAGATCACCCAAGAGATCGTACAACACGTTTACGGCGAATACTTCCAACTGCTGACTATCCTAGCGGTGGTAATGGTGGCTATCGCACTTGGTGCATCGTTCATCATTCGTAAGATGCTTGAAGCAGCAAAACAAAGTGAAGCTGAATTGGAAGTGGTTGAGCAAAACTAATTCTCTCTCAGCAGCAAACGAAAAACGGAAGCCAAGCGGCTTCCGTTTTTTTATCGACAAAGAAGAAGGATAGAGAAATCATTAAGCGGTTAAAGTAACCATCAGATAACCGTTGAGTGCCAGTACCAAAGTAACGATAACCATACCGACATAAGAGACCCATTTGTTATTTTTGAACTCACCCATCAAGCGTTCGCTGTTGGTAAAGATAAGCAATGGGATAATCGCCAACGCAATACCAAAGCTCAACACCACTTGGCTCATCACCAAGATATCGGTGGTGTTCATGCCTAAACCAATCACCACAAACGAAGGTGCCATAGTAATAAAGCGTCGTACCCACATTGGAATAGAGAAGCGGACAAAGCCTTGCATCACCACCTGACCTGCCATTGTTCCAACAACGGTAGAAGACAGGCCTGAAGCAATCAACGAAACACCAAACAACACAGATGCGGCTTTACCTACCAATGGCGTTAGCGTCATGTACGCTGTTTCAATTTCCGCCACATGTTGGTTGCCTGAGTAATGGAACACGGCAGCAGCCATCGCCACAATTGCGATATTCACAAAGCCTGCAATTACCATCGCAATCAACACATCAAAGCGAGTGGTGCGAAGGCGAGTTTTGGTGCTTTCGCCATAGCTGTTTTTGAACAGTGCAGAATGAAGATAGATCACGTGAGGCATTACAGTCGCGCCTAGAATACCCGCAGCAAGGTAGATTTGATGTGAATCCGTAAAGGTTGGAGTCAGCAAACCTTTCACCATTTCACCGCCCGCAGGGTGCGCAAAAAACAGTTCAGCAATGTAGATAACCGCCACCAACATCAAAAGTGAACCGATCACGACTTCTAGCGGTTTTTGACCTTTCTGGTTAAGCATCAAAATCATCACGGTTGCTACCGCAGTGATCATCGCTCCTTCCATTAAGCTAATTCCAAACACCAACTGAAAGCCGACTGCTGCACCGATAAACTCGGCAAGGTCTGTCGCTATCGCGATGATTTCAGCTTGGATCCAGTAGAAGCCTACCGCCCATTTGTTTGGTAAGTGGTCACGTAGATGCTCCGCTAGATTTTTGCCTGTAACGATACCTAGCTTGGCGGATAAATACTGAATCAACATCGCCATTAGGTTTGCCCATAGCACTACCCAAAGAAGCTGGTAACCAAATGAAGATCCTGATTCAATATTTGTCGCAAAGTTGCCTGGGTCGATGTAACCAATCGCGGCAATAAACGCCGGGCCTAACATCAGCATTTTGCGTTTGATTTTGTTGAATGCCGAAACTTTTGATGTTGTGGCGGCATCTAAATGTATGGATGCATTATTTATCGATACATTACTCATGACGATATTCCTCTCTAGTCGATGAGAAGAATCATACGCCCACCCAAATGAGAATCAATATCATTTAGGTGCACAAAAACGGTAATTAAGATTTCAACAATTAATTTTTAATTATCGATAAACAAAAGCTATCAAAGATTTCTGTTGAATTTGGCTTGCCATCGACCAAAAACAACAATGCCGCGTTAGACGCGGCATTGAAAGCGGGGGATGGTTTCGATTACTTAGTCGCGACGGCCGCGTAATTGAATCGGTTGGTTGGAAGCGTCTGTTTGAATCATCACACCACCGTAAGTAGCGTCATTACGACCTTTAAGAGTCAGGTTAGAATCCGCACGCTCCACATTAACTTGGTTTGTTTGGCTAGTAGCCATATCAATGGTACCCGTGTATGAGCCATCGCCAGCGAATGCTACATTCATTGAACAAGCCATTAAGCCTACTAGTGCGATTAGTTTTTTCATACGTCACCTCGATTATTTGTGGTACATCGTTTCGATGAAGAAACTGTAGCAACAGTTCCAAAGTAGCACGAGGAAAACCCGAATTTACCAAATGGAAATCCTCGGTCAAAAAACGCTTTTCTGCCATAAACTTAGAATTGACCATCCCCTGTCTTTTTTTATGACAGGCGGAGTTATGATGCCGTGGCAACGTTGGCTGGAGTAAAAGAATGACAATGAATCTGGATATGCAAAACGTTTTGGTATTAAAGCGCATGTATGAGCTGCGTAATGTTCGTTTAGTGGCAGAATCGATGGGGAAAACCTCAGGTGCCATCAGTAAGAACTTAACCAAGATGAAAGCGCAACTGGACGATCCTTTGTTCATTCAAACCAAAAATGGCTTTGAGCCGACCTCGTTTGTCGAAGCCAACATGCCTCATTTTGAGCAGATTCTAGCAAGCGTGGATGCCATCAAACCACAAGAGTTTTCACCCACTCACTTTACTGGTGAAGTATCCATTTACGCCAATACCCTGTTCTGGGATCGCTTTGGCGACAAACTGTACATTGAACTTATCAAGCAAGCACCTAACGCGAGATATGCGTTTTTAAGATGGGGAGCAGATGCCCGTAATCGAATCATCGATGGTGAAAACGCTATTGCAATTCACTACTTTGATGAAGACTTACCTCAGTCAATCGCTCAGAAAGAATTGGGGAAAGGAAAAGCGGTGTTCTTTGTGCGAAACGACCATCCAGCACGAGACTTCCAATCATTAAGTGACTACGCCTTACTACTGTTCAAAACGCCGGGGTGGAATGATCATAAATACCCATTGCTCGATCGTTTAAAGAACATTGGTTTCGATGTCACGCCTAAAGTGGAAGTGGAGCACCCCGCAATGATTCATAGCATCATCATGCAAACCGATCATTTTGGGATCACCATGAGCGGTAATGTTCCAGAACGTTGCCGTAGTATAGATTTACCAAACGGGTTGGAGTTGGGTGTTAGCTTTGTTATGAGTTGCCGTCGCTCTCAGCAGCATGACCCGCAAAATCAATGGCTATTCAATGTCATCCAAACGATCATCGCGAAGCATTCAAAACCCGATTAAAACGGTGCTTCACCTAACACACCGAGTGTGATCGCTTGGTGATGTTTCTTAAGATACTCAATGTCTTGTAAATAAGCCGTATGGTGGCAATCATCCATGTTCGCTTGAAATTGCGCATCGCCAGTGGCAGCAGACGTACGCATAAAGTCTACCAGTGCAGTCAAACGCAGCGTCATCGTATCCACCAGTTCTTCTCGCTCTAACCTTGAACAACCATAGGCGTCACAGAAACGCTTTGCTCGTTTAATCTGCTCTTCAAGCGTGCCCATTTTGTCATTTTCATCGGTCTTAAATGGCGCCCAACCATAGACTGAAAAAGCCACATCCCAAATTCTTGGAGCTGGGTGTGCCGTATCAAAATCAAAAATGCCCACGACAGCGCCATCCTTTAACGCAACGTTATAGGGCATAAAGTCGCCATGGCAGATGACTTCGTGTGGCAAGCGAGTTGGCAGCATCCAGTGGCAAACTTCATCTTGATGTCTGAAAAGGAAGTCTTGAGAAGCATCATGCAGTTGTCGGAGCAGTTTTGCTGCCGAAGTAAGAGCCGAGAGCGAAGCAATCTCTCCCTGCAAAGGATAGTTATAGCTTTCTCCATCGACGAAGGTCAGCAACTCTTTTCCACCTTCAATTGACACCGCTTTAGGACAAGCATGAAAACCGTTGGCATGAAGATGATGAAGTAATTGATGAATGGTTATGGTCCAAAGACTTGCAGGTCGGCTGACCAAGTCTCCTTTACGATAAATAGCCCCTTCTCGGCCACCTTGTAACGTTTCCATGACCCCTCCTTGAAAAGTCGAGCAAACCGCTCATGAGTAACGACGACTTGAAACGTATTCGCTTTATACCATTATACCCAAGTAACCTCGAGCGGCTTAGGTCAATGAGTTAACCCATATCATAAACTGTTCAATAACCATTTGGTAAACGCGTCAACATGTGGTTTTTCTCCGTGTTTGACCATCATATAATGCGCACCACGGCTCGGCATGGACCACTCTCCTATGCGAACCAAGCTTCCTTGTCGCAGATGTTCGTCAACCAAGAAGTCTCTCACCAATAATACCCCTAACTGATTCACCGCCGCTTCAATCGATAATAAAGAGTGCTCGAATTCTGCGACCATTGGAGCCAGCCTCCCTTGATAACCATGATAAGCAAACCAAGATTGCCATGTTTCCTGATACCCACCCGTCGCCAGCTTGGCAGTATGTGCCAATTCAGACAAATTCGACATTGGGTTGAGATGTAAGAAGCCAGGACTGGCTACCACAATCCAGTTTTCATCCGTCAACTTTACAGCTTGTTTTGACTGCCAGTTCCCATACCCGTTGATAATTTCGACATCGGCAACATCGCTGCTACTCGGTACAGCATTGGCCGTCGTCGAAATCTTAAACCGAATATCAGGGTACTGACGATGAAAATCGGCTAGGCGTGGTATCAACCACTGGACACAAAAACTGTGTGCAACATGTAAGGTTAATTGAGTGTGCCTTTGACGTGAGAACAAGTGCAGAGTCGCTACAGAAAGACTTTGAAATACATGACTAACGACAGGCAAATAATCGTGTGCGGCTTGTGTCAAAAGTAGCTTAGCTCCATTGCGCTCAAACAAGGTCGCATCGAGATAAACTTCCAAGGATTTCACTTGCTGACTGACGGCAGCACGTGTGACATTGAGTTCTTCTGCCGCTTTGGTAAAGCTTTGTAAGCGTGCTGTGGCTTCGAACGCTTTAAGGGAATTTAAAGGTGGTAAGTTTTGCATGTCAGGCTCCACGCGAACAAGTAAGAAAATACTATGACGGGGCTGTGACAGATAAATGAAAGGATACAAAAAAGCCAGCGTTAGACGCTGGCTTTCAAAGTAGCTAATTCAATAAAGAATTATTGAGCAGCTTCTTCAGTTTGGTATTGGAACGCAGGAACAACAACTTCTACACGACGGTTCGCTTCACGACCTTGACGAGTTTCGTTGCTTTCTACTGGGTTCGCTTCACCCATACCTTTAACAGTCATACGGTCTGCTGCGATACCTTCAGCTTGGAACTGGTCAGCAACTGCTTGTGCACGCTTTTCAGTTAGCTCTTGGTTGTAAGCTTCAGAACCTGTTGTGTCACTGTAACCACTGATTTCAACTTGAGCTTGTGGGTAAGTGTTCATTAGCTCAACAGTGCCGTTTAGAGAAGATGCATCTTGTACTTCTGCACTTTCTAGGCCGAACTGTAGAGTTGTAGTTTGAGCTGGGTACTCGTTTTCAACGATGCGAGTCGCTGGACGAGTTTCAACTACTTCTTCTTGAACTACTGGCTCAGAACCGAACTTGTAGTTGAAGCCAATACCGAAGAAGTCTGCGTCCATATCGTTGATGATGTCGTCAGACATATCTTGGTAACGTTGGTACTCAGCACGTAGGCTCCAGTTGTAGTTGATTTGGTATTCGGCACCTAGAGAGCCAGTTGGTACGAAATCTTTCTCGTCACCAGCCATCATGTATGCAGCACCTACTTTAGCAAATAGGTTCCAAGAATCTGTTAGTGGTAGGTTGAACTTAGGAGCAAGAGTGATTGCCCATAGGTCGCCATCTACTGTGTTTAGACCAGCTTTGTTGAAGTTAGCTGTGAAGTTACCTAGGTAATCAACGCCGTATTCAGCAGCAACGTATTCGTTGAAGTTGTAACCGATGTGCATGCCAGCTGCGAAGCTATCGTCATCACATGGAGCGTCAAGGTGACAAGCGTCGTTTAGTGCGTTGTAACCTAGTTTACCGCCAACGTAAGTATCAGCAAGAGCAACATTCGACATTACGCCACCAGCTAGAATGGTAGCCACTGCAAGAGCGATTTTTTTCATTATTTTACCTTTAATGCGAAGGCGACCCGACTACTATCCACAACTATACAGCTGCCATCACGCAAGTCAGAACCTACACTGTTTCGAGTGATTAAAAACTATGCCATTGGTCTCAATCAAAACGTCATCAGACATCTGGAATGAGCACTTATCTTCAAGCATTTTTCTCAGAGCTCAGATCCGAAACGAGCCTCCGATTGTTTGGCGCATTCCGAATGATTCAGAGCACAAACAAAACGGACAAACCGTTCCAAAAACAGAACACCAAAATGCGAATTATCCTAAGCTAGGCGCAATAGTACATAGCAGCTATATTTTATTTTTAGCTACTGTGCCTACAAAGGGCGCTAAAGCATAAGATTGCTAAATGATTGAGATGAGATAACTTTTGTGACATAAATCTCAAAACAGACTTTAACAGAACAACCTTCGCTTTCATAAATTAGATTTCTTATCGTGACGATTAGTTTTTTTTATCGATAGCCACATAAGCACCAGAAACTGAAGGTTTTTTGTTTTTATTGGCGAAAAAATTTACAGTCACCAGACATTGAGGTAGGAAAAAACGCACAAAAAACACAGCCTACAAAAAGCAGGCTGTGAACTAATTGCTTTAAATCTTGTCTGAAACCGCCAACGTTGCCGCCAATACATCTTGGCCAAACAACACACTACGTTCCGGAGACCAGCCGTAAAGTGGGTCGGGATGGTTATTATTGTCTTTGAATGGCATCTCGATGGTGTAAGACAAGCACTTAAATTGCTCAGCAACCCAGTTAGAACCAACGGTTAGGTTCGCTTTGCCCGGCTCATCTTTATCGTAACCAATCTCGTCTTGGAACTCTGGTGTAATAGTCAGAAGTGCTTGTTTAAACGCACTTTCCAATTCAGCCATGCCTTCGTCATAAGAAGGAACACCTTCAGAGCCCGCCACGAAGTTGTAAGGGATAGCTTCATCACCATGGATATCTAAGAACATATCCACGCCTGTTTCTAGCATTCGCTCACGAACCAAGAAGACCTCAGGGCTCTTTTCCATTGATGGCGTTTGCCATTCACGGTTTAAGTTTACGCCAACCGCGTTAGTACGTAGATGCCCACGCACACCGCCGTCTGGGTTCATGTTTGGTACAACGTAGAGTACTGCTTTTTCAAGTAGTGCACGCGCAACCGTATCGTTCTCATCTAGCAAACGTTGGATCATGCCTTCCATGAACCATTCTGCCATCGTCTCACCTGGGTGCTGACGCGCAATCATCCAGATTTTCTTTTTGCCTTCTTCTGGCTCACCAAACGTTAGCAAGCTCATATCATTGCCGTCTAATGTGTGGCCCAGCGTCTCAAGTTGGCAGTGATGCGCGCTTTGTGCCATGTGTAACAGGTCTAGGTGACGGTCGTACGTGTAAGGTGCAAAGTACGCGAAGTAAATTGAGCTTCGCTCAGGGATAACAGTGAAAGTCAGCGCATCGCCATCGAACTCTGCCGGTACTCGGAACCACTCTTCACGATCGTAAGACGCAACCACGTCGTAGCCTTGCCAGCCTTCAGGGTAAGCTGATTTCGCAAGATCAAGAAGTTTGATGGTGTGTGATTGCTCGGCTTCTGTCTCTAGACGGAAGTGGAACCACTGGTAGAATTCCGACATGTTGTCGTTAGGAATTTTGAGTTGGATGTCGTTTTTGTCGTCCGCTTTCACTACGTGAATGCTGCCGCTGTCAAAGTTGCTGAATACTTTCATTTTATTACTCACCTTTTGCATCTGAGCTTGAAAGACTGAGGCTAACACAAAGGGAAGAGGTGCCTCTAACACTTTCACTTCTTCCCTATCCGTTTGCGATCAAAATATTCAGTTTAGTCGAGCTTATCCGCTTTGCCTGCTGGTCCTGCGAGTTTTGCTAGCCACTTATCCCAGATGAATGGCGTCCGCTCGTTATCTTCTGCTTCCTCTTTTCGACGTACCGCGTTGCGCACCATCATTGCTCCCGTCCAACGGAATGGCTCTGGCGGGAAATGCCCCAACGGCCCTTTGGCTAAACCGCTTTTCGTCCATACATTGTCGATTCCCAATACCAATGAAGATAAGATTTTTCCGCCCATTCGAGTCTGCGCTACCCCATTACCCGAATAACCAAAGCCATAAAAGATATTGCTTTGGTTATCTAACTCACCGAAGAATGGAAAACCAGTTGCGGAGCGATCTGAACCGCCTGTCCATGAATAAGCGAACTCAGCCCCTTTCAAACGCGGGAACAACTTATCGAACGACTTACGCAGTAGATCTTGATAGCGCGTTGGCTTGTTGAACATCGCGTTGACTTGGTTGTTGAAAGAGAACTGATTGCCGCCTTTCCCCAACATCAAACGGCCATCTGGCGTATCTCGGTAATAGTGGACGAAGATACGTGAATCCAACACGCTAGAACCTGACTGCCAACCAGATTGAGTCAGCGCGTCACCAAGCGGTTTGGTGATCACCATGTCGGAAGAAACCACCACGATACTGCTTTTGAATTGCTTAAACTGCTCCACCATCCAAGCGTTTAATGCCAACACCACCTGCTGCGCTTGAATATTCCCTTTAGGTGTAGAAACAGTAGCAGGTTTTCCATAATCTAAACGCGTCATCGGAGTGTTCTCATAGATCTCAACACCCAACTCCATTGCGACGCGTCTTAATCCTCTCGCCAACAAAGCAGGCTGAACACTGGCTGCAATCGGAGAGTGAAAGCCTTCTATATTGCGCGGCGATCCTGCATTGGCACGCAATTCCTCAGATTGACAGCGGCGCCAGCTGTTCACATCTAGACGCTTTAACTCGTCTACCACTGGCTGCATTCCCCCCGTCTGAGACTGATTGGTTGCCGTGTAGTAGACGCCTTTTAACGACAATTGCGCATCGATATTGTACTGCTGACAGAATTCGTCAATCTCCAATACCGCTTGCTCCGATTCCTTCACCAACCACGCTGCGTGTTCTTCACCAAATAAACGCTTTAATGTAGGGAACTTAGTCGACCATGTCAGCATGCAACCGCCATTAGCCCCGGAAGCACCGCTACCGCACAAGCCTTTTTCAACCACTATTATGTGTTTCTCCGGCGATTGTTGCTTGATCATGATTGCCGTCCAGAGCCCAGTGTATCCACCACCAACAATGGCGACATCAGCTTGGATATTTTGTTGAAGTGGTTTGGCGGTTTCTGGTTGCTCGGCTTCAAGCGCTTGCTTAAACCAATATGAAGGGTGAGTCATTACGTATCCTTTGTAAGTGTGCGCATACAATGTTGCTTTGTTGCCACTTTACAAACGATCCAAATCATCAACGAGCTAGAAAAACTGACGCTGAGCGTTAGAAAATATTTAGATCCTATCCCAAAAGTGATTTATTCCGAACAATGAGGGCACAAGCAAAATGTGACATGGCCTCTTAGTTTTTTATTTTCTTCTCCCAACGAACAAGCAATTTACGATAACAGTTTAACCAGCTATGGGTTCGCTCTACTATCCAACGATGAGCCTTAAAATCATCCGATTATTTTAAGCTCGCTGCCTCTTCTGCTCGTGATTGAACATGAGGGATGTAGTTCAAAGTAACCAGTTCATCATGTAACCACTGCCCTGTATAACCTTTGTCTAGATACAGTGGCACTTGTAAAGGTGGTCGATAGCACTCTAATGCATCTAAAGTTTGAAGTACCAATTTGATATCGTGAACGTTGGCACTATCGGTGACTACAGCAAGTGGCAATCCATTAGCATCCGTCAACAAACTGCGCTTTACGCCTTATTTCGCTCTGTCTGTTGGAGTTCTTTCCTGTTTTTTGAGCCAGCTAAATGCACTTTAGTTTGGCAGCCATCCATTGATATAGAACGCCAATCAACATCCTCGTAAATCAGGCCACTTTGCCAAAATCGCTCAAAAACATCTGCATCTCGCCACTCTTGAAAGTGACGATGCGCGGAGCTAGAGGTACAAATACCCGTTGCGTTAGGCGCATTCCATTGACAACCAGTTCTGAAAACAAAAAGAGTGCCGTTCATCGCATCACGATTATCGACTCGTTTTCGATGCGTACCGAGAGGATGGTAAGTCTTGTGAACGGGCAACAATGGCTCAATTTTTTCCCAGAGCACATCGGAGATTAGGTATTGTGTTGAACTCATTTGCAGTATTTTCAATAGGTGTTGACTTAACTCAGGCAACACCTATTGAGATAGGTTCTTAGCTCGAAGGCTGTGATATCACTTGGGTATTCAACGATTGAGTATTACATTGGGGTCGCTAAATAGAGTTTATCTTTGTCTCGATCGACATATACCACATAAGGGACATTGCCAACACGAAATCCATAGGGTTCAACGGCAGCTTCTATCGGAATAACTCGTTCGATTTTACGGTTAAGTAAATCAACCCGCCAGATACAGGCATAGGCTGATGAGTTATCAAAATAGATTTCATTACTATCGCCCCCCCAAGAAAGGTTATTGATCACCCAGTTTTCGTAGTGATCATTAATCAGAATGCTTCTATGGTAGAGGCTCTCAACGAGCAATTGGCCATCATCGTTGTTTATTTGACTTTGTTGGTCGGTTGATACTAGCGGTACGGACGAATAACGTCCTTTGTGCGGAGGTGGCGCATAAGGAACATGTACCAGAGAGGGGGTTGCCGCAGTGAGTTCTAGCTCAAAATAATCATCCTGTTTGTTTTTTATATACAGCAGTGATTCTTCGATACTATTAACATAGACTGGTTCAGGTGCTGTGAATACGGTCTTTTTGTTACCCGTTAGCAAATCAAGTGTCTTTATATCATTGCCAAGATTATAAACTAGCTCTATATGGCCCTTATATTGAGCGACAAGAAAGTTTTCCTCATTAGCCATTTCATTGATGTCGATGAGCGCTTTGTGTCCCCACCAGTTGTATGGATCGACGATAAAATCTGTCGTTATTGTTTTTTCTAGCTCAGTAAGGTATTCCGGTGAGTAATCGTTGTCACTTTTGCTCTGTACCATACCGGTATTGAGTTGTGCGACTTGCTGTTGCGTTGTTTCATTGGTTTGATAAGCGCGTAATGAATAGTATTCGGTACGTTTGTTAACGGTTTGGGGTTGCAGGAGGCCTTCTGTGTTAAAGACATTGGCAACCATAATAGGGCGTTCGTTGCCAAGGAAGAGAAGACGAGTCTTGCCGTCGTTGGGTATAACATCGTCGAAGGGAATGCGAATTGCTTTATTGTCGGTGTCCACCTTTAGTAAGGTTAGCGATGTACCTTGTGTTAAGGTTTTAGGGCCAATACATTCTATCGACTCATAATTTGCGACGTTGCCTTGCCAAGATGCCGGAACGGCAAGGAAATTTTTGTCAAGAGCACAGCTTGAGCGAGTAAGTCGTGTATCAATCCGTGATTCGGTTTGCTTGAGTGAACATAGACCAAGGTTGGTTTGTATTGCTTGGGCGATACGGGGATGTTGCTGTAACGTATCGGCCTTAATAAGGGAGGCTATGTCGTCACATGCTTTTTGATTATCGGTTCGTGATGCCGCGAGAGAATAGTCGCTAAGCAGCCATAGTGTTTCTTTTGACGGTGAATGCGCCAAAAACAAGGCTGGGCAACTATCAGCATAAAGATAAGCTGCGTAGTAGGCGGCTGTGTAATCTTTTTTCTTATAATGCTTTAGAAATAGTGCTCGCGTTTTAGCGGTAGTTGTATCGTTGCACGCATTGTTTTCCGTATTGGCTTGAAGCGCAGTGGGAAGTGCAAAAAATCCAACCATGACAAGTGGTAAGATAATTTTTCTCATCAACTGGTGTTATTGTTGTTTATGGTACCAGCACTATAACAGAAAATAATGGCAAGGCCGTGGTGTTAAGTCAGCGAAACAGAGCCAGCAAAAGGCGCTTTAGTTTGGCAGCCATCCATTGATATAGAACGCCAATCAACACCCTCGTAAATCAGGCCATTTTGCCAAAATCGCTCAACAACGCCTGCATCTCACCATTCTTTAAAGCGACGATGCGCAGAGCTAGAGGTAAAAATACCCGTTGCGTTAAGCGCATTCCATTGACAACCAGTTCTGAGAACAAAAAGAATGCCGTTCATCGCATCACGATTATCGACTCGTTTTCGATGCGTAGCGAGAGGATGGTTAGCCTTGTGAACGGGCAACAATGCTCTATTTTTCCCAGAGCGCATCGGAGATTAGGTATTGTGTTGAACTCATTTACAGTATTTTAAATAGATGTTGATTTAACTCAGACAACACCTATTGAGATAGGTTCTTATGAGATATTAAATTCAAGAAACACATTCATCAGGGGTATGTTTAAATAATAAAAAAGGGGAGCAAAACTCCCCAAATTCAATAAGAATAAATATATGGCAACGATAATATTGAAAACAAAATATTTTGCTAGCGAGTAGATGTATTAACGATTACCTGGCTCACGCATGCGGTATTCATATTTCACATTCAATATTGGTTGATAGGCAATCTGACCGTTATCTTGAAGAAACTCATCAACGGTAACTTTTGCATTAGTAATGGAAAACGACTGACGGTCTACCATATCAAATGCACTCTTAAACTCATCTCGTAGCTCTTTAGAAGACTTGCTTTGGTAGTTTTTAATCATTTCAAAGCCCATGTCGTAGGCAGCTTGCTTACTATCCACAACATTACCTTGGATCGTTTTGCTGTTATTCGTCCATTGGTAACCACCAGCGAATGCCGCGACAGGAGTGGCAGTTAATACGATAAGACTGACTAGAGAGATTAAACGTTTCATAATATGCTCCTTACTTACCTTTTAAAATATCGAGTTCCAAATACTCGATGAATGTAGGTTACGTATAGAGACCTTTAGCTCGTCAAATTAATTTCAAAAAACATTCAATTATTTTTCAAGTTATTTTTAATTGAACGTAAGGCATAAAACTGCCATTTATTATTCATAATAAAAATATCTTAAAAAGCAGTCACTAAATAGCTTTTATTGTCTTATAAAGAAACCTTTATGGCTCCTTTGCCACTCAGCCATGACACTCCCTTACCAAGCCATACAATACCTCTTGCCCCTTTTCTCTTAGAATTCTGCACAAACGAACACCGTTCAAAACGATCGTAATGGCACTGCGTCTGACACCAGAACACCACCTTTTGATGCCTCGGCGTCCTCTTTATCTTTTGGTGTTTTTCGACCATGACCAACAAGGCACTGCACAGATAACGAACTTAGGCTCGCCGAAAAGCCAGTCTGGAGTGAAATGACATGAATAAATCTATCCTTCATCACAGCAAAACCATTTACTCAGACGAGTACGCTGAGATCTATCACCCTATTTGGACATACCGCGCTAAGTTTATCGCGCGTGCACTGTTCTATCGCAAGTCATTCAACTATCTGGCGGACAATATTGAGGCGTCACTTCTAGAGATGCTTTGTTCTCGTACGCATCGTTTCTTAGAAAAGCCGTTTCGTCCTTACATCATCAAAAATAGCCCAGCAATCGATCGCTCTGAACTTGTGGTTGATCACTACAATACGGTGTCGAAGCTGCTCTCTTCAGAGCTGATTGAACAAATCTATACCGATGCTAAAGGCCAAACTCTGATGACATTTGAGATTGATGAGATCCTCTATACGGTTCGACTTGTTTATGAAGCTCGCTACCAAAAAGAAGGTGAGATGAGCTTGGTATTACATAGCGAAGAAGACGGAAACTTTTACACTATCTCTTTTACGCTCGGGCACGAGAATGGCGCTCGTTGCATCATGATTGGCGGCTTACAAGGTCCACGCAGTAATGAAACCAGCAGCGCAAAAATCAAAAAGCTAACACGTAAACTTTACGGTCAACGTCCAAAAAGCCTGATGGTGAGTTTACTGACTATTCTGGCGCAAATCTGGGGTGTAGAAACAATTTTGGCGGTCAAAACCGACTCCCACACTTACGCCGCGCGACGCTACAGCAAAGGACGAATCAAAACCGACTATGACGCACTCTGGCAAGAGTTGGGCGGGATAGAGTTCGACCGGAACTTCTACTCCCTTGCGGTGAATGCCCCAAGACGTGATATCGAAGATATGTCTCGCTCAAAACGCTCGATGTATCGTCGTCGTTATGAATGGCTAGACAACACCAAAGCCACATTCGAACAAGTACTAAGAAACTAAAAAGCTAAAAGGCTAAAAAGCCAAAGAACTAAGGAGAAAGTCACATGCGTTATTCACTCGTGACGGCTTTGGTGTTGTCGACTCTTTCTTTGTCAGTGCACGCAACAACCAATAAACACATTGTTGGTACAAATTTAGGTTACGGCGTTGTCAATTACGATGCTCCAACAAGCGAAGAGTCCGGCGATATGTTCCTCGGTGAGGTTTACTACCGATACATGCTAACGCAAAACATTGGTATCGAAGCGGGTTTTAAAGGCGCTTTTGACGGTATCGGCTCGATACTTGTCAGCCCAATTTCTGAGGTTACGGATACCAGCTTTTCTGGGCCTAGGCTAAGTGGCTATGCGAGCTATCCACTTGGGGCAGGGTTTGAGTTGTACGGCAAAGCTGGCATCACCGCCTACACACTGGAGTACACTTATAAAGTAAACGGGCAGAGTCGAAATATCGAAGAGTCGAGCATCGGCGGAGAAGCCGCGGCTGGTATTGGCTGGAGTTACAAACACCTTGGTTTAAATGCGGAATACGCGTATTCCAAAAACCGCGATTTTGATTCTGGCGGTGTGATGTTTGGCGCTCAAGTTCGCTTTTAACACCATCCAAATAAACAAAAAGGCAGCGATGGCCTGAGTCGCTGCCTTTTTCTTTCATCAATATGTGTCAGTTCGTCAGCGCAAGAATGATCCCCGCCACGATCGAAGTAACGCCAAGTCCTCGGGTGAGATACCATTTCTCAGACAGAAACCAAATCCCCATAAACAATCCAAACACAATGCTGATTTGCCTTAGTGCAACGACCAAGCTAACGTTGTCTGTCATGGTCATCGCAAACAGCACCAAGCCGTAGGTGGATGCCATCATTACCCCTGCCATGCTGGCGGTTTTGCGGATCTGCCAAGCTGTCTTAATCTCATCTGGTTTGCCCGTAACCAAGCACCACAAAAGGGCAGGAATACCAATTGCCCAAAACTGCACACCCAAGTAGAAGATCGCACTGTACTGATCATTCAAGATCTCGGACGCTTGTCCTGTGAGTATACTCAGCGCTTCTTTGTCGACCACGGAGTAACCCGTTGTGCCTATTGCGGCAATCAATGCCCAGAACACACCGACATTCAAATAAGAACCCAATGTCATTTGACGAAAATTCGTCAGTGGTACCAACATACAACCAAGGGTTATCAGCAGGAATCCAAGCCACTGCTGACTAGATAATTCATGTCCCAATGCCACACTGATTGCGCCGACCATCATCACAGGCAGCGCCCGAGCAATCGGATAAACCACACCCACATCTGCGTGCTTATAAGCGACAATCAAACCGACCAGATAAACCATTTGTGAAATGCCGCTAATGAACAGCAATCCCCAAAATTCACTCGGTAATGATGCCCAGCCAATGGTTACCAAATACCAAATCAAATAAGGGGTAAGGATGAAACATGCAGAAAAGCTGGCGGCCATGGTAAACGCGAGCCCTGAGCCTGAGTTGCTTTTACCAAGGATATTCCAACCCGCATGGAGAACAGCAGAAAAAACGACGAGACCAATCGCCAACAAATCCATTTCAATGTTCCTGTCTGAATAAAATAAAGGCCCCGAGATGGAGCCTTAGATAATGAGAAAGTCCACTTAACGATTGAGTTCCGCCAGAGATTCAATGCTGATGGCATCGTGTCGCCAATACTCGATATCGCAATCAATTAACTCACCGTGTTGGTTATAGTTGATGCGCTCCACCACCATCGCTGGCGTGCCGGCTGTCGCGCGCAATGCTTGGGCCATTTCCCCCAACAAAGTGCTGGTTGAAATGCGGTAGCGAATCTTTTGATATGTAACGCCATAATGATCGCGATAAATGTCCGTCAATGAATTTGATAAATCGTAGTCCAGCAGGTTCGGAAACAGCTCTGGGCGAATGTAGTTTGTTACGAATACCACAGGTCTGTCTTCAAGGTATCGCACACGGTCGACTCGATACACGTCCGAGAAAGGTTGCAAGTCCAGCAAGCGCGCGGCTTGTTTGTTTGCCAACGTCCCTTTTGCTGCGACCAACTCCGTTTTTGGCACGCGATTTTGCGCTTTCGCCATGTTCGGGAAGTTCAGCGTTTGGGTTGGGTCGTAACGCAATGGCTCAGGTGAGATAAACCAACCTCGGCGATCTTCGCGATAGATTCGACCTTCCGCTTCTAGCAATGATAAAGCTTCACGTAGAGTGACGCGTGTAGTATCGAACGACTCCGCCAACTTACGCTCTGCTGGCAGTTTTTGACGCGGCGATAGCATGCCCGCTTCAATCTGTTCAACAATCGAATCTTTAATTTTTACGTATTGCACGAAGTGTCCTTATCTTTTGCGCCAAGCTTGTGTGCGATTCTCTAACAATTTACCCAAAGTCATCTGAACAATCTTCGCAATTGCGGCAGCCATCATGATCATGACAGCCATTGCCGCTGCAGCGCCAGTTTGACCTGCATCGTCCATATTCAGAATCGAGACCGAAGCCGGAATCGTATCGGTTGAGTAAAGGAATACTACCGCAGAAGTGGTGGTCAATGCATTAACAAACAAGTAAGTCGCAATGTCCAAAATCGCAGGTAAACACACAGGTAATGTCACTTTAAAGAACAACTTGTATTGAGGAAGCTTCACCGATGCCGCCGTGGCTTCAACCTCCGATGGCAACTGCTTTAGCGCTGTCAGTGCAGTCATGTGACCCACGGTGTAGTAATGCACTACCGTGTTAATCACCAAGAATGCCATGGTGCCATAAAGCACGTTCAGAGGATTGTTCGCATCGTTGAAGTAAAAGATGTAACCCAAGCCAAGCACCATACCCGGAACCGCCATTGGCACCACGCTGAGCATTTGCATCACTTGACGAATTGGACCAAATGCACGCCCTTTCTCAATGCAGTAAGCACCGACAAAGATGATGGCTGTACCAATAACCGCCGTCCAACCTGCCAACGTTAGTGAGTTGAAGAATGGACTCCAACCGTAAGTGCTCATTTCGGCAAAGTTGTAATTGTTTAGCGTCAGTGCTTTGTTCCAAGGCCAGAACGTAACTAGCGAGCCATACACTGCCATGCCAAGCACCGCCAACACTGCGATAGAAATGATGCTGCAGTAAACCAAACAAATGTTGTCGCGCACCTTGTTAGGCTCTGGCTGGTAAGGCACTGAACGTGTGTCGAATAAGCTCTTTTGCTTTTTCTGAACCCAGCGGTCTGCGCCGAATGCCATTACCGCAGGAAATAGCAGCATAATGCTGGTCACCGCACCCATGGCAAAGTTTTGTTGTCCCACAACCTGCTTGAAGATGTCAGTCGCCAGAACGTTGTAGCTTCCACCAATCACTTTCGGCACACCAAAGTCCGTGATAACCAGCGTAAAGACGACGATAAGCGTACTGATCAAACCGTATTTCGCCGCAGGTAACGTCACCATAAAGAAGGTTTTGATGGGTGAAGTTTTAAGTGCGCGGGCTGCTTCATACAAACGGGCATCTGAAGTGCGCAGCGAAGTGGTCAAAATCATCAATGCATGAGGGAAGGTCCAGAAAATCAAACCCATCGAGATACCAATCACGCTGTAGATCGAGTTTCCTAACAGCATCTCTTTGGCAATGCCTTGATTACCGAAAAGGAAGATCAAACTGATCGCTGGTAACAGCGAAGGCGCAAGAATTGGCGCAGTACCTAGGATTTGGAACAAACCTTTAAACGGCATGCATGAACGAGTCAGCGCGTAGGCATAACCGAACGCAAGCACACCCACTACCGAGGTCACAATCACGCCTAAAGTGAAGGTGTTGCCCACCGACACCCACAAGCTTGAAGAAGAAAAGTACGTCGCAAAGTTTGCCAATCCGACAAATTCGCCATTGGCATTTTGCACACTCTTGGTCAACATTGCCCAAAGCGGCATCAAGATGAATAGCACCATCATGGTCGACAAGCCAGCGAGCAAACCGAACAACACAAGGTTGTCGCGGCTAACACGTCCGAGTAGGGATTTTGCTTTGTCTTGTGTGGTTAGGCTATTCATCGTCATTGTCTTCGCATCCATGTTTACACCTACGCTGCTAGCGCTTTATCAACCGAGGGCACGGCGTAACCATGCAGCCCTTCTTCAGCAAACTGGATGTAACGTACATCGCCCGCTTTGATATTGAGTTTTTGAACCGTTTCCACGGGCACATCCACGACGATGGTTTTCGTTGAGCTGTCGTTTTGCAATACGCAATCAATGCGGAAAAACGCCCCCAGAAACTCGGTAGCCGTAACTCGCACTGGTAAAGAGTTGGTGTAGTTTTCAACGAACTTGATGCTTTCAGGACGCACCGCAAGGTCGAAGCGATCACCACGTTGGATCTTACGATTGGTCAAGCTTGGCGCTGGCATCAAGGTTTCTGCAATGCGCACTTGGGAGTCCGTCGCTACTGAGGTTTCAATAAAGTTCATGCTGCCGACAAACTCAGCAACAAAGCGCGTGGCTGGTTGTTGATAGATCTCTTGAGGAGTGCCGACTTGCTCAATCACACCATGGTTCATTACCACGATACGATCCGCCATCGACAACGCTTCATCCTGATCGTGCGTAACCATGATGGTGGTGATGCCCAGCTTGCGTTGCAGCTTACAAATTTCATCACGTAAGTGAACACGTACTTTTGCATCCAGCGCTGACAGCGGCTCATCAAGTAGCAGTAGACCCGGAGATAGCGCCAATGCACGAGCCAAAGCAACACGTTGTTGTTGACCACCAGAAAGTTGGTTAGGGAATTTCTCTCCAGAGGTTGGAAGACCAATGGTTTCTAGCCAGTAATCCACCTTCTCTAACGCTTCTTTGGTCGACATACCTTGGTTTTTCAAACCCACCGCAATGTTCTCTTGCACAGTTAGGTTCGGAAACAGCGCGTAAGATTGGAATACGATGCCGAAATCGCGCTTCTCTGGTGGTAGGAATGTGGTCTCTTGACCGTTTTGAAAAATCGCACCAGACGTTGGCAAGTCTAAACCTGCAATGGCACGTAGCAGAGTGGTTTTACCGCAGCCAGAAGGACCAAGAAAACAAACAAACTCGCCCTTCTCAATCGCTAGCGAGATTTTCTTTAATGCAGTGAACTGTCCGAATTGCTTCACTACATTTTCGATATTTAGGTAATGTTGGTTAGTTGACATAACACACGCTCCAAATGGTATATACCAATTTTAGTTTTGGAGTGTTACGTTCCAATGACAAATTTATAGCCAGAAGATGACAAATAGATGAAGGGCGATGAGGTTTGTTTCTACGCTTGCAACCCCCTCCAACTCCCCCTTTTCTTGACATGGTTTGCCAAGCATTTGAATGTCGTAATTAAGGGGGAGAGCTGTTCTTTGCTGCGGTAAGCTCAGTGCTTTCCCAACGTCATTCTGAAGGAGCCTAGGCGAGTATTCAGAATCTACTTGAAGCGCGTTGGATGTTGCATTGTGAATTGAATTTTTCGCGAATGCAGAACCTGTCCCTCCCCTTTACCAGCGTGACTGTTGCAGTCCCTCGAAGTTAAAGTCAAGGGGAGGTTAGGTGGGGTTGCTGCTTTTAAGCTTTTGACTTTCGCCTCTTACAAAAACAAAAAATCCACCTCAACCGAGGTGGATTTCAGTATTCAACTCAAAGCAAATTCAATTAAGACTTTGGCTCTGATTTCGCGTCGAACTTCTCAGACCAAGCCGCTAGAATCTCTGCACGCTTGCTGCCCATTTGTGCGAAGTCCATCTTCGCCATGTTCTCTTGAACGTTCGGGAAGTTAGAAACCTTAGCTTTCACTTCTTTATGTGCAACCACTGGGTACATTTCTACGTAAAGCTCGTTTGCCGCTTTAGAGATTGACCAGTCGACAACGCGCTTCGCTGCATCAGACTCTTTTACTAGACCAACGGCTTCTGATTCCCAGCCGATGCCTTTTGGTGTGATAACCGCTAGTGGTGCACCTTGTGTTTTCAGCTTCGCGCCGCGGCTCGCCATCGAGATACCGATAGCCACTTCACCCATACCCGCTTGAACACATGGCTTAGAACCCGAGTGCGTGTAGTGTGCAATGTTCTTGTCTAAGTCACGCATGTAGTTCCATGCCTGATCTTCACCCATGTTTTGTAACCAAGCAGAAACCTGCATGTAGCCAGTGCCTGAAGAAGCTGGGTTAGGCATTGCAATGTGACCTTTGTAAACCGGCTTTGTTAGGTCTTCCCAAGACGTTGGTTTCGGTAGGTTAAGTTGTTTCGCTACCGCTTCGTTGAAACAAACTGCGTTAAAGAACGCATCGTTACCGAACCAAGCTTGGTTTAATTGAGGGTCGTTTAGGTTCGCGTGCAGCTCTCCCAAACCTTTTGGTGTGTAAGGCTTAAGAAGACCTTCATCTTTAAGCAGTGCCATTGACGAGCCAGCCAGACCCCAAACCACTTCCGCTTGAGGGTTGTTCTTTTCGGCCAGCAATTTCGCCGTCATGATACCGGTGGAATCGCGAACCCACTTAATCTTGATATCTGGGTTATCTTTCTCAAACGCAGACTTGTATTTAGCAAGAATGTCAGTTTCGAAAGCGGTGTAAACCGTGACTTCCTGTGCTGCCATTGCATTCGTAGCTAGCAGAGAGACAAGTGCAGCCAGCGATCCTTTCATCAAACGGTTTTTCATCATTTTCTCCAGTTAATTTGGCTAAGTTTTTATTTGGTCTGTACCAGTTGACGATATACACCCTACTGAGCCTTTGTGACGAAATCATGACCATTAAATGGCAGTTTTACGAAAATTTGCGATGAATAATCGTTCAATTGATCCGCCATTTTCTGGATGTTAAAGTTTTATGAAATTGGATATTCGCCTATTTACTGCCCTTTTCTTCCTCGTTAGAGTGAACTTGAAATTTGGTGTAGACCAATTAGCTTATTCTGATGGAAATCGAGATGAAAAACGAATACCTACTACTGACTCCTGGTCCTCTATCTACTTCTGAAACGGTACGTGAAGCCATGCTGAAAGACTGGTGTACTTGGGATGATGAATACAACAAAGACATTGTAGAAGTGATCCGCACTAAGCTTGTAAAACTGGCGACGGAGCAAGACGGCTACACCAGCGTACTAATGCAAGGTAGCGGCACTGCATCAGTAGAAGCAACGATTGGCAGTGCCATTGGCAAAGATGGAAAGTTGTTGGTTGTCGACAACGGTGCGTATGGTGCGCGTATCGCTCAGATCGCTGACTACCTAAATATTCCATGCCATGTAGTTTCCCCAGGCGAAACATCACAGCCACACTTGAACGAGGTGGAAACTGCATTGGCATCGGATCCTGCGATCACACACGTGGCGATTGTTCACTGTGAGACAACCACTGGCATGCTTAACCCAATTGAGGCATTTGCTTCTGCGGCAAAAGCACACGGTAAAGTGGTGATTCTCGATGCCATGTCGAGCTTTGGTGGCATTCCTATTGATATCGCCGACCTAGGCATCGATTTTATGATCAGCTCTGCAAACAAATGTATTCAGGGCGTGCCGGGTTTTGGCTTTGTGATTGCAAAACAAACTGAGCTAGAAAAGTGCCAAGGTCAGGCGCGTTCTTTGAGCCTTGATCTTTACGACCAATGGCAGTGCATGGAAGTGAACCACGGCAAGTGGCGTTTCACGTCTCCAACGCACACGGTTCGCGCTTTCTACCAAGCCTTGTTAGAACTGGAACAAGAGGGCGGTATTGAAGCGCGTCATAACCGTTACCAAACTAACCAGAAAACGCTGGTTGCAGGTATGCGTTCTCTGGGTTTCGAACCACTGCTGAGTGATGACCTTCACTCGCCAATCATCACTTCTTTCTACTCTCCGACGCACAGTGATTACCAGTTCAAAGCGTTCTACACACGTTTGAAAGAGCAGGGCTTCGTGATTTATCCGGGTAAGGTATCGAACGCAGATTGCTTCCGTATCGGCAACATTGGCGAAGTTTACCCAGCAGATATCGAGCGCTTAATCGGTGCAATTGAAAAAGCAATGTACTGGCAAGTTGCGTAAAGCAGCCTTCTGATTAAGAGAGCGTTATGACTCAGAATATCAAACCGACCCATTTCCGCAGCGAAGGCGATGTCAACACGACGCCAGCGCGCCAAGCTTGGAATGCATCGATGGATGACGAACGCACGCAAGCATTATTGAAGCGTGATTCGGAGGTCTTTCTTCATCAAGCTATGTCGACACCTTGCTTAGATACCTTGGAAGCAGCAGAAGGCATCTACATCCAAGATGCTACCGGCAAAAAGTACATGGACTTCCATGGCAATAACGTCCATCAGCTGGGCTACGGTCATCCGCATGTGATTAAACGTGTGCAAGAGCAAATTGCCAAACTGCCGTTTTCACCACGTCGTTTTACCAATGAAACCGCGGTTGAATGTGCCGAAAAACTCACCCAAATCTGTGGCGGCGAGTTGAATCGCGTGCTGTTTGCGCCGGGTGGCACATCTGCAGTGGGCATGGCGCTTAAATTAGCACGCCACATCACGGGCAACTACAAGGTGGTGTCTCTGTGGGATTCCTTCCACGGCGCATCGTTGGATGCTATCTCAGTGGGTGGCGAAGCGTGTTTCCGCGAAGGCATGGGACCATTAATGGCAGGTGTTGAACGCATTCCACCAGCCGTATCTTACCGTGGCGCTTTCCCCGTTGCCGACGGCAGCGACGTGCATTACGCCGACTACCTTGAGTACGTGATTGAGAAAGAAGGTGGCGTGGGCGCGTTTATCGCAGAAGCGGTTCGCAACACGGATGTACAAGTGCCGAGCAAAGCCTACTGGAAACGCATCCGTGAAATCTGTGACAAACACAATGTCATGCTGATCATCGACGACATCCCTAACGGCATGGGTCGCAGTGGTGAATGGTTTACCTACCAAGCCTATGACATCGAGCCAGATATGCTCTGCATCGGTAAAGGTTTGGGCGGAGGGTTAGTGCCTATCGCTGCCATGGTAACCAAAGACAAATACAACACTGCTGAGCAAATCTCCATGGGTCATTACACTCATGAGAAAAGCCCTATCGGTTGTGCTGCAGCACTGGCAACCATGGAAGCCATTGAACAAGACGACTTGCTAGATAAAGCCAAAGCCGACAGCCAGTTCATGCGTGAAAAGCTGCTAGAGATGAAAGCCAAATACCCAGTGATTGGTGATGTGCGTGGCATCGGCATGTTATGGGGCATTGAACTGGTCACTGACCACGAAAGCAAAGCACGCGCGTATGACGAAGCGGAAGCTGTGCTGTACCAATGCCTCAACAATGGCGTGAGCTTCAAGGTATCGCAAGGTAACGTGATTCAACTCAGCCCACCGCTGATCATCACTCGCGAACAACTAACAGAAGCGTTGGCGATCTTCGAAGAAGCCATCGCCAAAGTGTGTAAAGACTTTAACTACATTTAGGTTTTGTTGACCTTTTGAGCTGATTTTTGCAGCAGTTTGTGGGTTCTTTATGCAAGGCAGAGGCTTTGAGTTGTAGCTGTTCTACCTGATAAGCCGATAACGCAGAAGAAAGGAACCACAAACGCTGCCCGAAGGGTTCGGCTAAAAGCGTTTTACTCTTTGTTGTGAGGTGTTGTGCTTAGAATGATAGGCTACAAACCTCTCGCCGCGATTAAAACGCTTTTATCTCGAACAAAATTTAACCGCAAAAGGTCAACAAAACCTAGAGTCAATAGACCTCAACAAAAACCCATTTATCCAGAGCGCGGTTCCAACGTGTAGGCAAGCGCTCTGGCAAGCAAGAAAAAGGATTGAACATGAGCAACTCACCAATTCAAGCAGTGATCTTTGACTGGGCAGGCACTATCGTCGATTTCGGCTCTTTTGCGCCAACTAGCATCTTTGTGGAAGCGTTCAAACAAGGCTTTGATTTTGAAATCGACCTTGAAGAAGCGCGCGAACCAATGGGACTTGGTAAGTGGGATCACATCCAAGCTGTGGGTAGTATTCCTGCCGTTGATAAGCGTTGGAATGAGAAGTTCGGTCGCTCAATGACCAGCGAAGACATCGACGCGATCTACGCAGCATTTATGCCTCTGCAAAAAGCGAAAGTGGCTGACCACGCAGAGCCAATCCTCAATGCGATTGAAGTTGTGAACGGCCTGAAAGACAAAGGCATCAAGATCGGTTCTTGTTCTGGTTACCCTCGCGAAGTGATGGACGTACTGATTCCAGTGGCAGCGGATTACGGCTACAAACCAGATTACGTAGTAGCAACGGATGACCTGCCTCAAGGTGGTCGCCCTGCACCATTTATGGCACTGAAAAACGTGATTGAGCTGAATGTTACCGACGTTAATGCGTGTATCAAAGTGGATGACGCCGCCCCGGGCATCGATGAAGGTCACAACGCCGGTATGTGGACCGTTGGTCTGCTGCTTTCTGGTAACGAAGCGGGTCTGACATTTGAGGAATACCAAGCTGCGGACGAAACAACACTTAATGCTGCTCGTGAAAAAGCGCGTGCAAAATTGCTCATGAGCTCGCCGCATTACCTCATCGACACCATTGCTGACTTCCCAGAAGTGGTTGCAGATATCGAACGTCGCCTAGCGGCAGGTGAGCGTCCGTAGTCTTCATTTTCCACCAATAAATGAAAACAAACGCCCCTCACGTGAGGGGCGTTTTTCTTTTTGGCACTATCTTAAGGAGCTTTGGCTTATTGAAGCGTACTTCCATTAGATAGCAGCTTCCTTGTCGGCTCTTGCTCGGTGTATTCGACCGCATCTTGATCCGCGAGCTTATCGACTTCCGCCTGTTCACCCACCACAATCAACACGTGTTGTTTCACCAGAGCGTCGACCACTTCAATGTTGTGCTGACGAAGAAGCGCTCTCACTTCGCTCTCTTTTCCTTCATGATACTTAACAAAGTAACGTGCAGGTTGCTGCTCGGCTTGATCTTGGCGTTCATCCACGAGAGGAAATCCTTGATTGTTTGCCAAGCTGCTTGAGCTCAGTCCGATTGCCAATAGTGCGGTAGCACCTACCGCAGACAAAGAAAGTAAGGTCAACTTCTTCATAGTCACTCCTTATTGAAAGGTCAGAGTCCAACTGTTGATGGTGCCTGTGTCTCTTCTGGCATTGTCCACCGCTTTAAGTTCCCATGTGCCTTGTGATTCAAAACCAGAGAAATCCGCTTGGAAACTGGTTTTAATGTCGTTTGCACCACCACCCGCATTGTCGTGCAGTACTACTTGACCACCGTCAGGTGACGTTAGCGTGACACGAAGATCGCCAATGTAGGTGTGAGTGATATCCAAGTCGATAGTCACTGAACCTGCATCGCCAGTACGAGCCACATCTACTGGGCTTACGATACCCGCAGAGCTGTTGTCAGGAATCGCTACTACATTCGAGTTGGTGTAGCTAGAAGGTGCAGAACCGCCACCTGATGAATCGCCCGAACCGTTGTGCGCTGCAACAAGAGAAACACCAGAGTATGCACTGTAGCCGTAAACCAATACTTCATATTGCCCTGCGCCAGATACGTTCAAGCTACAGCTTTCGCCATTACCGCCCGCCCATGAACGACAGTCGTAAGTGCTGGTGCTTGGTGTGCCATTAAAACGCACGTAAAGGTCAGCATCACCAGAGCCGCCACTCATGTTGAATGTCGCTTGCGTTGCATCCGCAGGGACGTCAAACACAAATACAGTGCTTGATTTGCTGCCACCAGAAAGCTGCGTCTTCGCCACGCCATTTTCTAGAACGTTGTCGTTGCCAGAGCCGCCGCCATCCGGACCATTACAGCCAGCGTCTAGGTATTGTTTCGCGGCTTCAGCATTCACAAGACCATGACCAGTGCGGTTATCACGACCTGTTACGTCGATGTCCATTGCTGTCTTGATCAGTGCGTTACGTACTTGCGCAGCGGTACAAGTTGGATGGTAACTCCACACCAAACCCGCAACACCCGTTACGTGTGGCGTCGCCATCGAAGTACCGTTGTAGTACTCGTAATCTTCACCTTTTGTGGTCGATACCGTGATGTCTTGACCAACATAGCCTAACAGTTCCTGACCGAAGGCACGATCAACCGTTACAGACACAATACGCGCTGCGTTGTTTTGATCGACAAGGAAAGGATTCTGCAAACCCGGTAGCTCAGAGTTACTGTACACAATCGCCGCACTTGCGCCTGCGTTGTAACACGCTTGAACTGCATCGATTTCTGGATAGTTGCCCGATGATTGGTTACTCACACGCTCGGTCAAACAGATCTTGCCCGACATATCGCCACAGCTGAAGCTGCTACCGGATACATCACAGCTTGCTAGTGTCGCCGTGATGGAACCGGCTACTGGATCAGGACCGTAACTGCCGCCCGATTGGATCAAGCGGTTGTGAGGAACGATGCCACGATCGAACTGGCTAACACCGTTCAAGCGAATGTCTGAAAGCTTACCCTCGCCGACTGTCACCGTAGACAAAATTGCTACGCCCGGACCTGCGATTTCAACTTGATCTGTCGCTTGAGAGAACGCCGCGTGATCACGCTTATCATCCACTGCCGCAACCGACATTACTGAATCGTAAGACGCTGGGTAGCTATGTGCAGTATTACCATCGTTACCCGCAGCAGCAATCAGCAGCACGCCTTGATCATAAATAGTTTGCAACGCGTTTTTCTCCGTCACACTCGACTGGCTACCACCAAGGCTCATGTTGACGACGTTCGCGCCGTTGTCAGCACAAGTTTGTACCGCTTTCACCAAGCTGGATGAGTAGCCCCACCCCGCTTCATTGAACACCTTAACGATGTGCAAATTCACGTTTTGGTTTGGCATAACGCCTTTGATGCCTTCCGTGTTGGCAATCGCGGCAATCGTACCTGCTACGTGTGTACCGTGAGCGTTGTTGTTCCCCGGAACACTCCAAGAACCTGTACCGCTGTCGTTTGTACCCGACACTCGGTTACCACTCAGATCGTTGTGCGCCAGATCGTAACCCGAGTCGATGATACACACGGTGCGATTCCCTGCATTCGAGTCATCCAGAAGCTGAGCGTTCACCGCCTCATAGCCCCAAGGGATAGTCTCACTTAACAGATAACGCGGTGGGTCAATTTCAACGTATTCCACATCGCTGCGGTTACGCAATTGCCCCAATTCCGAGTCTTCTATCTCCACGCTGTAGATCGCGCGGTTTCCTAGCTTTTCCACTTTACGCGCTTTGAGCTGATCTAATACCGACTCTTGCGCGATGCGTGGCCCCCAGAATGAGTTCCCACCCAATGCTGAGGGACTGGACGTATCTTCTTTAAATTTGACGATGTATTTAGTCGGCAAGTTAGATTCGTCGAACCCCGTTAGAGGAGCCGCATGCGCTGACATCGAAAATGTCAGTGCTACTGCAACGGCAGACAATGAAAACAAGCCATTTAATTTAGTTGTTGTGTGATGCATTTGCTCTATTCCTTGTTGAGCTGATTTTTATTCACTTTTTACTCATGAAAAGTCATTCAAACCTCATTAACATGAGTTATTCAGCTATAGGTTATTTGTTAAAAAATCCAAACAATTCATTTTATGAATACATAATTGTTAATAAAAGATCATTTAATAAACAGAAATGGTGAACATTCAAAATCAACCAATTTACTTATAAAGCAATTACTTATTAACAAGAAAAGTGCATGTTAAATTAATGTTAGTGAGTAATTATTCTGGATTTTATAAAATTGTTCTATTTACCAAATCTATTGAAATACGATTGCGGTACCAAAATTGACAATTTGAATAATTAGATATTTGACTGAATAGCGTATTTACCCAGAATGAGGAGAGTTGATGAGATAACTTCTCATCTAAATCATGACGATAATCATTATAGAGAGTGAATCATGAACAAAACCATTACGTTACTTAGTGCATTATTACTACCACTCAATCTTGCTCACGCTGCCGAATCAACACTGTCTCCGGAGATGATCAGTGCTTCACAAGTAAGAAGCACACAAGACAAGCAAACTTACACATACGTTCGCTGCTGGTATCGAACTAGTTATTCACACGATGACCCAGCAACTGATTGGGAATGGGCAGAAAACCCAGATGGCAGCTACTTCACTATTAACGGTTATTGGTGGAACGCACTCTCATTCAAAAACATGTTCTATACCGATACGCCACAAAATGTTATCAAACAACGTTGTGAAGAAACGCTCGATCTAGCGAATGAAAACGCCGATATCACTTTCTTTGCCGCTGATAATCGTTGGTCATACAATCATTCGATCTGGAGTAACGATCCTGTAATGCAGCCAGTTCAGATCAACAAAGTGGTCGCGTTGGGCGATAGCTTGTCGGACACGGGCAACATCTTTAACGCATCACAATGGCGCTTCCCGAATCCGAATAGCTGGTTCTTAGGGCATTTCTCTAACGGGTTTGTATGGACAGAGTACATTGCTCAAGCGAAGAACCTACCGCTCTACAACTGGGCTGTAGGTGGCGCTGCGGGTGAAAACCAATACATCGCTCTGACAGGAGTGGGTGAGCAAGTTTCCTCTTACTTGGCGTATGCGAAATTGGCAAAAAACTACAAACCAGCCAATACCTTATTTACCCTTGAATTCGGTTTGAATGATTTTATGAACTATAACCGCAGCGTTCCAGAGGTAAAATCAGACTACGCTGAAGCTTTGATCAAGCTGACGGATGCAGGCGCAGAAAACTTTCTCCTGATGACGCTACCCGATGCCACGTATGCGCCTCAGTTTAAGTATTCCACTCAAGAAGAGATCGCAACGATTCGAGCAAAAATTCTTGAAATGAACGAATTTATCAAAGCACAAGCTGATTACTACTCAGCGCAAGGTTTAAACATCACATTGCACGATACTCATGCACTGTTTGAAGGCCTCACAGCAAACCCTGAGCAACATGGGTTTGTAAATGCAAGCCAAGCCTGCCAAGACATCAATCGCTCATCGGCAGCAGACTACTTGTACAAACATTCGCTACGTTCTGAGTGTGCCTCTTCGGGCTCAGACAAGTTTGTATTCTGGGATGTGACTCACCCAACCACGGCCACGCATCGTTACGTAGCAGAGAAGATGTTAGAAAGCAGTGATCAGCTATCAAACCACCCTTTCTAAGCGGTCTATTAGAACCTCTCAAATGTTGAGAGGTTCTGTCCTCTAAATCTCTCTTTACATTCATAGTCTGAGATTGAATTAGCAGGCTGAACTCGGTAAGTTGAAAGAAAAACCAGAGGTCAATGTCGTGCTCGATCATCCATTTACTCAACGCGCTCTTGATGTGATTCGCTCGAAATCCGCAGGAGTACCGCAGTCACATCCTTTCGCAGTGACCATCAACTTTCATCCCGATCGAACCACTTCTGAGGGCGAACCGCTGCTTAAAGCAATAGCCCAAGATGGTAAGCTCAAATCCCAATTTGAAACCGGTACAAGCAACGGCGGACTGACGGCTTACGAAGGTGGGGAGCGTTGGCGTTGGGAGCAGCGCGTGTTTGATGGTGTTTACGACAATAGCCAACCAAATCAACGCCCAAAGTATGGCGCGTTAAACTTCTCTAGTTCAGAAGTTGGCGCATCACCAAGATTTGGTTCTAGCTACTTCTTATTGAAACCAGAGATCAGCAAGCGAGCGACATTTTGTTATCCAGATAGCTTCTTCGAGCCAGAGCACTTCGCCACTATTGAACGCATTCACCCCTTGTTGGATGAGTTAAACGCACAAGTGCCAGACAGGTTGGACGCCTATATCGAAACTCAAATCCACGGCGATTTGCACTTGAAGGAAGATATTCAAGCCTTGGTGCTCGACCCTTCATTTAAAGGCACTGAGGTAGAAGGTTACGCTCGTGAGTTACCAGTTGAGATTCGTTGGCACAGTGGTTTTTGTGTCTCAATAGAAGACATCAATCTTTATCCAGACTACCGAGGACAAGCCATTTTAGACATCGCAAATCAGGTTGCAGAAAATGGCATGCTAACGCCACGCATTATTGGTGAAGCGGTAAAAGCAAAAGCGTTTGACGAGCAAGATTTGAAAAAAGTCTGGCACTACTTAGCGCGATTTGGGTTTGATTATCGACAGACTGGCGATTAAAAGCCACCAGCCCATTTGTCGAAATCATCGATCACATTAAGCTCTTGTTGAGTACGAGGACGCGGATAATACGGCAGAGCAAGTAGCTTCTCTGATGGCATTAACAGCCAATCTGGTGACATTTTCATACGCACCAACTCTTGCTCATCATCACGGCGAACAAACATGTAATAGCCATCTGCGTGGGTATTGGCGTAACTGGCGATCTGCACAATCTCGCCGCTTGGCAGTTTTACTTTGCGTCCCAAAGGGTACAAACGATGCAGTGCAAAACTTACATGCGCATCTTCGAGATACCCCTTTTTAAAACGCGATAAACCAATCGCAGTGGACGTCGTACGATGAGACCACCCAGCGAGCTTCAACCCTTTGAGAGAGTCTTTGAATGGTTGTCCTTTTGGCTCGCCTTCGTTGGAGATAAATTGCACCGTTAATGCGTCAGCTTGCTCATCTAAAATTTGCAAAAATTGCTCGCCCGTTTTATCTGCCAATAATTTCACGTTACTGCTCCGCCAAAAGGTTTGTGAATGGAGTACTATAAAGCCACCATCGCAAAGTTCAAGCTCATCCTCTCAATCCCTTTTCCCGATGAGTAATCGTCTCTACAACGAGAATGCACAGTGTCGGGTTCTACAAACAGCATTTCGAGACAGACACAAGCAAAAACTATCAGCTTGGGTTTATCTTTTTTATCGCGGGTTTACCATCACTTTTCGTCAATCTTGCTATGATGATTTGGTAACCCTTTAAGGAGCAAAGAATGAATCTAAAACGCTATGTTGTGTTGCCTATGATGGCAGCAGCGCTATTTGGCTGTGCTCAACACGAATCCGATGACACCGCAAAAATCATGACCGTTAATGTAGGTCCAGAACTGGTGGACTGTGTGGGTGTCGGGCCAATGAAATGCATGGTGGTCGATGGTAACTACTTCTATGATCAAATCGACGGTTTTGAATTTGAATCAGGTTCCGAGTACACGTTAAAAATCAAACGCACTCAGCGATTTACCCCAGAGAATGCACCAGCCGATGCGAGCTTGTATCGATATGAGCTGATTGAAGTGTTAGAGAAGCGATAGCCATAACATTCACCACCCATAGAAAAGGAAGTTTTATGTTTGGAAATTGGAAACGAAACCGTCAAATTCGCGAGGTCGCAAAGGACATCACACCAAAATTAGCACTCAAGTATGGTGAGAAAGCAGATTACTCGAAGGAAGAGATCGATTGGGCGCTGAAAGAAAATGGTAAGACAGATGATGCCTTTGCCCTGATCGCATACGGCATGTTGATAAGCCAAGCCGCTTACGTGCCGATGGGCCTAAGCCAAGAGCTAGGGGAACATGCTGAATTCCAATCAGAAGTCTCACTTGCTTTGTTTGACCAAGCGACGGATCTTGTGAGCGTCAGTGCCTTACTGACTTACGCGGAGATTCAAGACAGCCACAAACAACAGCCCGCTACCGATTCGGATGATTTCGATGCAGATGGTGGAGACTTTGGAGGAGACGGCGGTGGGGATGGTGGCGGTGAATAGCATCACGCCAGCATCTGTGGCGATAAGCACCTGAGGCAATATAAAGCGGCGCTAAGTCATCTCAATATTAAACACGAAAAGGCTCATCGCGAGCCTTTAGCTTATCACCTTGGGTAACTTAGTAGCTTCGTTTTGCTTACACCAAACCTTTCAATTTCGCCAAACCATAAGCGGCGATAGTCACGCAGTCTTTGATTTCACCCTCTATCATCATTTGCTCGAACGCTTCAACGGAGAACGAGCGTGTGATCAAGTCTTCCTCTTCACTGTCTAACTGATTGCCTACTTCAGACAACTCACTCGCGAAGTACACATGGCAAGTCTGGTTTAAGAACCCATAAGCGATGAACTGCGCACCAACGTATTCCATCTTATTGGCCTGCATACCCGTCTCTTCTCGAAGCTCACCTTTTGCTAGCTCAAGATGATCCGCATCTGGATTTGATTCCCAAGCACCTTGTGGAATTTCCCAACAACGTTGCCCTACGGTGTAACGAAACTGCTGTACTAAGTGAATCACGCCGTTATCGATCGCCAGAATTGCTGCACAGTCTGGCTTGTCGACCACACCGTAGATGCCTTCGGCTCCACTAGGACGTTGGATCTTATCTTCACGTACCGTCATCCATTTGTTTTGATACACCACTTTGCTGTCGAGCTGCTTGATGTCTGCCATGAGAGTCCTTACTGCTTGATTCTTCGAAATTAGTTATTGGATTAGAAGCCATTCTAACGCTGTTTGCGTGTCAGTTTGTAGACGGTTTTCAAAATCAACGCGCTTATTGGTATTCAATATATCCAATCAAAACAATCATTCATCGCAATGATTAGGATGGCGCGAAATGGCAAGTTTTCAATTCGAGGAACTCATATAGTTAACCCATCGACGCAAGGCATGGCTTTGCAAACTTGTTCATTATTGATTGAGGGTTCTTATGAGCGCATCGGATAAAGTCTACGGTTTCAACACTCCACAACGTCTGTTTGTTGGTTATACCTTGGCGGTATTGGTAGACCTTACGGTACTGAACTTCTATGACGAATATTGGGATTTCGTAACCATTGATTCATTTACGATTTCTTTCGCCGCGGCATTGCTGCTTCAGTTGCTCTTGAAGCTGTCTATCAAAGCGGAACACAAAATCGCAGAGTACTTTAAATCGAAGCCGGGTACGGCACCTAAGATTTACCGTGGTATCTCGACTTACGTTATCTTGGTCGGTTCGAAGTTCGTGATGCTAGAAGCCATTAACATTCTGTTCGGTGACAAGGTTGACTTTAGTGGTCCTTGGAACGGTGTCGTCGCCTTCTTTGCGGTGGTGTTTACCATCCTGATTTCAGAAGTCGTCGTCGGTAAGATTTACTTCAAACTTGGTGAGAAAGAACAACAAGCACAACGTGAATTGGCGGAAACTAACGCTAGCTAATATGCAAAATCGATGAATACAAAACAGCATCGATAGAAACAAAAAAGCGCTGAGAAATCAGCGCTTTTTTCGTTTGTTTGTTCACTTAAGCTTAAGCGACGAGGATGCTCTTAAGCTCGTTCAATGATTCCACCGTGTAGCTTGGTGCAATACGCTCATCCACACTCGCACCTGTGGTGTTCAACCAACACGTTTCAATGCCAAAGTTGTTACCGCCCAAGATATCGGAATGCAGGTTGTCACCCACCATTAATACGCGCGTCTTACATGGGTTGCCCATTTGCATCATCGCGTATTCAAAGATACCCAGATCCGGCTTAGCAATACCAACTTGCTCAGAAATCACCACGTGCTCGAAGTAATCGCTCATACCTGTGCGCTCTAGGCGAATCGCTTGCAGTTCAGTAAAACCATTGGTGATGATGCCCATCTTCGCTTTACCTTGCAGCGCTTCCATCAACTCTTTCGCACCCGGCAACAAAGTACAGATGTCTGCCATCGCTTCTAAGAATGCGCTGTTGAGATCCGCTGTTGTGGTGTTGAGCTTTTCTGCCCATTCAGTAAAGCGTTTGTGTTTGAGCTCATCTGCCGTCACTTTGCCATCTTGGTAATCTACCCAAAGTGGCTTGTTGACCGTTTGGTAGTGGGCAAAATCTTGCTCGGTGAAATCTACGCCTTTGCGAGAAAACATCAGCTGTAAACCTTTGAAGGCATCAAAGTGAAACAAAGTTTCGTCAGCGTCAAACAAGATCCAATCGTATTTCATTTTCTTCTTTCCAATATCCAGGTCGTTTTCTGCCGCATAGTCTAATTGTTTTCTTCTTGAAGATAATCTCTATAATCGGAAAATGATTGTATCGTTTTTCTCAACAATAGATAACCCCAATAACCTAGGAGCACGCCGTGAATGCCATTGCGTCACTGCCAGTATTTGTCGCTGTCGTCGAATGCGGCAGCTTTTCCCTTGCCGCCAAGCAGTTAAACTTCACCAAATCGGCGATCAGTAAACGCATCAATCAACTCGAAGATGACCTCGGTATTCGCTTGCTTAATCGCACCACAAGAAAGCTCAGCCTAACCGAAGCTGGACGTCGATACTTCGAGTACGCTTCACAGGCAGTCAACCTAGCTCAACAAGGTGTCGATGCCGTTTCTGAGCTGCAAGGCTCCCCCCAAGGTCGGCTCAAAATCACCGCACCGATGTCTTTTGGCGTTTTACACGTTGCACCACTTATCAGCGAATTTCTTGCACGTTACCCGAAAATTGAGGTCGACTTACAGCTAGAAGACGCCATGGTGGATTTAGTTGAACAAGGTTTTGACCTCGGAATTCGTATTGGCGAACTTGCGACTTCTAACCTTATAGCTAAGCGTCTTGCTCCATGTAAAAGCGTACTGTGCGCCTCTCCAGAATACTTAGAAGAGTTTGGCGTACCAACCAAACCAAGCGATTTGGTGACACACAACTGTTTGCGTTATTCGTATTTCCGAGGCGGGGTCGAGTGGATGTTTATCAACAGCGGTAACGAATATAAGGTGCTGCCGAAGGGCAACTTTGTGGTCAACAACAGCGAAGCAATTCGCCAATTGCTATTAAGAGGCTCTGGCATCGCCCAATTACCGACTTTCATCGCCGCGAAAGACTTTGCAGCCGGTAACTTAAAACCGCTAATGGAAGAGTTCTCCCTTCCTGAGCATGCCATCTATGCAGTGTTTCCAGAACGCAAACACATGCCATTGAAAGTACGTGTGTTTATTGACTTCATCAGCGAAAAGCTCGGCACCGATACACCGTACTGGGATCGCTATTGATAGGTTCTAATGCTCCATCACATTTGATGCAATAACATTTGGTTAATCTAATGTTTCATTTTTAACAGGTGCGCAACCATCATAGGAGCGCTAACTTAAGTAGCACGTCAACCACACCGGAGTGTGAAGCTATGAAAGTACTGATTCAATACACCCAAGCGGGTAAATATCGTGACCAAGCGTGGGAATCACTGACGCTAAAAGCAAAAGGCGAGATGCAAGCCGTAACGCCCTCTTACGCAGCTCAGCTTATCGAGCAAAACAAAGCGACGCTTGTAATGACAGAAGACGAGCAAGTGATCTTCCATTCTTAAAAAACATCGATAAAAATGAGCTCTACACCCGAGCTCATTTTTTTGATTAGTAGGAGATTTACTACGCTCAATCTTGAATGATTTTATTTCCGCAGTTTTCGCAGATCAGATGACGAGAGAAGTCATCCATAGAAGCAAGGAAAGCACCAAATACTGTGCTTTTTAGAAAGCCAGAAATGAACTCCTTCTTACTGCGATTCTTATCTCCCTCAAAAGCACTTTTCTTTCTGACCAACACCACGACATGATGCGTTTCCACACCACACGAAGGACACATAACAACTTCCGTCTTATTTGACATATCAACCCCTAAACTTCAAACGGGTGAATTCATTCTCGTTAAAAACGTCATAGCTTTCGATATAAGCACTTGAGATTTATAAATTAATGAAACCGATATGTAAACAAGCGCTTATTGATTATGGGAATAAGCGCCGTGAGTATGTGTGATTACTCGTCCTCGTTTAAGCGACGAATCAATTTGGCAGGCGTACCGCCATATAGACAATCTGGTGGAACATCGCTGTTTACCACTGAGTTAGCGGCAATGACTGAGCGAGCACCAATGGTTACCCCTTGGTTGATCACCGAGTTGCCACCAATCCAGACACTATCTTCAATTATGATTGGCTTACAAAACGTTTCCCACTTAAGTCGGCTACGGTAATCCAACGAATGTGATGCCGTGTAAAGTTGCACACTAGGGCCAATAAGTACGTGGCTACCAATGGTGATTTTGGCTCCATCAAGCATGACGACATTCATGTTGATGAAGGTCTCTTCACCGATTTCAATCGTCTTACCAAACTCACAATGGAATGGCGCTCGGATCATACTCATCCCAACTTTACCAAACAGATCCTTTTGCAAAGCATCACGTTGAGACTCATCGGTATTGTTATTGAAGGCCTTCAACGCATGAGTTGCGTGAGTACGGATCGCTTCGATCTCTTCGTCTGTACCGTTAAACACTTGGCCAGACATCATTTTTTCTAATTCAGTCACTGGATCATTCCTACAACTTTTGACCACGATAGATTAGCGTAAAAGAGGAATAAAAAAAGAGAAAAGCACGGGCTTTTCTCTTTCCTATTTTGTCGTTGTATCACGTCGGGGTTATACGATTTCCCAGCTGTGAGTCATCTCAACGCCTTCGCCCAACATCAGACATACTGAGCAGTATTTTTCTAATGAGTCCGCCGCCACTTTAGCTACGATTTCTGGGTCCAGTGTTTCACCAGAGACTTCAAAGTGAATGTTCACCTGAGTGAAGATACGTGGAGCCGTTTCACGGCGTTCCGTGGTGAGTTTCGCGTTGACAGAAGCCACTTTCTGACCTGCTGTTTTTAGACCATCAACAACGTCCACAGAGCTACAACCACCAGCAGCCATCAATACCATTTCCATTGGGCTTGGTGCCGTTGCACCGCCATTGCCATCCATCACGACTGAGTGACCAGATTGAGACTGACCGAGGAATTTAAAGTCTTCGACCCATTTTACTTTTGCTTGCATGGTTTCCCTCATTATTGCTTTTGCCTCATCGGAAACCTTCTACCAATGAGCGCTTGTTTCGTGCCGTTACTGTAGCCCTGTTGTGAGAAAGGGCAAAGAATTTTTCGTAATCACTGCAATTTTTTCGCTCTTACTTCTGTCTTCTTACGTAACATTCATTGAGAAAAATGACGTTTGAGGAAGTTATGAAGAAAGTATCTAAGCTATTGGTGGGCTTCTCATTCACACTCCCTGTACTGTTCATCTTGCTAAGTAAAACAGGTACGGCCGATACCATGGATAAGATGAACGCATCTGGTAAAACTGACATCGCAACACTCGCAGGTGGCTGCTTCTGGTGTACGGAATCAGATTTAGAACAATTGCCCGGCGTGTTAGACGTTGTCTCTGGTTACTCAGGTGGTGATTTAGAGAACCCAACTTATCGACAAGTCTCTTCTGGTAAATCAGGCCATATTGAAGTGATTGAGGTGAAGTACGATCCTGCTGTCGTGAACTACGAACAAGTGCTGGACTACTTCTTCCGCCATATCGACCCGACTGACGACAAAGGCTCATTCGTCGACCGTGGTCCTCAATATCGCCCGGCGATCTTCTATCATAATGCGGAGCAAAAGCAGATAGCTGAGCAGTTTATGATGGAAATCGACAAGGCGATGATCTATCCAAAACCGTTGAAAACAGAACTGATCGAGTTTGAAAAGTTCTACCCTGCGGAGTCGTACCATCAGGATTACTACAAGAATAGTAGCCTGAAGTACAAATACTACCGCTACGCATCAGGTCGCGATAAGTACCTCGATGAAGTGTTTGGTGAAGATCGTAAAGACAACCCAAAAACACTGCGTGAACTTATCAACGAAAAAGAGTTGGTGACGAAAGTGAAGGTATACGAGAAACCTTCAGACAAAGAAATCAAAGCTAAATTGACTGAGCTTCAATACTACGTGACACAAGAAGAAGGTACAGAGCGCCCTTTCAACAACAAGTATTGGGACAACAAAGAAGCAGGCATTTACGTTGATATCGTCACTGGTGAGCCATTGTTCTCGTCAACGGATAAGTACAAATCGGGTACAGGTTGGCCAAGCTTTACGAGACCAATTAACCCAGGCTACATCGTAGAGAAAACCGACTTTAAACTGGTTTATCCACGCACAGAGATCCGCAGTAAGTTTGGTGATTCGCATATTGGTCATGTATTTAAAGATGGTCCTAAGCCAACGGGATTACGTTACTGCATGAACTCAGCCGCAATGGAGTTTGTACCAGCGAACAAGATGGCGAGTTTAGGCTACGGCGATTATCTGTACCTATTTGATAAGTAGCTAGTTTTAACCAAATTAGGAGTGAACATTCAGCGCAATGAAAGGTTTTAAATCCAACCTTCCCATGAAAGTCTGTCCGGTCTGTCAGCGCCCATTTTCTTGGAGAAAGAAGTGGGCGCGAAATTGGGAGGAAATCGTTTATTGTTCTGAGCGTTGCCGAAGAAATAAATCAACGAAAACGTAGGTCACTCCGACCCTCTCTGGAGAACGCTATTTCCTATGTATCAACGTTTGTACGCGTTTTCTTACCAAGGCAATAACGTCCCATCATAAGCCCAAAACGCCCCGCTATCTTGCGGGGTCGCTTTTTCTATCAAGCCTAATAAATCCTTTGCGACTCGCTCTGGTGTAAACAACTTTCCCTCTGGCACATTGGTTTGAAAAGGTGCCGACAAAGCAGTGTCCGTAGTACCTGGATGAAGTGAAAGCACCGTGCCATGTTTGACCATTCTTTGCCATTCGATCGACATGGTTTTGAGGAACATATTTAATGCGGCTTTCGATGCACGATAGCTGTACCAACCACCGAGCTGGTTATCGCTAATGCTGCCAACTTTGGCCGAAATGGTCGCAAATTTAGGTGCAGTACTGCGTTTTAGTTTGGGCGTGAAGTATTTCGCCAACAGCAAACTTGGCAGAGTATTAACCATGATGGTTTGTTGAAAAAAGTCTGCGTCGAGCGAATTAAGATTCTTCTCTGGGCCTTTCTCTTGGGTGTGCAACATACCAACACAGTTCACTAACCAATCGACATGTTCAATCTGCTCACTGAACGCTTTTACCTGCTCGTCTTGCGATACATCCACTTGATGCCAAAAGACATTTGGATGTTGCCAATCTGGTTGCTGCTTACGATAAGTGGCATGCACGTGCGCTTGAGGGAACAACACAGTGGCTTCTTGAACCATCGCCAAACCAATTCCACCATTACCACCGATGATGAGTATTTCCATCACAAGCTCTCCAAGTTTTTCATATAATGCTCTGCGGTTTGTAATATCGTATTCCGCTTTTCTTCTTCCATATTGTCCCAAGAGCGGAAAATCATCCCGATTCGTGGATTGGTTGCGAGACGCTTATCGTGCTTGTTCATAAAGCGCCAATACAAGCTGTTAAACGGGCACGAGCCTTCTCCACTGCGCGATTTATTGTCGTAATGGCAACCCTTGCAGTAGTCGCTCATTTTGTTGATGTAGGAACCACTCGCCGCGTAAGGTTTGGTGCCAACAATGCCGCCATCCGCAAACAATGCCATGCCGCGTGTGTTAGGCATTTCGACCCATTCAATCGCATCAACATAGATGCCGAGATACCACTCATCCACTTGGTCTGGGTCGATTTCGGTTAGCAAACAAAAATTACCAGTGACCATCAAGCGTTGGATGTGGTGTGCGTAGGCATAATCGAGGGACTGACCAATCGCATTGCGCATACAGGCCATTTTGGTTTCGCCATTCCAAAAGAAGTCTGGCAGTTTTCTTTCTGCACTCAACTCGTTCTTTTTCGGGTAGTGAGGCATATTCGCCCAGTAGACGCCTCGGATGTATTCTCGCCATCCCAATATTTGGCGAATAAACCCTTCGACTTGAGAAATGTCGATATCTGCGTTGGAGTGAAATGCCTTGAGTGAAGCATCAATGACTTCTCTCGGGTGCAGCAATTTGCTGTTAAGCGAGAATGAAATACGGCTGTGATACAAGCTCCACTTGGCATCGTGCTGACCTGTCATGGCGTCTTGAAAACGGCCGAACAACGGTAGACAGACTTGGCAGAAATGCGCGAGTAAAGACAAGCTTTGCGCGCGATTAATCGGCCACAACAAGTCCCCTTCGAGATTTCCGATGGTTTTGATGTCATGTTCTGCCAACCGCTCAAGAATGCCGCGGACGTCGGTACTGAACATCAAAGGTTGTGGCAGTTGTTCAATGTCTTTGGCTTTGAGCTTATTACGGTTGTTGGCATCGTAATTCCATTTTCCGCCTACAGGCTTTCCGTCTTGCATCAAGATGTCGAAGCGCTTTCGCATCCGGCGGTAGAAGTGCTCCATCATAATGTGTTTGCCTTGAGGAAACTGCGATTCTATTTCTTCAAACGGCAACAAAAAGTGTTCCGAATCGACACAACCCGTCACAACCCCATCAAGCTTTAGTTTGGCTAACTGCTCTAGTAAACGGTATTCATCGGGGCGTTGATATTCAAACTTACTTGCACCAACCTCGCTCACGTAGTGTTGCAAGACTTGCTCAAGATCGTCGAAGGATTGTGTGTCATCCAACGTGAGATGCAAAACTTGATGCCCCTCGCTCTGACGCTCTTTCGCAAACTGTTCCATTGCAGAAAAGAACGCACAAACTTTCTGAATATGGTGCGTGACGTAAGTATTCTCTTGCTTGAGCTCCGCAATCAGGTAAAGCACTTGCTCATCCGGTTGCTGAAACCAAGAGTGCTCACTGTTGAGTTGATCGCCCAAGATCAATCGTATGGTTTCAAATTGCATTACGGTTTCTCCGATGACGAAGCTTTGTCACTGCTGCCCATCACAATCGGCCAATCGACCATGTCTACACTATCCAAATGCGCGCCAGCGCAACGACCTTGCCACCTATCGATGAACTCCATGTGCGGATCGTACATTTCGGTTTGCTTTTCGAGGTTGAATTGTCGTGAACCACGCGGATCCGCACCGACACCCGCTAGGTATTGCCAATTTCCCCAGTTTGATGCCACATCGTAATCGACCAGTTGTGACTCAAAGTACGCCGCGCCATAACGCCAATCAAGGCCAAGCTCATGCACTAAACAACTGGCGACTAACTGTCTACCACGATTCGACATATAACCGGTTTCATTAAGCTGGTGCATACACGCGTTCACGATAGGAAATGGCGTTTCACCTTTCTTCCATTGCTGGAAACGGTGCGCGTAAAAGCTGGTGAGTGGTGCTTGATTTTGGATGCCACCAAATCGGAAGAGCTGCCGCTTGTATCGACGGGCATACCAATAAAAGTATTCACGCCAAAGCAGTTCGAAGTAAATCCAGTAGGTTGAATCATTTGCACCATTCGCGGCTTCATAACGTTTCAACATGGCATCAATGGTTTTCGGAGAAAGACACCCATGAGCTAACCAAGGAGAGAACTTGGTGGAGTAATCCATGCCATCTAAACCGTTACGCGTTTGTTTATATTCGCTTGCTAGTGTTGAAGCAAAATACTGACGACAATGTTCAAGCCCTGCTCGCTCACCGCCGGTAAACAGGCTTGGCTGGACATCGCGGGTCAAACTCAACGTCGGCAGTGCGAGTTCGTCTGGCCGCGTAGGCAACGTTGTTACTGCTTCTACAGGTTCAGCTAGAGCGAGTTTCTCAACCTTTTTTCGGAACTTGGTGAAGGTGTCAGGAAGCGCCTCAAGCTCAAACGGTAAATCTTCGACACAGAACAAGCTGCAAACTTCACATTGGACAACAGCCAAATGCGGCGCTTGTGCTTGAATCTTATCGACCACATCTTGCTCATCTGATCCAGAGACCGCATCTACAAAGAGATGGGTCACATCAAGCTTGTCAGTAACATATTTGATTGCTTGGTAAGGAGGTAAGTCAACGACCTGTAGACGTTGATTAAGTGCATTCAACGACAAGCTGAGGCAATGCAATGACTCGTCCAAAAACTGTTGTTTGGCGGACCCAAATTCCGGAGTTTGTGCGTATTGCTTTAGGTAGGGCGACATTTTTGGATAGCAGTATATACAAATGAGCTCTTCGACCTCAGCAGAGGCTCGGAGCAGGAGCGGATTGTCATGCAATCTCAAATTGTTGGTAAACCAATACAATCCTATAGTCTTGTTCAAGTGACGCTCCTTACTACTCTATTCTGTTATGTGCATGCCAAGTTTTACGCATCACCATTGGTCACGATCATCGCATCATTTAGATTGCTGACATCTTCATCAAACAAACTTCTTTAGTAAACAAAATGTTATGGATAAATTTATAAGTTATGAAAGATTAAGTAAGAATTCATGAAACCGTTTGATTATTCGCTCAAGTTTTTTAAAAAAACCGTACAAAAATGACAAAAATTAAAGCGATATTGTTTTATATCCGTTACCCTTAGCCCAATTGCATTTTGCTTGTAACACCGCAGAAATGACCGACGAATTTAAAAAATCGACCGCTAATTTAAAAAAAGCGGTGCCCTTGATGATCAAAAACCACGTAGCGGCAACACCAGCCAACTACGCGCTTTGGTATACCTACGTAGATAAGACCATTCCAGAGTTGAACCAAGAAATGGATATGGTTCTGGAAAATTACGACGTATGCCCTCCTGCTATGCACAAACTGCTCTACAACAACTATGTAGCAAGCAAAGCAGAGACCAGCATAGAAGATCTTAAAACCAACGTAGAAGTGCTATTAGGTGAGGTCTCCAGCTCTATGACAGACACCATCACCGATACGTCCTCCTTTTCTGACATGGTCGACAAAAGCTTTAATAAGCTAGAGAAAGTCGAAGACAGCAGCCTCAGCATTGAAGAAGTCATGAATGTTGTACGACAGCTTGTTGTTGAGTCTCGTGAAATTCGCCATTCAACCAAGTTTCTCAACAGCCAACTGACCAATGCGAGCGAAGAAATTTCTCGTCTCAAAAATCAGCTTGCTGAAGTACAGAAAGACGCCTTATTTGACGGCCTCTCCAAGCTGTATAATCGTCGTGCCTTCGATAACGACCTACGTATGCTGATTGACAGCAAACAGGCAATGACACTGATTATGCTTGATATCGACCATTTCAAAGCATTTAACGACAATTATGGTCACTTATTCGGTGATACGGTGATCAAAGCGATTGCGCGTCGCTTACAACAAAGCTGTCGAGATGGCATCAGTGCCTACCGTTTTGGTGGCGAAGAGTTTGCGGTGATTGTGCCAAACAAATCATTGAGAATCTCTCGTCAATACGCGGATACGTTGAGACGAATGATTGAGAAGTTGCGTGTCCGCGACAAACGCTCAGGTAGCCAAGTGCACAGTATTACTGCCTCGTTTGGAGTTGCGGAATTTGAAATCGGCGACACGCCAGAAAGCTTGGTCAACAAAGCCGACAAACAACTATATGAAGCGAAGCAACTCGGCCGCAACCGTGTCATGCCGCTGTAAGACTGATTTCCCGGTAAATAAAACACTCAAACAAAACCCCAAGCACGTGCTTGGGGTTTTGCTTTCTTGGGCTGGATCGTTATTTTTTCGCTTCTTAAAGCATCAGTCAATGCTGTAGCAGTAACTTAAGAAGTAATCTTCACCATTTTTCGCGGTAAATTCTTTATCTTCACTGCACGCCATTGGTTTGCCTTTTTTGTCGCCTTTGATCAAGCTGATCCAATGACGCATGGCTGTTGGGGCGTTACCCGTCAGCTCAGGGCTAAACGTGGTACGGGTTTCTAGTTGGATATCGTCGATGTCCATCAACTCAACACAACCTGTGCCTTTGTGACAACCAAACAGCACTTCAGCGTGGCTTCCAGATTCGTCTTTAAACAGAATCGATTTCGGATCTTCTTTCTCACCAGTGTACGCTACGAAGTGCTTTGGACTTTTAAGGCCACTGTGCGTACCGTCTTTGAAGTAAGCCATTACATGTCGGTAGTCGATAACGTAACTGGATACATCTTGGTGTGACCCATTCTCTAGTGGGAACATTCGGTCTAGTAGTTGCTTCGCCTTAATTTGCTTTTCGCTTTGCTGCTCAGCACTTACCGCCTCGACGGCAAATACGGCTTCAGCGATAATTGGGCGTTGTTGTTCTTGGATGTCTTTTTTATCGAAGTTCAGCATATTCATCGTCGTTTCCTCTCACTTAAACACTCTTCCTAGAGTAAAAACTTAAAACCTCTGTTTAAGTTTCAGGCAAATTTGTGAAGTTGATGGTTAATTTCCTTGCCTGCTCAGTATGTAGACTAGCGAAATATTGACTACAATTTCACAACAAAAATTTTACAATGTGAATTTTACAAAATGTCTGTGTCAAAAAGTCTTATTCGCCAATCTCATTTCTTGGGTACGAAAATTCGCAACCTAAGGAAAAACAACCATTTAACGATGGAGGATTTGTCTGCGCGTTGTGTAAGGATAAATCCAGAGTACGCGCCTTCCGTTTCTTACCTATCGATGATCGAACGTGGAAAACGCGTACCGAGCATCGATATGTTGGAAGTGATCGCCGAAGTTTTCCAAAAAGAACCCGCTTGGTTTTTGGACGATGAGCCAGAGCTCGAAGCCATCACGCCCAATAAAGGCAACCGTGGCGGCATTAACGGGATGGCGCTCGAACCCAGCTTCTTGTTCTCTAACGATATCCTGCAAATCGCGATACCAGAGATGCTCTCCCAAACGGGGATCACAGGGCGTCAGTTTGCTCATCTTTTGATTCGTGCTCACCAAGAAAATCATCAAAACCACTTTCCAGACTTAGAAAGAGCGGCAGAAGAAGTCGGCTTAAAACGTTTGAATCTATCGGTTGAAGACTTAATCGACATTGCCAAAAGCTTGGGATTGGACATTCGTTGGATTGATCGCGCCCCTCAAGATGTGGTTGATGAACTGGGGGTCAGTGCCAAACAACTCGTGACTTCTTTTATGGAAGCCCCTGGCACGATTTACCTGAATAAACGAATGCGTGATTACCCCACTCGCTTAAAGTACGACTTGGCCGTGTATATTGGTCACAGGGTGCTACACAGCAGTGATGGTATGAGCAATGTGCTCTCTATTGGTCACCAGAACAATTGGGAACAGACAGACAGCCCGGTGTCGAACTCAGAGCTAAACTCTCAAGATATCCTCCAGGCATGGCGCGATTTTGAGTCGAGTTTCTTTGCCGGTGCATTACTCTGTCCAAAAGTGCCATTTCGCCAATTACTCGATCGCTCAGGTTATGAAATCGATGTTCACAAAAAAGCGGGCGTCTCCCCTTCTGTCGCAATGCGCCGCATGACGGTGGTATCGCCGTACCCACATTGGCATTACTTTGATGCTTATGGACCAGGTAAGCTCAAAGCGGTTTATCGTGGTAATGGTATTCCACTCCCTTGGGGGAACATGCGCAAAGTGAATGACCCTTGTCAACACTGGGCAGTCTTCCGTCGTCTGTCACAGCCGCTAGATACCAGCTCAGCACAGATCTCGATTCTCAATGTTGGTAATGAACCACGCATCTACTGTTGTGAATCAGTCAATGTATTTGATCCAGCAGGAAACAATCGCGTGCTTTGTGCTGGCATAGACCTCAACCCGGCTATTTCTGCACAGGGTGGGGATGCGATTGCAATTGCAGAAGAGCTAAAATCGCTGTGTGTCTCTTCAGGGGGCAGTACGGTGATTCCACAGCACATCAAAAAGGATCTGACGACGATAGCTAAGATCCTCAATATCAATTGGATTGAACGAGGAATTCAAACTCAAGCAAGATTGATTTGTTCAAGAGGCGCGGTATGTCCAAGACAACCGAGTTGCTATAACAAGTGTGGTGATTCAGGAGATACTGGAGACGAGGTGCAAGTTCTTGACCTATAGAAAGAAAAAACGCCAATCACAATAAAGGTGATTGGCGGTATATACTTGTGAACAATGTGTATTCACTAACAACGTCAGTTGGCTAGGTGACCCTCGGCTTAATAAGGGTCAATCTGTATAAAGCACGATGCGTGCCAACTTTTAAAACACCATTTTTTCTTCGATCCTGATGCATATTGATGATTTATTGAGCACACATTTTGCAAATCGCATTTGCAAAATGCAAAGAACTGCAAAATATGCTACAGATCGCATTGCTACTAATCCCTTTATCAGCAATAGCCTCGTTGATGAGTACACCCCTTTAAAATGAAAATCAGTCAAAAGCGGGAAGACACTGACTGTGTTTAAAGCACTATCAACGTTTAAGTATTACCCGCCATAATGCTTTTGCTGATACATCCGCTCATCTGCAATTTTCATCATTTGTTCTGGCGATGTCATGACAGGATCAAACATCGCGTAACCCATGCTAGTGCGCAGATAAATCAGTTCTCCGTCATAGATAACTGGTGTGGAGCACAATGCCGTTCTTAACTTTTTCAAAAGTGTTTGGATATTTTCTTCTGTTTTCGGGTTATGGACCACTACCAAAAACTCGTCCCCGCCCATACGTGCGACAATATCAGAGCGACGCAAGCTGCTTGTGATTCGCTCTGCACAGGCAACAAGTACTTTGTCTCCAGCATCATGTCCATGAGTGTCATTGATGTGCTTGAAATGATCTAAATCGATGTTCACAAGAGCGAAGCGATAACGTTTTTTATAACGCTTTGCGATTTCAAACTGATGCTTGTACGACTGCATAAAGTAACGTCGATTTGGCAACTGAGTCAGCTCGTCATGCAGCGCACGGCTATCTGCCACAATGTACAAACGATAAATCACCATCAATGCGATGCTCATCGCTAGTACAATGGGATAACCGACGAGTCGTGCAATATGAAGTCGGTGCCAAGACACTTGTTTTTCCAACTCTCCGTTGGCATAGACCGTAATACTCCAACCGCCATAAGGGAAATGCACTTGCTCTTTGGCATACACTTGGCCGTTTTCGCTCGTTTGACCAAAGAAAACATCGCCAAGTTCGCCACCACTATCATAGCCACGAATCGTCATGTAATAACGATATGAAAACTCGATAACCCCCGTATCTCTCAGCAAACCGTCAAAGTCGATGACGGTACTGATCACGCCCCAATAATCATTGTTTATCGGTGGATCACGAAAGACAGGGACACGCACAATCAACCCTTTCCCACCTTGCACTAGCTCGATAGGGCCAGCGATAAAGATTTCTTCAATTTCCTTAGCTTTTTGAACTTGTACCCATTGTTCTGGCACAGTCCGATAATCCAAGCCAACCACGGCTTCATTCCCTTTTAAGGGAAAGATATGGCTGACCACGTCGTTTTCTGCCATGCCAATCACTGTGATGTGCTTGCTTTTGTTTAGGATTCGATTGGCTGCAAGATTAAGCTTGCGCTCCTCATCTTTAGGCAGCAAAGTAATGAGCGTGGCAAGGGTGCTGGCTTTATAGATATCAGCCATAAGTTCCGCTTCCAAATTGGAACGGAGAATAGAAAGTTGTTCTTTGGCCTCAACTTGAACTCGCTCTTGGTAGAGGCTTTGCTGGTTCCGATGTAACAGCTCAATTACCCCAATACACAAGGCAAAAAAAGTGAGAAAGAACAATGCAAAATAGCCCTGCTTTCTGGGTGAATAGCGCATTTGTTCCTCACTATCTCGTCCTGACTACAACGAGACTTATTCATTATTGTTAAAATGCTTATTTACCTTAAGAATAACCAATAGCTATCGTAAAGGTAATAAATATCGACCATTTTTATAAATGAGAAAGGTAAAGTGAGATGCAAGTACAAGGTGATTTATTTAAAAGCTCATTTTGGCAAGAAGTAGCACAGGGCAGAATTTACTATGACCCTAACTTTCTCAGTAACTTAGAAGCTGATCGTTATTTCTCTAACCTTCGCTCTACTCTCCCATGGCAACAAGAGCGCATCACCATGTTCGGCCGCTCAGTACTGCAACCTCGGTTACAAGCTTGGCATGGCGATGTTGCCTATACATATTCAGGGTTAACCATGTCGCCACACCCTTGGACACCGGATCTCAATGAGCTAAAAGCGCGCTGTGAAGCCATTGCCAACGTTCAATTCAACTCGGTCTTAGCAAACCTATATCGTCATGGACAGGACTCCATGGGATGGCACCAAGATAATGAGCCAGAGCTTGGTAGAAATCCGGTTATCGCTTCTGTAAACCTTGGCGAAACTCGACGCTTTTTACTGCGGAATTTACATTGTAAAACTCAGCTAGAGTATGAACTTAGCCATGGTGCCTTGTTAATTATGGCAGGAGAACTGCAGCATCATTGGAAACACGCGGTGCCCAAAACGGCAAAACCGAAAGGTGAACGTATCAACCTGACCTTCCGCCATATCGTGACCAACTATTGACTGAGGCATTACATAGCAAAGAAGCATTGATGCTAGGTTTGAATTCTGGGCTTTTTGTGGAATGTAATTATGCGTATCAAACCTCTCAACTTAGCTATCTTGCTCTCTTGTTCGTTGGTCTTTAACGTTCAAGCCGACCAGGACTCACCCGTGTTGAGCTACCCTCAATCTGCACAGTTAATAAAAGATACGTTTGAGTCGCAGCTTTATTCCCTACCAGCATTTAAAGAAGGCCACTTTGGGTTGCGCATGTACCGCCAAACTCTAGATGATAAATACCTTCCTGCGGTGTGGACAGACATGGCTCAAGTCGCCAGCCGTTTGAATCACTTTGCCAGTGATGTGAATACGCCAGAACAAATCATATTGTATTCAGAAAAACGCCTTGCCAATTACCATGACCAAGAAGACGAACGAGGCCAGCGCCGCTATACCGTGACCAAGCATCAACCTGAGTATTTTTATCTAGGGGTCGATTTGCTGGGTGCAATGGCAAGAGCTGACGAATACGGCCTTAAACACAAACACGATAAGACCTTAAGAAGCGTCATTCGACGTTATGATTTCACCAAATACGCGACCGATCCTGAAATGATCGAGGCATGGGCAGCGCAACTGGCCAATCAAGTTTATTGGCTACGCCAACTGGGTGAGCAAGATGTCGTCAATGACTTCACCAAAGCGTTTAAAAGCACCTACCCAGATTCACAGGATAAGAAGTTGTCACCGCAGCAATACAGCAACAAAATCTACGGCATGACACACATTATTTTTGGTGATTCTCAGTACTATCAAAAACAGGTCAATGAATCTGACCATCAATGGATATACGATTACTTCCGCGACAATATCGATACGATTATCTTACGCTCTAAAGAAGATGTGATTGCCGAAGTGGGTATTACGTTTCTTCTTGCGGGACTAGAGAATGACCCAGTCGTCGAGAAAACACGTCAAGCGATTCAAGGCTCAATCAATCTCGAACAAGGCATGATCCCATCGGTCGATGGCGACTTCGACTTAAAATATGGAGAGCATAGAAATGTCTTGGCTATCATGTTATTGGACTGGAAGGGTGTTCACCAAGCTCCGACGGTTGCCAATCAGCCATTCGCTTTTCAATCGTTACCCTACGGGCTGGTTCCGAAATCGTAATATGGTGCTATTTAAACAATAAGGTTAGACCTTCTGCTTTTTCTGTACTTGTTCATAACGGACTAAACGAAAATCTTGATAGCCTTCCATCACACTGAGAATCATCGGGTTATCAAAAAACTGTTCACTGGTTCCAGCATAAAAGGTGACGCTGCGGCTATAACAGCACTTTTCTAGGAAGCAGTCACTCATAAACTGCTTGAGGCTGCGGTCTCGAATCGGAAAATACACCATCAAGCCTCGGCTGATCTCCGCGATATGATTAAGTAATGCGGTTCGAATGGTTTTAGTGAGAAAGACCACGCTGATAAGATAAATCGCCCCTTGCTTTAGCTCATACAATACATGACCAACCAACATCTTCTTATAGTAAAAGCAAAACACTTTAGGCTGGGTCAAACATAAGGCATCAAACGTATCTGTGACTGCATTGCCATTTTGCCTGAAATGAGAATCGAAGATCAGTTGTTTGTCGTCCTCGTCCAGCTTCTCAAAAGCAACATGACTGCGATGCGTGATTTCATAGTCATACACCGTATTCAGATTTTGGAAATTCACAGGATGTTGCAGTGCTTTTTTGACACTTTTTAGCTCTTGTTCATCATAGTGATAAGGCTGCTGAAAGAAATGAGCAATCCCGAGGCGGCGCAATAGAGTGGGTTCAATCTTCCCCCTTTCCCACTGGCTCAATGTAGCTTGGTTTAAACTAGAAAAAACACGATGAGCGGAGGAGAGGAGTTCGGCCAACCCATCCTGCGAGTAATTTGATTTTTTTCGGTAATGCTTCAATGCATTTGCAAAATGAAGACGATCGAACTTCATCCTCTCTCCTAGCCAACTGGGCTCAATATCAATGTGTTATAAATCTTTTAATTAAAATAGATAAGATTTCAGTATTTCGTAAAATGAAAAACACAATAAACCTTACCGGACTTAAATCGTATTCGCTGTAACGTCTTCAGGGTAATTGTCATGCAGTGACGTCAGTGGTTGTTCAAAACCGACTCGACTGCCTTTGGGAATCACGACCAATCCCCCCTCCGTTACGAAAAACCGCTCACTGTCTTTCTCAAGTTTCTCACCAATGACTGTCCCTGGAGCGATATGGACATCCTCTTCAATAATGGCACGTGTAATGCGGCTGTTTGCTCCAATCTTACAGCGCGCCATCAGTACCGCCTCATGCAACATGCTGTTTCTACCTAAATCACAATCAACCCCAATCACAGAGCGGATAGAGCACGCCCCTTCAATTCGGCAGCCTGAAGCGATATAGCTGTCTTTAATGCGAACTTTAATGCCTCCCGCATCATTACATAAGCTCGATCGCTGCGAGACGATTTCTTTACTAAGCAATGGCTCTGAGCTTTTCTTTTGCGTATCATTTTGCTCAACCAACATCGCCATTTGCACCGACCAATAGTCATCAACACTATTCAAACCATGCCAATACAAAGGGGCTTGGTCTGAATCAACGACTCCCAAATCGAATATTGCCACTTTGACCTTCTGAACCAGTTTACCAATCACATCACAAGTTAAATCATGTCGTCCGTCTAAGTTTTTTGCATTGGTGAACAAGCCTTTGACTAAGGTCGCACGCTTAAGCACATAGTTCTCGGTAAGCACAAGAGAGATGCCTGGCTTCTTTGGTATCTCTGCAGGTTGCTGTGGCTGGTGCTGAATGCTTGTTACTTGGTTTTGCTCATCCAATTCCACAACATGATAAGCAGACGCTCGCTCGGTAGGAACTTGAGCTACAACAAGCGTTAACTCAGACGCTTGGATTCTGTGATATTGCAGCAATAAAGAAAGGTAGCGCCTATGAATTTGTTCTCCACCAACTAACAGTACATGCTCATCAGTCGGACGGTTAATGGCCTCTAGGTTTTGCAGCAAAGCATTGGTCCAATTGTACTGCAACGCAGGCAAAAACTTATTATGGGGGTATGCCGGCTCAAGAATGTCGATGTTCGCTTCGTACTTGCTCCATGCACGCTTAATGTGTTCATTTAAAGCAGGGCAATGGAATCGACTTAAGACAAGATTACGCTTGATGCCAGATTGAATTAGATTGCTCAACGCAAAGTCAATCAAACGATGGGCACCCGCGAATGGGGTAATAGATTTACAGCACGTTCCTGAGAGCGGCTCTAACCCACCATTCTCCTTATCGGCTAACACGATCGATACTACTTTTGACGTCATGTTTTACTTCCTTGTCTTATTTATAGTTTAGAAAGTAAACGTAAACCGTACGGCAGTACTATTCAATATTGGGGGCAATGTGCTCAAAAAATAATATTACAGAGCAATGTTCTCTTAAATATTTAAGCAATCTCTCATTCAAGCGTTTTATAAACAAAAACCCGCTATGGAAGCGGGTTTTGATTTATTTTTATGTGCGGGCATCCCTTAAAGAGAAATAAAGATACCGGCTAAACAAGCGCTCATTAGGTTTGCTAGGGTACCTGCTGCTACCGCTTTCAGTCCCATATTTGCTACGTCTTTACGACGCTCTGGTGCCATCACACCAATTGAACCAAGTTGAATCGCAATCGAACCGATGTTGGCAAAGCCACACAAAGCAAAAGTAATGATAATTTGCGTGTGCTCAGTCAGTGTCGCTTTATGTTGTACGAAGTCGATAAATGCGACGAATTCGTTCATTACGATTTTCTGACCGATATAAGAGCCCGCTGCAAGTACTTCGTGGCCCGGAACGCCAATCAACCATGCTAGAGGTGCAAATAGGTAACCGAAAATAGCCTGTAGCGTGATGCCAGCAAAACCGAACATTTCACCTAAGTTTTCTAAACCCGTGTTTACCATCGCAATCACACTCACGAAGGCAATAAGCATCGTACCGACCGCGACGGCAACTTTCATACCACCCATCGCACCGCTCGCTAGCGCATCGATTACGTTGCTTTCTTCTGATTTATCCAGCTCGATGTTGTTGTAATCACTTGGGGTTTGACGCTCAGGCACGATGATTTTTGCCATCAATAAACTACCTGGTGCTGCCATAAAGCTTGCTGCGATTAGGTATTTCAACTCTACACCTAGACCTGCGTAACCACCCAAAACACTACCTGCGACTGACGCCATACCACCAGCCATTACCGCAAACAGCTCAGAGCGGGTCATGTTTTGTAGAAATGGACGGATAAGAAGTGGTGATTCGCCTTGGGATAGGAAGATGTTACCTGTTGCAACCAATGATTCTGCTTTGCTGGTACCCAAAAACTTTTGGATAGCACCGCCAATAAATTGAATCACTTTTTGCATGATACCCAAGTAGTAAAGGGCAGAGATAAGAGCGCTGAAGAAAATGATGATAGGAAGAACGCGGACAGCAAAGATAAAACCAGTAGAAGCAAGGTCACCAAAGAGGAATTTGATCCCTTCATCAGCAAAACTTAAAAGACCCGCAACGCCACTACTCAAACTGGCCAACGCGGCTTGCCCCCAAGGGAAGTAAAGCACTAGAGCAGCAAAACCCATTTGGAGCAACAAAGCACGAGATACGGTTTTCCAATTGATTGAAGAACGGCTCTCTGACAGTAGGAACGCACAACCTAGTAGTGCAACAATACCAAATAAACTAAATAGAACACTCATGAATCAGACCTACTGAACGTTGAAAAAGAAAGAAACACCAAAGGAATTGGCAAAAGAAAGGGACAACGTGTCGAGTGACAAGGCACTCGTAGATCTAACATGGCGACAGAACGGATAGTTCGACATCTTATTTTTACCTTATACAAGCAATTGAACTTAGCTGGTCCGGTCCGTGGGGTCATTCACTGCTGGAGAGTATTCGACTCATCCCGCTCCATGTGACGGCTTGTATGGGTAAGGGTCCTGAACAACGAACCCTAATTCCCGCTTAAACGGGTCGCAAGTATAGCCATCAAAACGAGAGTTTCATCACATTTATTTACGCAAACGTTCAAGCGTTCATTTTTTGCGCAAGAATGCCAATTTGTGTTCATACTTGTAGTGAAAATAGGGGTATTAAGAGGGGAACGCATGGTGAAACGGCCAAAAACGGACAATAAATGTTCAATCGAACACCAAAGTCCAAAAATGAGTAATTTTGCTCTCGCCAATCTATGGATTTTGGATATACAATTTGGAACGCTTCTTTCCGAAGCCTCTGTGTATTCAGAGCATCATGATGCCGAGATGGTGAAATTGGTAGACACGCTAGCATGAGGTGCTAGTGCCTTAGGTGTGAGGGTTCGAGTCCCTCTCTCGGCACCATTATTCTTCCTATAAGAAATTTAGAGTGTAATGCAAAGTTCTAAGCAGGCAAGACAATCCGCTGATGCTAACCAACTTCTAAGCGAGCTTGCAGTGCACGCCCTATTACACCTGCACTTCAAACTCCATGCGTCCTCGCGACCTATTCCCTTAAAAGAACGTAACGACTTACTGCAAAAATGGCTTAAGCCTAAGCTTAAAAGTAACCGCTACAAACTGATTAAAAAGCCGTTAAAGTCTCTGACTCAACAGGCCAAAGGGGAAAATGGCAACCTTGAAGCTTTGCTTGAACGCTGTGTGGGTGCGAATAAACCGAGCAATCCGCAACCTCACCTCGATAGTTACTTGCTACTGATTAACGAAGTAGAGAAAAAACTCGGTACGACCGTACTGCTCTCGCGTCCTGAAGATGTCGATTTATCACACGACCAGCATGGCTGCTTGCTGTGTGTTCTCTCTGACAACTTAAACCAACACTTCGATGATAATAACGCCATGATCGCACCTATTTCGATGCTTTTCCGTGGCCCAATGAGTCAACGTTCACTGTTCTTAGGTAGCATTTATGCCAGCAACACCTTCAATTATGAAGTTCAATATCAAGACGAACAATTTGTACGTATCTCACTCGAGTTAGCGTAAGTTTGATTGATATAAACATACCATTAACGTTGTAAGCCAAGTTCTAAAAGGCCGCGAATTTCGCGGCCTTTTGCTTATCGAAACATAACGTTTTCTCGATCAATCCAGCTCGCGAAAGCGGGCCGTAAAGTGACGAAGTACCGGAGGCTCATAATCAAAGGTGAGTCCCTTTAACTCATGCGAGCGGTTCTTCAATTCAATAATGGCATCGGCGATATAATCCATATGGTCGTTGGTATATACACGACGCGGGATGGTCAAGCGCATCAATTCGAGTTCTGATGCTTTCTGTTCACCTGTTTCCGGATCTCGACCAAGCAACAGTGAACCAATCTCTACTGCACGAATCCCCGCTTCTAAGTACAAAGCATTACACAACACTTGTGCTGGAAATTGATCCGCGGGTATATGAGGTAATATTTTCGCTGCGTCAACAAACACGGCATGACCACCCGTTGGATATTGAATTGGAATGCCACCCTCGCGTAGACGCTCACCCAAGTATTGCACTTGGCTGATGCGGTAGTGAAGGTAATCCTCATCCGCACCTTCATATAGACCACGAGCCAAGGCTTCCATATCACGGCCAGCCATACCACCGTAAGTCACAAAGCCTTCCATCGGTACACATCGTGTTTGAACCGCTTGGAACAGCTCTTGATGGTCGCGAATACAACACATACCACCAATGTTTACCATTGGGTCCTTCTTCGCTGACATAGTGAGCATGTCGCCGTATTGGTACATCTCGCGGATGATTTCAAGAATCGATTTGGTCTCGTAGCCCGCTTCGCGTTGCTTGATAAAGTAAGCGTTCTCACAGTAACGAGCCGAATCAATCACCACTGGAATGTCGTACTTGGTTGCGATTTCGTACACGCTGCGCATGTTTTCCATCGACACAGGCTGACCACCTGAACTGTTACACGTAACCGTTGTGATGATCGCACAGATGTTGTGAGAACCATGCTCTTCAATCGTTGCCACCAGCTTATTAAGGTCAAAGTTCCCCTTCCAGTCGTATGGCGTGGTAGTGTCGAATGCTTCTTCTGTTACCACGTTAATCGCTTTACCGCCATTGAGCTCAATGTGACCCGCTGTGGTGTCGAAGTGGTAATTTGATATAAACACTGGTGTCTCACCACCGCGAACCTGACGCATACGTTCAATCAAGGCTGGGAATAAGATTTGCTCCGCCCCACGACCTTGGTGCGCCGGCACTGTCAGCTTGTAACCAAAGAAGTGCTCTACCGCATCACACAAGTTGTAGTAGTTGCGGCTACCCGCGTAGGACTCATCACCCATCATGATCCCCGCCCACTGATTGTCACTCATAGCACCAGTGCCAGAGTCGGTCAGCAGGTCGATATAAACATCATCACTACGAAGAAGAAATGGGTTAAAACCCGCTTGCTTGAGGGCAACTTCTCGGTCAGCCAAGGTCGTCATTTTGATTGGCTCAACCATTTTGATACGGAACGGTTCTGGGATACGTTTCATTGTTAATTTCCTTATACGCATGACCCTACGCACTTAAGCGAAGAGTAAAACAAACAGATAAATTGCTTTTCAATGCGAGAGCATTGAGGAAATTAACGACCAGAAATTTTACTAAGAAGAGACAGGCAGAAGTCTAGGTTGTACCAGAACGACAGCACCAAACGGCTATCAAGAATATTCTTGACTCTCATCGTCTTCGTCCTCCTGATAAAAAGAAAAGCCAGAAACCCCATGTCCCTGACCTTTTCAATATAGTGCAGTTTTCAATCAAATTTCAGTGAAGCTCACCTCATTTCACGAAGGTCTTGCCCTTTTCATTCTGCGCTTAATGCTGCTCTCTTTGACCATGTAGTCGAACAATGGAGCAAACAAGTTGGCAAACAAAATCGCTAGCATGATGCCTTCCGGATAGGCTGGGTTGAGCACTCGAATAAATATCGTCATCACGCCAATTAGTATACCGTAAGCCCACTTGCCACCGTTTGTGAATGCAGCCGATACGGGGTCTGTCGCCATAAAGAAAGTACCGAACGCGACGCCACCAATCACGAAGTGCCAATAGAAAGGCATAGAGAACATGGGATTGGTATTCGATCCAATTGCATTAAGCAGTAGCGACGTCACGGCTAAGCCAACAAAGACACCCGCAACAATCCGCCACGACGCGATCTTCATAAAGATCAGCACCAGACCTGTAAGCGCGATCAGCAGGGTCGAGACTTCTCCCATAGAACCCGGCAAATTACCGACGAAAGCGTCCATCCAAGAGATAGGCTGGCCTGTCATATTGTTGGTCAAAGCGCTCTGACCACCTTCGTACCATTGGCTAAGAGGGGTTGCACCAGAGTAGCCATCAGCCGAAACCCAAACGGCGCCGCCAGACATATTGGCTGGATAAGCGAAGTACAAGAATGCACGCCCTGCCAATGCAGGATTTAAGAAGTTACGCCCCGTACCACCGAAGATCTCTTTCGCTACCACGATACCAAAAGTGATACCTAACGCGGCTTGCCACAACGGAATGGTGGGCGGGAGAATTAACGCAAACAGAATGGAGCTAACAAAGAAACCTTCATTCACCTCGTGCTTGCGGACGATAGCAAACAGCACTTCCCAAAAGCCGCCAACTACAAACACTGTCGCGTAGACAGGCAAAAAGTAGGTTGCACCGATCAGCATTTTACTCGCCCAACCCGCTTGGCTGGCCGCCTCTACTGAACCCCAAACCCAACTCAGCCCCCAAGAGGCATCAATGGCTTGTTGCGCGACAGCTTGGTCAAGGCCGTACAGCAGAGCATCGCTGGATTGCTGACCGATGTTATACATGCCCCAAAACATCGCGGGGAATACGGCTAACCACACCATGATCATGATGCGCTTCAAATCGATGCTGTCTCGAACATGGGTAACGCCGTGGTTCACTTTACCCGGCGTATAAAAAAGGGTTTCAACAGCTTCGAAGAGTGGGTAGAACTTGTGGTATTGGCCTCCCGGTTCAAACTTTGGTGAGACCTTTTCAAAATAATGCTTCAGACTCATAACGTCTCCTCCTCTAAAGAATGTTACGAGCCGCTATCAAAAGCGATCGTTTTTAGCCTGTTTAACTCCCCCATTACGTATTTATCTGCTGGCACAGAAGACCTTGCTATTATGTAAACCGTGAAAGGCGTGCTTATACTCAATCAATAACAAAACAATGGAGTGGATTATGAAGTTAAGGATGATGTGGACCGCGATGATGTCGTTGGCCGCTTTTTCATTTGCAGGTAACGCATTGGCCGTAGACAAGCAGATGTCTCCTGGTTTGAAGAAAAAAATGCAAGCGATCTGCGGTTCGAAAGGCGGTGTCCCTGGAGGTTGGCAAGTGGCGAAAGTGACACCAGATGCCGAACGCTCGCTCAGCATGATTCTGCATCAAATGAATGCGACGGATAAGTTAAAACAAATCAATGATGTGAGAACTCAAATCGTCGGCGGTACACACTATGCGATGGAGTTTGAGCTAAAAGATGGTGAAGTCTGGAACGCGATAGTCCTGCACAGTGCTCGCGGCGATTACATGATCGAGAGACACGCCAAAAAAGGCGAACTCTGCCCGAAAGACGGCAACTCCTAATTCCCAGATTCAAATACAATAAAGGCGACAGTTTAGTCGCCTTTGTTCTTTTCTGGTTTAGCGACGGCTTCAAACGCTCGTGTAAACTGATAACTCATAATCTGGGGGCGAATCAAATCACATACTAAGTCAGACACATCATGCTTGGTGAATGGTAAATGTTCCGATAGAACCTCTTTGGACTCTTTATCAACCGTTTGAAAAGATTCAACAATTCTTAGAGGAACGTGAAACTGATGGTCTCTCACGAGAAAGAAATAGTATTGGAGATGTTCGCCATACGTCGCTGCGTTGTTAATTTCGCTACCAATTTTCACCGCTTCAACACGGCTGCCTTCACAATCAAATTTAAGCACATTGGTAATTTCTGCTTCCATAGAGCCTGGCACGTAGACCATATAATCTGACTCCAACTCGTGACCTGATAACAGATATGCATCATTAAAACTCAAGATTTGAAAACTTAAAGATGGAGTAGGTACCAACAACATCGTCAAAAAAAAACTACCTAAAAATATCTTTGAATGTACCTTTTTTATACAGCCCTGCAAAAATCTCATGTCGTTGTCCATATGAATCTGTATTTTTATTAACTACCGCTGTAATACTATCCGTGACAGTACGAGAGGCTCCTTTGTCAGCTTTCAAATATAACTTATTATTTAACCAAAAAATCATCGCAGTCCTTACTGCATATTTTGGTTTAGCCACAAGGTTTGGGGAGGAAACAAAACTCACATCTTCATCCCAGATGTTGGCGTGTACTCCTTCTATTGCAGCATAATTCCCCTTACCTGTAAGCTGTATCATTCCTCTACCGCGGTACTTCCAGCCATCACCAGTGCTTTCACTTCCATTCCCTATTCTCATAGCATACGCATTGTTTGCTATTGCTTGTTGATTGGCTTTTTGATTGATTGCGGCGTTTCTTCCATGTTTTTCTGCTAGCTCTGGATTTTTACGATAGGTTTTGAATGTATTTTTTAATCCCTGAACTGAATAATTGAAATTCTCTTCAAGCGTGATATAAGGACCTACCTCTTTTACCAATTGAGCAATGAAGTGCGATATTCGTAATTCGCTATCTAACTTACATTCAACTAGCTTTGATGAAAGTTCTTCGCTTATAACTAGTAAATATTCATCTGAAACTCTCGCTTCATTCTTCCAAACTTTCCTAAGATGTTGCTTCGTAATCATAACTCCTCCAATAAATACAAATTTAAATAGAAAGAGCTAGAAAACATCTTAAAAATGTAAGTTAAACGCTGCCATACGTCACCTTTAAATCGCTTTATACATATAAATTACGTTATCTTGCGATACAATCCACACTCGAAGAATAGCGCACGATATCAACAAACTCCTGTCGCCATGCAGGCTCATGTTTAACGACGTCTACTTTGTGATTGGCTAAGCCAAACTTCCAGCACACCCGACACTAATAACCTAACAAACAAAGTCATTATTTTTCTGGGGTACTTCTAGTTTGGCTTTTTACTGTTAAACCGTCTCGGTTTTCGCCTCTATCTTCTCATTCACTTTATCGCAAATGTACTCCCCAATCGGCATTGCAGATGTCGCCGCGGGAGAGGGGGCGTTGCAAACATGCAGGCTTCTCGCGCTTTCGGCAAACAAGAAGTCATGAACTAAGGTTCCATCGGATAACACTGCTTGCGCGCGAATACCCGCAGGATATGGTTTGAGGTCTTCGACCTTGATGCTTGAGCAATATTTGTTGACCAATTTCAGATAGCTCGGCTTCCACCACGAGTTCTTAAACTCATCCAATCCGGTTTTTAGATGCTTTTGTGTCACCTTCCAAAAGCCGGAGAAACTGAGCATTTGCATGGTATCTTGCAAGCTGAAGTTAACCTTGTCGTACCCTTCTCGCTTCCAGCCTTGCACCGCATTTGGACCAACGGTCACACTGCCATCAATCATGCGAGTCAGGTGGACGCCCAAGAATGGCAAATCAGGGTCTGGAATTGGATAAATAAGATGATTCACCACTTGGTCGTGTTTGCTATCTAAACGGTAGTATTCGCCGCGATAAGGGATTATTTGGAAATCGGTTGGAATAGACATCATCTTAGTCATGCGATCCGCCATCAAGCCGCTGCAAGTGACCAAGAACTTGGCATTGAGCTGCATGGTTTGCCCGTCTGAAATGCAGGTCAGTTGGACTTCTTCATCCTTCTCTTCGGCAGCCACCACTTTGGTTCTCAAGCTAATTTGCCCGCCGAGCTTTTGGAACTCTTCCGCCATCTGCTGAGTGACCAAACGATAATCGACAATACTGGTAGTTTTGACATAAATCGCGCCTAAGCCAGTGATGTTTGGCTCAGCCAGCTTGAGTTGAACTTCATCGAGTAGCTTTACGTCGATGCCGTTGACATGACAGCGCTCATAGAGGGCATTCATGCGTTCGACTTCTTGCTCATTGGTCGCAACCAGTAACTTGCCACAGTTCTCCACCGGAATATCGTGCTCGGCACAGAACGAAATGGTTCGCTCTACCCCACGCTTACAAAAATCCGCTTTTAAGCTGCCCGGAGCGTAGTACACCCCGGCATGAATCACGCCGCTATTGTGTCCGGTTTGGTGCTTGGCAAAACCGGACTCTTTCTCAACCAATAAAATGGATTTGTCTGGATGACGTTGCTGCAGTTGCCATGCCGTCGACACACCAACGATACCGCCACCAACAATGATGTAGTCATAGACTGATTTCATACGACCTCTTATAAAACCGATAGTTGAGATTGTTGCAATTTGAACTTGCGACCACTGTAAATGAACACCGCGACAAATACCGCGCAGCTTGCCACACGAACCAACATTGGTATGTCGTGCCAAACCAGCAATGTACCCACCACTACCAACAAGAGACGCGTCAGAATGTTTAGAGGACCTTCCAAGTAGCCTTCAATAGCACCAATCAATGCATAGGTACCGATGATGGCAAAGAAACCTACAGTGATCACCGATGTCACATCCCAACTCACCAAGCCTGTGTAAGCAATCAACAGCGGTACAAGATACAAACCTTTGGCGATTTTCCACGCCATCAAACCAGTGCGCATTGGCGGTGTTTTGGCGATGGTTGCTGCTGCAAATGCGGTCAAACACACTGGAGGAGTAACGTTACTGTCTTGCGATAACCAGAAGATGATGAGATGAGCAGCCAGCAATGCCAAACCTACCGCTTCCATACCCAGACTTTGCTCTAGTAGGGTTTCCATAAAGTCCGCAGGCACTAACGCCACCATTTCTTTCGCGGTTTCCAACGCCATTGGTGCATTAAGCAGTTCCAGCTTTTCTGGCGCCGCCAACATAAAGATGGCTTTTGCTTGTTCAGGCAGTTGACCCGACACCATCAATTCAAGCAATTGGTTTTCCGCAATCAACTTGTAAAGCGCAGGGGCAGACAATGTACCCAATACAATATACGCAGCTGTCACGGGTAACCCCATGCCCAATACCAGCGAAGCGAGCGCAATCAGAACGATCATGATGAACAAGTCACCATTCGCCCAACCGTCGATCATCAATGAGAACGTATTACCAATGCCCGTGGTGCTGATCACGTTGACCACCAAACCTATACCTACCAGCAATACGGCGGTTGTCGCCATGTTTTTCGCACCTTGCGAAAGTGCTTCGATGATCGCTTTTGGTCCCATCTTGTGATCTTTCGAGAACCAAGACGCCACCACCACTGAAATGATCGACAAGCCCGCAGCGTAAGTCGGCGTAAAGCCTTGAACCAACAAAGTGACTAATACCGCCAGTGGAATAAGGTTGTGCCATCCGCTGATCACTACTTTTAGTAGAGACTCATCACTGGTCGTGATCTTTTGAACGCCGCTGCGTTTGGCTTCGATACGCACAAAGAACGCCACAGACAAGAAATAAATAAGAGCAGGAATAAAGGAAACCGCGATGATATCGACATAAGGAATTTGAGTGTAAGACGCCATGATGAAAGCACCCGCGCCCATCACTGGGGGCATCAGCTGACCACCTGTTGACGCTGCGGCTTCAACGCCCGCAGCAAAGCGCGAAGGGAAACCTGCTTTCTGCATTAAAGGAATACTGATAACACCGGTTGAAACCGTATTTGCCACACTGGAGCCCGATACTGAGCCCATCAATCCCGAGCCAATCACCGCAAAAAACCCGGGACCGCCGATGATTTTGCCTGCCGCAGCACGTGCAACGTTGATAATGTAATCACCAACACCAGAGCGAACAAGAAACGCACCAAACAGAATGAACATGAATACGAAAGTCCAACTGATGCGCGAGATAGAACCAAACATGCCCTCAGAAGAATAAAAGCTGCGGTAGAGCAAGGTTTCCATGCTCAAACCCGGGAAGTGGAAAATGCCTGTCGCCCACTTACCCCAAAACACAACGTAACTCAGACACACCACAATCAACACTGGAATAAACCAGCCCATGGTGCGTCGAATCAGTTCGATAACAATCAAAATTGCCATGATGGCGAAGACCCAATCGCTGGTCACGAACTTCACACCGCGTTCGTACAACGCATCTTCGGCATAAGGAATGTAGAGCAAACACGCGACCGCGCCCATAGCAATCAACACATCGATACCGAGTGCAATCTTACTCTGCTTGAGAGAGATATGAGCCGGATACCAAAGCGCACAAATCACCGCGAAGCCAGCAAAGTGGGTCGCGGAAATCCATAACTCTGGTAAGGTCGATAAGGTATTAAACCAAATGTGCAAAGCAGACAACACCACGCCAAACACTGTAATTGTGGTGGTTACCCACGGAAAGTCAGTGCGCGTGGGCAGCTCAAACTTCTGTAATTCCTTTTCTATTGAGTCGCTCATCTCATACTCCAAGCTCTGGCGGCTTTTTCCATCTTAGAAATCGGTAGGGATAAAATGCCCCGAGCCGAAACTCGGGGGCTAAGTAGGCGTTATTTCGCCATTAGATCTGATGGGATTTCGATGCCCATTTCTTTGTAGTAACGCGCCGCGCCTGGGTGAAGAGGCACTGGCAAACCCGCAATCGCTTTCTCAATCGCCATTGCTTTTGTTGCTTTGTGGATGCCTTGTAGGAAAGGCAGGTTCTCGTAGATCGCTTTGGTTAGCTGGTAAACGTCTTCTTCCGAGATATCTTCACGAACTGCCAAGAAGTTAGGCTGTGCAATGGTGGTGATCGGCTTATCTAGACCTGGGTACGTGTTCGCTGGGATCTCGTACTTCGTCCATAGGTTGTAATTGCCGTTCGCCTCTTTGATTTGTTCGTCAGTAAACGAAAGAATCGAAATGTCTTTACCCAGCGCAGCAAAAGCTTGAGTAACCGCACCAACAGGTACACCTGCAGGCGTGTTCATGCCGTCAATGGTGCCGTTTTGAAGTGCGCTCGCACTGCCGCCGTAACCCATGTAAGCAAGATTGAATTTATCAGGGTCGACCTTCAGACCTTTCATGATTTGGCGACCAGAGTTCTCAGTACCTGAGTTCTTCTTACCGATGGAGAACTTCTTGCCATCTAGGTTGTTCAGGTCAGTCACTGTGCCCGTTTTTGCTAGGTCAGAACGAACAATAAAGTGCTCAACGTTTTGCCACAACATAGAGACCGAACGCAGCTGCTCTTGGCGACCGCTTTTCTCATAAGGACCTTCGCCAGACCAAGCCCACGCACCGTAAAGACCTTGTAGAATCGCGAACTGTGCTTCATTTTCGTTCAGCAATTTGACGTTTTCACCAGAGCCCGCAGAGCTGATTGCAGAAAGGGAGAAGTGGTGCTTTGGTGCCAATTTCACTTTGCTTAACGTCGCCAACGCTACGCCCACAGGGTAGTAAGTACCACCTGTCGATGCCGTTGCAAGAATGTAGCTACGATCTTCTGCCGCAGCGTTAGCAGCAATACCAAAAGAAGTCACAGCGACAGCCAAAGCTTTTACCAACTTATTCATTTTCATTATTACTCTCCGTGTAGTCGTTTCACGATTGGGGATTTACATCATGTTAAATCTTTATTAACAACACATTCCCTAGAGCAATTGAAATGCCAACTTTTAACCCTTTGTATTTATTGAACTAAGTGCTGAAAGACATCAAAAATGAGCAAAATCATGCTGATTTGATAGCAAAGTAATGAGCAAGATCTTGCTCATTGAAGAGAAGAAGGTTGTACGCCTAGATCGCAAAAGGTTAATAAAATGTGATCAAGACAAAATAAATGCACGATTCACTAATAAGCAATATTTTGCCGATGCAATTTTGGATTGAACTGCAACTAATGAGCGTCTTAACAATAAGAAGAAAAAGCGCATCATTCTAAACTGCTCACTTTATCAGCGGAGGTTTATAGCTTAAACGACTACAAATAGCACAAAAATACAGCAAAACAAGCCATGTTACAGAAATGAAAAGTCATTTATTCTAATTTTGAACTTAAAAAGCAGTTCGATCCACCAGTTCAGAAACAAACGTTGACCGTATCAACTTATTTTCTACTTCGGGGTTGTGCCAATAGCCCTATGTTCGTTAGGGTAGAAACACGCCAAGGCAAACGTATTCCTTGGTATTTTTTCGTCATTAAGGATCATCCATGTCAGCAACTGCGCAATTACAATTCGCTTTAAAACGCCCATCAGGCGTTGCTGCTGCGATCCTCCTGCTCTCTCTGAAACTGATTTAGAGCTGACAGGCTATATCTAAACTTTCTGTCAGCTTGAGAAGAAGCTGACGGGAACACCACATACTCCTCCCATTCCTTTCAGTTTCTTCCAAGCGAAACATAAGAGGAATAACAATGTTAAGCGCACGCAATATCGCCGCTTTGGGCTTCATGACTTTCGCCATGTACTTAGGCGCGGGTAACCTGATCTTCCCTCCATTTTTGGGTTACCAAGCAGGTGAAAACTTTCTGAGCGGGATGTCTGGCTTCCTCTTGACGGGCGTAGGTCTGCCTGCAATGGCACTAGTGATAGTGGCTATCGTGAACGGTTCAGACAAATTAACCGCTGCCCTACCTAAACCTTTGGCGACCAGTTTTTGGGTAATGGTGTTTATCGTGATTGGTCCTGCGTTCGTAATACCACGTGCCATTACCGTCGCTTACCAATTCAGCTTTGCACCAATGTTTGGTGATGCCGCTTTGGTGCCTTTCACTATTGCCTTCTGTGCTATCACCATTCTATTTGCCCTATATCCGGGTAAGTTGGTCGACAACCTAGGTAAGAGCTTAACGCCTGCCTTGATGGCTATCTTAATCATCATGTCTGTGACGGCTTTGATTTCTCCTGCAGGTGAGCTAACTGCCGCAACAGGACCATACGTATCTGGCGCATTTGCTGAAGGCTTGACCCAAGGCTACATGACCATGGATGCGCTAGGTTCTATCGGTTTTGGTTGGATTATCTTCCGCGCGATTCGTAGCATGGGTGTGGATTGTCCGAAAGCCACTGCAAAATACACGCTAATCGCAGCTCTGATGTACGCGGTTGCCATGGCATTTGTTTACATCTCATTAGCTTACATTGGTTCGACGAGCTCGTACTTGGGTTCTGAGTTCAGCAATGGTGGCGACATCTTAACGGCGTTCACCTTCAGCCACTTCGGCGCATTTGGCTCACTATTACTAGGTGCCGTGATGGTATTGGCGTGTTTGACTACTGCTATCGGCGTAACCACAGCAGGCAGTGAGTTTTACGACAACACTTTCAGCAAAGTGAACTACAAAGGCTGCGTGATCACGACCATGGTATTGGCAGGTTTGATCGCTAACGTAGGTCTAGAGCAACTATTGGCGATCACATTGCCAGCGGTTGTGGCGCTTCACCCAGTCGCGATTGCGTTGATGATAATGGCACCAGTGCGCAACAAGATGTCGCAAATCATGGTCGTCGCGACGGCGTTCACTGCTCTAACGTTTGGCTGCGTTGATGCGCTGCACATCCTAGGTTACATGCCAGAAGCCGCAAACCAATGGTTAGACAGCAACATGCCGCTGTACCACTATTTTGCAAGCTGGATTGTTCCGACGATTGCGATGGTGATTGTGGGTGTAGTCTTTACCCGCAAGGCAACTCAGCAACATACCGAGTTGGCAAACCAAGCCTAGATTAGCGAATACCTCAACAAAAAGTACCTCAACAAAAAACGGCTTCCTTAGAAGCCGTTTTTTCTATGTATAGTCAGAGCGATTCAAACCAAACTTCTGCATCTTTTGGTTGAGGGTTCGACGCGGTAAATCTAGCTCGACCATCACATCCGTAATTCGTCCTTGGTGTCGAACTAGCGAGTCATGCAGTACCTTACGTTCAAAGTTGTGCAGCTGAATAGCTAACGGCACGCCAGATTGGGTTTCTTCGGTCGTGGAGGATGGCCGACTAGAGAGTACTTCCATAACTGAAACCGTATTGTCTAATGCAAACCGCATTGCTACATTTCTCAACTCACGAACGTTCCCAGGCCAAGCATAAGCCAGAACAGCTTTTCTATCGGCTTCACTCAATGGACGACTCTCAGGGTTACTTTTCAGGGCAAAGTGTTCGAACAAGATCAACGCGTCTTCTTCTCGCTCACGCAATGGTGGTAAATAGATCTGCGCCACATTGAGCCGATAATACAAATCCTGACGAAACTCATCATGATCATTGAGATCTTCTTTCGCGGCGGCGATCACTCTCAAATTAACCGAGATCTGCTGATTACCCCCAACGCGCTCCACCGTATGTTCTTGTAATGAACGCAACACTTTCACCTGCATAGATAGCGGCATACTCTCTATTTCATCAAAAAATAAGGTGCCTTTATCCGCGTATTCCAACTTACCAATGCGCTTTTTACCTGCTCCAGTAAATGCCCCAGCTTCATGCCCAAACAGCTCACTTTCAAACAGGTTCTCAGGAATAGCGCCACAGTTGATTGGCACAAAATGATGAGCTCGACGTTGGCTTTCATTATGCAAACTGGTCGCCACCAACTCTTTACCACAACCTGTTTCACCGTAAATGATCACGTTGGTATCAATGCGTGCTAACTTGGCAACTTGTTCTCTAAGCTGTTGCATCACTCGGCTTCGCCCAATCAGCACTTCCTCTAAACCGCTCACGCTCGATAGATACTCTTGGCGATCTTGAGTAGAAGTTTGTGCGCGATAGCTTTCTACCGCTTCGGTCACTCGTTGGGATAAGCGCTCTGGTTGGAAAGGTTTCTCGATAAAATCGAACGCACCGTTTTGTAATGCGCCTACCGCCATATCAACGTCACCATGTCCGGTGATCAAGATAATCGGCGTTGGAATGTGATTGGCAATCAGGCTTTCTAGTATCGACAAACCATCGGTGTCTGGCAGGCGAACATCACTGACAATCGCATCAAATTCTTGGCTAAGAATGGCCGCTTTGCCCTCTTTGCCTAAACTGAATGCGGTCACATCAAACCCCGCCAGTTGCAGCCATTGGCTGGTAGCCTGACGAACAATGTCATCGTCTTCGATAAGTGCAATTTTAGGGATGTCGTCAAAAGCCATGAGTTACTGCCTGCTTTATGGGATGGGAAAGAAATCGCTCTTTATTAACGGTAGCAAAAACCACTGAGGAGAAAAGGAGCTAGATCTCACTTCTTGCTTACAAGTCTTTAATATCCAACCAGTTAGGCGCACTCTTTAATGACTGTCGGTGAGAACGCACTAGCTGAATGGAGTCAGTATGCAGCGCAAAAGGAATGGCAAAACATGGCTTGTGGTCGCAATTGCGACAGTGCTTATGTTGTCTTGTTATAGCGCCAGCAGAGAGGTTGCCCGTCAGTGGTTGAGTGTACAAACTCAAACTGAAGCTCAGCAAAAGCTACTCGACTATATCGGTGAAGTTCGTCGCGCACTTAAACGCTTCTACCACCTGCCTTACCTCGTCACCAACAATCCTGAAACCATCGCGTTTGTGAAAGGAAACCGAACTTATTACGAGCCAATTCAAGCTCAGTTAACACAACTCGATAAAGCCGCCAATACCGAAGGTTGGCTAATCCTGTCTAACTCTGGCGAAGTATTGGTCTCAAGTTTGATCGAAGAGCGCTTTAGCCTGTCTGACCGAAAAGCGATTGTGGAACAAATTCACAATCAAGCCGGTGGTGTCTCCTTGGTGAACAAAACCAAAGGTTCAAGCCCGTTGTATTATCTGGCAGCCCCTATTTACGACGGTTTAGATATCGCGGGCATTGTGGTGGTGCAAATTAACCTAAGCTTGCTGACCGAACAGACCATTACCAGCCAAGACATCATCACGCTACAGAACCGACAACAACGCTTTTTCTTATCAAGCAGTTCTCTCTACAACGCTGATTGGTTTAACGAACCAAGCAACACCGTTCAATTAGAAACTCAACGTTTGTACGACAACACCAATATCAACCTATGGACGCTCAATCAGCAACGCTATTTTGCGCACACCGTAAAGTTAGATGATTTGAATTGGTACGTAAGCTACCTCACCCCTTCTAAGCCGATTCAACAAACCATCAATGTGATTGGTTGGAGCGTAGCAGCGCTGCTCTTATTGGTTGTATTACTCGTCATCATTGGCTTACAACGCCGCCAAAAGCACATCAACCAACAAAGAATTCAAGCTCTGTTGGAAGAGTCCCAACGCCGCTTGAAACAGATGATCAATAAGACCCACGTTGGTTTGCTATTGATTGATGAACAAGGGCAACTGTTCGATCTCAACCCAATGGCGAAGCGTTTATTCTGTTTACCAGAAAACGTCAATCGACACGCTTTTGCTTGGGAGTTATTCGATGCAGGCAATCCCAATTCCACCACACTCAAGTTGCTTAAGGATTTACCTAAACATAAAGAGCTCGCAGAGATCAGCACGGTCGAAACCATTGCCAGACGCAGTGACGGAAGCGTCTTCCCTGTCTTGTTCTCACTGACCAGTTTCCCCTGGCATGGCGAGCAGTATTTCCTTGCGACGATCATCGACATCAGCAAGCGAAAAAAAGCCGAGCAATCGCTGCAACAAATCAACCAAGAACTGGCGCAGCGGGTAGAAGAGCGAACTCAAGCGCTAAAAGAAGCACAAAGCCAGTTGATTGAATCAAGCAAAATGGCCGCCTTGGGTCGCATGTCGAGCGCGATTACTCATGAACTTAATCAGCCACTGACGGGCTTACGCACCCTGCTCACAACAAACGAACTGTTAGCAGAACGTGGCGAAACCGAGATGATGAAAGCCAACAATGTGCTGGTGCAAAAACTGATTGATCGTATGGCGAGCATGACGAGCCAATTGAAGACGTTCGCCTACAACAAACCAGAGCGACTCCAACCTCTCTCCCTTACGGCTGCTTTAGAAGAAACCCTGCGAGTGTATCAAACTCAATTAGCCGATATTGATGTGCGAATTCGTATTCCCCATGATTTGCCCCATATTCTGGGTGAAGAACAAAGGCTGCTTCAAGTCCTTGGCAATTTGGTCTCCAATGCTTTGGATGCAATGAAAGAGACAGAAAATCCACAGCTCAACCTCATCGTCAATCAAACTAAAATGCAAGTTGAGTTAGCCGTCAGTGACAATGGCTGTGGCGTGTCAGATGAGATGCTTGAATCCATGTTCGAACCCTTCCAAACCTCAAAGAAAATTGGTGAAGGCTTAGGACTCGGTTTGGCGATCACAGCTAATAATATGCGTGATATGAACGGACAAATTACCGTGCAAAAGAATGAACAAAATGGGCTGACTTTCACTTTATTGTTCAAATCAGCTTAAGTTTATATTGATTACAAAATCATCATTAGAACTAGGCATCCCCGCTGTTTGAGAAAAACACGATCTCGATACAAGAATCCCTCCTTGACCTACACTATTCTCAAGCAAATAAAACGAATAACTTCCGAACGATAAAGAGTGAGAAACATGATTAAGTTTCCTGAACATTTTCTTTGGGGCGGTGCCATTGCTGCAAACCAAGTAGAAGGGTCGTACAACCTTGGGGGTAAAGGGTTATCGACATCAGACATGCTGCCAAACGGTATTTTGAGCCCACATCAAACCCGCGAAGAACGCACGCCGGGCATCAAAGACGTGGCGATCGACTTCTACAATCGCTACCCAGAAGACATTGCGCTGTTCAAAGAGATGGGCTTTAACTGTCTGCGTCTGTCTTTGGCTTGGAGCCGCATCTTCCCGAACGGTGACGAACAAGAGCCTAACGAAGAAGGTTTGGCGTTCTACGATAGAATTTTTGACGAACTTGCCGAGCACAACATCCAACCTTTTGTGACCTTATCTCACTACGAAATGCCTTACGCACTGGTTGAAAACTACGGTGGCTGGGGCGATCGTCGCGTCATCGAATTCTTCGAACGTTATGCTCGAACTGTGCTGGAACGCTACAAAGACAAAGTGAAGCTGTGGTTAACGTTCAACGAAATCAACATGTCACTGCACGCACCATTTACCGGTGTTGGTTTGCAAGAAGACGCCAGTGAACAAGAGATTTACCAAGCGATTCACCACCAGCTAGTCGCAAACGCAAAAGCGGTAAAACTGTGTCAGCAAATCGTACCAAACGGCAAGATTGGTAACATGCTGCTTGGCGCAATCAACTATCCATACACCTGTAATCCTGATGACGTGCTTGCTGCTATGCATGAAAACAACAAGTGGTTGTTCTTCGGTGATGTACAAACTCGTGGTCAATACCCTGGTTACATGAAGCGTTACTTCCGCGAAAACGGCATTGAAATTCAGATGGAAGCAGGCGACTTAGAAGAGATCGCATCGGCAAGTGTCGATTTCATCTCATTCAGCTACTACGCAAGTGGCTGTGCGAGCGCGGATCCGAAACAAAAAGAAGTGGGTAACATCGTCGATAGCGTACCAAACCCATACCTTGAAAAGAGCCAATGGGGTTGGTTAATCGATCCAAAAGGCCTTCGAGTTCTGCTGAACTTCCTTCACGATCGCTACCAAAAACCACTGTTCGTCGTAGAAAACGGCTTGGGCGCGCGTGATGAACTCGATGAAAACGGTGAGATTCAAGATGATTACCGCATCGCTTACTTGAACGACCACCTTGTACAAGCACACGAAGCAATTCTTGATGGCGTTGAGCTGATGGGCTTCACCAGTTGGGGACCAATCGATTTGGTCGCAAACTCGACCGCTGAGATGAGCAAGCGCTACGGTTTCATTTATGTGGATCGTCATAACGATGGTCAAGGTACGTTAGAACGTAAACGCAAGAAGAGCTTCTTCTGGTATCAAGATGTGATTCGCACTGGTGGCGCTTCCTTAGAAAGCTAAGTTTGTTCTTATCTAGATATAAAGTGCATGTTTATTTAGATAGAAAACGACAAAAGCCCTGCAAATTCAGGGCTTTTCTTATTCCCGATTTTCAGTCGTATGACCTATTGGTTAAACACCAATTTCACCACCGTCTTCACGGCGAATAACCACCGTCGCGGCACGTGGACGCAGTGTCATTCCTGCAGGTGTTTCTTCTGCTGCATTGTCGCTGTAAGGCCAGTTGCCTGGGTGCTGAATGTTCACAAACAGAGACTTGTAATCTGGGCTGATGGTAAAGCCCGTCACTTCACAGCCGTTAGGGCCAACAAAGAAACGTTTCAACTCAGCTTGGTTTTCTGCACCGATCACTTCTTGTGTGCCGTTTTCATCCGTCAGCTTAGAAGGTACAACCGCAAGCATTTGGTCATTGGTGTAAGACGTCACTTCATCTGCACCGTTGTCCGTTTGAATCCATAGGATGCCACGAGGATCAAACGCTAAGCCGTCTGGGCTCGCAAACTGGTTAAGCTCGGTCAAGCTCGAACGGTTAGTGTCCGCATCACCATTTGCCGGAGAGCCAAACACGAAGATATCCCACGTAAAGTCTGTTGCTGCTTCGCCTTCATCCCAACGGATTACGTGACCAAACTTGTTGTTCAAACGTGGATTTGCAGGGTTAGTTTCCTCTGTACGCTTAGTGTTATTCGTTAGCGTCAGGTAAACCGAGCCTGTGAATGGGTCAACGGTACACCACTCTGGGCGATCCATTGGCGTCGCACCAACAAGGTCAGCTGCGCCCGCCGTATTCAGGATGATTTCTGCTAGAGAATTGAAGCTGTCTGCAAGTGTGCCACCAGAAACTGTCGTGCTGTCTAGTGTCAATGGTAGCCAAGTACCAGAGCTGTCTTCGTTGAAGCGCGCCACATAAAGTGTGCCTTCATCCATGTACTTGTCACCCATAGCCAAGCGGTTATCAGGGTTAGCATCCGCAGGATCCCACGCTGCCGCAGATTCAAATTTGTATAGGTACTCAAAGCGAGAGTCGTGACCAGAGTAGAATACCACTGGTTTGCCTTCTTCAAGCTTGCCGAATGTACAGCCTTCATGGCGGAAGCGGCCTAGTGCAGTACGCTTCTTCGCACGCGAGTTTTGCGTGTAAGGGTCGATTTCAACAATGTAACCATGGCCGTTCGCCTCGTTACGGTAATCGTCCAATGCGCTTGCGCCTTTTGGTTCTACATTGAATCGCGTGAACTCGTCCAAACGCTCTTCCGCATTACCCGCTAACGTTTCCCATAGGTAACGAGTGCTTGTGTCATCAACACCAATACGATCTTGTTCTTCAGTACGAACGCCAGCGTTAACGAAGTAACCCGGCCAGTTCTCTTCACACGTTAGGTAAGTACCCCAAGGCGTAAAACCATTACCACAGTTGTTCAGTGTGCCACGCGCTTGGCTGCCATCTTGCGAGAAGCGAGTCACAGTTAATTCTGTATTCGCGACAGGGCCAGAAAGATCCATGACTGTCGCGCCAGTGTAACGGCGGTTTAGTGGATCGGTATCCACTAACTTCCACATGTTGTCTTCAAGTTGAACGCGAACCACAGACACACCATGTGCGTTAATTTCTTTACGAACTTCATCGACGATAGTGCGCACACCGCCCACAGCTGTAGGGCCGCTTGGGTGCAGAGCTGCGGTATCAATGTACTCGTGGTTGATACACAACAAGCCGTCAGTGTCGCTGTCGTTTAGCGAGAAAAAGTGCATGCCGTCGTGGTGCATACCCAATGCATTAAGCTGATCGGTACTCGTGTTGCTGCCGTCGTCTTTCCAAGCGTTACCTTGCGCGTTAAGAGGCGTCCCCCATGGCACCAATACTTGTGCGACGTAACCTTGCGGAATTGATACTGCATCCGTCAGTGAGCCCGGAATCGAATCAAAATTGAGGACTGCACTTGAAACGCCAGAGCCGCCACCAGCAGAAGTGCCTGAACTAGAAGAGTTGCACCCAGATAGACCAAATGCGCCAAAAGCGGTCATCGCACTGATACCTAGGCCACCTTTCAGGATACTGCGTCGAGATAGGCTCGCTTCCAGTACTTCTTCAAAAGGCTTGTTATTACTCTGGTTGTAACGCGTCGCGTCGAAGGTTTCCTTACTCATGGTGTTGCTTTCCCAGTGTTAGGTTGAATTATAGGTTTGTAAATCATTGAGCGAGGGGAAGTTTGGAAGAGAAAAGTGACAGAACTAGTCTATCTTTATGAACTTTGTGTTTAGAAAATGTTATAAAGCACCCATCTATTCTATGTACTCCCGATTTTACTTGGGCTAAGCCAGATTTGGGGGTATAAGGTGTACTCAAATCATCCACGAGAGATAATCATGAAACTAGATAAAATCGATAACAAAAATCGTCGTCTGCGTAAGAAGCTATTCCTAGGTGAATTCGCGATCCTAGGCTTTGAAATCAGCTGTGAAACAGACATCAACGACTTCGACCGTTACGATGCATTCGTTGATGAGTTTATCGACTACATTGATGGCCTAAACCTATGCTTTGGTGGTGGCGGTCTAGAGCTGTTTGAAGGCTTCCTATGTTCAACAGAGCGTTACGAAAGCGCAACTGAAGAACAAAAAGCACAGGTTCTAGCTTGGCTACAAGCTCGCCCAGAAGTAAGCAGCGCAAAAGCTGGCGAATTGGTTGACGCAAACTACCTGTAATTACAGAATCACTCTGGAATAAACAGAGTTGAGCAAGTAATGAGAAAGCTGGTCTTCGGACTGGCTTTTTTGCATTTAAGGCTATGGTTTTGGACTGAAATGTTGAGTCTAGAAAGAGTGGAACGTTTGGTTGTTTTGGAAGCTTTGTTTAGGAAAGCAGGAAGCTTAGAGTCTTGGAAAGTATGGATGTGCTAGATAATTTTAGAGCTGGCATTTTATGGAAGGTTATCCGTCCATTGCCAGCTCAGTGCCATTGAGTATGGTTTACTATGCTTTTTTAGCAGTCTCAGTCTTTGTGTCTTTCCAGTATTGGATACGAACACGATGTAGCTGAGCTCTTCTCATCTTTTTCATAGCAATCTCCCTCATCTATATAGGTAACGCTCATCTTGAGCTTATTGTCTAAGGTTGTATTCCCCTTCAATCTATCGAGGAACGAATCAATTAACCGTGACTAATTTCACAACATAATGATAAAAGTAGAAGCGTTGCAGTCATTTTTTGACCAGTAAAACTGCTTTTATCTTGTTGATACGGTCAACTTACTCATCACTTATGACAGAAATATGGCAATCAAGTTCCCTATTTAACCTGTCATCGAATCTTAATAACGATTCTTAGATAACCTAGCAAATAATATACCAGTTGCACATAAATTCCAGTTTAGTACACAACAAAAGTACGCACATGCTCAAACTAAGGTTGGATTCGCTGCTGGTAATGCTGTCGGTAATCTCTCGGAGTCAGCCCCTTGTAGGTCTTGAAATGGCGATTAAACAAAGCTTGATTGCGATAACCTACTCGTTCAAACACAATTCCTATTGGTAACTCCGTCGATTGCAACAAATCCGCGGCATGGTTGATTCGTAGCTTCATCAAGCGTTGGCTAAACGGCTCTTTAAAGTGCTTTTGAAACAAACGTGTGACCGCACTTTCACTCAACGACAAGTAATTAGCTAAATCGGCCAATGTCACCTTGCTGGCAAAATGCTGCTCAAGATACGCGTTCACACTTGCGACGCGCTCTCTTTCTTGTTGCTCGTGTTCACTCATCGAAAGGTATGAATGGGTCATCAAAGTTTTTGCTGCTTCGTCATGGGCGACCAAAGATAGGATATGAATGAATCTCGACAATTGTTCCATCGCAGGCACTTTCATCAACTCTTGCAGAAGATCCACGACTTGCTGTGCCGTTCGCTCAGAGAACACCACTCCTTTATTTGCAGCTTTCAATAACGGGTCTAGTTTGCGTAACTCAGTACAATAGAACATTAGGTTCGCGATCCACTCACGCTTAAACCAAATCACATGAGTCTCGCAATTGCTTTCTACCGACGTGGAGTGAATAGAGTGAGGCACACCTGGCGCAATCAACAGCATCTGGTTGTGGGTCACCTCTAGCTCGTGATGCCCAATGTGCAAAGTCCCCGTAAAGTGACGGTGGATGACCAACTCAAAAACGTCATCGTGAAAATGAAAATCGTATTCTTTCGCTGGTTCATCAATACGGCGGTAGCGCCAAGAAAAACCAGGCCTTTGCGGTACTTTTTCGATGTGCGCCATTTGATACCCCACAAGATAGTATTGTTTCACGCGCAAATAATATCAGTATTACCGACATATTCTTCATCACGCCTCAATAGTATTGATATTGAGCGGCATACTATCAACTAAGCCTCATCACGCTCCTTATTCTTCTCTTGTAAAGACAAGCTAACTAAGGAGCTTTTATGAGTAACTTTAAAACCAAGCTGCGCCAGATCATGCAAAAAACTCGTGATGAGTGGGCTGCGTTTGCGATAAAGGAAATGGGAATTTCATCCAATACCATCGCCAAATCTTATGGCTATAAGTCGAGTTGTGATCTTGAGCAAACTCTTAAACAAGACGAAAAAGACGCCGATTCGTACATTCGCTCGGCACCTTGTGCGAGATCTCTCACAAGCGATGTAAGCAAAACGACCATTTTTGACTAAGAACAAATCGAACAACAAACCTAACTAACTGAAAATTAATAATTATCCTTTTTTAAGCAATATTCGCTGCCAAAGTTTTTTTACCTAGCTGATTGAGAGTAATCAGCAAAACAACAATACTAAGTGTGTCGACAGGATGTTGGCGGGAACAGGAAAAAAGCCTAAAGGATTGGGTATCTTCAGGATGAAGATTTGATAGCTTAGGATGAGTTGTCAGCAAGGATGTAGTTAAGCTCTAGGATAGAGTTCGCCCGTCAGGATGATAGGCAAGAATGGACACCGCTAGGAAGGCGATGAACAAGGAACTCGGTTAAAGGACTTAGCCACAATCAAGGATAGATGCAGGGAGCACCTATTAGTAGCCGGATTGCTGCGAAAAAGAATAAGCCCCGTCTGGGAAACCAGGCGGGGTTTTATTTTGCCTGTCATTTACCATCCTCCTCTGCGTTATTCCACGCATCATGCTATTATTTCTACACTTTCTCTCGAAACGCTTTCTTTAATAAACGCTGAGCAAACAACGTCCTATGCTTAATCCAGTTTGGTTACACACATTCAAAACTCTTGTCGAAGTCGGCCACTTTACTCAGACAGCAGAAAAGCTCTATATGACCCAGCCTGGTGTCAGTCAGCACATCAAAAAGCTAGAGCAAGCTTGTCAGCACCCATTGATTAAGCGCGAGAACAAAAGCTTTGAGCTGACAGAGCAAGGCCGAATGGTGTATGCCTACGCGTTAGAGTTGGAAGAGAAAGAGAAAAACTTACTGGAAGATCTGAGCTTCGATGATCCTTTTGCAGGTCATTGCAAGCTGGCTTGTTCCGGAGCACTTGCCTTGATGCTGTTTGATCCACTGCTTGAAAACCAAACCCAGCATCGCGGATTGTCGATTCACTTGGAAGCGGCACCGAATCAGTCAATTCTAAATGGGGTTGCTGACGGCCGTATTGATATGGGCATCGTGACTTACTCTCCCAACAAGAGTGTTTTCCAAAGTGAACAAATTGGCAGAGAAGCGCTGTGTCTGATCTTACCAAAGTCCTATCATGGAAAAACGTTAACGCCTGAACTGCTTCGAAGTTGCGGTGTGATTGGTCACCCAGATGCTGAACATTATATGACGTTGTTTTTCGACCAATGTGCAGAACCTTTACTCAAAGAGATCAAGGTCAGTGACATGCCATTATCAGGCTACGTTAACCAACTCAGTCAGATTCTTTTGCCCGTCAGCAAAGGGCTTGGTTTTACTGTTTTGCCCTACAGTGCGGTGGAAAGCTTTTCATTAAGAGAAGAGTTGTATGTGGCTGAGTTAAAACAACCGGTGTACGAAGATTTGTTTTTGGTGAGAAAACGCAGCCGCACACTGCCACTGCGATACCAGACCATCAAAGAAGTATTATTGGATGTGATTGGTGGGGCTCATCAATGATGTTAGCCACTCTTCGCTGGTAATGCGTTTATCTTGGCAATCCACCCAATAGGGTTTGCCAGATAACCAGCTCTTTGACGCGACCTCTTTTATAAACACATCTACAGAATCAACGTCATCTTTGGCGTAATCCCATTTATTGCGCATGTGTTCTGCCGCTTCTTGATTAGTGTACGCCTTGCCGTTGCGGATAAAGGTGCAAGAGGATTGCTCAACTCGCTTTATCAACGTCGAGATATCTTGCTCTACCCCTGCTAATGCAAAGGTAGGCAGAATGCTTAATGTAAGTAACAACGTCCACTTTGCTTTCATCGCACCTTTATCCTTATCCCTGACCACGTAACTAATAGCAAGTAACTAATACCACGTAACTACTAATAAGTGACTTAACTATTCTGGTGTTTGGCTGTTTAGCTCAGACATTATTGCCACCATGCCTTAGCAGGCTGAGGCTCCGCAATCGCCAAACGTTGACCAATCTCAGGGCTCACTAACGTTACACCGCGCTCTTCACTAATGTCTAACGCGCATTGCATCGGTTCATTCCAATCATGCATCGATAGATCGAACGTACTGTTGTGAATCGGCATCATCACTTTGCCCTGCACATCAATGTGTGCTTGAACACTTTGCTCTGGGAACATGTGAATGTCTGACCAAAGTTCATTGTATGCGCCAGTTTCAATCATAGTGAAATCAAACGGAGCGTACTTTTCACCAATCTCTTTAAAGCCATTGAAGTAACCAGAGTCACCACTGAAGAACACTTTGTGCTGTTGTGCATTAATAACCCAACTGCCCCACAGTGTCGTATCACGATCTGTCAAACCTCGACCAGAGAAATGCTGAGTTGGAGTCAGTGTATATTCAATGCCGTCGACAGAATGTGACTCCCACCAATCTAGCTCGATCACTTTCTCCTTAGGCACGCCCCAGTTGACTAGCAACTGACCGACTTTTAACGGCACCAAGAAAGTGCCCACTTTGTCGCCTAATACTTTAATAGAAGCTTTATCTAGGTGATCGTAATGGTCATGGCTGATCACCACCACATCGATACTTGGTAAATCTTCTAGCGTGATTGGTGTTTGGTGAAAACGTTTTGGCCCTGCCCATTGCACAGGAGACGCGCGATCACTGAATACAGGGTCAGTCATGACCAGTTTGCCATCGAGCTTCATTAATACGCTTGAATGACCTAAGCGGTAGATAACGTCATCTTGCTCTTCTAATAGTTGATTCGCAGTCATGGCATGAACCGGAATTTCAATCGTTGGCGTTGGATTAGGGCGCTCAGTCGTAAAGTAGGCTTTCATGATGCCGAACATGTCACCCAAGCTGCTTTTGTATTCCAACTCTGTGTTGGCAAATTTGTCCGGGTATGTTGGCGCTTTTTCAGTATCAACATTAGAACAAGAAATCATTGATGTACCCATCGCGAACGCTCCTACTGTGGCTAGCAAAGTTTTTTTCATAAAAAGTTAACCCGAACAAAAGTAAACTACACGGTGCAGTTTACATTCTAATTATCAAAAGTAAACTACTTAGTGTAAAATAGATCCAAAAATGATCTTCTTAACTCGGCAAGTTTATGAATGTAAAAAGAAAAGGTCGCAGTGAGACCAAAAGAGAAGCCATCCTGTGCGCAGCAAAGCAAGCGTTCCAAGAGTTTGGGGTGCAAAACACCAGCATGGATAAGCTCTCTGCTATCGCGCAAGTCTCTAAACGCACGGTCTACAACCACTTCCCTTCTAAAGAAGCGATCGTGACAGAGTTACTAACCGAACTATGGCGTTCTTCAATGATGGATAGCGACATTGAACGTTTACCAACACTCCCGCTAAAAGATCAACTGGTCGAATTGTTGTACAGCGAAATTATCGTGGTAACCGCACCTGATTATATTGAACTGGCGAAAGTGGCTTTCGGACATTTCTTGTTTAAGCCGGAAGATCTCAAAGAACAAGCGGAGCACATGTCGAAGCAAGAAACGGCCTTGTACCGTTGGCTCACGCAGCAATCAGAAAAAAACACATTGAAGGTTGATGATGTGGACGTGGCAAGCATTCAATTGCACAACTTAATTAAAGGCAGCGCATTCTGGCCACAATTGATGGGGATGCGAGCTTCGCTAAACTTGGAAGAATCTAGGGGTTTAGCCACCCAAACGGCTGAACTCTTCTTAAGTCATTACTTAGTTCAATAACAAAAAGCGGCTGAATGGCCGCTTTTTTGTGATTTATGCCATAGTAAATTGATGTAATTTTGACTCATTTTTCTTTTTCATTCCCTTGACAGTCGCATGCAGCAAGGCGTGAGAGTTCGATAAATTATTTTTGTCGTATCGACGATATTTTTTCGTTTTCATCTACTGAGAAAACGCCCTAAGGTTCGCACCTCTGACGACGTGGTTGTCCAACCACAATTCTAAGTCGCTGAAGAGAGTGGATTCTGTCACATCAATTACACCCACTCACTATACTCTATACTTACATTTTTAATTTGGTACTGACTTACTAAGGAATTGCCATGCGTATTGCTATTCTTTCTCGTAATGAGAATCTATATTCAACCATGCGCCTAAAGCAGGCGGGTGAAGAGCGCGGACATCAAGTTGATGTTATCGATACTCTGCACTGTTATATGGATATTACGAGTAACAACCCTAAGATCCGTTACATGGGTGAAGAATTGCCAAAGTACGACGCGGTTATTCCACGCATCGGTGCATCTATCACTTTCTACGGTACAGCGGTTGTACGTCAGTTTGAAATGATGGGCACATTCTGTGTGAACGAGTCAGTAGCAATCAGCCGCTCTCGTGACAAGCTACGCTCTATGCAGCTGCTATCACGTAAAGGCATTGGCCTACCTCGCACAGGTTTTGCTCACCACCCTGACAACATTCAGGACGTGATCAAAAACGTTGGCGGCGCACCACTGGTTATCAAGCTACTTGAAGGTACTCAAGGTATCGGTGTTGTTCTTGCTGAGACAACGAAAGCAGCAGAAAGTGTTATCGAAGCATTCATGGGCCTGAAAGCAAACATCATGGTGCAAGAGTTCATTGAAGAAGCAAACGGCGCAGACATCCGTTGTTTCGTAGTGGGTAACAAAGTTATCGCAGCAATGAAACGCCAAGCAAAAGAAGGCGAGTTCCGCTCTAACCTTCACCGTGGTGGTTCTGCTCAGCTTGTTAAACTAAGCAAAGAAGAGCGCGCAACCGCAATCAACGCAGCGAAAGTGATGGGTCTAAACCTATGCGGTGTTGATATTCTTCAATCGAAGAATGGCCCTGTGGTAATGGAAGTGAACTCTTCTCCAGGCCTTGAAGGTATCGAATCAGCAACTGAAAAAGACGTTGCTGGCATGATCTTCGACTTCATCGAGAAGAACGCAAAACCAAACGCTAACCGTACTCGCGGTAAAGGCTGATAATTGTTTGAGTGAGGGCCTGATAAAGGGCTCTCTTTTGACTCATCGCTAGGATGACACTATGAATCAGAAAATGATCATTGGGAACGCCGAAGCAATTTGCTTACCTGAGTTAGGGATTACTCACCTTGAAGCGCGTATTGATACAGGCGCACAGACTTCTTCTCTGCACGTAGATAACCTAGAGTGCACTGAACAAGACGGTCAGTCATACGTAGAGTTCGATCTACACCCAGATGTTTACCACTTAGAGCAAGTCGTTCGCTGTAAAGCTCCACTGAAGGCGAACCGCAAAGTGAAATCATCAAACGGTACCTTCGAACACCGCTGCGTGATCACAACGATGCTGCGCATGGGCGACCAAGAGTGGCCAATCGACATCACGCTAACTAACCGTGAAAAGATGACTTACATGATGTTGTTAGGTCGTCAGGGTATGGCAGACAAAGTTCTGGTAGACCCGAGCCAATCTCATTTATTGGCTCCATAATCCCCGTAGCTTCAGATGAGCGAACTCCGTGGTCGCTCATCTGGCTCTTCTCTGATTTTCTAGCTGCCCTTCTCCTGTCTATCGTTCTTCCTTTTCAGAACAGAACGCATTAATCCTTTCAGTTTTATCTTCGTTACTCGCCAATGCGTAATGGGTCTAACCGGTGCGGTATTGATGATGTGTTGATACGCGTCTTCATCAAACTCCACTTCGCCTCCATGTGCCGCCAATAAACAGCTTGGTTTCATCTCAAAAACGCGTTTTAACGAACTGCGATATTGGTTGGGATGAAAGATAGGAAATGGCGCTATCAAATGGCTTTTTACCTGTACCATTAAATCCGCCACGTACAACACACTCTGTGCGGCGTGATAAACCGATAAATCCCTGTCGGTATGCCCCGGTGTTTCCAATATCTGCCAATCAGCAAAACCAGGAATCACCTCTCCATCCACCAGCTCAATATCCGGCTTTAGTTTTCGCGAATACCATAAGTTGCGCTTGGGTTTGCGCATTCGGTTCGCCATCCAACGTGCCAAAATCAAATCCGTAAGATGCATTAGCCAACCATCAAAACCGCCATACCAATGTGTGTCTCGTTTGGCTGCCAATAGCTTGCAGCCCGTCAAATTTCTTAGCTTGTGCGCCGCACCAGCATGGTCTGGGTGCATGTGGGTAACGACGACCAACTTTAGGTCTGTGAATGGGCGATTGAGCTGATGCTCGATAAAATCTTTGAGGTGAGGAATATCCGCTCGACTTGCGCCATCAAGCAGCATCAGTTTGTCTGGATACTCGGCGAGATACATGGTTTGGATGTATCCCTGAATTCTGTGCAGCTGCAAAACATGTCCTTGTTTTGTTGAGTCTTTGTTCTTATTTTTTGTCGACCAAATCCTTACTGGTCAGACCAACTATAACAGCAGAATGGACAGTCTGTTAAATAAATGTTTACACCAACCATCGACAACAGTTGTTAATCGAAAGCACAAATTTTAATCATTAGACTCTGGTTGGGTTTTATCCGTTAATGCGCGCACACGGAGTTCGTGTCAGGGTATGAGGTTAGCGCCTCATGATTTGCTTTTTTGTATTTTCTCCTCTATTTCCAATGAGGGCTTAAATACATTTTTGTGAGAATCGAGTTGGAAAAAGCAACTAAATTAGACCGCATCCGCGCGGACTACAACGTTCATTACTGGAGCCAAGGCTTCTACGGAATTGATGACCAAGGCGAGGTATACGTATCTCCTCGTAGTGACCGTGCACACCAAATCCCTTTCAGTGCGATTGTAAATGAACTAGAAGCTAAGCAGTTGAATCTGCCTGTGTTAGTACGCTTCCCACAAATCGTACACCAACGCGTGCATGGCATTTGCCAAGCTTTCAACCAAGCAATTGAAGAATACCAATATCCAAACAAATACCTGCTGGTGTACCCAATTAAAGTAAACCAACAGCGTGAAGTGGTTGATGAGATCTTAGCAAGCCAAGCACAGCTAGAAAATAAACAGCTGGGTCTTGAAGCAGGCAGTAAGCCAGAGCTATTGGCAGTTCTTGCACTGGCTCAACAAGGCAGCTCCGTGATCGTGTGTAATGGCTACAAAGACCGTGAATACGTGCGTCTAGCACTGATCGGTGAAAAGCTAGGTCACAAAGTATTTATCGTACTAGAGAAGCTATCTGAGCTTGATCTAGTACTTGAAGAAGCAAAAAGCTTGGGCGTAACACCACGTCTTGGCTTGCGTATCCGCCTTGCATCTCAAGGTGCGGGTAAATGGCAAGCAAGCGGCGGTGAGAAATCGAAGTTCGGCCTATCTGCGTCTCAAGTATTGAGCGTGATTGATCGCCTAAAACGCGAAGACAAACTGGACACCATGCAATTGGTTCACTTCCACCTTGGCTCACAGATGGCGAACATCCGTGACGTGCGTAATGGTGTAAACGAATCAGCACGTTTCTATTGTGAATTACGTGCCATGGGTGCAAACATTGATTACTTCGATGTTGGCGGCGGTTTAGCAGTAGACTACGACGGCACACGTAGCCAATCTTCGAACTCGATGAACTACGGCCTTGCAGAATATGCGCGCAACATCGTAAATACCGTCGGTGATGTGTGTCAGCAGTACGAACAACCGATGCCAGTGATTATCTCTGAATCGGGGCGCTCTTTAACTGCACACCACGCTGTACTTATCTCTAACGTCATTGGTACTGAAACATACCAACCGGAAGAAGTGTTCGAGCCAGCTGCAGACGCTCCATTCTTGCTACAAAACATGTGGCGAAACTGGGAGAACCTGCAAGATGGTACGGATGCGCGTGCATTAATTGAAATTTACAACGATACCCAAAGCGATTTGGTAGAGGTTCACTCACAATTCGCGACTGGCGTACTAAACCTTGAACAACGTGCGTGGGCAGAGCAACTGTCACTACGCATTTACTTCGAACTAAGTCGTCAAATGAGTACTAAGAACCGTTTCCACCGTCCTATTTTGGATGAGTTGAGCGAACGTCTTGCAGACAAGTTCTTCGTGAACTTCTCTCTTTTCCAATCCCTGCCAGATGCATGGGGTATTGATCAGGTCTTCCCTGTTCTGCCGCTTTCTGGTCTCGGTGATGTAGAAGAGCGTCGTGCGGTGATGTTGGACATCACTTGTGACTCCGATGGCGTAATTGACCACTACGTTGATGGCCAAGGCATTGAGAGCACGCTACCAGTACCAGCATGGAGCAAAGACAAACCGTACCTAATGGGCTTCTTCCTAGTAGGCGCATACCAAGAAATCCTTGGCGACATGCACAACCTATTTGGAGATACCCACAGTGCAGTAGTCAACGTTGATGAAGAAGGTCAGTTTGAGATCAGCTACATCAACGAAGGTGATAGCGTAGAAGACATGATGCGCTACGTTCACATCGACGTAGATGCGATTCGTGACAATTACAAACAATTGGTTTCAGCACGTGTTGAAGCCAGTGAACAAGAACAAATCCTAGCTGAACTAGAACAAGGTTTGGCAGGCTACACCTATTTAGAGGACTTCTGATATGAATGATTTGTTTACTAAAACCGATTATTCGCTTTACTCCAACTCTATGTCGTTTCTACGTCGACCGTACATCAAAAATCCAGTATCGGCTGACGCAGACGTTGTAGTGCTAGGGGTTCCTCTGGACATGGCGACTTCTGGTCGTCCTGGTGCGCGTATGGGTCCAGATGCGATCCGTCGTGCGTCAGTAAACCTTGCTTGGGAAGGCAAGAAGTTCCCTTGGGACTTCAACGTATTTGATAAATTGAAAGTGATCGACGCAGGTGACCTTGTGTTCGATTGTGGTGATGCTGAAGATTTCACATACCGCCTAGAAGCGGCAACAAGTGAGATTCTAAAGAGCGGCAAGACAATGCTAGGCTTGGGTGGTGACCACTTCATCACGCTACCAATCCTACGAGCTTACGCAAAACACCATGGTCAAATGGCACTGATCCACTTCGATGCGCACACTGACACGTACGCAAACGGCAGTTCTTACGACCACGGTACTATGTTCTACCATGCACCAAAAGAAGGTCTGATTTCTGCGAAGAACTCAGTTCAAATTGGTATTCGTACTGAATATGACCAACAAGATCACGGCTTCAATGTGATCAACGCAATGCAAGCGAACGACATGTCGGTAGAAGAGATCCTGGCAGAGGTTCGTCGCACGGTTGCGGATAAGCCTGTGTATGTCACTTTTGACATAGACTGTCTGGATCCTGCGTTTGCTCCAGGTACAGGTACGCCAGTTTGTGGCGGTCTGAACTCAGATAAAATTCTGAAGATCATTCGTGGTTTCGCTGGCATGAACATCGTAGGTATGGACGTAGTGGAAGTCTCCCCTCCTTACGACCACAGCGATGTAACGGCATTGGCTGGCGCAACTGTCGCACTTGAGTTGCTTTACGCCTACGCTTCAGGTCGCGAATAACAAAAGTTGTTTTAAGTAAACGCTGTTTTTTAAAGGGAGTCTCGGCTCCCTTTTCTGTTTTTAAAGCACCTCAAAATTAGATTAGTTTTTCTAATCCAAATCATAGATTTTTATCTTGCTCAACTTCACACTTTTTGATTGCTAAGTCGGCACTCAAGCTCTAATATCTCGCGCCTAGATTCCCTAATCGCCTTATTCATTTGGCTCTCCTTAATGGAGCGCTAAGGCTTTTTACGTCCTAATTTTTAGAGAGATACGCAAATGTCCGCCTCGTTTCCATTAGCGAAACTTACCTTTTTAATCGCAATTCTGACTGCCGTAGGTCAAATGACTCAAACGATGTACGTGCCTTCTATCGGTCATATGGCGGGTGAGTTCTTGGTATCAGCGTCGTCACTTCAAGCCGTGATGGCGTGTTACCTGATCCCTTACGGTCTATCGCAATTCGTCTATGGTCCGCTTTCTGATCGCCTCGGTCGTAAACCAATTATCGTTGCTGGTTTGATCATCTACATTCTTGGTACTTTGGTGGCGCTATTTGCTCATGAGTACGAATGGTTTCTAGCGGGCAGCTTCATCCAAGGTTTGGGTATCGGCTGTGGTGGAGCTATGTCTCGAACTCTGACTCGTGACTGTTTTGAAGGCGCAGAGCTACACCGTGCAAACAGCTTGATCAGCATGTGTGTGATTTTCTCACCATTGATGGCCCCTGTACTGGGCGGTTACCTAACTGAAGCTTTCGGTTGGCGCTCTAGCTACTTATTCCTCGCACTATTTGGTATCGCGGTGGTCATTACCATGATGACAAGCATGATGGAAACCTTGCCGAAAGAGCGCCGCAAACATGAATCTGTGGCGAAGAGCTACAAGTTCGTGCTTTCAGACAAACGCTTCCAAGGCTTCTTATTGGTGTTGGTTGCTACGTTCGCAGGCGTGGCAGTATTTGAAGCAGCAGCCGGTGTACTATTAGGCGGCGTACTTGGTTTACCAGCAACCACAGTAAGCTTACTGTTTGTTTTACCGATTCCAGGTTACTTAGTCGGCGCAGGTCTATCGAGCTATATCGCGCAACGTCGTTCTGAGCGCCGTGCTTTGAATGTTGGTCTAGTCGCTATCTTAGTTGGCTCAGCAGTGGTATTGATTCCGGGTCTGTTTGGTCTAACAACAGCGTTGACTCTGATTGGCGGTGCAACCATTTACTTCTTGGGTGCGGGCATTTTGTTCCCTGCGGCAACAACAGGCGCACTTTCACCGTTCCCATACCATGCGGGCACTGGCGGTGCGATTTTGGGTGGCATGCAAAACCTAGGTGCGGGTATCGCGACGCTGTTGGCTTCGTTCTTCCCGGCACAAGACCAAATGCCGCTAGGTTGTTTGATGATGACCATGTCGATCATAGCTATGCTTGGTTTGCGTTGGGTTAATCGCAAACACGATCACTCAAACGAAATGCCATTGGCGATCTAAAATCTGACTCTCATCCCAACCAAGATAAAGAAAAGGGACATGCTGCAAAGTGTGTCCCTTTTTTGTTGCACACATCTTACCCTTTAGCTCTCATCCACCAGCAATTGCATTTAACATCCCATCCAATCTTTGCTAAAAAGAACAGTTGCTTATACAGAAATTATTCGTTTGCCATTCGATATAATGATATTCACTGGAAGAACACAAACGTACTTTTACTCGCAAGATAAATGAATGGCGAAACAACACGAGAAGAGTACACAATAAGGATACACAGATGCGTTTCACTTTAACCACGTTGGCCGTATCGGTCGCGCTAGTCGCCGGATGCAGCAATCAAGGATTACCAACCATGAACCATTACTCCCAATCGCAACTCGTCGCTCAACAAACCCAAGCTCCCGTTGCTAAAAAAGTCCCTCATGCAATGACGATTCATGGTGATACCCGAATCGATGATTACTACTGGATGCGAGATGACGAGCGCCAAAATCCAGAAATCTTGCAACACCTTGAACAAGAGAACCAGTACGCTGAAACCGTGCTAAAACATACAGAAACACTGCAAGATCAACTTTTTGAAGAGATCAAAGGTCGCATAGCGAAAGATGACAATTCCGTTCCGGTTCGTAAAGGCAGTTATTACTATTCGAACGAAGTCACAGGTGACAACGAATACGAAGTTCACCTACGTTCAAAAGACTTTTCAGGTAAAGATAAGCAAGTCATCTTAGATGTTAATGAGTTAGCGAAAGAACATGAGTTTTTCAGTATTGGCGGCTTAACGATCAGCCCAAATGAAAACTTGTTGGCTTATGGCGAAGATACGCTGAGTCGCCGTATTTACACCATCAAGATCAAAGACCTCACGACAGGCAAATATCTAAAAGATGAAATTGAAGGCGCGTCAAGTGCGATTGCGTGGCAAAACGACAACCAAGCTTTCTACTACATCAAGAAAGACCCGCAAACACTTTTAGGTTATCAAGTTTACCGCCATGTATTGGGAACACCTCAAACAAGCGATGAGCTGATCTACGAAGAAACCGACAGCGCTTACTACACATTCTTAAGTAAGAGTAAAGACGGTCAGCAAGTTTACATTTGGCACTCAAGTACAGAGACAAGTGGCGTTTCCGTGATTGATGCCAACAATCCGAACGCTAAAGCCGAAGCTTTCTATCCTAGAGAGACTGGCATTGAATACAGCATCGCTAAACTGGGTGATTGGTATTACATCTACACCAACTACCAAGCCGTAAACTTCCGATTGATGAAAGTAAAAACGGAAGAGATGCACGACCGCTCTAAATGGGTTGATGTCATTGCTGCCGACGATAACACTCAGCTTGTCGATTTCGACTTGTTCGACGACCACCTTGTCTACGAGCAACGCGCAAACGGCTTATCTACCGTTAAGGTTCGCCAACTATCGACGGGCAAAGAGTTCCCATTTGAATTTAATGACAGCGCGTTTGCGGCTTACCTAACAGGCAACTATGAATTAGATAACTCAAAAGTTCGCATCTATTACAGCAGCTTGACCACACCGGGAACTTACTATGATTTCGACCTGACTACTGGTGAATCTGAAATCATGAAGCAAACGCCAGTACTGGGTGATTTTGATGCCGATAACTATCAATCAGAGCGCATCATGGTTACTGCTCGTGATGGTAAGCAAGTGCCAGTCTCATTGGTTTACCGCAAAGACCTATTTAAGAAAGACGGCACCAACCCAATCTACCAATACGGTTACGGCTCTTACGGTTCCACCATCGAGCCAACGTTCCGCTCAACTCGCCTCAGCCTACTTGATCGCGGTTTCGTGTACGCAATCGCTCATATTCGTGGCTCAGAAATGCTTGGTCGCCCTTGGTATGAAGATGGTAAAAAGCTGACGAAGCAGAATACCTTCAATGACTTCATCGATGTGACTAAGGGACTTGTGGAAGAAGGATACGGGGCAGAAGATAAAGTATTTGCGGTTGGTGGCTCTGCGGGCGGTCTACTGATGGGCGCCATCATCAACCAAGCACCAGAGCTTTACCGTGGTATTGGTGCGCACGTGCCTTTTGTAGACGTTGTAACAACCATGCTGGATGAGTCAATACCTCTCACCACCAACGAATACGACGAATGGGGTAACCCGAACGATAAAACCTACTACGATTACATGCTGAGCTACTCACCATATGATAATGTGAAAGCTCAGAACTACCCGAACATGTTGGTGACAACAGGTTTGCATGACTCACAGGTGCAATACTTTGAGCCGATGAAGTGGATCGCTAAACTTCGTGAAATGAAGACCGATGACAATGTACTGCTGTTCAAAACTGATATGGAAGCAGGCCATGGTGGCGCATCAGGTCGATTTAAACGATTGAAAGAAGACGCATTAGAATACGCATTCTTCTTAGATTTGTTGGAAACGAAATAAGCTCTATTAGGGCCTGCTTTTGAGCTGATATAAAAAGAAAAACGCCTACTCACAGCGAGTAGGCGTTAACACAATAAATGTGTTTAGGCAGTAGAAACTGTCCTATTTATTAGAAGTAGTAACGAGCACCTAGAGTCCAGTAGTCGTTTTCTTCGTTGTTGTAGTCGTTACCTAGATCAAACTGGTAAGCAGCAAACGTGTAGAAAGATGGCGTCACTGCATACTCTGCTTGTAGAGCCGTTTCGCTAGTAACTGTCTTGTTGTCTTTCTCGTCTTCCACGCCTTCGTAGTTAACACTGAATGTCCAATTGTTAACGCCGTAAGCCAATAGACCTTCAAGCTGGCTTGTTTCTTCACGCATATCGTAGAAGTAGTCATTCATGCCATATACTAGTGCTGCGTATAAACCTGAACCATAAGTACCGTAGTTAGCAGAGAATACGTGAGAAGTTGCTGACTCGTTTTTAGCACCAACCTCAACGTCACCACCACTGTATACGTAGCCTAGACCGAAGCCTGCAAGCTCAGTACTTAGAGCGATTTGACCGCGTTGGTCATAAATTGATTGTTCACCCTGCCAGCCTAGACCAACGTTCAGACTAAACCCTTCACCAAACTGAAAGCCCTTGCGGTAGCTAAGCATTTTATCCGCACGTGCAGTACCTAGGTTGCCTTGGTTGTCGTACAAGAAGTCATTGGCAAACGCGATTGGTAAATCCGCAACGCCAGCTACGTCGTAGTATGGTGCCCATTGAGTACCAGCAACTACACGTCCGTATTGCTCATGTGTCGCGCCAATGTAACCTAAACGTGTTTTGAATGAAGTGTCGCCACCATTAAGGTAATTAAGTGCCCATTCACCTTTAGCATCGATAGTTACGCCGTTACCGATGTCTTTTTTACCGCCGATGTTAATACGAGGAGATACTTGGTGAACTTTAACTTCTTCTTCAAAGTACTCACCAACGCCCACAGATACGTGGCCGCCGATAGAAAGAGATGTGCCGTCGCTGTTGTAAACTTCTGCTGCGAAGACCTGAGAACCACCTGCTAGTGCCGCCACTGCAACGGCTAGAGTTTTCATTTTCATTGTTAACATCCATATAGTTGTTTGTACTGGTTCGCCCCGACAACAAAAGAAAAAAGCATCAATCGCAACGAACAGATAACAAAGTAGTAATGAAATATAAATGAAACAAATACTTTCTTATGCAACTGGTGTTATTTGTGGTTGATTTTTGATCTTGATCCCATAAAAAAAGGGAACTTTTCAGTTCCCTTCATAATTTGTGTGGTGTTTTGCGTGTTACAACTGCCAGCGTGCGAGTGGCTTCTCAGTTTTGATACCTTTACTGCCCCATCGGTCAATAACATCAATTTGCAGTATGCGATCCTGTGAAACTAATGAAGTTAACGTTTTTGACGGGCGTTTATCAGTGATCAGCCACAGAGTTTCATCTTCCTCAAATTGAGCTTTTAAAGATAGTTTCTCTGCCTCTGACCATTCCAATTCTGGTTTGAATTGGCGATCGACCACAAACAGTTGGTTTCCTGATGCAAAATCTTCTAACGATTCACCCAACAATACCACCGAATCGATCTCTTTTTCGAAAATTACTTCTTGTTGTTGATTGATCAGCTCCCGCACGTCTAGCATCAAGGCTTGCTGGTTCTTTTCAATTTGAGCTTGATGTTGAGGGTATACCTTCTGTAGATCTTCACCGACAATCGCCGCCATTCGAATCAAGTTGCTCGGATTCATCCAAGCGTATTTCGACGTCTCACCATTATCCAACGTTAATGCCGCAACACCTTGCGCTCTCGGTGAAATCGCTTGAGAGGCATCAATCTCTATCAAGCGCACATTTCCCTGACGCGCATACACAAATGTAGGGTCTTGATGCCAAACAGCACCCAATGTGAGCGCTACTGTTGCATTTTTTCCTGCTGCGGTAACTTGTTCATGTCCTTTGCTTGCAAACCAATTCACCAAACGCTCAATCCCGTAGCGTTTAGGCGGCAAGTAAGTCGTCTCGATATCCGTACCTTGCATCAACTGCTGAGCCAACATGTAGGTCACAGGAGTACTCGTAACGATGTCTTTAGCTATAGCAAACGGCGCTGCTGTACTCGCTATTGCCAAGCTCAATCCCATAATTATCTTTTTCGTGTTCATATTCGAATATCCAGATTTAAGCTTTGCGCACAATGCGATACATGGTTGCAGTTAAAAAGAAGATTGCCGAAACAATGATGATCGACGCACCAGATGGAACTGGAAGTTCCAACTCCATCGGTAAGACAGTGCCAACCAAGCACGCGATGGTCGCCAGTAATGATGAGAGCAACACAAAGCTCCCCATTCTCTTCGTAAGAAGGCGGGCTGTTGCACCAGGAATCAGCAGTAATGCCCCGACTAATACGGCGCCAATGATCTTCACCGCTGCAATGGTCACAAGCGTGATCATCATGACGAACAAGTAATCGTAGAAGCTGGTATTGAATCCACGGACACGCGCAATATCTGGGCTGATGCAAGTCAGTAATATGCGGTTAAATGTCGGGATCAAAAGCAATAAGATGATCAAACAACTCACGGCAAGAATCGTAATGTCTCTGTCTGTTACCGTCAGAATTGAACCAAATAGAACATTCTCCAGCATGTGGATATTGATCTTGCGTGCCACGTACATCAGCAAGGCTGCACCGACGGCCAGGGCCAGTGCTAGAAATACGCCGACTAATGTATCGTAAGGCACATTGGTTCGATTTCGCACGAAATGCAGCAGCAGTGCGAAGATCATGCAGAAGCTAAATAATCCAATGAATGGGTTTTCTGGTGGCTCACCAAGCAGTACACCAATCGCAATACCTGTTAGTGCAGCATGACCGACGGCCTCAGAAAAGAACGCTAAACGCTTCGCAATGACTAGCGTACCTAAACCACCCAGTAAGGGACCAAGAATGAGTGCAGCCACTATCGCGTTGACCATAAACGCGTAAGCAAAACTGTCACTTAGCCAACCAGCTTCCACACCATGCAGAGCGAGATCTCTTAACCAATCCATTACGCCGCCTCCACTTTTGCTGTGTAGTGCTTAAACAACGACTCGATACGTTCTGGACTCAATACTTCTGAGTGGTGCCCTGACGCCACAATTTGACGATTCACGACATGGACCTGAGCATCCAAACGACGTACAGCTGTCACATCATGATGCACTGCGAGCACGGTTTTACCTTCAGCAACCACTTCATGAATCAAACCTTCTAAGTAACGAACCCCTTGCTCATCCATGCCTGTCGTTGGCTCATCCAAAACAAGCAGACTAGGTTCGTCTAATAACGCTTGAGCGAACAAAACACGCTGCTGCTCACCACCCGATAACTGCCCCATTCGTCGGTCACTACGCGAAGCCATACCAACGCGCTCTAGTTGAGCAAGCGCTTGTTGAGTTTGCTTAGATTTACGTCGCCAAAACAGCGGGACACGAGTTTGATTCAGTAAAACAAAATCCATAACCGTAAGCGGTAAGCTGGCTTCAAACATGGCTTTTTGTGGAACATAACCAATATTGCCCGCTTTTTTCGTATGCGCTGGTTCCGGCCAATGAACTGAGATATCGCCAGTAAAAGGCGTTAGCCCCAATACAGAACGCAACAAAGATGTTTTACCACCGCCATTTGGCCCCATGATGACGTGGCATTGACCAGCATCAAATTGGGTGTGAATGTCTTGTAGAATCAGGTTGTCACCATATTGAAGGCTTACCCCGTCGAGAGAAATAGAAGGCCCTAACATCAAGCTTTCTCCTGCTCGTGCTTGCTTGCAACGAACTTCATCGCTTCGATCAGAGTTGCGACGTTCTCACGCATTTCGATTTCCACCTTGTCGGCTTCATACTCTCCATGAGTCATGTGAGAAAAACGGTAAAGCTGTACACCAGTAGCTTCTTCAATCGTATCCACAAAGCGGTTTGGCATGTTTAATTCGTAAAACAGCACATCAATACCAGATTGACGAATCTTCTCTATCGTTTCTTGTAACTGGCTTGCGCTTGGCTCTACACCATGAGCAGGTTCGATAACTGCTGCGACGTCAACACCGAATTCCTGCAAAATATAGCCGTAAGCGTTGTGCGTAGTAGCGACCTTCATACCTGCTGTATCAAGTTGCCCTAAAGACAACATGGCATCACGCTTCAAAAGGCGGAATGTTTTTGCGTAAGAGCGAGCATTCTTGCGATAAAACGCCGCGTTTTCTGGGTCGAGCTTGCTTAGCTCACTCGCAATCGTGTAAACCTTTTGAATCGTGGTCGATAAGCCAACAAACGTATGCGGGTTAACTGCGCCTTTACCGACTGATTGACCCATCGCAGGTAGCAGTGGCACTTCTTTGTTCGCCTCTATCACCACGAGGTCGTCACGTTGTGCAGCTTGAATCACTTTAAGAGCAAAATCATCGTGACCGATACCATTGACGACTATCACATCCATTTGCTTCAAGCGCTTTAAGTCATTCGGTTGAGGTAGATAGTTGTGGGGATTAAAGCCAGCATCCACCAAAGGTAGAATTTCGGCTTTGTCACCGACTACAGCTTTTACATAGCTGTAGTAAGGTTGAAGCGTAATACCAATATTGAGCTTATCTGCTGCAAAGCTCGATGAAGCTACAGCCAGCAATGCACTAGCCGTTATAATTCGACGTAGAAAAGATCGTTTCATCATAGTTGTTATCGTTTAAATTGAGCTTAATGGGCGTGAGCATTTGAAGACGTAGCAGGGACAAGAACAATTTGTTGCCAACCTTGCTTCTGGCGTTCACTTATCTCCACAAGAGATAAATCAGACGCCTTTGTTGTAGACTGAATAAACCAAATGTCGGCGTGTACATTACGACTATCAAGAAGCATTGAAGCCGCCCCTTTTTCATCTTGTCTTATACCAAGGTAAATACCAGCATCTAAGCGTTGCCATTGATGAGAGCCTTTTCGCTGCCAGCTTTGGTCTTGCACAAATGGGGCAACCCAAAATTCTTCCAATTCGCTGACGTCAGGCCACTCGCCAGCATCTAGATGAAGATCTCGAATCTCTTCATGTGCCAACTTTAGCTCGGCAATCATCGCAAGTTCTTCTTGTTCAAGATCAGTAATGAGCACTTGATGAGACTGCACGTCAGTATGTTCAGTTTCTGTCTGATGATGAGGCAGCAAAATCGTGGAGACCGCAAGAATACCTGCGATAGTTAGAGCAACCCATTTACCTTCTCGACTGCCGTTATCCGGTCTGATCTTCTGGGTAATCATTTCTCTTTTAACTCAACGATATCCACTTCTACTGGGTTTTCATGCCCCGCATCGAAAACCAAATAAAAATCGGTTTGAGGATGTGTGAACTCAGCAATGGAGCGTTTATCTGTCGTTACTTTGGCGATCAAGTTGTCGTCGTAATCGTACATTTCAACGTCATAGTCCACTGCGGTAGAACCGTCTGAATAGCCTGCCTCGCAAATCACTTTATCTTGCTCTAAATGGCAACTCATCAATGGAAAGTGCGCGAACGCTTGAGAAGAGATAAAACCAGCAACCAACACTGAGGTTTTGAGAATAGAAACGTTTTTCATGATGCATCCAAATTGGCTCAGCGTAAGGCTGAGCCAAATTTTGATTAGTTAAGTTGAGTTTCAAACGTTAGGTGAACGTTCATGCTTGCTTTGTCTGCAAGTGGATCGTTTTTCAGCTCACCCTTGTAGTTTGCTTTCATTAAGTAGCGACCTGCTACATCTGGCGTGAAGGTGATTTTTCCATCCTTGTCACTGACCGCATCGATTTGCTCTTGATGGTTGCGATACAGAGTACCTTCACGCGTAATTTCCGCCGTGACACCTTGCTGAGGTTCGCCGTTAAAGAAGAATTGGAATATCACTTCTTCACCTTCAATAATGTCTGAAGGGTGCGTAATCGGCTTCATTTCCAACAGCTTACCTTCAATCTCTAGCGCCTTTTCTGTTGGCATACCAACCGTTACATAGCTTTCTGCACGTGTGTAACTAAGTTGGGTAACAACATCACGTGCCTTTTCAGAAATCACACTTGCGCGATCTGCTTTGCTCGCTTTCGCCCACTTAACCGTGTCACGACGGCCTGCTTTGTACTGGGTGTAGTAGCTAGGTTGGTTATTGATAGCCACTTTGTGTGTGCCTTCTTCTTCGAAGTAGAAGTCAAACATCGAACGGCGCTTACCGCGTACCACAAAGTTCGGACGCTCAGAACGACCATCTGGCATGATCACGAACGCTTGCTCGCTACCTGCTGGCTTATCGAATACAAACGTACCGTGAGACGCTGTCACGTCGAACGTTAGCCAATCACCGCCTTCTTTTGATACCGTAAAGTGAGAAGGGAGAACCCAACGAGGGTGCGCTTGTGCTGTTGTCGCGGCCGCTAGCCCCATTGCCATTACACTTGCTAATGCCACCGCTTTCATCTTGGTTTTCATTGTTATTCCTTCTCTATCACTTAATTTGGTAATTGACGGTAATGACACCCGTCTCTTCCGTTGGTTTTATTTGGTAGCGTACTTCACTGTCCGCTAACTGCATTTTTTGACGTAAGTAATTACGGCCACCGTGTTCACGCACGACTTCGACATGTAAGGTGTAATTGCCCTGCTCGAGTCGTTGACCATCATCATTAGTGCCATCCCAAACGAATCGGTATTGGCCTGCAGGTCGAGTAGCTGACGTTACGGCATCAACCAATTCGCGGTCGTAACGACCTACTTTGCGCCACCAGCTGCGAAGATCTTTTAACCACTCATCTTTACCTACCCAAAGCTGAATGGTTTTGACTGGTTTACGCTTTTCATCTTCTATCCATACTGCGACATAGGGCCTTGCATACATCGAGGTATCAATCTTTGGTAACTCAAACTCAAAGTCGACTTTGGCATTATCTGGAAATGGAGCGGCCATAAGCGGCACAGGAGATAAAGCCGCGATCAATGCGGCTTTACTAAACGGGTGACGGCGAAAAATACGGCCTATGTTTAACATTGGTTTTTTCTCTGAATAGGCTGTTATGGCACAGCGAAAAAATAAATAACGAGTGATAACGCAGTCCCAAAACTCATCCACTGCATTGATGTTCTAAAAGTCTTTTTCTTTGGAAGCAGCAAACACACACCGGTCAGCACAAAAAACACCATTAGCAGGGCTGTTATGTCGATAAACCATTTCCACGTATCGCCACTGTTGCGACCTTTATGTAGGTCGTTTAGCAGCGCAACCATGCCGTAGTTAGTGGTTTCAACTTCAGCTTCACCCGTCGTCATATCGACGAAAACGGTGGCGTTGTAGCCTGGGCCTTTGAAATCTAAAGAGAGTTCACCAATCATCAATTCACCATCCTCAACCTCGGTATACACATCGAGTGCTGATGGTGTGCCTCGTAGGTCTGTTTCTTGTGTTAAGAAACTTAACAGGGCAGAGCGATTGGGTTGGAAGCTTCCTTCATTCGCAAATAGTTGCTCGGAAGGAACTGTGAGTGTGTGTTGCTGAATGATGGGTTCACTGCGCTCAAACAATTCTGGTCGGTTCAACGTAATACCAGTTACCGCAAAAAACAGCGTCACCAATAAAAGAGCCATAGAAATATAAACGTGCAGACGGCGTGCCCAAGTCTGGACGCCTTTGCTTTTGAGCAACATAGAAAACAATCATCACCAGTAAATGAGGGAGTAATTTAGGTGATAATCATTCGTATTGGCATTTAATTTACATTGTTTACGTTTGGTCAAAAAGCATTGCTCCCGTCGATACTGACGGGAGCAAATAAGAGGGGGCGTTATCGAGCGAGAATGGGATAAGTAAAGAAAACCAAGTGACAGAAATTAAACACGAAGTGAGCGAGCACAGCGCACCATAAACGGCCAGAAAAATGGAAAACCAAACCGTACCCAGCCCCTGCAAGCGCGGCAAATACCATTAATAGTGGGCCACCAGCAAAATGAGCCAAACCAAACAAAAGACTCGCAACTACCAAGCCAACTCGCCAGTCAAAGCGACGGGATAACGCCTGCTGTATAAATCCACGAAATAGCGCTTCTTCTGTCACACAAGTCAGGACTAAGTTGTTCAAAACAAATAACCACCACCAAGATGGCAAACTCAATTCAGGTTTTAAGGCTCCAAGTGCTGACGCAATAGGCAACAATAAGAGCAAAGGAATCATCACCAGCAATGCCGGTTTGACTCTTACCTTTGACTCACCACCTAACAAAATAGGACAAGCCAATAAGAGCGCAAAGAAGGCAAGCGGCTTGTCTAAGTTAAGGTACATAGAGAACGGAGCGCTCAACGGCCCCGCAGATACCTTGTCGAGCACTTGCAGATTATTGAATCCCGGGATCAGATGGACAAACAACAAGACACACCAAACAATCACGATTCCCCACCCCAAATAGAAAATGGGTTTCGTTTTTGGCTGCGCTTTTAGCCTTGAAGCGAGACTGGGAATTCGGTATGACACGACAAGCACAAACAAAGAGCTGACCAAGGCAATAAGCTCAATACGGCCAAGAATAAAGCCGCCAAACAAGGTGATGCCAAGCAATACGAGTGCGACTCCAGTATGGCGGAGAAAAGCCGCTGCTATCGCCAAAATTAACGGGCACCATAGCCAGATGTCAGAATCGAGAATCATTGTATTATCCTTATAAAAAAAGCTGACGTTCCAGTCTTATCGCTGGATAACGGTAATATAACGTCATGATATTTAAAAAGAGATCGAACCAGACTCAATATTTACAAACAAAAAGACCCGAGATATAACCCGGGTCTTTCGATCGTTGATGCATGTTCTATTATCACATGGACTTAGCTGTTCTGGCTCGCTTTCACTTTACGCAACTGAGATAGGTATTTCACCCAACTCTCAGCTTGAGTTGAGGGCTCAATCTCATTGGCGCGTTTTGCGTTGGCAAGAGCGTCTTCAATGCGTTTCAGCTTGTAGTAGGCACGAGTCTTAACCAATGCCACATCCGCTTTGCGACCCGAGACTTTATCCAATGCAATCAGAGCATCTTTGTAGTGCCCTTCTTGGACAAGCAATTGAGACAAGTTCCAATAGTATTGGCGATCTAGCTTCGCGGCTACGCGCCAACTCGCTATCGACTTATCCCATTCTTTCGCCATTTGCCAGTACGTAGCTTGCTGCGCTTTAAGTTTGCTATCTGAGTTAACTTCATTTAACTCACCCAGCACTTTTGCCGCACGCTCTGGAATACCGCGCTTGCCATACAGCTGAGCAAGAAGTTTGAGGTCATCTTGGTTCAACTCTACGCCTTTCAGCTTCGCAAGAGCCAAAGCATCAAGAGCACGCTTATCATCATCCACACGTAGATACAGAGCAACAAGCTGACGCCACCATTCCACACGCTCAGGTTCAATCGCAATCAAACGTTTGATCGTGCCAATCGCAGGCTGCCACTTTTTCAGCTCTAGCTCTGCAGATAGCTTGATGGACAGTGGTGCCATTTCGTCTGGCTGGCCATATTTCTCATAACGAGCCATTGCAGAGAGAACTTTATTCCACTGACTTAACTGGTAATGAGACTGTGCAATACGCAGCCAAATTTCATGCGCCTTTTGGCTCTCAGGAACGGACTTACTCAAATCGTAATAATGTGGCAAAGCTTTAGAGAACTGTTGTTCATTGAGCAACATATCAGCCAACATTTTGCGCGTTTGCCAAGCTTGCTCATCTTCCAGAAGACCACTGTTTACCGCAATCTCTAGCTGTTTAATTGCAGACTTAACTTGCTCATTCTGCCAGTAGAAAATACCCAGCATTCGCGCCACAAACGCTTGATCGTAACCACGAGATAAATCGAGGCCTTCAAGAGTTGAAATGGCTTCTTGCAGCTTTTCTTCTTGCGCTAGGTTATGAGCGCGTTGAACACGAGTCGCCGTGTATTGACTCAGTTCATTCGCGACGGTGGTAAAAGCGCTTAGGCTTAATACCGCACCGATTAAGAATTGCTTCATCATTTGGCTAACTTGAACTCCACTTTAGCGGTTTGTCCGAACTGCTCAATTGAGACACCATCTTCAACTTTCGGTTGATATTTCCATTTCTTAAGCGCTCGAATCGCTTCTTTTTCAAACATACGCTTTGGCTTGGCATCAATCACTTCAATATCTTTTGGACGACCCGTGGCATCTATCGTGAATCGCATGATGACGTAACCTTCCATTTTACGTTTCAGTGCTTTGCTCGGATAACGAGGATCAACGCGGTACAGAGGTAATGCTTGCTGGTTACCCATCGTGCCTTTTAAATTAGGAGCACTGATCGCAATGCCATCCAGCGCAGTGTTCAAACCCAATGCGCTGATTGGCGTCACTTGGCTCATCGGCTCTACTTGGGTTTCCGCTTGAGACAAATCCATCGGCTCTGGTGCTTTTGGTGGTTCTGGCTGTTCAGGAACAGAACGTTGACGACGTTGAACATCAGCATCATTTTCGACCATCACCATATCAAAGCGCACCGCCTCTGATGGTTCAGGTGCGCGTTGATTGCCTTTATCGACCATCCACGCCATAAAGCTAAACAAGCTCACCGCAATCAGAATTGACGCTGGTAGCGCGAGTAGTAGCCTGCCCATTAAGGTTTCTCCGCTGCCAACGCGATGTTCTTCACACCAGCACCTTTCGCTGCATCCATCACCTTCACAACCGTTCCGTTGTATGCATGTTCATCCGCTTGAATGACAAGTGATGCCTCTGGTTGCTCAAGTAACAAGTGCTCAATGGTCGCTTCTACACGTTCGATATCCACCAAACGTTTATCGATGTACACATCGTTCGCCGCTGTTACCGCAATAAAAATGCCTGCGTCTTTTTGGCTAACCACGTTCGATGCTTGTGGTCGGTTAACTTCTACACCTGACTCACGTACAAATGAACTGGTCACAATGAAGAAGATCAGCATGATGAACACGATATCCAGCATCGATGTTAGATCGATTTGCGCTTCATCTTGTTGATTATTTCTACGTCCGAGTCTCACTTCTGACTCCTTAAAGATTGTTCTAACTGGAGGGCTTTACGCTCACACACTTTGCTCAAACGTGCATGGACAAACATGCCTGCAAGTGCCGCAACCATACCTGCCATGGTTGGCAGTGTTGCAAGTGAAATGCCTGAAGCCATCAATTTTGGATTGCTACTGCCTTGTGTGGCCATCACATCAAAAACCGTGATCATGCCAGTCACCGTACCTAGCAAACCTAACATCGGGCAAATCGCCACGAGTACTTTGATGGTTGATAGGTTTTGGCGCAGTTCAATGTGTGCTTTTGCAATCCATCCTTCGCGGATTTGATGCGCGTACCAAGAGTGGTGGTCAGGTCTTGCTAGCCACTGCTCACAAAGCTGTTTCTTCACCTTCGGAAACTCCGTTGTCAGGTAAAGTACACGCTCCATAACCAGTAGCCAGCACACCGCAACAACGGCCGCTAGCCACCATAGGATTTGGCCACCTTGCTGCATAAAGCTCATCAAGGTTGAGGCCCAATCCTCACTGATCAAACCCAATGTGTTGAGTAGGATCTGCTCCATTACGCTGCGTTCTCCGCTGTCGTGTTAGGGTTGTTTTTGCCTTTTGGCATATCGCGCTCAGCTTGTTCCGCAACAAGACCAATGCCTTGCTTTTCAAGAATATTGCGAATGTTCTCTGCTTGAGAGCTCAAGACGTTATGAGCAAGAAGCAATGGCATTGCCGCAACAAGACCAAGAACAGTTGTAACTAGCGCCATAGAGATACCACCTGCCATGACTTTTGGATCGCCATTACCAAACTGAGTGATCACTTGGAACGTTTCGATCATGCCTGTTACCGTACCTAATAGACCAAGCATCGGTGCTAGAGCAGCAAGCAGTTTCAGCATCGACAACCCCTTCTCAAGGTGAGTCTGCTCGTCAACTACCGCTTCTAATAAGCGAAGTTCTAATGCTTCAACGCTACGATGTTTGTCTTTTTGGTACACAGCAAGGATACGACCAAGCGGGTTGTCTTCTGGCTGAGTTGGGTTCTTTAACTGTTTGGCGATTTTTTGACGAGCAACCATCAATGACACACCACGAACCAACGCGATGATCAAACCAACCGCTAACAAGCCAAGAATGATCTGACCAACGACACCACCTGCATTCAGGCGATCCGCCATTGTCGGTGAATTTGCCAATTGCTCAAGCAAAATGCCGCGTGATGGGTCAATCACTAAAGAATCGATTTCACCCGAGTTCAACGAGCTTGCTGTTGGTCCATTTTCTGGTTGGCGGAGGTAGCTCACTGCATCGCCGCGTTGGCCATCCCACTTCACGTAACCAGCATCATCCAGTAGTGCCATTGAGCCAAGGCGAACGCCGTTGACCGTTTGTTCACGACCTTCACCATCAAGCAGAGTGAATGACACCTTCGCCATCTCACCACTTGCTTTAACTTGTTCTTCCATACTGCGCCACATCGCTTGAAGCTGAGGCAAAGTAGGCAGGGATTTCGCGGCAACGATATCATCGATGTTTTGTTGGAAAGTGTTCGCATCTACACCAGTGACTGAGTGCTTAAGTTCTGCTTCCAGCTCTTTTGCATTTTGACGAACAACACCAAACAACTCACCCAAGCTACCTGTTTCTAAACGTAGTTTTTCTTCTAGTTGCGCCAGTTCAGCTTCGTTTTCACTAAAAGTAACACCAAGCGTGTCAGCTTCTGCTTGTAGCGCCGCACGTTCTGCTACAAGCTTATTCTTCATTGCCTGTAGCTCTTGCTGAGTCTTGTTAAAACCAGATTCACGAGCCACGTTATGGGATTGCTGTTGGCGATTTTCTTGTTGTGCTTTTTGCAGCAGAGTGTCACTTGCAAACGTCGTATGCGGTAAAAGCGCAGCAGTAGAAATCAATGCAACCGATAGCCATTTCTTCATCATTTATTTGCCCTCCGCTACGTTTAGAGACACTGGCAGAGTTAGCATGCTTGGTGCGATCTGTTTATTTGCCATAGCAAACGCTTTATCGAGTTCAGATTTTTGTTCTGAACCAACGGACTGCCATGCGTTCTGTTGTTGTGACCAACTCCAGAACTGTTCACCAGATAGGCTACGTGCAACTAGCGACACTCGACCTAAGTAAAGAATATCAGCCTCAACTTGGTCGTTACCTTCCAATGTAATCTTGCCTTGGTAGATACCAATCTTAGTGCCGTAGTCCATTTCGATTTGGTACGCTTCTAGAATACGACGGAACTTCTCAGCATCCGCGACATCTGCTCGAGTCATCATGGCATCAAGCTTCGCAATACGCTCCTCACGCTGCGCTTTGCGGATCGGCTTATCATTCGCAACGATAGTCTTTAGACCATCCAGCATGTGATACATAAGCGGGACCACACCTTGACGAGTTTGAGCGATTTGCTCAATTTGCTCATTCAAACTTGCCACTTCCTCGTTTTGGCTATCAACAAGGTTTGAAAGGTGGTCGCGATAAATCGTCAAGTTGCTGACTTCTTCATTCAACTGTTCAATTTCAGCTTCTAGTGACAAAGACTTCTCAGCACTTGCATTGATACGCTTCTGGCTTACCGCAGACGCTTGGTTAGTTTTACTCTGCACAGCTTGAGCATCGTTAAGATTTTCCGCTTGAACGGGAATCAAAACCGATGTGATCAACAGAGCGATACTTGATTTCATTAGATTCATACGAGTTATATTTTCTGTTTTCCAAAAACGACTAAAGGGGAAGACAACTCTTCCCCTTTAAAAATCAGTTTGTTATCAGTACTTGAACTGAATTGTCGCCATGTAGTTTCGGCCCTCGCCTATCACTACACCGCTAGCTCCTTCTTGTTTACTGTTGGTGCTACCCCCACCTGCTAGGTAGTCAGTATCAAACAAGTTTTCTACATTGAATCGAGCCACAATATCTAAGTTCTCATCATACTTGTGAGTGTACGCAACGCCCATATCAATACGTGCATACCCATCTTTCTTAAATGTGTTCGCTGCGTCACCGTAGCGCTCACCTTCATAAATCAGACCTAGGTTCACATCTGTGTTGTTCTGAACTTTGTAGCTCGACCAAACACTTGCTGAAAACTCAGGAACGTCCGCTGGACGGTTGCCTTTGTAATCCGCACTTTCTGTGATTTCTGCGTCTAAGTACATTGCAGAAGCCGTTAGCGAAAGTTCTTCTGTAACAGAACCTTGAGCTAGGATTTCTGCACCGCGGTGTACTTGCTCACCATCTTGAGTCTTCTTGTACATAACGTCACCGCCAGCGTTAACGCCATTTTCAACATCAAGCGCGATGTTTTCTAGCGTGATATCGAACACAGCACCAGAGACCAATAGACGCTCGTCAAACAGCTCCCATTTAGTACCCATCTCATAAGAGATCCCGCGTTCTGCATCAAGCTCTTCACCATCGTTGGTGTAATCTGTGCCATTTACCGTACCTTGAGGCATAAAGCTTTCAGAGTACTGAACGTAAATAGAACCATTGCTTGCAGGGTGGAAAATCACACCTAGTTTTGGTGACACCTGACTTTCTGTCAGCTCATCGCTGCGTTTTTCATCGTAACGAACACCTGCAAGTACCTGCCAGTAATCGTTAATTGTCATCATGTTTTGTGCGTAGATACCCCAAGTATCATATTCGCTTGTTGGCCATCTCTTTGAGCTTGTTGGCTCTGGCTTCACAACCGTCTCACCAGCTGGTACATACTCGCCATCATGGAAAGCCATAAAACGGTCGTAGCTGTAATCCAAGTAGTTTGCACCGACTAAGAAAGTGTTATCTGTACCAAACAGAGAAAAGTCAGTCGTCACATCTACATAAGCAGTATCAAATACCCAGTGATCAGAACGCTCGTTACCCTTGTGCTTGATCGTACCGTTTTCTTCGTACATATCGAATTTAGGGTAAGACTCTACATCGAAACGTTTAAAGTCTTGACGGTTGTAACCCGCTTTAACATTCACGTTGTCTGTCATTTGAGCATTGATGTCGATACCATAGTTTTCAACATCGTTGTCAATCTCTGACCACTGTGCATCCCAGATGTACTTGTCACCACGAACGGCTTTGCCATCAACGATGTAAGCACCGGAATCAACGCCGCCGTCATCTTTCGTACGGTCATAGTGTGCTGAAACCATGACGTTTTCTGTGATGTCATATTCCACGACCAAACCACCTACTACGCGGTCAGTTTGTGGCTCTGTACCATCACCGTATTTACGCCATGAGCCGTAGCTTTCTTTTGCAAGAATCGCACGCGCACGTAATGTTTCAGCATCATTCAGCGCACCACTGACATCTAGTACAGTTCGTGAATGATCATTTGAGCCGATATCTTGGCTTAAGCTTGCTTGCGTTTCTGTTGTTGGCTTCTTAGAAACCATGTTCACAAGACCACCGGGTTCTGACTTACCGTAAAGTAGACCTGATGGACCTTTAAGAACTTCAACACGCTCTAAAAGCTCAATTGGTTGACGGTAGTGTGACCAATGCTGACGACCATCACGTAGGAAGCCGTCTGAACTGCTCAGTTCAAAACCACGTAGCGAGAAACGCTCACGGTTACGGCTTGTACCGCCCGCACTAACACTCGCGTCATTTTGTAGAACTTCACCTAACGTGCTTGCACGCTGCTCATCGATTACCGCTTCATCAATCACAGCAACTTGTCCTGGAGTTTCCAGTTGCGTCATTTCCATGCGCATTGCTGTTGTATTCGTATCCGCTTTGTAACCGAATTCGCGACCTTCTACGACTAGGTGCTCATCCGTATTTTGAACTTCTGCCACTGCCGGTGCTGCTAGCACCGCACCGATCACTAATGCCAATTGGCTCTTAGAAAACATACCCATTCACTCCGATTATTGGGTAGCACATAACTGCTATGTGGTTCCCTCTTAGTTATTTCGCGAGTGAATATAAGTGATAACTATTACTATTTGCATTAAATTTACATTCTTTGCATTCGTAAAATTTTGTAAAGCGGTAAAGGGTCATACTCGCCAACAATTGAGATCTAGATCACATTAAATCTGCACTTTTGACATGAATTTTACTGTCTAAAAAGTAATGTCACTACAAGCCCGCCTTCTGAACGATTGCTTGCAACGGCTTTCCCACCCATCATTCGCATGGATTCTTTTACAATGGCCAACCCCAGACCGTAACCACCTAACTTTTTGTCTCGGGAAGCATCTAATCGTGTGAACGGGTCAAAGATATCTGTCAGTTTATCTTGTGGAATGCCGGGTCCATTGTCGGCTATCGTCACGGCTAAGTAGCTGTGCTTGTCCGTTGTTTTGTTCGCCAGAGAGACATCAATCTGGGCTGACTTACCAGCATACTTAATGGCATTGCCAATCAAATTGTTCAAACAACGCACGACGAGCGTATCGTCACATTGCGCTTTTGTTCTTGTCGCCTCAGAAACAAACGTAAGGTTTTGCTGTATTTGCAAATCGATTTTGCAACGTTCTACTTGAGGCGCCAATAGTACTTCTAAATCGCTGCGTTTTAATTCCGTATCGTAGCGAGCATTCTCTAAACGGCTGAATTCCAAGATTTCACCAATAAGATGATTCAGCTCATTGGCCTCTTCTTCCATACGCGTCACTAGGGTTTGTTCATTTTCCCCTACTCGCTTGCGCAATAGGTGTAACACTAAATTTTGGCGCGCTAATGGTGTACGTAACTCATGGGAAACATCACGAATCAAGCGACGCTGCTTTTCAGCAAGAGAATGAATCTCTTTTGTCATGTGGTCGAAATCTTGCGCTAATTCGTTGAATTCGCGGGTGTTCGACTTAAGCTCATCCACCACACTGACGTTAAAGTCACCATTCGATAGCTTTTTACTGGCTTCTCTTAAGCGGTCCAATGGTTGTTGTAAATTCCGTGCCATTAACAAAGAGAACAGCGCCAAGATGACCGCCGCAATCACAACCTTTAATACAGAGAAATAAAGGATGAAATCATGAGCCGGGTGCAAACGATGAGGCAACTGAATCACTAGGCTGTTGTTTCCGACAAGAGGAATATTGAATATCGGACGACTTACTCGGCCTTCCAGTTGTTCGTCCAAACGTCGCTTAAATTTCAACTTGAATTCAAAGTGAGGATGCATCAAACGGTGTGTAAGAGGGCGCTGATTTTCGTCGAGTACAAACAAGTAAAAGTGCTGTGCATTTGCCCAATCGGCCAGCTCGTCCATGTCACCTTCTTCGATCAACACGTTAGCTTGATGCGCTAAGTCCAACATTTCAGTCTTTACACTAGCAGGTACCTTTAGCATGGCTTTGACTAGGGCTTGTTCGGCAACCGCTTGAACAGCCAAGATGCTAATGACGATAGCCGTCATGTAACTAAAAAGCTGAAATGCGAGGCTGTCTCTTCGTTTCACAAAGTAGGATGGACACACAAATCGCATTAGCCAGTCACAGCCTCTAAGTAGCTATAGCCCTTACCACGAAATGTTTTGATGTGCTGTTTGGATAAGCCCGCTTCAACTAACTTGCGACGAATATTACTGATATGCATATCGAGGTTACGGTCAAAAGGACTCAACTCTTTCTTTAGAACTTTGGTCTGCAGTTCCGCCTTAGAGATTACCACGCCTTGGTTTTTTACTAGGTAGCACAATAGTTCAGCCTCTGTACCAGTCAAAGGAAGGCTGTTGAGATGGTCACTCATGCTCTGTACAGTACAACACATAGCCTGTCGTTGACGCTCTAAGCCAACACGACGAAGAATCGCCTTAATACGCATAAGCAGTTCGGGGACGTTGAATGGCTTACCGATGTATTGGTCAGCGCCAGCTTGGTAGCCATCAAGCATCGAGTTCTCATCGTTTAATGCTGTCAACATCAGTATAGGGGTAGCGAATCGTTGGCAAATACGGCGAGCCACCTGCATACCACTGAGGTTAGGTAACATCACATCGAGTAAGACGAGGTCAACAGGCGTTTTTTCCATGTACTGTAACGCGCTTTCACCACAGTGAACTGACGAGACCGTATACCCTTCTTCTTGTAACACGGCTTCCAATAGTTCACACAACGGAACATCGTCATCTACGACCAAAATTCGTGACATCATCCACTACCAGTTAAATAAAAATGGTTCGCATTCTATTACTCATTTGCAGATTAAACAACTATAGTTTTTAGGGTTTTTGAGCATAAAAAATACAAAAAAAGCCCTTATCAAAAAGGGCTAAACAAACCAATTAGTTATGCTCTCATCGCCGCTGTTTATAGATGAAATACCTTTCTTTAATATGCATCGATAATTATTGGATACCACAAGAAGCAAAACTCGCACTCTATTTTCCATAAAAAAGAGTACAATTCTGTGCAGTTTCTTATTGAGAATAGACGTATATGACAACGCTATTGATTGGCCACCGAGGTGTGGCAGGTAAGTTCCCCGAAAATACAAAAGTCAGCGTTCAAGCTGCGATTGATTTAGGGTTAAATTGGGTTGAAGTCGACGTACAACCGACCAAAGATAATGTACTGGTAGTTTGCCATGATCATACCGTGAACCGTTGTAGCAACGGTAAAGGTCGAGTTGACCAAATGACATTATCTGAGCTCAAAGCGTTAGATTTTGGTCGTTGGTTCAGCGATGAATTCGCCAATGAATCCATCATGACACTATCTGAGCTCCTAGAGCTTGCTGCAGAAAATGACCTAAACCTTAACATCGAGGTTAAAGTAGATCATCACTCTGCCAATGACGTTGCTCAAATGGTGGCTCAAACTCTTCTAGACGGCCCTTTACCTAAAGAACGCATCCTTTTATCAAGTTTTAGCCATGACGTCATTAGAGCACTGCACAAGCATTGTGAGGGTTATAGACTAGGTGTGCTAAGTGAATTCCTTAGTCGAAAAGACCGATTATTGCTCGAAGAAGTAGATGCCTACAGCTGTAACCTCAATATTAACTGGGTTCGCTCACGCCAAATCAATAAGCTACAACAAGCAGGCTATAAGGTGATGTGTTACACAGTGAACAATCCCAACAAACTAAAACATCTGCCAATCTTGGATGGCATCTTTAGTGACCATCCAAGTCGTTTTATATAATAGCTGAGATGTCGATATTGGGAGCTCCATTACCATTCAATAGTAATTGGGGTTCCCATTTTGACTAGCTTGATAAATTCGTCCATTTCTTCGTTAGTAATGGCAATGCAACCGTTAGTCCAATCGAAACTTTGAATAAATTGAGGTGATTGCGTCTCGCCATTTTTAAGACCATGAATTTTGATCTCGCCGCCAGGTGACACACCTCTTCGATGCGCTTCCAAACGGTCAATCGCGTCAGGGTAACTAATATGCACAGAGCGATAGAAAGCAGAATCGTTGATCACGTAATCTAACGTGTAATCACCTTCTGGAGTTCTATTGTCCCCCTCTTCTTGCTTGTGCCCTTTTGGATTAGCACCCAATGCAATGCGATACTCTTTAACGACCTCGCCATTCTCCATCAGGTACATCCTACGCTTCGACTTATCAACTTTTACCAAATCGACCGCTGCGTGAGCACCGGACATAAACGTACAACACAAGATCAAAGACAACCATTTTACTGACATCGCCAGAACGCCTAACTCATCCACTTAAGGGGAACACGAAAAAGAGCAACCATGCTAGTCAGATGGTCACACTAAAGCAAACTTAATGTGTGCAAATTTAACTACTCATTACACTAAAATTGGCTTACTTTATAAGAAGATTACTTTACAAATTCAGCACAAATAGAGAGGGTATTATGCTCAACATTGCTTTTTTCAGTGCAAAATCCTATGACGAAGCCTCTTTCAACAAAATCAAAAACAACCGGGACTTCGAATTTCACTATCATGATTTTAGATTAACGTCTAAAACTGCAAAAATGGCACAGGGTTGCGAGGTTGTTTGCGCCTTCGTAAACGATGACCTGTCTGCTCCAGTTCTAAAACAACTTTCCATTGGCGGCACGAAACTGATCGCGATGCGTTGTGCAGGTTTCGACAAGGTTGACTTGGAAGCGGCGAAAGAACTTGGCCTACAAGTTGTCCGCGTTCCTGCTTATTCACCAGAAGCCGTGGCGGAACACACTGTCGGTATGATGATGTGTCTGAATCGACGCTTGCATAAAGCTTACCAGCGTACCCGTGACGCAAACTTCAACCTAGAAGGTCTAGTCGGCTTTAACTTTTATAGCAAGACTGTTGGTGTCGTAGGGACAGGTAAGATAGGTATCGCCACCATGCGCATCTTTAAAGGGCTGGGGATGGAAGTCTTATGTTACGACCCATATGAAAACCCTCTTGCGTTGGAGATGGGCGCGCGTTACTGCTCTCTTGAAGAGATCTATGCTAACGCTGACGTCATTTCTCTGCACTGTCCAATGAGTGAAGAAAACTACCACCTATTGAATGAAAAAGCCTTCGTTCAAATGAAAGACGGTGTCATGATCATCAATACCAGTCGTGGTGAGTTACTTGATTCTGTAGCTGCCATTGAAGCGCTTAAACAAGGCAAAATTGGCGCGCTCGGCTTAGATGTTTATGACAACGAAAAAGACCTGTTCTTCCAAGATAAATCGAACGATGTCATCGTAGATGACGTATTCCGCCGCTTATCAGCTTGCCACAATGTGCTATTTACTGGGCATCAGGCCTTCTTGACCCATGAGGCTCTAAACAACATCGCCTCTGTTACGCTAAATAACGTCGAAGCGTTCTTTTCAGAGCAGGCTTCAGGCAATGAATTGATCAAGTAAAGTGGGGATATCGAGCAGTATAGTAGAGCGTTGAATTTCAGCTATGCTATACTCCTCGACCATAAAAAATTTGAGTCTAATTACCATGAGCATTAAAACTGACATTCAAAAGCTGCACAACCGTTTAGATACTTGCCAACGTAAACTTGATGCGGCGCGTTCTCGTGGTGATCACGAAATGATTACTAAATTCACGAATGAAGTTGATGACTTAACGAAGAAGCTGAATCAACTTAAGCACAAGCAAACATACGAGCTAAACAAAGAGCGTAAGAGCCTGCTTGATATGCCATTCTCTCGTGAAATTACAAAAGCAGAACAAGCGGATATCGGCAAACTTAAGAAGCGTGTGAAAGGTCTAGTTATCGTTCATCCACTGACTAAAGTTGGTAAAGAACTTCGCCTAGATGCAATGACAGGCTTCGCACCAAAAGAGTTTTAATTAACTCTATCTAAGCCGTTAAATATAAAAAGCCCAAGCAGAACGCTTGGGCTTTTTTGTATCTCAAATTCAACAAGTTAAGCTTAGGATTATCGCCATTGTAGAAACTGGGTGACAGCGCGACCTGCTAAGTTTTCAAACTAATAAAAGATAGAACCTTAGACCACTTTCGAATGCTAAAAACGACGAAAGCCCGCTGATTTTTCAGCGGGCTTTCTATGTAGTGGCCTAGCTCGGGAATGCCTCGCCTAGGGTTGTGACTAACTGGAACTTAATACAAATCCCGTCTAATTCTCAAACGTCAGAAATGAAAAAAGCCTCGCTATTTCTAGCGAGGCTTCTCAATAGTGGCGGAGAGATAGGGATTTGAACCCTAGGTACGCTATTAACGTACGCCGGTTTTCAAGACCGGTGCTTTCAACCACTCAGCCATCTCTCCACAAATTGTTACTAAAATTTAGTCTTACTTAAATAATGCTAAATCTCAGTTTTGCCTTTAGATTTTTAAAATCTAAAAACAGTAAGCAAGCCTGGCGATGTTCTACTCTCACATGGGGAAACCCCACACTACCATCGACGCTAATTCGTTTCACTTCTGAGTTCGGAATGGAAGTCAGGTGGGTCCAAATCGCTATGGTCGCCAAGCAAATTCTTGCTTTTACGTTCAGCTTTTTCTAAAAACTGAAGGCAAAAAATCTGGAAAACTGATTTTAAGTTCTACTACACATTCAATCGTTCTTGCATTGAGTCCATCAAAACCCCTTGGGTGTTGTATGGTTAAGCCTCACGGGCAATTAGTACAGGTTAGCTCAACGCCTCA